>DATJJA010000044.1:0-93468 GCA_035492595.1 Puia sp.
CTGCGCCGTCGCAGTGGCGCCACTATTATCCGTTACTTTCAATTGGAATATATACGTTCCCGCTACCAGTCCGCCGGCAGTTGTTGTCACAGCCCCTGCTGTCCCCAGCGTCGCCGTAGAAGGCCCCGAGACCTGGCTCCAGGCGTAAGACGATATCGTCCCATCCGGATCAGAAGAGGCCGACCCGCTCAGCGTCACACTGCTCACCGGCAGCGTTATCGCCTGGGCAGCACCCGCATTGGCCACCGGCAGCTGATTCGGCGCCGGGCTCACCGTGACATTCACATCGTCCGTAGCCGTTGCGCCACTATTGTCCTTTACCGTCAATCGGAATACATACGTCCCCGCCGCCAATCCGCCGGCAGTCGTCGACACAGCACCCGCCGTCCCCAGTGTCGCCGTTGTTGGCCCCGAGACCTGGCTCCACGCATAGGACGCTATCGTCCCGTCAGGGTCCGAAGATCCCGACCCATTCAACGTGACTGAACTCGTCGGCAGCGTGATCGAAACATTCGCACCCGCATTGGCCGACGGAGCCTGGTTCGGCGCCGGGCTCACCGTGACATTTACATCGTCCGTAGCCGTCGCGCCACTATTGTCCTTTACCGTCAATCGAAATACATACGTCCCCGCCGCCAATCCGCCGGCAGTCGTCGACACAGCACCCGCCGTCCCCAACGTCGCAGTTGTTGGCCCCGAGACCTGGCTCCACGCATAGCTCGCTATCGTCCCGTCAGGGTCCGAAGATCCCGACCCATTCAACGTGACAGAACTCGTCGGCAGCGTGATCGAAAGATTCGCACCCGCATTGGCCGACGGTGCCTGGTTCGCAGCTGGGCTCACCGTTACCTGCACAGTTGCCGTCCCCGTAGCACCACTATTATCTGTTACTTTTAACTGAAATACATAGGTTCCCGCCGCCAGTCCGCTGACCAGCGTCGTCTTACCGCCAACAGCAGCTATCGTCGCCGTAGTAGGCCCCGATACCTGGGTCCAGGCATAAGATGATATCGTCCCGTCCGGATCAGAAGAGGCCGACCCGTCCAGCGTCACGCTGCTCACCGGAAGAGTGATCGTCTGCGCACTGCCCGGCTTTGATACCGGCGCCTGGTTTACAGGAGTTGCAGGCTGCGACGAAGTAAGGCTCGTATCCCCCTTCCTTAAGAGCCACTGATAAGTATTCCACCCCTCAGGCACCCCTGGGCCTATCGGCAGGCCGACACTGTTCGTGCTCCATGACGTTATATAAGGATCCCAAAACTCCTGGAAACAGCAATGCGTCCCACCCCCAAAGTCCGTACTATAATAAGTGGCGTGACCGGGTGCAGCAGCATTCATGGCTGAATAATAAGTTTGCATATCCCGGCCACCGTCATTGATCTGGTTGAAGCCGAGAGCATATTTCCCCCGCTGTATCCATTGTACCGTATTTTGAGGATAGGCCGGAGTAGCCGCCTGCTGACTGTTCGGCTTAACACTCTCCGGACACATGATCGCCGTTACCATATCTCCATAGGAATGGTCACCTGCCGTAGGCTGGTAGGTCACAAAGGTCCAGGACGCAAAACCACCGGCCGAAGGACCAGTTAGATAGAACGCCTTTCGCTTGATCTTATACCGCTTCAGTATCGCATCAAGGCGAATCTTGATGTTCGGCCCGGTCAGCACAGACTGGGAAGGCGGCTGCAATGAGATGTAAATTGGATAGTGCTTCCCGTTCCCGAGCTGAACACCTCCATCCCACCCGTTCTGCATCCAGTAATGCGGACCATAGATCAATAATTTAGAAGGATCTGTACCAACCTCGCCAGCACCAGGAAAATAGATGATCCCCTCACTGCTGTCGACTCTCGAAGGATCGTAGGAGACCCTGGCATTCCAACTCGAAATAGTTGTGTCGTAAGTAATACGCTGAGCTGTAGATGCCAGCCCAAGCAGGAATAGAAAAAGCGTAAAAATGGCTTTCATAGACTATGGATTTTAGCAATTTTTCCCTCCAAAAATCAAGATATTGGCAAACGGATCAACAATAAACTGATTCAATAGGATAAAAAAAGGTATCGGATTTGAACTCAAAAACCCCTAACTTCTTAGACCGGATCTTCGAATTTCTCACTGGATAAAGCAACAATTATACCAACAGCAGCAAAGCAAATCCATTTAATCTTAATACATATATAATCAGCGAAAAACGTTAGAATAATAGGTATTTTTCTCTAGTATTTTTCCTATTTTGTTGTACTTTTGGCTGTTTCCATCGGCAAAAAATCCGTTTGAACACTAATTAAACGCTCCCTAACCGGCCTCTCATGCAAATTTTTTATAATATTTTACTTATCCTGTTTATTGTTGTTCAAAGCCTGATAGCCCTCTACCTCCTGATCCCTTTTTTCTCGCTGCTTGTTTATGCCCTTGTCCGGCTTTTTCGCGTGCGATCCCCTTTTCAAAAACGACCCTTTCTAACCGATAAACAATACGAGTTCGGGATCATCATCACCGCTCACCAGGAAACCGAATTTATCTTTCCGCTGGTCGACTCCCTGCTAAAACAAACTTACCCGTCCTTTTACGTTTACGTCGTCGCCGACGACTGCGACACCAAAGACCTGACCTTCTCCGACCCACGCATCATCATACTTAACCCCAACCCACCCCTCAACGCCAAAGTAAAGTCGATCCATCACGGCATCACCAGCTTTATCCGGAAACATGACGCCGTCATTATTTTCGATTCCGATAACCTGGTCCACCCTTCATTCCTGCAAGTGATGAACGACCATTTCCGCAAAGGTTATAAGGTCGTACAAGCCGACTTCAAACCAAAGAATACCGATTCCAATTTTGCCCGCATGGACGCCATTGGAGACATGTTCAACTTTTTTACAGAACGGGAAGTAAGGATGCGCATAGGATTGTCCGCCACCATCTGGGGGTCAGGCGTCGCATTCGCACGCGAATTATACGATGGCATAGAATATCGCGACCTGCTCGGAGGATTTGATAAAAAACTGCAGGCCCACCTGGTCCAATCCGTCGATCGCATCGCTTTCGCACCCGAAGCCATCTTATTTGATGAAAAGATCAGCACCGGGCAATCGCTCGAAACTCAACGCACCCGCTGGATCCATGCCTATTTCAAGTATTTTAAGGAAAGCTTCCAGATCTTTTTAAAAGGACTCAAAACCTTCGATATTAACCTGCTCTATTTTGGCTTCTCCCTCCTCCGCCCACCACTATTCATCGTTCTCGGCGGAGCCTTTTTCTTTACCGTATTCGACTTCTTTTTCCTGCCCGCCGGTTTCTATTCCTGGCTGGCCGTCTTTCTCTCTTTTATCCTTTCCTTCGTCGCCATAGTGGCCATTAAAGGCAAAGACCTTCGTTTTATAAAGACCATTCTTCTCATGCCCCTCTTCGTCCTCCGCCAGGTCATGGCACTCTTCAAAATGGGCAGGGCCAAAAAATCTTTCATGAAAACACCCCATACAAAACTCCTTTACATCGATGACCTTATAAGCAAATAGGCCGCAGCAGCCTGCTGCGGCCCTTTAAACTTTTTTGATCACCGGGACCATTTCACCCTACGCCGGATGATTCTGTATGATCGTGAACTTCTTCTTCAGCTTGAGGAAATGTTTCTCATATAATTCATACGAAATACCCGCCACGACCACGGCAACCACCGTCACAAACAAAGGGAACATAATCTCGTAGGCAAAAAAACCGTTCGGAACATATCTCTTGAAAATGGCAATGCTCACCTGCGCCACACTCGGATGCAAGAGATAAATCCCATAGGAATACGTCCCCATCCGCCTCAGCAACGGCCTTTCCATATCGGCAAGAAAATTACCGGATACCGCCGCCAGGATGATAAACCCAAACAACAACGCCGGAACCATATCAAGAAAATAAGCATTCACAAAGGCCGGCATAGAGACGAAAGAAAAGGATACGAAAAAGGCCAGCAGGATCACAGCCGCCTGCACCCATCTGTTCCTGGTCAGCGCATAGACCTTCGTATACTTTTCTTTATTGAACAACAGGTAGGCCGCAACAGCCCCGATCCCGAAATGCCCAAAACGGCATAAAGGAAAAATATACACCGGGTTCATATGCCCGTGGATATAACCATTCTCCGCCAGCAGATGCATGACTACCGAAGAAAGAATGCCTACCCCGATAAAACCGATGATGACCCATTTGATCCTCTTCGCCCCCCATTTCACGGCCCACGGCCATACAGCATAGAACTGCTCCTCCACACATACCGACCATAATACCTCGATGATCCCCCGGTTATATGCCCCAAACAATAGCTGCAGGTTGACACTAAACGTAAAGAGATATATCAGGTTGGTCAGTTTGGGCGTATGCCCGTAGATCCCAAAATTCCGCAGCACGATGTCGATAGTCGATATGACCAGGATCCCAAATGCAAAATAGAGCGGCCAGATCCGAAGTATCCGCCGGATATAGAATTTTTTGATATCGACTGTGCCCGTTTTCTGCGCCTCCGTCATCAGGAGATAGGTGATCAGGAATCCACTCAGCACAAAGAACAAAGTGACTCCATATCTGCCCGCTTCCGCAAAATGCGCCTTGAACAGGTTCGAATAGGTAGGGACGGCAAAACCCCTGTAGTCGGATGCGTGCTGTAGAATAACTAAAAAGGCAGCAATGAACCGCAGTCCGTCAAGATTCCGAAAATAAACTTTCATTAATCGATTTTACAGCGGTTTCTGGCCAATGACCTGGATAGCATTTCCTTTTTTGGCATTCCTGCCCACTAACCGGTCAATATGGATCAGCAATTTACAAACAGGTAAAAATACCAGCTGCATCGCCTTGCCGCCCTTTTTCGCCAGATAACCAACCTCCCAGCCGAGACGCGAGAACCATCCGTCGGAGTATGACTGATGCACGATCGTAAAGCCTTCTTTTTTGAACCGCCCGGCCAAACCATCCAGGTCATATACCTGCCCGATATGCTCGTCCTCAAGCCATTTCTGATGCTCTTTGAAAAGCGATTCCGGCAATACCGTTATCTGCTTTACATTGGGAATCTTGATCATCAGGTAGCCACCCGGTTTTATTTTTTCCCAGCAGGCCCTGAAAGGCATCTCATGCTCGTAAATATGCTCGAACACATCCACCGCGAAAATAAAATCATAGGCATTCGGCTCCTGCAGGGTTTCTATCTTCTCCTGCACAATAGTAATGTTCGGATAGTGACCCTGGGAGATCGTCTTGCGAAGAATATCCACACGTTCCTGCCAGATCTCCAAAGACGTGATCTGAGTCTCCGGCAATGCCCTCGAAAGCATAAAGGAAAACTCACCCAGCCCCGCCCCAAGATCCATTATCTTCTTAAAGCTCTGCAGCGGCAGCTGCTTGAACAATTTGATCACAACCAGGCTCCTTGCCCAGTTACCGACATTTGTGTAGCCAAATACACTGTAGACAAGCCTGGAAAGGAAGGGGTTCTTGTTCATCCTTTCACTGGTCTGCATCTGCGATGCACCAAATTGTAGATTAATTGGTGAAGAATTCATAAAAAGGTGTTTTGATTTAGGTTTGATGTTAGGGTTATATAACTGTTCTGTTTAGGTTCAATTTTTGATATGTTCAATTGGCCATGACACTACCCGCAGCCAGCCGGTCCTCCAGCTGACCGATAATGACCGACAACTCCTCGGCCCGGTGCTCCCAGGAATTCTGGCTCGCCATCTTCCGGCGATCCATCCGCTTCTGCTCATTATCCTCACTCATCTCCCGCAATACCTTCGTCCCGAATTCCTCCGGCGTACTGGCAATGCTGATAATACCCGCGAAATCCTGCAGATATCCGAAGTCGGTAGATATGACCGGGATCCCCGCCGCCAGGTATTCATTGATCTTTAAAGGATAAATTCCTTTTGTAAAAGAATTTTTCACAAACGGAATGATCCCGGCCGAAAAGGTCTCCACAAAGGAAGGCAGCTCATGCACCTTCTTCGGGCCATGCAGTACGACATTGCTGTATTTTCGTAATACCGATCCACCCGCGGCATCGACGATCCTGCCCACAAATACAAACCGCGTATCCGGCATCCGCCGGATAAGATCCTCCAGCAGATCATAATCCAGCCGGTCATCGATGCTTCCTATATATCCGATCACCGAAGAGTCCCGGGAAACCGAACTCCTGAACGCCTTGCTGAATAAAGGGTAATTGACCGCATTTTTTACCAGGAAACAAGCCGTACTCAAAGACCGTTTGGCTTCCAGCAATCCCTGCGAGGTCACGATCACCGCATCCGCCATTCGCATAAAAGTCCGCTCGAGCGAGACACCATGCCGCTTCAGCCAGTTCGCCGCCTCTATCTCGTCATAACAATGATAAAGTAACAGGTCCTCATTGAACCTTCGTCCGCAAACCACCCCCATTGCAGGATTGAAAGCAACGATATTGATCAGCCGCTCATTCATGCCCAGCTGGCGCAGCCCCTTTCGGATAGCCCTTCTCACCAGCCAGCCATTCAGCTTGAGTAAAAGATCATAAATTTTTCCAGGCGGGAGATAATTGATCGGTAATACAATAGGAGGCGTCATTACGTACACTTCGCCGCCCTTGTCCAGCGGAAGCCGCGTTATCCTCCTGGCCAGCCCCAGCAGCTTCCTGTAAGGCAATGGCTTACGCTGCACAAAACCTTGCAGGACATCCTTCAGCGTGGAAGGATTGTCAATATACAAGACCTTATTCCTGGCGGCAAACACACTCATAAGCTCAACAATCGTTTTAGCATAATCCCCTTCCCAGGATGGATTGGAAATACAAAGTACATTCCTGTTTTCTAACATAACCATGCAGTCAACTATCGTAAAAATATAATAACTATTTGTTATATACAATGGTAACCCCTATTTCCCCTGGCTCTCCTGGCGGGTACGGATCATCGTCAACGCATCGTCCAGGTTCATGCCGATCAGGGCTTCCAGCTGAGTCTTCGAATTCTTCAGATCCCGCTCGACATTCAGGAGCCTGACATTTTCGGTATTCTTGCTCCTGCTCGCTACCGTAAAGGTCTCCAGCGTCACCTCACCGCGGTTAAACTTCGCAAAATATCTATTGAATAGCTGCGTGGCATCCTGCACAACCTCCTCCTGGAGGGCAACCAGCTTCAGATTCATCTGGTACTCAGTATAATTCTGGATCACGTTGCGACGAATAGCCAGTTTTTCAACTTCTACCTGGTCCGCCTGGGCCTGGTAACGGTAATAGTCAGCCTTCGCCTGCTTGGGACTGTTCACGAAGATCCCCAGCGGGATCAGGACACCGAGATTGTATCGCGGATATAAGGTCTGCCCCTTGAACTGGTCGGAATTGGAAAACTCCTTGATGGAATACTCGTTCAGGTTTCCCGCGAGTGTTATATTGTTCAGCCACAACGTTTTGGAACGGGAATATTCCATCGCAAGCGACTGGGTGGAATGTTCCATCGACCTGATCTGGGGGTTGTTCATGGCCAGCGCAACCAGCGCCTCCGCCGTACTATCCACCCCCGAATTGAAGTTGGATGCATTCCGGTAAAGCTGGCAATAACCGCCTGAAACAATGAAACTTACAATAACTAAGCACAGTAACTTTTTCATGTTGATAGTTTAACTTACGTATGTTGATAACTCCATCTGGCGCAAACGAATAATAATGGCTATCAAAGGATAAAAAAGAAAAGCCCCCGGCAAAGGCCCTATCGCCACCTGGGCATAATGAGCCATGATATAGCTGAATAGACATACCACCGAAGCCAGCAGCAAAGACCGGTTAACCGGATCACGGCTCCGGAAATAAGCCCGGATCCCCTGCTGGAGAACGATAAAAAAGATGATACACTGGATGATCAGCCCGATCCAGCCGTACTCCAACGCCATTCGCAGGAAACCACTGTCCGTGGGAAACCCCGCCAGGGGACTGGACGAAGACGCTGCCTTGGCCCCCCCTCCCGTAGCAGAAGTCGTTCCCGTCCCCGTACTACCCAGCCCGCCACCCAAAGGATGACTACGCAGGTAAGGCTGTATACGCTTCCTGTTGATGTCCCGAACCTGCAGCGAAGCGTCCTTGGAAGGATGAAAGGTCGTCCGGATCCGGTTCAGCGTAGGATTACTGCGCAGGAAAGGACCGAATATCAGTCCGATAAAGATCACAGCACTGAAACAGGCAAAGATCATCGTCCTGAAATTCGATAGGGTCATCAGGATATAGACGGCTATGCCGATCACAAACGACCCATACGCCGTCCTTGTCCCCGAATAGCCGATAGCCATCAGGATGATCAGCATCGACACCCCCAGGATCAATTTCTTTGTCTGGTTGATATCTAACGTAAGTATAAAGATCAGATTCAACAGGGCACAGGCCGACATCAGGATCCCAAAGGACGTAGGGTCCGCCAGAAAGGAGAACTTACGGTAATTACCGTTGTCCAGCGAATAGAGGTCCGTCAGATGCACATCCGAAAGGATATAATCCATTTCATAATGCGGATACCCCGCCCATTCCTGGTAACAGGCATATAATGCGCCGATCAGCGCAAGTACTACCCATAGCTTGAAAAACCGGCGGATCGATGCCACATCCGTAAAAAGTTGCAGCGAACAGTACAAAAAGACCTGTATCGCAAAGAACCTGCGCAGGATAAGCAGGCTCGTGTCCCGGGAAATAGCGTTCGGATTGAAGATCTCGATGAGGGAATACAAAATGATCCCGCCATATGCATACATGATCGGACTCTTGCAGTGCTTCCAGAAAGCTTCTCCCGACGTCAGCTTTTTCAGCAGGATCCCCAGGAAAGTAAGGAAAACAAAGATGTCGATAACCGTACCCAGCGGCAGATCGGTCTTCAGCAACCGCCCGATATCCGCAAAAAAGAAGGACAACAGGATAGTAAAGTAAAACCCGAATATCGGCCTGGCTATCGCTACGATCACACAGCCCGCTCCCAGGATCCCGGCCATTACCACAAAACCAGTTTTCTCACTGCTTCGTCCCAGTAGAAAAGCGATGGCCACCGCCAGCAATGGCAGAGTAGTCATCAACAAAAGATTGACGACCGATTTCTTATCTGTTTTTATTTTTATCGGACCCGTTCGGTTCATTAAAAAAAGATAATCTTTACTAAAATAAAGGCCAATACCCCACCCGCAAAGACGGTGGTAATGACCTCCAGCTTCTTATCATTGAGAAATTTATTATCGTTGCCTGTTTTACTCATTTTTCTTATTTTCCGGTTATGACACTGGCGTCGAAGGTTTCGCCTTCAGGAATGACCTGAAAGAAACAAATAGTTCTTTATACAACAGCATCGTACTCTTAAATATGTTCAGCGGCGTTACCCCGAATTTCTTATACATGATCAGCTGCGTAACTACGAACAGGCAGGAATAAGTCGTCAAAGTACCCAGCGCCGCCCCGATCACACCGAAATAATATACCCCGGTCATATTGGCTCCAATATTGAACACAAAAGCGCAAAACATGACCAGCGCGTTGAGCTGCGGTTTACCAGTGGCGTCCATGATCGTTCCGAACTGTTTTAGGAAAGGTAGCGTAAATCCAAAAAATGCGGTGATCCGGAGGATCGACGAAGCAACGATAAAATTCTTGCCCGCAAGGATATAAAGGATAGGTCCCGGTACCGCCAGTATAACTATCAGAGACGGAATGGAAAAAAGCAGGATGGCGCCCACTGTTTTTTCATACATATTCTTTATCGCACCCTTATCCCCGATTGCAGCAGCATCGAATTTCGCCGCTTTCGGAAAAAGGATATCACCCAGCACTTGCGAAGGCAGATCCACCAGGTTGCCGATCCGGAGACTGGCATTATAATAGCCCGAAACACCAGGCCCGAATTTATTGGAAGTTATAAAATTATCCGTACTCCTGAATAACAGAGAGAAAATATTTGTCCCGAACACATACCTTCCGAATAGCCATAACTCCTTCATCCACTTCCGGTAATCCCTGATATCCAGCTTCAGGTAAGGAATGGAGAACTGGAACCCAATGATACTCCCCGCCACCAACGAAAATAGATAGAACAACGACAGGATCAGGAAATTGACCTGGGTCTTGAACACAAAACAAATGGCGATCAGTAAGACCAGCGATCCCTGCCGCATACAATACATCCAGCATACCCCTTTGAAATCCATCTTGGCATTCAGCAACATCTCGAAATGCGCAAAGAATACACAAACTATCATCGCAATAGCATAGATCTGTAGCATAATAGCCAAACCCGGCGCTTTCAGCCAGGTCGCCGCTGGATAAGCCAGCGCGAGGAACAGGATAGCCAGACCCGCACTGATGAAACTGCTCAGGAGAAACGCAGATCCCTGCAGACTGGGATGCTCCGTATGGTCACTCTTGTTGATGAACCGGATAAAAGCATTCCGGATCAGCGCCGTACGCGCCGTTTCCGTAATGGATGATATCACCAGGAACAACCCCCAGGTACCAAATCCCGAAGGCCCGAGTATCCTCGCCAGCAACATAAAAGATATGATTCCCATGATCAGCGTAGAGAACTTCTGAAAAGCCGTAAACTTCCCCGAATTCACCCAATAACTGTATTTTTTAAAAATACTCATACCGAATTTTTTTGTTTGAGAGAGAATAGTCTCTCGAATCCAAAGCCTTTCAGCAGTTGAAAAAGAAGGACAGGTACCAGTAAACCGCAGACCCAGCAAAGAGCCAGTTCTGCCCATGGGTTCAGATGAAAGTGCATATGGACAAGCAAGGCACGGATAAATGCCATCACAAAAACATGCAGGATATAAATGTAAAGCGAATGTTTCCCCAGGTAGGCCAGCCAGCCGCTATTCCTGCTATTTGAAATTCGGAAAGAGATGATATAGATAAAATAACAGGCAACCAGGTTCACAAATAGTAACGGTAATGTATAGGTTTTTTCCTGCTCGCGGATAGCAAACCAGAACCATTGCCCGGCGATAAAGAGCGGCAAAACCCAAAAGAGACGGCTTATCCTTAGAAAGGATTCCCGCTTCTCCCTGTCCAGCAACACCCCGGACAGCAGCGTACCTGCAAAAAAGTAACAGTAGAAATACAACAGGTCAGCCACGAAGCTGTTGCCTTCGAAAAGAGAAGTTACACTGACCAGGTTCATCGCAATAGCCAATGCCCCGTGCAGATATGGATTCCGGATGACCTTGCTGAGACCCAGGTACAGCACGCTGGTATTGAACAGTGCCAGCAAATACCATAAATGATCCACTTTCCGGGGCTGGATGATAATATCGAAAAGGTCCGTCCAGTTACGTTTACCATTCGTATAAGAAGAGAAAAGGGTCTGCATCAGGATCATGATCGTTCCCCACAACAGGTAAGGATACAGGATAGTATAAGCCCTGTCTTTCACGATAGCTCCCCTCGATCTTTTTTGCAGACTGCCGGTCATGAAGAGGCCCGATAGCACAAAGAATACCGGCATCCGGAAATTATAGAATACTTCCTGCAGATTGTACATCAGCGGGCTGACGTCGATGCCGGAACGCTTCATCCCGATCACGTCATGCCTGTAGACCACCAGCATAATAGCAATACCCCTGGCATGATCCACCCAGGTCAGCCTGTCCTTTTTCACCACCTTTGGAGGCACAACAGTCTCCCGCTCTTCCCCTATGTAGTTAGCTTGATACAACATATTTCTGTGAACCGGACTACATGTCCAGATTATCCTCCGGAATTTTGTTCAGGACAACTCCTAAGAACTTGTCCTTGTTTTCCTGCAGAAATTGGATCGACTCGCGATCGGCTGAACTCAAAGCCGACTCGACAGAGAATATGGCAATCATCGTGTCTGCATATTGCAGTAATTCCTTTGTATCCGTAAATCCATTCAGCGGCGCCCCCTCCAGGAAAATAACATCATAGATCTCTTTCAGACTGTCCAGGTAGTTCAAGAGATGGTTCTTAGGCAGGATCTCCGAAGGAGTATAGTCACCACCCTCACAACCGATCATATCGATCCCCACAACCGCCGTTGGCGTCACAAATCCCTTCAGATCAGCCAGGTTGAAAGGCTTTCCGTTGAGGCTGAATTTTTCCAGCGATGGATTGGCATGCACCGCCCTCGTGAGGTCATTATTACAAAAATTCGTATCGATGATCAATACCCGTTTCTTGACCAGGCTCAGACTATAGGACAAGGCCTGGATAATAGAGGTCTTACCCTGTTGGGGTATCGTGCTGGTAAACAGAAATATCTTTTTGCCGCTATGCTCTACCTCATACCGCAGCTTCCGCAGTAATTCCCGAAAAGTATTGCTACGCTTATGATCTTCATCCCTTATCCGCTCCAGGATATTCGCATCTCCGAATTTCACCCAGTTCACCAGGCCCAGCACCGGCAGGTTCGTCAGTCGCTGGAAGTTCGAAGGCGAACGGATGGAATGATCAAAGAACTCGATCAGCACGATGACCATGCTCGAAAGCACCAGGGCAATAGCGCCGGCCATCCCGATGATCAGCAGCTTTTTGGAAGGCTCAGGCTGTGACGCCGGCTGGGCGGTCAGGGTCTGCTTAAAGTTACCCGGAGTAGACTCATTGTTTGTCGCCAGGTTCAGTTTTTCCTTGGCCTCCTTATATTCGGCCGACGCCAGTTCGATGTCCTTGTCGAACTGCTGAATGGTCGCCTGCTTACCCGCCATCCCATTCAACCCCCCATTCAGCTGGCTCAGCTTATTCGTGATTGAATTGATCTTGTCATTGCTGGCCTTCAGCTGGGCCTGGGCATCTATATCTTTCTGCACCAGCTGATCCAGCGAAACGACCCCCTCCGGGCCGCCCGCTGCACTATCGTCCGAAATATTCAGCTTGTTCATCGACTTCTGTATTTCATCCAGTCGCCGCTTGGTGTCCGCATCCCTGCTACCCTTCTGGACAAAGTCGGAATAGAGATCATTGTACTGCGAACGCAGCCGCGTATATTCACTCCGGTCATTAGCCTGCACAGTCGCATTCACACCCGCCGTATTCACCGACGTCAGCCCCTTCGACCTGGCCGTCTTGATCAGCGCATCCAGTTGAACGACCCGGTAGTTCAGGTTCTGCTGGTTGGCCTTTTCCTCGATCAGCTGATTCTCGTAGCTGTTGATCTGGCTCAGCGCGCTGGAACCTTCCATCGAAGGATCAACCAGGCCGGCATTCGACATGAATTTCGTCTTCTCCCCCACCTTCGCATCCAGATTCGCCTTCTTCAGCCGCATCAGGGAATCCAGTCCCCCAATGGATACATCCGACCTCTCCCGCTTGTTTACACCAAAGAACCGCTTGAACTCATTCAGCAGCGTGTTGGCCATAAAGGCCGATAAGAAAGGATTAGGCGTAAGGCTGACAATGTTCACATAGTCCGTCCGCTGATTCCTCGTTACGGTAAGCTCTTTCTGAAGCGTCTCCACATCGTAGTCATACAGATCCAGATAATCTAAAAGTGCCTTTTCCTCAGATATGGTTGGGTCCAGCGCCTGGATAGAATCCAGCTTGCTCTTTAGCACTTTTATAGCCCTTTTGGGATCTACCTGAACAAAAGCCTTTTTACTCAGGCTCGTTGGATCCAGTCTTGTAAAAGGCCGGTCAGATTGCAGATCATGCAGCATGAGCTGGTACGATACAAGCGTAATGACCTTCGCTGAAGTGATGTTCTCGATGACATTGTTGAATTTCAGATCGATCTGGGGAACATTGAAATTCTCATCGGAAAGTTTCATCTCCTCGCTCACCGTAAACCCCGTAGAGAACTGAGCCGTCGACTGAAACTGACGTTTCGTGTTTTTAGTAAAAAGGTACGAAGCAATTAAAGCCAGCAGCACCGAAATGATAATGATCCACTTGCGGCGAAACAACGCTTTAATTAAATAGGCAAATTCCATTTATATGTTTCTTTTTGTTATGTCTCCCTCATGATGCAAGAAAAGGACAGGTGCTGCGCACACCTGTCCTTTTCTTAACAATAGCATGTGATCACAGGTTATTTTTTGATAACCGTAAAGACACGGGGTCTGTCATTCTTCAATCCCACTACCTGTATCAGGTAAATGCCCCTGGGAAGTCTGGCGCCATCCAAACCGATGTTCTGCTGCCATATACCCGCTAAAGCATTGTAAAACTCTCTCCGCACAATGATCCGTCCACCCATGTCCACGACTTGTACCACAAATTTATCAACATTTTCCGTAAGATCAAGCCTTAATGTGACATCATCTGTAAAGGGATTTGGGTATACTTTGGCAGATGCCAGGATGGCAGCTGAGCTATCCTGCCTCAAAGAAGCAGGGGTTGCCGTATCCAGCGGCGCCTTGGTAGACGTATCATTTACCGTCGTATCCGTCGCCGTCGTGTCCGCTAAAGGTACTCCGTCCACAAATAAGGCGTTCAGGTAACCAAAACCACCTTTTATCGCTGCCGTCACCGAGAAGGTGATCGTACCCGTCGAATCCGGATGAATACCATTTATACGCGCCAGGTTGCTGGTATTGTTCGTCGCGTCCAATTGTACAGTCTGGTTACCAACCCGGTAAGTGCTCGTTACACCTACTGTAGGGTTCGCACGGCTTCCAAAGAAGGCCAGATTGTAGACATAAGCCTGGTCAAGACCCGATATCGTCAGGATGGACGAGTCGCCATAGTTATTGTAATAGAGGCTCTTGCTCACATTGTCCGGCACGATACCCGAGTTATTCCCCGTTACAGCACCCACCGTATTGAACCCGCTGAACGTACGCACCACACCGAAGTTCACACCCGTATTCAGGGATTGGTCGTCGATCATGTTGTTCAGCAAGAAACCATTGGCTATCAGCGTGTTGGTGTTATTCCATGGAGCCGGTTGAGCTGGCCCTGCCGATCCGTCATTCAGGTTCAGGTTGATCGTGAATTGTACCGTGCTGGCCCCGGCTATGTTCGAATACGGTGAGAATGTCCCGTTCGTTACCGACCGCACCTCATAGAACCAGGTCGCACCCTGGACCAGGTTGCTGTCCACATAGCTGTTCGCCGTACCCGCATCACCTACCTTGGTGTAAGTGCCGCCATAGGTCGAAGAACGCCACACTTCATAATCCGAAACACTGTCCGATGTCTTTACCCAGTTCAGCTGGATCTGCGTCTTGCTCGTCCCCGCTGCAGTCAGCGATCCTGGCGCCACCGGTGCCCCATTGTACGCATAAGACTGGATCACCATCGCCCCCAGGTAAGCATTCGGCGAACTGCCCGCCTTCAGCACACTGATCGTGATATTACCGCTCGCATCCGGTGCAATCCCATTTACCTGCACGGTGTTGGTACTGTTATTGTTCGCATCCAGCTGCACCGTCTGGCTGCCTACCGTATAGGTCGTGATCAGACTGCTCGTGTAGTTCGCACGGCTGGCGAAGAAGACCAGGTTATACCGGCGGGCCGAAGAAAGTCCGCTCAGTACCACGTGCTTGGCCGTCGTTGCACCATCATAGTAGAAGGTCTGCATCACATTGTCCGGATAGATGCCGCTGTTATTACCGGTTACTACACCGATATTGTTGGCTGCCGACCAGGTCTCCGACAACGACAGGCCGATACCCGTACTGTTGCCATTCGCATCCGCCAGGTTGGCGATCTTCACACCCGCGCTCGGCGCGCTGTTCGTATTGTTCCAGGGAGCCGAAGCCGGCAGGGTCTGGTTGAAGTTGACATATACGAATGTGAGGTTCTTATCTGTAACCGTCACCGTGAATTGTTTGGTCGTGGCCGCACCGAAGTTATCCGTCGCCGTTACGCTGATCGTGAACGTGCCGGTCGCACTGCCCGGTGCCAGGTGGATCACACCCGTACCATTGCCATTGTCCGTAAAGGTAGCGAAGGCAGGCAGACCGGAAGCAGTCAGTGTGATCACATTGGCAGAGTCATCCGTTGCAGTCAGCGACAGATCCAGCACAGAATCCGTCTTCAGGTTCACATTGCTTATCGTAGCCAGGACTGGAGCCACATTCGGCGTCGTCACCAGCACCGTGTCGCTGTACGTCGCACCATACTGGTTCACCGCACGAACACTATAATAATAATCCGTATTGCCATGCACCGTAGAGTCCGTATACGCCTGCAGGTTGGCATCGTTAACCGCGGTCAGCAGCTGCGTATAAGGTCCGCTCTGTGACGTCGACCGGTATACTTCATAACCCGTCTCATTGTACGCCGCATCCGTCCAGTTCAGCACAACGGTACCGTTCGCTACCGTAGCCGCCAGGCCGCGCGGTTTAGCCGGAGCCGTGCTGTCATCGAATACCGACTGGATCACCAGCGCATTCAGATAGCCATAGGTCGAACCCGTGGCCTTCTGCACCGTCAGCGTAACCGAGCTGTCAGCAGCCGGAGTAATACCATTGAAGCTTACCACCGCCGTGCTGTTGTTCGCAGCATTCAGGGTCTGGGCCACACCACCGATCGTATAGCTCGTCACGACACCCACGCCCGCAGCTGGGTTGGCCCGGCTGCCCGTCATGGTAAAGTTATATTTACTCTTCACATCCAGCCCATAGATCCGGACCGTCTGTACCGTACTCGTATAATAAGAGGTCCGCAGCACCGCATCAGGATATACTCCTGAATTGTTACCCGTATTCGCACCTTGCGTATTGACACCGGTCCACAGGGTCAGCAGTTTCACACCAACCGTAGAAACCGCACCAGTGCTGTCTTTCAGCGCAGCGAAGTTGTCGTTCAATGCCGGCGTCTTGGCCGTATTGTTCCAGGGAGCCGCAGCCGCGATCGTCCCATCACTGAAGTTGACAAATACCGTCCTGCTTGGATTCACATTTATAACCGTGATGACAAAGGAGAGAGTATCGAAACCGTTGTTTCCGTCATCCACACGCGCCTTGACGTTATACACACCATTGTCGGCATAGCCCGGCGCGAGGTTGATCTGCGCAGTACCACCAGTGATAACTGGCGTAGCGAACGCAGGCAGACCCGTAAATGTCCAGGTCAGCACATCCGTAGTATTCTGATCAGTTGCCGTCAGTGTCAGCTGCGCCGTCTGTTTCTCGTTCACTGTAATATTACTGCCACCAGCCACATGCGTGATTGCAGGAGGATAGTTATTGTTCACCACCAGCGTGAAACTGCTGCTGGTCGTGCCGCCATGCTGGTCGGTCACCACCACCATGATGCCGGGGTAAGTACCCTGCAGCGCCTGTGATGGTGTAAAAGTAATGACACCCGTCCCGTTACCCGAAGGCGTAAAGGTCGCAAACGAAGGCAGGTTGTTCACCGTTATCGTCAGCGTTTCCTGGTCGACATCAGTAGCCGACACCGGCAGGGAGAGCTGCGCATCATACCGCATATACTGCTGGGCAGTAATGGGAGCCAGCACAGGAGCATGGTCGCCCGTCAACGCACTGTCTTCGGCACTGAAGGCTGAATTACCACCCGCATTCACTCCACGCACTTTATAATAATAGATAGAATTGGCGAAGAGAGCCGAGTCGGTAAACGATACTGTATTCGGCGCCAGCGTAGCCAGCAACACATAGTTCGCATTGGTCGTACTGGAACGGTACAGCTCGAACCTGGTCTCATTGGAAGAATTGTCCGTCCAGGTCACCAGTACCTTCGATGGCGAAACCCCACTGGCCGTCAGTCCCGAAGGAGCAGTCGGCACCGCCGGTAAAGGCACTGTCGTAGCGCTCGCCGTCAATGGCTGACCAAGCACGGAAGGAGGTATCAGCTGCTTGGGTATACCAGGACCCTGGTAGCTTGCAGTAAGCACCGCGCCGCCGCCAGCCTGGAAGAAAGTGACATAGATAGGATGGAATCCGGCAACAAGGGTCACCGTACCCGAAGCCTCCTGTGTTCCATGCAGCCCATCATTGTTGACGACACGATGCGCTTCGTCAAATGCATCGATATACAATTTGGACCCGTCATCCGACGACGTATAGAAGGTATACGACCCCGTAACAGGAATATTGATATAACCCGTATACTTGGTTTCCCAGTTATCATTCTGTGTCTGCATGCCCAGCGTGAAAGCGGTATCCGTACCCGTGCTCGTCGGCGTCAGCTTGCTGAAGTCAGGCAGAACACTCAAACCCGTGCTGCTGATATAATAGCTGTAATTGACAACATGGTTGCCCAGTGCAAAAGCGGATTCGCCCTGGTTGCTCACAGCCTTCACCCGGTAATAATAGGTAGTGCCGCCAGCCAGCGTACTGTCACTGTAAGTAGTTACATTGGCAGCCGCCGTTCCAATAGTCTGGAAGGTGATGCTGTCCGTGCTACGCCAGATCTCAAACTTCGTTTCATTGTTACTGTTATCCGTCCAGCTCAGGTTGATATTCTTCGAAGAAGTGGCCGTCGCAGCCAGATTTGTCGGAGCAGCCGGGATCTGCAGATTGGTAACAGTCGCCGGATCAGCAAATACGCTGTCGGGGATGGTCACCACATTACCACCGGTCTGAGGCGTAAGCCAGGAAATGTTCATGACAGCTCCGCCACCCTGCTGGTAAAAGGCGATAGCAATGGGATAGGTGCCCGCAGTCAGGGTTCTGGTACCGCTTGCATCATTCGTACCATGTAACCCATCGTTATTCACCAGCGGTGTTCCGCTAAACGTATAGGGAGAAGCCGACTGACCGGCATTGCCCAGCCAAAGCTTGCTTCCATCATCCGAAGCAGTATGGAAAGTATAGCTGCCGTCAACCGGTATCTTGATGTATCCGGTCCACAGATAAGCAAAATTGTCGGCCTGGGTCGCACCGGCGATCGTTACATTGGGAACGACACCGGTCGATACAGGGGTCAGCGTACCAAAATCCGCCAGGGTATTCCAGGTACCCGCAAACGTATAGTATTTAAAATTCAAACCCTGGGTTACAGCCTGCGTAGTAGCCTGGTTGCTGAAGGGAGAAGAATTACCCGCGAAATCCTTTGCCTTTACGGTAAAGTTATAGAACTGACCATAGTTCAGGTTGTATACAGTAAAAGTGGTCGAAGTAGTAATATAAGACTTCACTCCATTGACATACACATCATATTCAGTAACACCTACATTATCCGTCGATGCCGTCCAGGCCAGCGACGCCGAATTGCGCGTCGTAGAGGTAATGGAGAGATTGCCGGGCGAAGTCGGCGCCTCATTGTCGGCAGCCGTGGTCGCGCTGACAGGCGTCGACACCGTCGATGCCGATGTGCTGTTGACCGTCCTTATCTCATAATAATATGTTGTGTTGGCATTTAAACCCGTAGCAAGATAGGTCATCGAGTCTTTGCTCACCAGTGCAATGAATTTATAAGGTCCACCGGAAGCGGTAGCCTGGTAGATCTCGATCCCCGTACTGGGGAACTGAGGCGCCGGATTGTTATTCCAGTTCAGCCGCAAAGACGTCTTGCTGTCCGTGCTCGCTGTCACACCCGTAACAGGTGAAGGCTTGCTCGCTCCGTTAGCGTCCACTACGGCAAAAGGAGCAGAAGGACTGCTCGAACAACCGAATTGCTCCGTTACCTGTACCTGGTAGCTGCCCGCGCTGGTCGCACTCAATTTGTTCGTGGTCGACAACACCGTAGAGCTGCCTACTTTCGTCCAGGTATAGGTTGCATAATTGGCTGGCACCTGCAGCGCTACGCTCGTGCTGCCATCCGAAGCGGGAATGACATCGCTTTCCAACGTTGCTAAAGCAATAGCGGGAGAGACCGTCGGAGCCTTGATGCTGATCGTGTCTGGCCGAATGGACCAGGGTGACCAGGTAGCGCCGTCCTTGAAATGACAGCTATATACACCGGGAGCCGTAGCCGTGATCGTATTGCTGGTAGCACCGGCGATCAGCTGCCCGTCCTTTTTCCACTCATACGCGTCGAAACCAGGCTTGACGCCGATGGTGACATTTATGGCATCACCCGGGCAGAACTGGTTCCTGCCAGTCAGGGTCCAGGGATTGGTCTGATGCGCCCGCAGCATATACGGGTAATAATCAGGCTCCGCCCAGGCGGAATCCCAGCATCCATGACCAAGGGTCGTATATAAAGTATACCGGAACTGAGCCCCGGCATTGTTATAAGCATTGACAACAACACTGGCCGTTGCCGGCGTCGGACCCGTATCCAAACCACCCTGGTGATACCAGATTGGGGTGAACTCCAGGTTGGGAATGCCCGCATTGAAATCCTGGGAAGCCGAGCTGATAGGCGTCAGACAGGATACCATTTTGGGATAACGCATCGAAAAACCCCAGGCGGCCGTACCACCACCGGATAATCCATCTACAATGATATGGTAAGGATCCACTTTACACTGCGGAATAAGGTAGTTGACGATCAGGTCATGCATCGCATCATATTGCCCGTTCCCGAAAAAGCCCGTCCCCGAAGAAGACTGCGGATACAGCAGGAAGCCATCGAAACTGCCATTGTTCACGGCATTCATATGGACGTCTCCGCCATGAGCCAGCTGAAGCTCGTTGTCATAAATAGTACCCGCTTCTCCAATGCCATGCCAGAAGAGATACAAAGGATAAACTTTGCCGTCACTGACGCCCGGTACATAGGACTTGGGGTATAACAAACGGAATGCTACACCTTTATAGATATAGCATTTGTATTGCGAGGTATTATAACCTACACGGTCCGTTTTCACCCATTTGCCCAGCGCACCGCCGGCCGGGAGTTGAGGAGGGGCGGTAGAATCGTATTCCACCACCGGATCATTAGGGTCCAGTACTTGTGCCATAAGGCGTTCTCCTGCAGACAGGACGAACATCATAAGCATTAGCAATAAATGTTTAGTAGAAACTTTCATGTTTTAGGGGAGCTTGCAGTTAATGTATATATCTCGTTTAAATAAAAAATTTATTTATCCGCTCGCGGCCTACCGAGGATATTAAATTTTAACACAGGAGGATGGAGATAAAATAGGAAGATGATCAGATGCAGACTGTACTTTTAAAGGGATTTCTTGGGAATTGGAATCGCTTTGTATTGGTATAGAGCGATTTGGAGTGGTTAACCTATAGGTATGAATTGATCAACCGGCACAAGATAACCCATATTTTATAATGGTAAATTTTTTTTTGGTAAAGCAATTGTTAATCGCACCTACCTATATATATGTAAGAAAAAAGGCTGCCCGAATTAACGGACAGCCTTTTTTACCCCTATACCCTTAGTCTTATCGCTTGATAACCGTGAATACACGGGGCTTTTCGTTCTTAATTCCGACTACCTGTATCAGGTAGATACCCTTGGAAAGGCTGGCCCCATTTAACCCCAGGGTCTGCTGCCATGTCCCGGCGGGTGCATTGTAGAACTCTCTCCGCATAACGATCTTTCCACTCATATCCACAACCTGCACCATCAGCTTTTCAACGCTTTCCGTAAGACCAAGGCTCAGCGTAACATCGTCCACGAACGGATTAGGATATACCCTCGCCGAACTGATGATGCTCGCACTATCCTGTGCCAGGGTGTTCGCCCTTCCGCTGCTCGTCACGCTCCGCTGTCCAACCACAATGGTCGAGCCGTCAGCCGCCGTATCCGCTCTCGGCACCGCATCCACGATCAGAGCGTTCAGGTATCCAAATCCACCCTGGATCACAGCCGATACCGAGAAGGTGATCGTGCCCGTCGAATCCGGACGTACGGAATAGATCCTGGCTATATTGCTCGTATTGTTCGTCGCATCCTGCTGTACCGTCTGGCTGCCTACACGGTAGTTGCTCGTTACACCCACCACAGGATTTGCACGGCTGCCAAAGAAACCAAGATTGTATACGTAACGCTGATCCAGGTTGGAGAGCGTCAGTATCGCCGAGTCGCCATAGTTCAGGTAATAAAGGCTCTTGCTCACATTGTCCGGCACGACACCCGAGTTATTACCCGTTACGGCGCCTACCGTATTATACCCGCTGAAACCAAGTACCACACCGAAATTCATACCCGTTGGCTGGGACAGGTCGTTGATCATGTTGTTCAACGTATAACCATTGTCGATCAGCGTATTGGTATTGTTCCACGGAGCTGCCTGACCCGGTGTGGCGGCCGAACCATCATTCAGGTTCAGGTCCACCGTGAAGGCCACCGTGCTGGCGCCGGCAACATTCGAATACGGAGAGGATACCCCGCCCGTTACCGACAGCACTTTGTAGAACCAGGTCGCACCCTGTACCAGGTTATTGTCCACATAGCTGTTCACCGTACCCGCATCACCTATTTTGGTATAAGTACCGCTATACCTCGACGAACGCCATACTTCATAATTATCAACACCTTCCGATGTCTTCACCCAGTTCAGCCTGATCGATGTCTTGGTCGTTCCCGCCGCAGTCAGCGAAGCCGGAGCCGTCGGTGTGCCATTGTATACATAGGACTGGATCACCATCGCCCCCAGGTAAGCATTCGGCGAGCTGCCCGCCTTCAGCACATTGATCGTAATATTACCGCTCGCATCCGGCGCGATTCCATTCACCTGTACTGTCTGGCTGCTGTTGTTGTTCGCATCCAGCTGCACCGTCTGGCTGCCTACCGTATAGGTCGTGATCAGACTGCTCGTATAGTTCGCACGGCTGGCGAAGAAGACCAGGTTATACCGGCGGGCCGAAGAAAGTCCGCTCAGTACCACATGCTTAGCCGTCGTTGCACCATCATAGTAGAAGGTCTGCATCACATTGTCCGGGTAGATGCCGCTGTTGTTACCCGTTACCACACCGATATTGTTGGCAGCCGTCCAGCTCTCTGAGAACGACAGGCCGATACCCGTGCTGTTGCCATCCGCATCCGCCAGGTTGGCGATCTTCACACCCGCAGTCGGAGCGCTGTTCGTATTGTTCCAGGGAGCCGAAGCCTGCAGCGTCTGGTTGAAGTTGACATATACGAATGTGAGGTTCTTATCCGCAACCGTCACCGTAAATTGTTTGGTCGTGGCCGCACCGAAGTTGTCCGTCGCCGTTACGCTGATCGTGAACGTGCCGGTCGTGCTGCCCGGTGCCAGGTGGATCACACCCGTACCATTGCCATTGTCCGTAAAGGTGGCAAAGGCAGGCAGACCGGAAGCAGTCAGCGTGATCACATTTCCCGGATCGTCAGTCGCCGTCAGTGACAGATCCAGCACAGAGTCCGTCTTCAGGTTCACATTGCTCACCGTCACCAGAGCTGGCGCTACATTCGGCATCGTCACCAGCACCGTGTCGCTGTACGTCGCACCATACTGGTTCACCGCACGAACACTATAATAATAATCCGTATTGCCATGCACGGTCGAATCCGAATACGCCTGCAGGTTGGCATTGTTACCAGCAGCCAGCAGCTGCGTATAAGGTCCGCCCTGTGACGTTGCCCGGTATACTTCATAACCCGTCTCGTTGTACGCCGCATCCGTCCAGTTCAGCACAACGGTACCGTTCGCTACCGTACCCGCCAGGCCGCGCGGTTTGGCAGGAGCCGTGCTGTCATCGAATACCGACTGGATCACCAGCGCATTCAGATAGCCATAGGTCGAACCCGTGGCCTTCTGCACCGTCAGCGTAACCGAGCTGTCAGCGGCCGGCTGTATACCATTGAAGCTTACCACCGCCGTGCTGTTGTTCGCAGCATTCAGGGTCTGGGCCACACCACCGATCGTATAGCTCGTCACGACTCCCACACCCGCAGCTGGATTGGCCCGGCTGCCCGTCATCGTAAAGTTATATTTGCTCTTCACATCCAGCCCATAGATCCGGACCGTCTGTACCGTACTGGTATAATAAGAGGTCCGAAGTACGGCGTCAGGATATACACCGGAATTGTTACCCGTGTTCACGCCGCCGGTATTTATACCCGTCCACAAGCTTGTCAGCTTCACACCTACCGATGAAGTCGCACCCGTGCTGTCTCTCAGCGCAGGGAAGTTATCATTCAGCGCAGGTACCTTGCTGGTATTATTCCAGGGAGCCGGTGCGATGATACTTCCATCTGTAAAGTTTACATATACAGTCTTCGACGGATTCACATCGTTCACCGTAATGACGAACGACAGGGTGTCGAAACCATTGTTTCCGTCATCCACACGCGCCTTGACATTGTAAACCCCGTTGTCGGAATAACCCGGAGCGATACTGATCTGCACCGTACCGCCATTGATCGTCGGCGTAGCGAATGCCGGCAGACCCGTTATAGTCCAGGTCAGCGCATCCGTAGCATTCTGATCCGTCGCCGTCAATGTCAGCTGCGCCGTCTGTTTCTCGTTCACCGTAATATTGCTGCCGCCAGCCACATGCGCGATAGCAGGAGGATAGTTATCGTTCACCACCAGCGTGAAGCTGCTGCTGGTAGTGCCGCCATGCTGGTCGGTCACCACCACCGTGATGCCGGGATAGGTCCCCTGCAAGGCCTGTGACGGTGTAAAGGTGATGACACCTGTCCCATTACCCGAAGGCGTAAAGGTCGCAAACGAAGGCAGATTGTTCACCGTTATCGTCAAAGTCTCCTGGTCGACATCCGTAGCGGTCACCGGCAGCGACAGCTGCGCATCATACCGCATATACTGCTGGGCAGTGATCGGCGTCAGCACAGGAGCATGATCACCCGTCAGCGCGCTGTCTTCAGCTGCATAAGCGGAGAAACCACCCAGGCTCGCAGATCGTACCCGGTAATAATAGATAGAGTTTGCAAATACGGCCGAGTCAGAATACATCGTCGTATTCGGCGCCAGCGTAGCCAGCAGCACATAGTTCGCATTGGTCGACGTGGACCGGTACAGCTCGAACTTGGTCTCGTTAGGCGAATTGTCAGCCCAGGTCACCAGCACCTTCGATGGCGAAACCCCGCTGGCCGTCATTCCCGAAGGAGCAGCCGGTATCGCAGGCAATGCAGCCGTCGTAGCCATGGTAAACCCATAAGTATTGTTCATGAGGGCCGTCACATCCGAAGCGGAAAGGGCCGTGTTATAGATACTGAAATTATCCAGCTTGCCGCTGAAGAACCCGGTGCCCGTATTAAAGGCGTTCGAGCCGTTATTGGTACCGATACGCATCGCGTTGGTCGTTGCCCCTACAGAACTAAAGGGCAAAGCAGTATTGGAGCCGGCCAGCACGCCATTGACATATAACCTCAGCGTATTACCACTGTAGACCAGCGCAATATGACTCCAGCCGGTGCTGGTATAAGCTACGTTGAAATTCTGCCGGTTGTTGCCGCTGGCAACACCCGCATAAAGCCTGCTGGCATCGAGACGCAGGGCCAGACCATTGTCGCTTCCCCCGATGTCGGCAATGATCCTGTTCCCGGTATTGTTCGATGACTTCATCCAGAAAGCTATTGTCATCGCATTATAACCGCCCTGCAGCAGAGCGCTGTTAGCAATGGTCGCAGACTGGTTCGAGCCATTCAGCACCAGGGATTGAGTGCCTTCCTGTTTATCAGCCGCATCGAATGTAGGCGAATTCGACGGCGTCAGGACGATACCGTTGGCGCTGCTGTCGTTGTAATTGTTATTGAAAAGCCATTTGGCCGTCAGATTGTCGTTCAGCACCAGCTTGGATTCTCCGTACTGGCCGATAGCCCTGACACGATAGTAATAGGTCGTCGAAGCATTCAGGGCAGCACTGTCCGAGAAAGTAGTAGTATTGGCCGGAACAGTAGCTACGGAAGTGAAACCGGTCAGACCATTCAGCGATCGCCAGATCTCGAATCCAGTCTCATTGTTGCTGTTATCCGTCCAGCTCAGGTTGATATTATTGTAAGAGGTCGCTGTGGCCGTCACTCCGGACGGCGCTGCAGGAGCAGGACCATTGGCGACAAACTTTTCGACAAAGGCGCTGTCAGGGATCTTCACGAAACTGTTCCCCGTCTGCGGCGTCTTCCAGGAGGTCGTCATCCCGCTGCCGCCGGTTCCCTGGTAGTAGGCTATCGCAATCGGATAGATCCCCGCAGTAAGCGTTATCGTAGCATCCCTGTTCTGGCTGCCGTGAGCCCCGTCATTATTGACGAGCGACGGAGTAGTGAAAGAATACGGACTGGCCGTCTGCCCGATGCTGCCCAGCCAGAGCCGGCTGCCATCATCCGAATTGGTACGGAAGGTATAGGTACCGGTCACAGGCACCGTAATGACGCCCTCCCACAGATAGGCGAAAAGAGTGGCCTGCGGAGTACCGGTAAGAGTGACATTGGGCACGATACCCGTGGTTACAGGCACCATTGCACCGAGATTGCCAATGGCCGACCAGCTGCCGGTATACGTATAATATTTATAGCTAAGCCCCTTTGCCAGCGGTTCACCGCTAACCTGGTTGCTCGGCTGGGAATTGTTGTTCGCAAAATCCCTTGCCTTCACAAAGAAAGTATAAGCCCTTCCGTGAGTCAGGTTGAATACCGTAAAGGTATTGGAGGTGCTGATGTAGGATTTAATGCCGTTGATATAAATATCATAGGCTGTCACCGCCACATCATCCGTTGAAGCCGTCCAGCTCAGCGCAACCGAAGTGGCGCTGGTTCCCGTAATGGTAAGACCAGTAGGCGGAGTAGGCGCCTGTGTATCGCTCTGCGTCGTAGAGTTGGCTTCATTGGAGTTGGCAGAGGCGCCCGTATTGTTTACGGCACGGATGATGAAATAATAAGCCGTTCCGGAATGAAGGTTGCTCAGCGTATACGTAGAGGCATCTGCCGCCGTGATAGCCGCCAGCTTATAGGGACCTCCGGCCTTTGTGGCCTGGTAGATCTCGAAGGCCGTTTCATTAAAGGCAGGATTGGGGTTGCTGCTCCAGTCCAGCTCTACCGAGGTCTTTGAAAGCGTCGTCGCCTTCAGCCCCGAGGCAGGATCGGGTTTGTTCGGACCACTGCTGCTCACCACCGTGAAAGGCTGTGAGAAATTGCTGGAACAGCCGAACTGCTCCATCACCTGCACCTGGTAACTACCCGGGCTGGTGGCATTTAAAGTATTCGTCGTGGACAGCACAGTGCTGCTGCCAACCTTCTGCCAGGCATAGGTAGCAAAATTAGCAGGCACCTGGATCAATACGCTTGTATCGCCGGCAGGCGTAGGAATGACATTGCTCCTCAGTCCGGATACCGTAATAGTCGGTGGAACAGTCGGCGATTTGATCTTTATCGTAACCGGCACGGGCGACCAGGGAGACCAATAGGACCCGTTGCGGTAATGACAATCATAGACACCAGGAGCCGTTGCCTGGATCGAATTGCCCGTGGCGCCGGGAATCAGCACCCCGTCCTTTCTCCATTCATATTGATTAAAACCCGGCGTTATCCCTATCGTCACATTTATAGCATCGCCGGGACAGAATTCCGTCCGGCCAAACAGCGTCCAGGGATTAGCCTTGTGCGCCCTCAGCATATAAGGATAATAGTCAGGCTCTTTCCAGGCGGAATCCCAGCAGCCATGACCCAGTGTAGGATATATTTTATAGCGGAATTGTGCTCCTGCCGCATTATAGGCATTGACGATCACGCTCGTAGTCGCCGGCGTTGGGCCCTGATCAAGACCACCCTGGTGCTGCCAGATCGGAGTGTATTTCAGGTTCGGGATCCCGTCATTAAAGTCCTGGGAAGCTGCGCTGATGGGCGTCAGACAGGAGATCAGCTTGGGATAACGCATCGAAAAACCCCAGCAGGCCGTACCCCCGCCGGACAAACCCTCCGTGATGATCCGGTTGGGGTCCGCCTTACACTCAGGAATAAGATGATTGACGATGACCGAATAAATGGCATCATACGCCGCCGTACCAAAAAACCCCGAATTGGATGACGTCTGGGGATAGAGCAGGAACCCATCGAAGGTCCCGTTGTCAACAGCGGCCATGTGCACGTCCCCGCCATGATATAGCTGATATTCATTATCGTAAATAGTCCCCTTCTCCCCAATGCCATGCCAGAAGACATACACGGGATATAGCTTCCCGTCACTGACACCCGGCACATACGATTTGGGGAATTTCAGACGGAAAGCATACCCGTTATAATAATAGCATTTGTAGGAGTTGGTGTTGTAACTCAGCCGGTTCGTTTTAACCCATTTAGCCAGCACATTGACTGGCGGCGTCGCAGGAGGCGCTGCAGAATTGTAGATCACTACCGGATCATTGGGATTAAGCACACCGGTCTGGCTAAATGCAGGCATAACGGCCATTACCGATAAAAGGATTCCCAGCAGTAACGAGGGCTTCGTAAAAAATTTCATGTTTAAGGGGCTTTCTGTTTAACGAATTAGTTTCCGTCCGGGCAAAAACCGGCAACCACAATGATTTTTTTGCGGATATTGGGTTAACCCAGGCTTAGTACAGGATATTAACTTACTTGGAGAGAAAAAAGGAAAAGGCGAATCTGACCGGTGTTACATGCGGAGATTGGGTTAGCGAACTTTTTCGAGGAGATTGGGAGAACCTGAAAATGGTGCAAGAGAGCTCAGGTTCAAAATGGTAAGCAAAATTAATATAATTTTAATTGTATACAAGTTTTTAGCAGTCTAATTTCCCAAAGGTGCCAAAATCCCACTTTCCGGTACCGGGACTTTGGGTATATTGGCTCAGGAAGCCGCCAATCTCACGTTCGAGCCAAAACGTTTCCGTAATGCTAAAAATGGTTTTTCGACATAATTGTAGGAAAGCCAGGCTAATATAAAGCTCATCGGTACAACGAACAGGTACCATTGCCAATTCTTGTGCTCAAAGATCAGATTACCGAGTTTCAGCGAGATCCAGTGAAACAGGTATAAAGAATAGCTTAGCTTGCCGATATACACCGTCACCGGGTTGTCTACGATCCTCTTGATGATCCCCCTGGAATTGACAAAGGAAAAGGATGGAACTACAAAGAACAGGCCCGCACCAAAGAAACTGTAGGCAAAAGTCGACTGGAAGAATTCCTGGCGGAACACCAGCGCAAACAGGAGCAGCACCACCCCCCCAAAAAAGAACAGCTGCGACTGAAGAGCCTTCAAATACCATTTCACATTGAACTGGTAGATCAGCAGCGCACTGACACAACCATACAGGATCGAATCCCCCCTGCTGTGCGTCGTAAAATAATTGATGATAAAGTATTCCTTGGGAGCATGCGTCAGACAAGTCCCAATCCGGATCAGCAGGAATATCGGCAACAGAAGCACCAGGATATTCAGGAACTGCTTTTTCCGCGCAAAGAACAACGCAAACAACAAAGGGAAGATCAGGTAGAAATGCTCTTCCACCGACAAAGACCAGAGTATGTTCGATACAAGCAGGTAATTATCAGGTACATAAGGCTTGAAATAGGCAAGATAATAGTTCGTAAAATAAAAAAGACCCGATAGCACGTCAGGAATGACTATCCTGAACCCGTACGCCAGCAGGATCAGACAGGCAATCCCGATCATCACGATCAATGCCGGATACAGACGGAACAACCGCCGCAGATAAAAAGCCGGCAGATCGATCCTGTTGTGCTTGTTGAACTCATAGATCAGCAGCTTGGTGATCAGGAATCCGCTGACAAAGAAAAAAACGGTCACCCCGAAACGGGCGAAAAATATTTTCAGCAGTTCGAAATGCCCGGCAAGCACTAATAAAATGGCATAACCTCGAAGGCCATCCAAATAAGACACATATCGGTTATCAGGGTTCATGTCGTAAGATTATCAGCAGCCAATAAAATAGCGGCTGTATTTCGGTGTCACCTTTTGCACCATTTTTATGAATAAAACACTTCCTGCCAGCACCAGCGCGAGGTCCACCGTCCAATATGCCACATTCCCCGGTATAGCATGATGAAAAGACTTCTCATAGATCGCCTTTACGACCAGCAGCACATAGTAATGAATAAAGAATATACCAAAGCTCAGTTCCGCCAGTACTGCCACAAAGGAAGGCACCCACTTGTCCAGTTTCCACAACCAGTAGATAAAAAAACAGCAGAACAACATCTTATGGGTATAATTCAACGCATTGTTGTATTGGTCATAGTATACCATATTGAAGGCAAACGCCGCTATGGTCAATACCGTCAGGGCCACCCAGTACTTTTTGGCCAGGTCCATAAAGGCCGTCCGGTACCGGCTCATGAACATCCCGAATAGATAGACCGAGAAAAAATGGGCAAACATCCGCGGAATATCATTAAAAGGTTCCCTGACGATCCACATCGAAAGAGGGACCGTTACCAGCAACAGGTAATACCACCGGGGATGCCGGTCTATATAGATCAACAGCGGCGCTATGAGATAGAAGATCGCGATCATCGGCACAAACCAGAGCTGCTGCATGTGACCACCACAAAAAATAAAGAAGGCCAGCTTATGCCCCGGACTCCAGGAAAGAAAATCCGGGTGATATCCAAGTATGTAACCGGGATAATCGTTGGAATAAAGACGGTAGATGATTATCGGTGCCGATACAATGAGATAAGGAATAATGACATATTGCACCTTTTTCGAAAGATAGGTCCGGAATTCGAACTTCTTCGACAGGTGCTGGAATAAATACCCCGCGATAAAAATGAACAGCACCGTCCCATTCTCCCAGAACGTCCGGAAGAACTTGTGCAGCGAAGAATCAGGCGCCCAGTTCAGCAACAGGTGTCCCGCTGCGACAAAAATAATGGCCAGCCCTCTGAAATTATGGATATAATTCAGGAATTCTTTTTTGGGCGCCGCTTTCTCAGCGGTCACAACAGGCTTGACAGGAGTAGAGGCTAGCGGATCCATAGCGGTTTATTTGGTTTGATACAAAAAGTGAATGACAAAGCTCAGCACGTTCAAAACCACTGCGTATGTAACAAATCCCTTCCACAACCAGGTGGGAATATCCTTAAGACCTAATATGGTAAGCACAAACAACAGGGGCAGAAAATCCAGGCTGAAACGCATGGTATTCACCTGGCGATACCCATTGTTATGATAAAAAAGAGTACAAAGAAGGATCACTCCTATCGTCGCCCAGGCCCCGATCAGCAAAGGACGCGACCAGCGCGCCCGTACACTCGCTACCAGGAAAGGGCTCGCCGCCAGCAGGGACGTGCCCCATCCATCCATATCCTTTATGCGCAAAGCCCCGGTACCGGTGAATTCTATATTGAAGCCCTTGATAAAAAAACTATAAAAATTGAACAGGAAATACTTTCTGCTGAATACACCATACATAGCTACCCTGTCCCTCAATACACCATTGTAGAGGATATAGGCATAGCCCGGATCAAAAGGGTTCCCAAAACGCAGGTAATTATATACCAGGTAGATGCCCGTGAACAGCCCCACCGGCAGACACAACAGCACGATGTCTTTGAAACGCACGCTTTGCCTGTCCTGCTCATACAGATACCACATATACCCCAGCGCGAACAGCACATATAGAATGGTGAACTGCCGCGTCAGGAAACTGCAGCCAATATATACGCCGGCCAGCCACCACCGCCGTTTTCCAAAGAGTTCATTGATCAGCAGCAATTGAAAAGTACAGGAAGTGATCTGCGCGAAAGAATAGACATGATGACTGGTAAATAAAGCATACCAGTAACCCGATCCAAAAAAGAACGCCGACATGATCCAGATAAAGTACTCCTGTTTCACCTGCAGCCTGACCAGTATCTTATACATCAGATAAAGGTTCAGACAGCTCATTATCAGTACGACAAAGACAGTATTTACCACATGGTTGCCTGCGATGGCCACCAAAGGCAGCAGCAATACCGAAGGTAAAGGCGGATAAGGAAGATAATAATTCCCGTGATACAGGATCATGTCCTCCGGCGAGGGCATCGGCGGAAGATATAAATGCCCATGCTCCAGCGAACGGGCAAACATCAGATAGGCATTATGCGCCCCGTCATTGCTGTAAAAATTTAAGATCCCCGGTATATGCAGTACTGTAAAAAAACAAAAATAAAGCAGCCAGTCAAGCCTGGTAGGCGATTCGAATCTTACCAGCTTACGGGTATATTGGGTAATGACGGCCGCATTCATAAATTAGACCTCCTGTTATATAACGATAGATAAATGTCTTCTATTTTCCGGGTCATCGCAACAGAATCAAACTCCTCCTGCACCATTTTCCGGGCATTCCGGCCAAATTGCTCCCGCAGAGTGCCGTTTTGGGCCAGCTCCACTATCGCTCCGGCCAGCGAAGAGACATTCCCTGCCTCGCTCATCAATCCGTTCTCTTTGTCCCGGACAAGCTCCCTGGTGCCATCGACATCCGTTGCGATCACCGCCTTGCCCATCGCCATGGCTTCCAGCAAGCCAATAGGCAAACCCTCCCATAAAGAGGGCAGCACAAAAATATCCGCGGCATTCAGTACGTCCGGTACATCCTGGCGAAAAGACTGGAATGTCACCTTTCCCTCCAACCCGCATTCCGCCGCCAGCCGGACGGCTTCTTCCTTTTCATCACCATCGCCCACCATCAGCAAATGCAGACCGGGAACAGTTTTCACAGCTTCCCCAAAAGCTCTTATCAACGTCAGCGGCTGCTTATGGGCCGTCACCCGCGCAACGAATAATACTACCAAAGCATCCCGGCTGATCCCCAGTTCCTGTCGTATATCCCGAAACACATTGGCAGGATTGAATTTTTGCCGGTTTATCCCGTTTGAAATGACGACCGATTCAAATTTTTTCAGGACATCCCGCCCCGACTGCCGGTTCGAAGCCGAGACAGAAATGTTCAAAGCCGTCCTTGAGGTCAGGTATTCCTCCCCCAGTATCCTGATCCGGCGCACCAAAGCCTGCTGGTCTGCATGAAAGGACCACCCATGCACCGTATAGGTGACAGGAATACCCAGCTTTCGGGCAGCCCACAGCGTGTTCGAACAGGCCCTCGTCCCATGCGCATGCACCATTTCGATCCCCTCCGACTGCAGAAGATCCTTCACTATTCCCCACTTCCGGACATCGAAAGGTTTCTCGGTATAGATCACATGCGTTTTGATACCCATCTTCTTCAGGCGGTCGACCATCGGACCTTCTGTAAATGAAAGCACCACCGGGTCGAAACGCTCCCGGTCGATATTCTCCATCAGGCTCAGCAAATGTGACTCCCCGCCACCTATCTGCCCCTGCCGGATGCACTCCAGTATTTTTATTTTTTGTTGCGCTTTCACTAAACAGTCATTTTAAGCCGCCTGCTGCCTCGCAGCCCTTTCCCATAATACAGACTGCCTCTTCATGATGAAACGCCGGAACCCGAAGTATACCGAAATATTCATGAAAAGGAAATAATATGGCACATACAGTGCTTTTATCCTGATATTCCTGCTGGCCATAATCCAGCCGGCAAAAGCCAGCACATAGAACAGTACCTGCAGGGAAAATACGACTTCATAAAAAATACCGCTGCCCCTCCAGACCAGGATCGCATTGGCAATGAATAATAAAGGCAGACATAAAGGACATACCGTCCAGCGTAAGATCCGGTGGGAAATGAACTGGAATGACAATACCGGATATTTAAAGACATTGAACAGGTCCTTCAGCAGGACCATCGCCTGGAAGGCTCCGGCTGAGATCCGGATCTTCCGCTTCTGCTCTTCAGCCATCGATAAAGAAGGCGTCTCCATCGCAAAGGCGCCGGGTTCATACCGGACCACGTATCCCTTTCTGCAGATGTTCAGCGATTGAACAAAATCTTCAATGACGACATCCTCCGCAGTATGTTCATACAATTCAGTTCTTAAAGAAAACAGCTCCCCGGCCGCCCCGACTACCGAATAGAACTCGGAATCCATCCTCTTCAGGAAAGATTCATATTTCCAGTAGAGCCCCTCGCCTACCCCCGCCGCCTGCGCATCACTCCCCGCGATGATCTTCTTTTCCCCCGCCACTCCGCCGACCGAAGCTTCCCTGTAATGCTGCACTATCTTGCGGATACAGTCTTCGTTCAACAGCGTATTGGCATCGGAAAAAATGACATAGGGAGTCGTAACGAAAGGAATGCTCCGGTTCATTGCCGCTACCTTCCCCCTTCGCTCCGGCTGGTGCAGCAGCTGCACCGCAGGATAACGGCTCACAATGCCCGGGGTATCATCCGTCGACCCGTCCGTCACAAAAATGACCTTCAGCTTCGACAAAGGATAGTCCAGCCTCATCGTATTGGCAATCTTTGTCGCGATGAAATCCTCCTCGTTAAATGCGGAAACGACCAACGTAACCTCGGGTTCCCAGTCCCCGGCCGGCATCCCTTTCTTCCTGCCCAAAACCCTTTTCAATTTCACCAGGACATACACCAGTATGCCATAAAGCACATAGCTATATAACAGGAAAAAAAGGGACAACCAAAATAGAGAACCGGTAAAACTCATAAAACGATCAGATTATCTACATTACAGCGCAGGCTGCATTTTAATGCCCCAGCCATCGGGCAGCTTTTCTGTGATCTCGATATTCCCAAATTCCTGGCTCTGCCGCGCACCTACCCGCTTTGCCCAGGCAGCCATTTTCGAGATCCCTTCCTTCAGGTCGATCCCGGTCGGCGCACCAAACACACCATGAGCCTTCGAATGATCGGAATAAGCATGCAATACTTCATTGCGCGCACTCAGATGGGTGACCTGCGGCTTTACTCCAAACTCCGCCCCTACGACATTCACCAGCTCATTCACCGTATAGGGTTTATCGGCGCCGATATTAAATACCTGGTTGAAAGCAGCCGGGATATTTACAGACTTCGCTATCGGGATCGCAACGTCATCGATATAGCTGAAAGCCCTCGTTTGCGTTCCGTCACCAAAAATGGTCAGCGGCCTTCCCTGCATGATCTGGTTCATGAAAATACCGATCACATTGCGGTATTTATCACCAATGTTCTGATTCTCGCCGTACACATTGTGCGGACGGAATACGACATAATTCAGACCGAACATTTCATGGGCAGCCCGGAGATCAAGCTCCACCGCATACTTACTGACGCCATAGGGATCCTCAGGCTCAGGGGTCATCGACTCCGACATAGGCAGCTGGCCCTTGCCATACACCGCGATCGAAGACGTGAAAACGAAACATTTGACCTTATACTTGACGGCCTCGTTGATCAGGTTGATGCTGCCGACAAGATTCGTATTGTAGTTGAAACGACGGATAAAATGTGATAACCCCTCCGCCGCATAAGCGGCCAGATGATACACGTAGTCGAATTTGTGCTCGGCAAAAAGCTCGCTGACCAGCTCATGGTCTACTACACTTCCCTGCACAAATGTAGCCCCTTTGGGAATATGGTCTTCAAAGCCTCCACTAAGATCGTCCAGCACGATTACCTCATGCCCCATGTCCAGGCAATGTTTTACTACATGAGAGCCTATGAACCCGGCTCCTCCGGTGACCAATGATTTTGTCATTACTATCTCTTTTAAGGATTAACTATACAGGTGAATATTTTGATGTCTTCAGGTTCCAGGTGGCTCCTCTCACAAAAGACTTCAGATGGCCGAATTGCCGTTTGACCAGGTAGGTCAGAACTGACTTGGGAAAAGTGAAAAATATAAAAAAACCCGTAAACACCGTCAGTTGGCCAATACTGGTGTTCCGGCGCATATACAGGATCCTGTTACGGGTATGATAATATACCTTAATGGCGCTCTGCTTGCCCATCGTAATGGATTCCTTGTGGTAAATAAGCCCCTTGGCCTGGTAATAAATATGATACCCCGCCTTTATTATCCGGCTGCTCCAATCCCATTCTTCATAATAAATGAAAAAGGTCTCAGGGAACATGCCGACCTTGTCGATCACTTCCTTGCTGACCATCATGGCGCAGCCATGGGCTCCATTCGTATACCCGGATACATCATGCTGCCCTTTGTCCGTTTCCTTGCTCCCAACAGCAGTCACGCGGCCGGTGTAAGGGTCGATAGGATTGAACCCGGCATATTGTATGACCTCCGGATGATGAAAAAACCGGATCTTGGGACAGGTCACGCCGATGCTGGCGTCGGCATAGAACGGCTCCAGCAGCACATCCAGCAGATCAGGGGTCACCTCCGTATCGTTGTTGACGATAAAGATATAATCTCCCTTGGCCTGCTTCATACCCCAGTTGTTCCCACCCGTAAAACCAAGGTTCTTTTCGCTCCTCAGCACCCGGGTATTCGGATAACCAGCACTTTCGATCCGGCTGGTCGGGTCGATCGTCGACCCCATATCACATACTAAAATTTCGTAATTCTTGTAATTGAGTTTCCTGGTCGATTCCAGGAATTCACAAGTGACCTCAGTCTGATTCCAGGTAAGCGTAACAATAGAAATTAAAGGGTTTTCCTTTAACATAACAATTTATTGAGGTAAGAGGGGTATTGCTAAAAAACTATTACTTAATATTTTAGACGTTTTCCTTCTGTACTAACGCTAAAGGGGTGTTGGCTATTATCCAGAAATCGGTCATAAAATTGCATTTTGACACATAATCAATGTCGATATTGATCCTTTCTTCGACCGACATGTCCTTATTTCCCCTTTTTTTGATCTGCCACAGACCCGTGATCCCTGCCGGAGCCATAAAACGGGCGGCATAACCATCCGTAGTAAGGGAAGCAGCCTCATACAAAGGCAAAGGCCTGTTACCCACCAGCGACATGTCACCCACCAGCACATTCAGCAGCTGGGGCAACTCGTCCAGGCTGGTATTCCTTAGGAAAGTACCGACCCTGGTGATCCGCGGATCATTGTTGATCTTAAAGAAAAGGGCCGAACTACCCCCATTATACTGGTTCAGATGCGTCAGCTCGCCAATCTTCTTGTCCGCGCCCGTCACCATCGTCCTGAATTTATAGAAATTGAAGATCCGGTATCCCCGGCCTGCCCTTTTTGCAATATAGAATACAGGGCCCTTCGATTCCAGCTTTATTGCGATCGCTATCAGAAGCATGATCGGACTCAGCAACAACAAAGCGATGGAAGCCACCAGTATATCAAACAGCCGCTTGGAGAATGGAGGCCTTTCAGACCAGCGTACCCTTTCTTCGATCAGGGGGGAATTGTTCTTACTCATTCCCTTTTTCATCTTTTGCAGGAAATTTACCTTTGCCTTCAGCTTGGCTGCCCCACAATTGGCAATCGTCAGCATCTCATCAGGCCGCGCATTCTTCCTGTATACCGCCAACTCTTTCGCAGACAGCTCAGTACATTCAAGAATAAAAGGAATGACACGGAAATAGACATGATTACGAAGAAATTGCTGAAACTGACCGATAACGACAGGATCCATCGTCGTCTCGCAGAAAATGACATGCGGGAGAAAACTGTTGGCCTTCAGGTTACGGGACAACTCATTCTTTACATGCTCCAGATCCTCGGCAATATATCCGCGGTCATACAACTGACCCAGCTTTTCTACCGAAGCGGTGTTCTTTCCGATGTAATAAAATCCATCATACTGGAACTCCTTCACCTGATGATGATGCAATTGAAAAGATCTGAAGGTAAATTGCGGGGTTGCCTTCTTGTCCTCACTCTTTTGCGCACTTAGGGGTAAAAATAATAAATCCATAAAAGCAGGTTTACGGTTAGTTAAACTAGTGGGGGGTTCAGAAAATAGGCATTCAAAATGGCAAACACTCTATTATTTGAATTACACTAAGATCTTCTTCGTCACAACGATCATCCGGTCTCATCTCCATGCTATGCTTCTCATCCGGCCTTTGCACCTCTCTATTAACTAGCGATGGCCGCATTGTCTTTTTTAATATCATTGGCCTTTACTATCGCCGGTATCGCTTCCATCAGCTCGACCGGGTTAAAAGGCTTCATAAAATAACGCACAACACCATGTTCCTCACATTTTATCTTCGTCTCCTTCTCTTCTGCAGCGGACAAAACCACGATCGGTATCTCTCCATACATCCCACTGCCGGAAAGCTGCTGTATCAGTTCCCACTCCTCCATATCCGGAAGCTGGGGATCCGCAATTATGAGATCAGGAAGCTCTCTGTTGGAAAGATAATACATCGCTGAATAACCATCAGGCACTGTTACAACCTGGTAGCTCTTTCCTAAAACTGTTTGCAACAAAAAACGTATCGCTTTGCTGTCATCTATCGCCAAAATTTGCTTTTTCATTACCGGGGTCATTTAAAAGGGTCAAAGTAGAAACTCGAATTCTTCCAGGATTGGCAATGGAAAACTTGGCTAACAAGAGGTATTGGCGTAAAATACTTCGTAAGTAGAGAAGCAGGCTTTGTCTTTAGCGATGTGGATTATAACTCTTAATGTTCAACATAGAAACAGGAATTTCTAAGGATGGTGGCGTATATCAACCAAAATATACAAGAGTTAAATTAGCCTTTATTCAGAGGATTTGAATATGGCAGGCGTTAATAGTTGCGTAAAAGTAAAGGTTGTTTTCCTATTTTTCAAATTATTTTGTGACTATTTTTGGATAACAATGCAAAAATGGGAATTTTCCCAGATATAATAAATACCCGGATAATGGTATTTTCCGAAATTACCCACTTCCACCCAGAAAAGACATATATTTATAGATGTGCATATATAAATATGCTCATCTATCGGGTACTATCTTACCCCACACTTCACCGGTGTAGATCATAACGGTTTGGCAACACCGCCATTCCCGGACATCAGTTCATCATTCCTTTATGTTATAAGTGGATTCAATTCAGACGCAGCCAGTCTGCCTGGCGGCAGCCCCATCAGCCACGCATTCAGCTCATGCACCTGCGCCTTGTGCATCGGCTGCGTTACCCGGGCTCCATCAGCCATATAAGTGATCGTCATCATCTCCCGGCGACGATCAGACTCGTTGGCAAGCGTATGATGCACCGTATTCCCATAATGCCAGGTCGCATCCCCGGCCCGCATACCCGCCGCATAACTCAGCGGAAAATGATGCTCTTTGATATATTTCCTGTACAGACCATCCGGCTCAGAAGAAAGCTTAGGGTCCCAGACCGTACCATTCTTATGAGAGCCCGAAGCAAAGACAAACATCCCCATGTCAATACTCACATCCACCAGCGGCATGGCCATCGTCACCGTATCCGCCGTATCCAAAGGCCAGTAATATTGATCCTGGTGCCAGTAGGTCGCCCGGCCACCCGCATCTTTAAATAAAGCATGATCATGATAGATCCGCACCCCCGACACACCCAGCAGATCGGCCGCGACCCTCGCCAGCCGTTTGGACAGCACAAACTGCCGCACCCCCTCATCCACCCGCCAGAGATTTACCAGCTGCCCAAACATCCGTCCATAAATTCCCCGCTCCGGCAGTTTTCGCCTGGTGCCCTTAGCCTCCCGGCTTTGCTTTTTCACCGCTTCAAGTATCAGTCCCCGGTAAACAGTTATCTCCTGCGCATCCAGCAACCCCCGCACAAGCAAATGCCCATTGTCCCGGAACTCATCCCGCTGTGCCGTGGAGATTTCCCGGCAGCTGTTTAATAATGGTATTGTCCTGGTCAGCGCCATCCTGTCCCTAAATTAGTTTTTCCTGCAACAATAAAAAAACACATCTCTGACACCGTAGATTCCGAATCTCCCCTCGTAGATCTCCATTCCAGGCCTTCGTAAACACACATTCTGTAGAATTATACTGCGCCGCCTTCTCAGTTATTACCCTTACTCGCAGGTTAATTTTAGCTGCGCACTATAACAGACTGGCTTTTTAAATTACCTTGTCGCATTGTATCGGACAGACCCTGTTCGACACAAGATCCAATCAAAAATTCAATCCCTATGAGAAAAAAATTTACTTTTCTCGCTGCATTCGCATGCCTTGTATTTTCATTGCCCGTCGTTGCACAACAACATCAGGCCTTAAAACTGAATGACAGCAACTACATCTACTTGAGCAATGACCCTCTTCAGCTCTCCGTCGGAAACGATTTTACCATCGAATTCTGGGCTTATATAGAGGATTCAGCCATGGATCATAAGGTACATCAGTTCCTTTCCAATACCACCGACCCTACGACTGGTTTTCACATCGGGTATGATGGTACGGACAGCACGATCCTGATCGATGATAACTGGACCGATATTCTCGGCAATCCTATCAGTACGGGGGTAAAGATGCCCGTCCACCGATGGACACATATTGCCCTTGCCTACAGCGGCACGACAGCAGCCAGCCTCTATGTGAATGGGGTGCTGAGAGCATCGGCCTACACTTACATCAGCGCAACTGATCATTTCCGGGTCGGCACTAATTTCATTGATCCCAATTTTTTCCAGCAGGCCATCGGAAAGATGGATGACCTGAAGATCTGGAACATCGAAAAGTCTCCCCTCAGCATCAAAAGAGATATGTTTACCGACCCTGATCCCACTGACCCAACCCTCGAAACATGGTTCAAACTTGACGACAACGGTACTGCGACCATCGAGAATGAAGCTACCACTACAGGCAGCACCATGGATGGCGCCTTACAGGGACCCGGAGCCCCCAATTCCTGGACCTACTCTCCCGTCCAGTTCAGCAGCAACGGGCTGACCTTTAATGGCTCGGAAAAAGACCAGGTGATCATCCCCGATTCCGTTACTTATGATACGGTCTTCAATGACACCAAAGCCGGTACAATAGAACTTTGGGTCAACCCAAGCGGTCTTACCTCATCCTGGAGCACGCTCGTGAGCAAATTCGGACAATACAGCATCCTCGTGAATTCAACACAAATAGGCATCGATAACGGCAGTGGTACGATCTATACCTATACGCTGGATCCGGGAGACTTCCCCCAGGGTCTTAATACCGATACAGGTAATGGCCCCTGGTCACACCTTGCCTTTGTATACGATGGCGCCGGCACCACGACAATATATTACAATGGCTTCTTCCTGGGCACTATCACAGGTTCGCTGGGAGCGGCATCACCCGGTCAGCCACTGACCTTTGGCGTTACAAAGGACAACACCGGCGCCGACTCCCGCCCCTATTCAGGCGGCATCGACGAGGTCAGGCTCTGGAGCTCCCAGGTGGACCCTGCAGATATCGCGAATAATTATAACAACACGCTTAGCGGGACCGAAACCAACCTGGTCAGCCAGTTCAGCTTCGACCAGGGCGTACCTGACCAGGACAACACAGGCATGCTTACCGCATTCGATAATGTCGCCAGCAACAATGGCAGCCTGGCCAACTTCCAGCTAAGCGGTACGACGTCCAACTTCAATCTGCATACGCTGATCAATGTCGCCTCTCCCCTGCCCATAACCCTCACAAAGTTCACGGCTCAACGTAGTGGCTCAGAGGGCCTTCTCCAATGGCAGACAGCCCAGGAAGAGAATAGCAGGGACTTTACCATCGAAAGAAGCGGCGACGGCAAGACCTATACAACTATCGGTGTCGTCGCAGCAGCAGGGAAAAGCTCCGCTGCCCTTGACTATTCGTTCACTGACCTGGCGCCGCTCCATAGTATCAATTATTACAGGCTGAAACAAAGCGATCTCGACGACAAACACACCTATAGCCCCGTTAGGACGCTCAACTTCAGTGAGTCCAGCAGACTGGGCTGGTATAGCACAGGTAAATTATCCGTTGAGGTCAGCCTCTTACAGGGTAATAACGAGAGTTATTCCCTTTCCGATATCAGCGGCCGCACCCTGCGACAGGGCCAGCTTTCGGACGGGAAAACGGAAGTATCTCATCTGCCCGCCGGTGTCTACGTCGTAAGAGTTGTCACCAAGGTCGGAGAAGTGCTGACAAAAAAGATCTTCCTGTATTAGAAAACTAAGACATCTATTCAAAAGAGCCCCCAACCGGGGGCTTTTTTTTACTCTTTTATTTTAACAACTCACTCCTTTCTCTGCAATACCCGGTCCCAATCCTTCCACACCGGCTCATACCCCTGCTCCCTGATCATGGCAACAATTTTCGCAGGACTCCGGTCATCATGGATCTCAAACTGCTCCAGCGATTCCGGGTCCACCACATACCCGCCCGGGTTAGTCCTCGACCCCGCACTCAAAGAAGTTACCCCTAGCCGGATCGCATGATCCCTGAACACCGGGCTTTCCCGCGTCGACAACGAGAGCTCCACCTCTTCATCCAGCAACCGATATGCACAGATCAGCTGGATCAGCTCCCGGTCCGACATGACTACCTTCGGCGCCAGCCCCCCGCCTTCATCACTTCGAAAATGCTCTCCACCTCGCGATTGCGTCCCACTCTCGTCACCTCGCAACTGCCCCCCGATCTCTCCACCTCGCGATTGCGCCCCACTCTCGTCACCTCGCGATTGCCCCCCGATCTCTCCACCTCGTGATTGCGCAAAAGGCCTCAGCCTCGGGAACGAGAGGGAATATTTTGTCTTCCAATAACTCTTTTCCAAATACCTTAAATGGAGCGCCGTAAACCAGCTATCCGTCCTCCAGTCCTCCAAACCGATCAGCACCCCGAGCCCCATCTTATGGATACCGGCCCTGCCCAAACGATCAGGCGTCTCCAGCCGATACCCGAAATTCGATTTCTTCCCCTTTGGATGATGGAGCCTATAGTCCTCCCGGTGATAGGTTTCCTGGTAAACAAGCACCGCGTTTAACCCATGTTCTATTAACTGTACATATTCCGGCTCGTCCAATGGCTGCACTTCCATGGAGACCTGCGCAAAATGCGGCCCAACCACTTCCAGCGCTTTTATAAAATAATCCACCCCAACCGTCTGATTGGCCTCCCCGCTCACGAGCAATACATGCTCATAGCCCATTTCTTTTATCGCTGCCACCTCCCTTAACAATTCTCCCGCCCCCAATGTCCGGCGACGCAGTTTGTTCTCATAGCTGAAACCGCAATAGGTACAAATATTCTGGCATTCATTCGACAGGTAAAGCGGGATATACAATTGGATCACCTTTCCAAACCGCTTTTGCGTGCGCCGGTGACTCTGCTGCGCCATTTCCTCGAGATAGACAGCCGCAGCCGGCGATATCAGCGCTTTAAAATCCTCCAGGTCGCGTTGCGATTTGCCCAGCGCCCTCTCCACATCCCGCGCTGTCTTGCTGTAAATCCCCGCCTTTACAGCCTCCCAGTTATAGCTGTCAAATATTTCAGTAAACATATTTGTATATACAAATTCAAAAAAATGAAAAACACATCCCCTTCGCATCTCCAATACCGCCCATACCACAATCCTCTCAATCCAAAAATGCCGTCAAAGGACTGCTCGCCACCGCCTGCCCCGACTCCGATCGCACCGCAAGCCTTGCCTCATACGCCATTCGCCCACTTTCCACCGCGAGCCTGAACGCCCTTGCCATCACCACCGGATCCGCGCTCGCCGCAATAGCCGTATTCACCAGCACCGCGTCAGCCCCCATCTCCAACGCCTTCGCCGCGTCGGAAGGAGCCCCGATCCCCGCATCGACAATGACAGGCACCTTGCTTTGCTGGATAATGATCTCCAAAAAGTCATATGTCTTCAGCCCTTTATTGCTGCCGATCGGTGAACCAAGCGGCATCACCGCTGCCACACCCACGTCCTCCAGGCGTTTGCACAAGACCGGGTCCGCATGTATATACGGCAGCACGACAAACCCCCTCTTCACCAGGTCTTCCGCCGCCACCAGCGTTTCCACCGGATCAGGCAGCAGCCACCGGGGATCAGGGTGCACCTCCAGCTTCAGCCAGTTGGTCCCCAGCGCCTCCCGCGCCAGCTCAGCCGCAAACACCGCTTCCCGCGCATTCCTTACCCCGGAAGTATTAGGCAGCAGATGCAGATGCGGATGACGCAAATGCTCCAGGAGGTCGCTTTCCGCCGTCTGCGCTCCTCCGCCCACATCCACCCGCCGCAACGCCACCGTCACCAGCTCCGACCCACTCGCAAGCAAGGCCTCCTCCATCACAGCAAAAGATCCAAATTTCCCCGTTCCCGTAAACAAGCGGGACCTAAATGTCTTATCCGCAATAGTCAGCATAGTTAAAATAATTTATTGATCGATCGTACCATCGCTGCCCTATCCCCCGTATGAACCAGCATACCGGAAAAAGCTATCCCATGTAACCCGGCGCCAAACAAAGACGCAGCATCCTTCATTTCTATCCCGCCAATAGCTATCAGAGGAATAGACATCTGCTCCTGTTTCAATACCCGCAAGATCTGCCGGTACCCGTCCAATCCAAGAATGGGACTCAGGTTCTTTTTTGTCGTCGTATACCGGTAAGGCCCCAGTCCGATATAATCCGCGCCCTGCGCATAGTGCTCCCGGATATCTTCGATGGTATTGGCCGTCCCGCCAATGATCATATCCTCACCCAAAAGCTTCCGCGCATCGCTTACCGGCATGTCCTGCTTGCCGAGATGCACACCGCTGGCCTTTACTTCGAGCGCTATCTCTACCCTGTCGTTGATGATCAACGCACAACCACTGGCATCGGTGATCTCTTTGGCAGCCAGCGCCGTCGCCCTGACCTCCTCATCGCTTGCCTGTTTCATTCGCAGCTGTATCCACTTGATGCCCGCCTGACAAGCCGCCTCCACCTGTTGCAAATGATCGATTGGCCCCTCATCCATCGTGAGAAAATAAAGCCTCCCCAGCGGACGCCAGATCGCTCTGCTCACCGAGCTTGATGCCATCCTAATAAAGTTTTATTGCTGATTAAAAATTGCCCGATATACCTCTTCGAATAAGCAGCCGCCTCCGGCAACGAATATCCTGAAGCGAGATTGGCCGCTAAAGAAGAGGATAAAACACAGCCGGAACCATGCTTGGGATAGATGGTCCCTTCATATGTGATCGCATCGAAGACCTGCAGCTCACCCCTGCTCCACAAATAATCCCTGCCCGGCAGCTCCGGATGATGTCCTCCCTTGAGATATATCGAATTACCCGCCTCCCTCGTCAAAACCCGGCAGCTCTCCATAAGATCCTCGCCCGGATAAAGCCACCCCATCTCCTCCCAGTTAGGCGTCAGCAGATAACACAAGCCGGACAACGCCTCCCAATCATCTCCCAGTAACCAAAAATCATGTCCGCTGCTGGCCCTGATCACCGGATCCAGCACCACCCTCACCCCCGGATTATGCTGCCGCAGATGTTCTATTATCTCCACCGCCGCCCTCATCGATGGCGTAATACCGATCTTCACCCAGTCGAATCCCCTGCTCGCAAAACACAAGTCTATCTGCTCAAAAACTTCCTTCATTGGGAACCATTGCACCCGCCCGATCTCCCGCTCGTTCTGGAACGTAAACCCCGTACATACCGCATACCCATACACGCCATGCGCTTCCAGCGTTTTCACATCCGACAACACTCCCGCTCCGGCACTCTGGTCATAACCCGCCACTACCAGCACATTCGCACGATCAATACCCATCCGTTATTGTTTTTTTTAGTTGTTCATACCGGCTTACCGCTTTCGCCGGGTCCTCCCAGATCCATCCGAGCACCGCCGCCCCCTTCCATCCATGCTCCAACAGGACTTTAATAGTATCAGGTCCAATTCCACCAAGCCCCACGGGCAAACAAGGCAGCCTTCCCCCCGGTTGCAACAGCAAACTTTCGCTGGCCACATAACCTGGTTTGGAGATACTATCGAACAAAGGGCTGATAAATGCATATGCCAGCCCCTCCGGCAACAAGGCAAATTCTTCCCACGAATGCACCGAGGTCGACACAGCCATTCCACCCATCGCCGAAGCAGCAGACCCCTCCCCCTCATCACCCACCGGCGCCACACCCACAAACGGCCCTCCCCCACTTCTCCCACTTCCATCCCGATAATCCACCGCCCCATGCACCTGCGATATCCCATACCGCAGGGCCAGCTCCACACTTCCATGCAACACCAGCCGCGAAGCCCATCGCGCGGACAACCGCCCGAGCAAATTCTCGATCTCTACCGCCGTAGCCCCCGGCTTACGAATATGCAGCTTTTGCAAGCCCGCTTCCAGCAAGCCCTCCATCAACTCCACCTCACCGTCAAAGACGACAGGCAGCGTCAGCACCGCAAGGAGAAAACCCGTACCCCCCGATTCCATATTATTTGATCTTGTAATCATCATAAATATATCTCCGCTCCATTCTCGCGGAACGCATCCGCCTTCTCCTTCATCCCCGTGTCCAATGCCGCATCCTCCTCCAATCCCTTCTCCGCCGCATAACGCCGCACCTCCTGCGTGATCTTCATCGAACAAAAGTGCGGACCACACATTGAACAGAAGTGGGCCACCTTCGCACCCTCCGCAGGCAATGTCTCATCATGGAATGATCGGGCCGTATCAGGGTCCAGTGATAGATTGAACTGGTCCTGCCACCGGAATTCAAAACGCGCCTTGCTCAGCGCATCGTCCCGGCGCTGGGCCCCGGGATGCCCCTTGGCCAGGTCAGCAGCATGAGCCGCTATCTTATAGGCAATAACCCCATCCTTGACATCTTTTTTATTGGGTAACCCCAGGTGCTCCTTCGGCGTCACGTAACACAACATGGCCGTTCCATACCAGCCGATCATAGCCGCCCCGATGGCAGACGTGATGTGGTCATAACCCGGCGCAATATCCGTGGTCAACGGCCCAAGCGTATAAAAAGGAGCTTCCTCGCATTCCTTCAGCTGTTTGTCCATATTCTCCTTGATCAGGTGCATGGGAATATGCCCCGGCCCTTCAATGATAACCTGGCAGTCCTGCTTCCACGCCTTCTTCGTCAGCTCACCCAGCGTTTCCAGCTCGGCAAACTGGGCCTGGTCATTGGCATCCGCGATCGATCCCGGCCGCAGTCCGTCACCCAGCGAAAATGACACATCATAGGCTTTCATGATCTCGCACATCTCGTCAAAATGAGTATAGAGAAAACTCTCCCTGTGATGAGCCAGACACCATTTAGCCATGATGGAGCCGCCCCGGGAGACGATCCCCGTCAGTCGCCGCGCCGTCATAGGGATATAACGCAAAAGCACACCCGCATGAATGGTAAAATAATCCACTCCCTGCTCGGCCTGCTCGATCAGCGTATCCCTGTAGATCTCCCAGGTCAGCTCCTCGGCCTTCCCGCCTACTTTTTCCAGGGCCTGATAAATGGGCACCGTCCCGATCGGCACCGGAGAATTGCGCAGTATCCATTCCCGCGTCTCGTGAATGTTTTTTCCCGTCGACAGATCCATGATCGTGTCCGCTCCCCATCGACAGGCCCACACCATCTTCTCCACCTCTTCCTCTATGCTGGAACTCACCGCAGAATTCCCTATATTGGCATTTATCTTCACTAAAAAATTCCGGCCGATGATCATCGGTTCCGATTCGGGATGATTGATATTCGAAGGAATCACCGCCCTGCCCGCCGCCACTTCATCCCGCACAAACTCCGGCCTCAGCCCCTCCCGGATGGCAATGTATTCCATCTCCGGCGTAATGATCCCCCTGCGCGCATAGTGCAGCTGCGTCACCACTCCGCCGGTTCGCACCTTTCTCGGCGCGCTCTCCCCCTCTACTACCCAGGTCTCCCGCAGCCGCGGCAGCCCCTTACGTATATCAAGCTCGACAGAAGGGTCCGTATAAGGTCCGCTGGTGTCGTAAACCACTAGCGGATCATTAGGACCAGCGAGACTTATCTCCCGCATCGCCACGGTTATCGGATAACGCTGCCCCGGCAGGTATATCTTACCCGAAGCAGGAAAGGGATCACGGCTGATCACGTGTTGACCCGGCATCAGATCTTTCTTCATATCTTTTTAATTTAATTTTCTATCCACCCTGAGTCGCCCTTATCACAAAAACACTATCCCCCGGCTGCAATACATACCCCTCCCATTCCCCCCTGGGGACTACTACCTGGTTTACGGCAATGGCTATCCCATCCACCTGCTGGATAAATAACAATGGCAGAATATTGGCTAAACTGCCATTCTCCGGTAACTGAAATTTTTGCTGATTGATGGACACCTCTATCATGCGAATCAGGTTGATTGGCAAATAAATAAACGAGGTGCCGCTTACGCGTGTGAAAGATTCCGTCTTTTCCCTTCGCCGGTATTATCCGGATCAGGTTCTGAGGGTATTATCTCAGCCCGTTTTACGAGCACCCCTAAAGTCAGATCAAAGGTATAGAATAAAAATCGATACGGTCAAAAATAAATTCCAGGCGCTACTTCAATTCCAGCACCACCACCGACATCGCCGGCATTTCAACCACCACATCCGCACCGGCCTTTTTCGCTCCGTTGAACGCCACCGGATGTACCCTGTCCGGCTGCTCAAAAGAATTGAAATCGTTGAACCTGGATGATGTCAGCACTTGTCCCTTGATGCTGCTGAACGAGATCCCCGGCAAACTGGTCCGGATCGTTATTTTCTTCTGCGGGTCAAGATTTACAAGCGAAATATGCACAGCGCCGCTGGAGTCACGCGAAGCCGAGGCATTCACAGCCGGTATCCCGCTTCCGCCATAACTATAGTTCGGAGTCGTGATCTTCATCGGCAACAGACGCGCGTCCTGGTGCACTTTATATAAGTCGAAGACATGGTAGGTTGGGGTCAGCAGCATCTTATCCTTATCTGTAAGGATCAACGCCTGCAATACATTCACCGTTTGAGCCAGCGCAGCCATCTTCACCCGGTCTGCATGATTGTTGAAGATATTCAATGTCGTACCCGCGATCAGCGCATCCCGCAGGCTGTTCTGCTGGTAGAGGAATGACCCGTTCGTACCAGGCTCCGCATCCGTCCAGATCCCCCACTCGTCTACGACCAGCGCGATCCGCTTATTGGGATCATACTTATCCATGATCGCCGAATGCTTGCTGACGATAGTCTCCATTCGTAAACACGCAGACATAGCCTTGAAATAATCCTCCTCTCCAAATCCCGTGGCCGGCCCCTTGTGCTCCCAGGACCCTCCCACCGTATAATAGTGCATTGAAAGACCCCAGGTGCGGCCTTTGGAAATATTCTTCATGACCACTTCCGTCCAGTTATAGTCGGGACCATTGGCGCCGCTCGCGATCAGCTTCAACGGAGCGCCAGGATAGCTCTTGCAGAATTCAGAGTACTTGTTGTATTCCCCGGAATAATACTCGGGTGTCATATCCCCTCCACAACCCCAGCTTTCATTCCCCACTCCCCAAAAAGATACTTTCCAGGGTTCCTGCCGGCCATTCTGCCGGCGGAGATCCGCCAGGGTGCTCTTGCCATTATAATTCAGGTATTCGAGCCAGTTAGACATCTCCTCCGGCGTGCCCGTTCCCACATTCCCGGCAACATAAGGCTCACAGCCCAACAGGTTACACAACTCAAGAAATTCATGCGTTCCGAAACTATTATCCTCCGTCACCATCCCCCAGGACGTGTTCACCGTTTTCTTACGCTGCTCCCGGGGACCTATCGCATCCCGCCAATGATACTGATCCGCAAAACAGCCGCCCGGCCAGCGCAGCACAGGGATCTTTATCTTTTTCAACGCATCCACTATGTCCATACGGATATGGTCGCCAGTCCAGAAACCGTCGTAGATACAACGCCCCAGATGCTCTGAAAAATGACCGTAAATATTTCGGCTGATCGTTGGCCCTGAAGTATCCTTAACAACTAAGTCTACAGTATTCTGTGCAGAAAGACGGAAGCAGATCACAAGAAAAAGAAAGCAGATCGTTGGCTTGACGGGTTTCATATACATTCATCGTTTTAAGAACCCTAATTTAAGCGTTTTTTTGACAATTAATATATTTATTTACTATTCCCTTACCTGCCCCGTCCCGCGTATAACCCACTTCTCCGTCACCAGCTTCTCCAGCGCGAACGGCCCGCGCGCATGCAGCTTCTGAGTCGAGATCCCTATCTCAGCCCCCAGCCCCAGCTCCTCCCCGTCTGTAAAACGCGTCGATGCATTGGCATACACCGCCGCCGCATCCACCTCCGCTAAGAAACGCTCACAACGCTCTTTGTTCTTCGACACGATGGCTTCGGAATGCCGCGTAGAATAACGCTGTATATGATCCAACGCTTCGTCGATATTACGAACGACTTTTACCGCACACTTCAAGCTCAGGAACTCCCTCGCAAAGTCCTCCGGCTTAGCCTTCCGCAAAAAGGGATATCCCTTCAGCAGCAGCCCGGCGGCCGCGTCCGCAAAGATCTCCACTTCATGCTCCGCCAGCATCCCCTTCACCCGCCGTAATAAGGCCGGCGCAACAGCAGCATCTACCAGCAAAGTATCCATGGAATTACAAACAGAAGGCCTCGACACCTTGGCATTGACGACGATCTTCGCTGCCATGGCCAGATCAGCCTCCTTCTCCACATAGACATGGCAAACGCCTGCCCCCGTTTCGATCACCGGCACCAGGCTATTCGCCCTTACATACCGGATCAGCGACTCCGACCCCCTTGGTATCAGTACATCTATCCATCGCGTAGCCGTGAACAAGTCTTGTACCGTCTCGCGGTCCGCCGGCAGCAAGGTCACACAGTCCGGATGGATGCCGCTGGCCTTCAGCGCCTTTTTTATCAGCCCCACAGCTACTTTATTAGTATCATTCGCCTCCTGGCTGCCCTTGAGCAAACAGGCATTCCGGCTCCTCAGACACAACGCGGCTATATCAAAAGTGACATTCGGTCTCGACTCGTAGATGGCGCCTACCACACCCAACGGCACTGCCCTTTTCTCCACCTTGAGACCATTGGGCAGCGTCCGCCTGTCCAGTAGCTTCCCCGAAGGGTCCGGCAGCCGGCTTACCTTCCGGATACTCTTTGCTATAGCACGGATCCGTTGCTCATTCAGCAACAGCCGGTCGTTCCGCGGATTATCCGGGTCCTGCCGCCCCAGGTCCCTTGCATTGGCCTTCAGCAACAGACCGCTCTGCGCTTCCAGTTCCGCAGCCAGCAAACCCAAAGCCGTCTTTACCTGACGGTCCGTAGCCCGCCGCAACTCCACCGCAGCCTTATGTGTTTTCAGGATCAGGGGCTTTATTGACTTCATAGTTTAATTCGCTTTTAAAAAAGAACAATATCATCCGCATGCGCGGCCACCATATTTTTGGTCGAAAGCTGCGCCGTCATTTCCACCGCCCCCATCTTTACCTTCGCCACACCAATGATCGTGGAATCCTCATCCATCAGCTGTACTACCTCACCGGGTGCAAACTTCCCCTGCACCTTGCTGATCCCCACGCTCAGCAGGCTCCGGCGTGATTCCAACGCCCGCGCAGCCCCCCTGTCGACAAAAATGCTGCCCAGGGTAATGGAGCCGCTGGCCAGCCATTTCTGCCGGGCCTTCAGATTGGAAACACTCGGTGTAAAGCTCGTCCCCGCACTGCCCGACAAAGCCTCTGCAAAAGGCCTCTTCCCCTTCAGCCCGCAGATCACCACCCTTATTCCCAGCGAACAGGCCAGCCGCGTAAAAGTTAGCTTGGACAACATGCCCCCCAGGCCCAGGCTGCTCTTGCCCTTCTCCACCAGTCCCAAAATACGGCTGTCGATCTTGTCCACTTTCGGAATGATCTGCTTGCCGGCGTCCAAAAACCCACCCACCGAAGTACAAAGCAGGAGCGCCTCGGCATCAAAACCTATCGCCGTCAAAGTAGCCAGCTCATCATTATCTGAAAATTTCAGCTCCACATTGCTGACCAGGTCATTCTCATTCATCACCGGCAAAATGCCATTCTTCCAGAACTCTGCAAAGGTCTCCCTGAGCTGGAGAAACCGGCTGCGGCTGGAGAAATGCTGCCGCTCGCAAAGGGCTTGCGCTACCGGTATGCCATAAGCAGAAAAATGCCGCTGATAATGACGGATCAGGATAGGATTTCCAACCGCCGCCGCCGCCTTCCTTTCCGCAAGCGTCCCCTTATACCCGGAAAAATAGGCCCTTCCACTGCCCACCGCTCCGCTGGATACCAGTATCACATCATAGCTGGCCGAAAGCTCCGCGATCCCCGCCGCCACCTTTTTAATGGTAGCCTGCACGATCTCGCCTTTATCATTCGTAAGAACCGCTGTACCTAACTTAATGACCAAAACCGGCTTTTGCATGGCGCAAATTACAAAAAAAAAGCCCGCTCGAAGAGCGGGCCATATACGTCATAAACCTGAGTAGCATCTAATTCTTCAACGGCTTCTGCAACACCATCACCCCATTCATAATAAAAGTGCTCCCGCCTCCTGCAACAATATTATATACAGGCTGCACTCCCCCCGCAGATTCCGTCTTATCCCAAACCATGAATTCCTGGTAACGACCCGTCTTCTCATCGAGACAAAGCACCTTATCCCCCTCCTTCAGCTCCCCCATCTTCCTGTCACCTTCAGCAGTGACCATCGGATGATTAGGCGTCGCCTGCAATACCCGCGAGACCAGTGCCACCTCCCTGCCAAAAGACACAGCCTTTTCCGTCGCCGAAACCAGCACCACCCGCGTAACAGCATAATTCTTCGCGGCATGTACCGTCAGCTCCTTCACCGTCACCGTCGTCGACATATGCGTAGCAGGATCCACCGTTACCACACGGTCGCCGGCCTTCACCTCGCTCAGCTGCTTCGTGATACCGCCGGCCATCGTCACCTGCATGTCCCCGGGAAAACAGATATCATTCCCATAAGTACCGGCCTCTCTGTTCATCGCCGCCCCCGTAGCTCCCGTTGACGCACGGTACAATTGAAAGCCCAGCTCCTTCGACAATACATAGGACAGCTTGAGGACATAGAACTTCTCTTCCTTATCTATTGCATGGATATCTTCAAAATACTTTTCCCATACTTTCCCTTCAGCCCTGTAACCCGGCATAATAGCCGTATAACGTTTCCCCTTTTCCGTCGTATAATAGATCACGGTCCCCAGCTCGACACGCCCCTCCTTAAGGACGAGCTTGTATAGATCGATCCTCTTCTTCATCCCGTCATCCCCGGTGATGAAGTAAGGCTTACCAAAACCACCCCGGTCTAAAATATAGGTATTCTCGATCTTGACATAAGTGTCTTTGTCCAGGTCACTAACAGAAAAAGTCTTCGCCTTGTCATATTCTGCCATCGTCAGCGCACGATTAGCAGCCGTATCCTGTGCACGTACGGTCATCATGCCGGCCACCAGCAGGCAGGCCGAGAAAAAAATATTCTTCATGTGTAAGAAGCAGTTGTTTTAGTTTAAGATATTTCCTTGAACGCAGCGGCAAAAGCCTCCATTTCATCCATCCGGCCAATGCTCACCCGGCACCATTCTTTATTATTGAACTTCCAAAAACGAACACCCACCCCCCGTTTCATCATTTCGTCCGTAAATTGTTTTCCCTCCATCTTGATCGGAAAGATCACGAAATTGGTGCTCGATGGGACATAGGTATATCCTTCTTTCTTCAGAACTTCATACAGATAATCCTTGGAGGCAAGCGTCTTCTTCAGCGCCCCATCGAGAAACTCCCGGTCCTGGTAGCTCGCCAGCGCAGCAGCCAGCGTCGTGGCCGTGATCGACATCGATGCTTCCGTATGCAAGGACAAATTCTTAATGATCTGCGGCTGCGTAACTACATAACCAGCCCTCAGACCGGCAAAACCATACAGCTTCGAAAAGGTTCTGGCCACAATGATATTGGCGCCCGTATTGACCATCGGGATCAGGGTCGTACCCTGGGGATCGGGCAGATAATCGATATACGCCTCGTCGATAAATACCGTCACCTTCTTCGAAACCCTCTCGCAGAACGCCTTCAGCTTGTCCTTGTCCACTACCGTTGCAGTCGGATTGTTGGGGTTACAGACATATACCAGCGTCGTATTGGAATCGATGGCTTTTTCCATCGCATCGAGGTCCAGCTTGAACTCTGATGTCAGCGGAACCCTGTTTATTTTTACCCCCATCCGCTCAGCCTTTGAAGGAAGATCCGCATAGGAAGGATCACCCGTAATAATGTTGCTCCCCGGTTTGCCATAATACAGGGCAGCCGCCATCAGCAACGGCGAAGAACCAGACGCCAGCAGGATATTCTCCTGCGGGACCTTTTCAAAACCGGAGATCTTTTCTGAGAGCTCTCCCATATCCCGGATGGGATATTGATAGCTGGTCGGCAACGCTTGCATAATGGCATGCTTAGCCTTATCGGAAGGACCAAAAGGATTTTCATTGGCGAATAACCGGGCCTTCAATGGAACCGGCGCATTCAGGGCAATCTCTCTTTCCACCCAGGAATCAGGCATGGAAAAGGAAGAAGCATGGTCCGGGCGGGTATTGATCGGACTGGCCTGTACTTTGTCCAGCAGGCTGCCGGCAAAAGGAAGACCGCCTGCTAACAAGGCGCCTCTTTTTAGTAGTGTGCGACGACTGATTGAGTTGCCCATAAGAGTATATTTTGGTGGTTTAAAATACAAGTTTTCTCATCAACTCCCCAACGCCTGATACGAGAAATGCTGCCCCGTCACCCTGCTATGCAGGGCCGCTACCACACTCCTCGCCGACTCCAGAGCCCCAGCCATCCAGGCATTCAGATAGGTCATATGCTCACCGGCAAAATAGACCTGTTTGTCCGGCTGTAGCAAAGGCTTATACAACGTCTGTCGTTCTTCTGCCGAATACAATGCCCATCCCCCTAAATTATATTTCGTCTTATGCCAGCTGACCGAAAAAGAAGTCTCGAATTCCTGTCTGTATTGTGGATGGATCTGGCTGCCCTTGTCCAATGCAAATTGTTCTCTTTGCTGGTAGGATAAATTACCGGTAGCAACGGCCTTGTCATTAAAGTTATAATATCCTATCAATATTCCCTTACCGCTCAAATAATCATAAGAGGGATAAAATATCTGCGTCAGCTGGTTGTTCGTATGCGTGATCCCCCCGTAAATACCTTCGTCCTCTTCCCAAAACCGGCGCTTGAACTGCAGGCCGATCTTCCCGGTATTCATATACACCACAGAATCTATGGCCCTGCTGGCATCCGAAGAGAAGTTGTGGTCGATATTACTCAGCACAGGCAAAGGGATCGTACAAATACACAGATCCGCCTGCAGACTCTTCTCACCCGTTTTATCTTTATACACCACCTTCACCCCCTGCTCGAGATTATGGATCGACCTGACTTCCGCACCCAGCCGGATCAGACTGCCCACCTTTTGCTGAAAAGCTGCAGCAATCTGGTCCATCCCCCCGACAGCCTGGAACAAGGTTCCCTGTAATTCATACGTGTATTCGGCTACATTGTAAAAATCAGGATCGAGTAACCCGGACTGCAGCATCGCCAGCAAAGCCAAAGGATCCCCTAACCTCCCCTCCCGGTCACCAGGTCCCGGAGACTCGATATATCCCCGCCGGGCCGAAGCCTTATACAGCTTGTCGATATCCAATCCCCCTTCAGCACGCAAGTATTCTATCACTTTCAAGGTGTCTTCTTTACTCATGCCCGCATCGATCTTCCCCCCATCCAATCCCTTCGCAAGCAGTTCCGTCATCCAGCCCCGCATGTCGTTGTGCACCTCCCTTACCCTGATCTTCTTATTGGATAAGGGCCCCTTCCCTTCACTATAATAGTAGGCATTCTCATTCACATTATTATACACCTGGATGGGTACCTTCAATTCCTTGCAGTAATGCAGCGTCAAACCATGATGATGAGGGATCCTCGAAGGACCCGCATTGAAATATTGTCCATCATCAAAATTCGACATATGTGACCCCAACCCCGTTTCTTCATTCGTACTCCCCTTCCTCACACTCCAGCACCTTCCCCCCGCCCTTTCCCTCGCTTCCAGGATAGTACATTTGTATCCTAACTTGCCCAACTCATAAGCCGAAGCCATCCCAGCCAACCCCGCACCAAGGATAACTACCTCTTTTCCATTGCCGTCACCTTCCAAACGAAAAGGGTGAGCAGGTGCCGCAGGCAACATCCCCAACGCCATCATGGAAGGGTAAACACCCCCAGCTAATGTTCCCGATCTTTTAAGAAATTCCCGGCGAGATAATCTATTCAATTAAATTATATGTATTTCTTTGACTAAAATTATGCAAAATAATCGAATGAAACGGATCGACGCACATATATTATATACATAAATATATATCGATCTATCCCGGATTCTCTACTCAATATACTCCACAAAAAAATAAAAAAGGGCGGCCGTCAAGGCCGCCCTGATAAAAGATCCTCCTACCAAAACTAATATACATCTTCACCGGATCTAAAATGTTTTCCGCATAGGGTATTGGAAAGTATTCGTCCTTTGTGCCGAAATTGGCAATATTCGCCAGACCCCAATCCGATGGGTTCTTCGAATGAATATAATTGACAAGATTATTAAAAGACCTTTTTGCATATCTCAGCGAACAGGAGAATACCCTGACGACCTTCTATCATCCCTCTCTCGCCGTGGCGCTCCAGTTGATGGACGTCAATGACCGGGACGAACCAGCCCGTTTTGAACCCATGGAGGCGGGAGAGAACCAGGCAGCCGTACAGAAAATAGCCCACACCGACTGGAACAAATACAAATACGCGACCATCGTCATCCCCGGAAATGGCCCTGTCCTGACCTCCACCCCGATCAGCGCCGACAACAAGCTGCATTGCGCCGTCGCAGCTATGCGATATAAGAATAATTGGGCGCCCTTTATCATCGTCAGCGGCGGCTTCTGTTATCCGTTCAGAGGTCCTTATTGCGAAGCGATAGAAATGAAAAAGTTCCTGATGACCCGTTTTGGGATTCCCGCATCCGCGATCATCATCGACCCGCATGCACGACATACTACCACTAATATCCGCAACGCCGACCGCCTCATGATCCGGTATGGTATCCCTCTCACAAAACTTTCCGTATTCGTCACCACCAAATCCCAGACAGATTATGCAGCAGCACCCGCCTTCGACCTGCGGAACCTCCGTGAGCTGGGTTATCTGCCTTACCGCGACAAACAACACATCTCCATACACGATATCACCTTCTATCCTGTAATGGAATCCCTGCATATGGACCCATATGATCCGCTCGATCCCTGATCATTCCCCAACGATAAAAGGCTCGCCTCAAATCAGGCGAGCCTTTTATATAATGCCCGATCCCGGGCCTTTTATCATTTTTTAGGTGCCACACTCTTCAACCCGTCCAGCAGCGCCGTCCCTATCGGCACCCCCCATCCCGTCACGGCATCATACCCTGTGCCCGCCTTATATCCTCCTATCGAAGCCGTATTGTTATCTCCCGAAACGATATCCCGGAATCCGGATGAACCAATGGGCTTCCCACCGGCCCCTTGTTGAAACAACAGTGGGTTCAGATATCCAACCGGTGTTCCCAGGTTTGCATTTATTCTTGCGATGAGCGATGCCCACAAAGGAGCCGATGCGCTGGTACCGCCACTTGCCCCTCCCTGTCCATCTACCACCACCCAGTAACCCGTATTGGCGCTGGCATCGGCAGCCACATCCGGCACAACTCTGCCATCGATAGCCCCGGGGTTGACCGATTTGACCGTCACCGCCTGCCAGTCCGGTCGGGGAAAATAAGTGCTTACACCCCCGCCCGTGCTGCCTCCATTGTCCTGTCGCAAACCATCCCCATCCTTCCAGGCAGTCTCCGTGAGAGTACCTGACGCCGATCTTTTCAGCGTGGTTCCACCCACTGCCAGTACATAAGGGCTGGAAGAAGGGAAATCAACATGCGCATGACCATCACCTACCTGGTCGTCCGACCCGTCATCGCCCGCGGCTACACAGATGGTGACACCCAGCAGCGCTGCAGCCTTCAGGGTATCATTGATAGCATCCAGCGCCGCGCTGGTCCATGCGCCGGGAGCATCCTCCGCATACCCCCAGCTGATAGACAATACCGACAATGGATTTTGCTCATCATGCACCGCCGTATCGATAACATTTACCCATCCGCTTTCATCAAACGAGGAGAAATAGACCACGATGTCTGCAGCCGGACAGACGCCCGCGACAACTTCCACATCGAGCATAACTTCTCCTTCCGCTCCATCCTTCTGATTGGTCGGAGTATTGTTGACAGAGACGGTGCGGACAGATGGCATCGAAACATTGGCATTCTTGCAAAAGGTTGCCAGATCGCTTTCAAAGTAACCACCGCCAAATTCTATCAAACCGATCGTCTGCCCCTGACCGTTACCATCCGGAAAAGAATAAATGGTAGCCAGCTCTGCCGGATAGAACCATGACCGGCTGGCAGCAGCCCGCTCCGCCAGGTCCAGCGAGGTCCGCCTCCTCTTGATTGGACGACGTTTTACCATACTACGGGTGTCCAGGCCAAATACGCCGGTGATAATATCCTTTAATTCGACCGGGATCTGTACGTCCCCTTTCCTTCCCCGGTAATTGCCCGACTTATGGGCATAAAAAAATAATTTCAGCTGAAAGACCGATTCAATGACTTCAGCCGCCCCGCCAACCCGGATGCTACAGCTGATCGCGTCTTCTTTCAATATTTTCAGCCCCAGGCCCGTAAGCACTGTTCTTACCTTTTCCATATCAGCCGGATCAGCCCCATACTGCTGTGCCAGCGCAGCCCTGCTGATCGGTTTTATTGGACCGCTTATCTCCGGCAATGGATTTTTCCGCCGGATCTTTATCGTCAGCTCGATCCATTCATCGGGATCCGCAACTCCCAGAACACTTGCCCCAGGTCGCACCGCACGCATACTTCCTGACAAAAGCACATGCGATCCGGCACTTGCCCCAACCTTCCCGCCACCCGATCCACTAGTCGCCCCCGTTACGGGCGTAACTCCTTTTTCTTCTCCTGTTTTTTCTTGACGCGTTGATTTCATACGATGTATTTAAGATTTCTATTAAGTGTTCTACCGCCATCGCCTCCATGTCATCCCTTCGCACTCGAAAGAATCCCAAAATTCGTGCGGGGATTCTTCTCCGTTTCAATTTTAATCCCGTTTTTTTCCACGCTTCACCCGACAGCCCCCAATTCCTGTTCCAGCTCCTCAATAGAAGGCAATTCCCCCTTCAAATTATCCGGCACCGCATTCATGATCTGGTACTCCGCCACACCCAGCGGACTCGATATATTCTGCAACGAATATTCTACCACAACCTTATTCGGCGTCCTGCACAACAATATCCCGATACTCCGCTGATCCTGTGGATGCCTCAGCTGGGCATTCACCGCATTCAGATAAAAGTTGAGCTTCCCCGCATACTCCGGCCTGAATTCATCGGCCTTTAACTCTACAATAACATAACACCGCAACCGCGTATGATAAAACAACAGGTCCAAATAAAAATCATCTCCACCCACCTTCAAAGGAAATTGCCTCCCCATATAAGCAAACCCCTGCCCCAATTCCAAAATAAACTTTTGAATATGATTTGTCAGCGCAGTTTCAAGATCCCTCTCCCTAGCCTCCTTGCCAAGCATAAGAAAATCAAAGTTATAAGGGTTTTTCAGCGTCTCCTTCGCCAACCCGGACTGCTCATTAGATAGCGTCAGGCTAAAATTGTCAATGGCCTTCCCCTGTCGCTTATAAAGTTTACTCTTAATCTGTGCCTCCCACAACCTGCGGGACAATTTCGTTTTGCCCCAAACGACCCTCAGTTTGCCTCCCCCCATTTAGTCTAACAGCTTGTTCGACAATTGCCGACTCATAAAAAAGATACCATTTTCGTATAAAAAACAAATTTGGCCGCGAAAACCCCTTCACCCCCGGAAACGCCGCCGACAAATCCTTCGCCAGCTGCACAATCAACCCATCCCCCCAATTCGCAACCTTCTGCTTCTCACAAATCTCCCTCCCCAACTCCCAATACAATTCCAACAGCTCCCGGTTCACCGCAATAGCCGCCTTCACCTGCGCCGACTGAATCCTGGTCTTCAACTCCATCATCCATTTCTCATACTGGCTGTCTGGCACCAACCTCTTTTCCATACAACACTTTTTAAGCCGACTAAATTACTAATTATTTTAGTTTACAAAAAACTAAAAGCAATGGCATCATTTTCTCACGAAGAAACCGTAAGTTTAAATCATGAAACGCCATCTCTACTGCACCATCATTATCGCCATCGCTGTCCTTACTTCAAACGCCCAAACGCCCCCTGCATTGGCAGCCATCCGCCAGCAGGACATCAAAACCGACATCTTCGAAATGGCCGGCGATCACTTCCGCGGCCGCGAAGCCGGCACCCTCGACGAACTCAAAATAGCCGTATGGCTTGCAGAAAAAGCCCAGGCCATGGGATTAAAACCCGGCGGAGACGACGGAACATATTTCCAGTTCTTCTCCATGGCCCGCAATCGGATCAGCCCCGCCAGCACCATAGCCATCGGAACACAAAGCCTCCAGCTATGGACAGAAGTACAGGTGCCGCAAACAGCGCCCGCCACTGTCAACGCCCCGATCGTCTTCATCGACAAAGCCGATACCAATCGCACCGATCTTAAAGGAAAAGCCGTCGCGCTCATCGCTTCCCCCGAAGGCCTTAACCTGCAAGTCTCCCTTCCACCCCGCCGTTATATGGGTTACGTCGCCCGCCGTTATGCAACAGGCTTGCTGGCCAAAGGCGCCGCAGCCGTTATCTTTATTGCAGATACTCTCGCCGAAGCCGGCTGGGCGCTGAACGCTTCCTATTCCGATCACGGCACCTATGCCAACGAGGGCGACGTCGGAGACAAAGTCGCCGAACGCCAGCCCATCCTATGGTTGCACGCTTCTGCCCTGCCCCTGGTAAAAACCACGGGACAAAACCTCGCCGTACACCTGAACATCGAGCATTTTCTATATCCTTCTGTAAATGTGATTGCGATCCAGGACGGCAAAGATCCGATCCTGAAAAAAGAATACGTCGTGTTCAGCGGTCACCTCGACCACGACGGGGTCAGAAACTATCCAGGCGCCGATTCGATTTACAACGGCGCCGACGACAACGCCAGCGTCAACGTAGCCCTGATGGCCATCGCCCGTGCCTTTCATCAGCAACCCGGCCGGCGCTCAGCCCTCTTCATATGGCATGGCGCAGAAGAACGGGGTTTACTCGGCTCCCGGTGGTATGCAGTCCATCCCACCGTGCCTAAGTCGTCTCTGGTCGCCGTACTCAACGGAGATATGATCGGCCGAAACAGCCCCGACAGCGCCGCATTGCTCGGCGTACAACCCCCTCATCGCAATTCACCCGAGCTCGTAGCGATGGGACTCTCCGCCAACCAGGAAGGACCAAAATTCCTTCTCGACACCGCATATGATAAAGCTACCCATATAGAAGGCTGGTATTTTCGCAGCGACCACCTGCCCTATGCCCGCGCCGGCATCCCCGCTATCTTTTTTACTTCCCTCCTTCACCCCGACTACCATACTCCACGCGATGAGGCTTCCCGTATCGACACGGAGAAGATCACCCGCATAGCACAATGGATGTACCGCACAGGATGGAAAGTAGCCAACACCGACCGGCGGCCGGCGGTAGACCCCGATTTTAAACTGGAGAGATAGCCGCCCTGTAATGCCTATTCCCCGCCGGGCTGATACTTCTTCTCCATATTCTTCAAAACATCTTCCCGGTAAAAAAGCACCTCTTTGAACCAACCGCCAAGATACATCGACGCCTGATCCGAGAAATGGGGCGAAGCAGGATCACTGCTTTCACCCCCGGTCACGATAGTCTTTGCCTTCACCTTCTTCCCAAACTCCACCGCAGCAATGAAACTATTCCCCGAATATCCATACCGTTTTTTCGTCCCCGGCATCACCCGGCTCACAAAAGAGGGCAGGGCGCCAAACGAAGATGGCACCAGACCCGATGGAAGACTCGGTTTCGTATCGTCATATGTCTCGATGATCTTTCCTGTCAAACGCTGATACCGGCAGACATCCCCCCATTCCACTTTCCACGAACCATATCGTTGCCGCAATTCATTCAGCACCGCACTTAATTCACCCGTCTTCTGTGCCGGTGTAGAGGCCGCCAGTTCCGCTGTTATGTTCCCAACGGCATTGGACGCATCCTCTGATGTCCGCGGCCTTGGGGCATAAGAGGCCATCCTCGTCCCCCATTCCACTGCTAAGGTCGTCGCAACAGAATGAACAGCCGAACGACGATCCCATCTCTGTAATATCGCCACCGGCTCCTGTAATATTTTCCTGGTAGAGTCGGGTGCACTGGCATAAGCCTCGAACAAAGCAGGCAGCAATACATCAAAGGCCGTCAAATACCGGTCGTAGCCCTTGGCAATAAGACTGTCCAGCGTAAATTCGGACGCACCACCCAACAGCCGGGCCGCATTCAACGCCCGATAGTTCTCTCCATCGGGGGCCATATACGCCGGGAACTTGCTCCGGTCAGGACTGCTGCTGCCGGAGAGAGAAAAAGGGGTCGAATTACAGTTCTGTATCCAGCCCGTAGCCGGATTGTAAACATGTACGATCTCATCCAGCTCATGCAACCCCTTCCATTCCGTTGCCGCAATAGAGCCATCTACCGGCAATGCCCAGTTGTAAGCATTGTCCCGCTTTGGCATAAAATTCCCATGCCAGTAGGCGATATTGCCCTGATCATCCGCATACACCGTGTTGTTGGTGGTATTGGCGCGAATGTCCATCGCCTTCTTATACTCGTCAAATGTATTGGCCTTCGTGATCATCCATGCCTCCAGCAAAGCATTCAGCGATCGGTTGTATTCCCGCAGACTCAGCCATTTCCCGTCACGGCTGGCCATCACCGGACCATGATGCGTATAAAGCCCCGTCACCGGCAAAGCCTGCAAGGTCTCGTCCTTTTTATAATATACCGTAAACGGTTTTGCCGTCACCGGTTTTGTCAGACCCTCATATTCATAAACCCAGTTCTTATCGTCCTGTCGCACTTTTTCTTCATAGAGATCAGCTACATCTGCATAGCTCGATGTGTGCATCCAACCGCAATGCGCATTGAACCCCTGGTAAATAAAGAACTGCCCCCAGGTTACCGCACCATAGGTATTCAACCCTTCTTCGCTCACCAGCTGCACTTCCATTCGGAAATAGAACGGAACGTGCGGATTGATATATAGCTCAGTAGCCTCCGATGCAGTACGAAACCCCGCCAGCGCAAACCCATTCGACCCCCGCTCCTGCTCATCCTCCTGCTCCGGCAGTCCAATACCATCCGGCCCCCCATTGCCATCACGCATCTCATTGTCCTTCCGCTTCCCCGCATCTTCACGATGAGCGCCATCCCCAACCTCAGCAGCCCCGCCACCGGCGCCAAGCCCGCCACCGTCAGTCCCTGCCGAAGGCTCCGCCACCCCCATCCCCCTATCCGCCAGCACCATCCTCTCCACTGCCGACAGCTGTGACGCCTTATGCACCCGGGTCGACACAGCCCCTATATTCTTACTATAAAAACTTTTGATCTCATCCAGCTTCACACCACCCGTACTCGTCGCCGAAACACTGCCATCCGTAAACATCAGGGCATACCAGGGTTCCCAGTGCTTCAACAGCAAAGGCTTCGTTTCCGCATGTTTATACAGATAATAATTGATCCCGTCCGCAAACGCATCCAGGAGCTTATGCATCCAGGCCGGGCTCTTTTCATAGTCCGCCACAGCCTGCGCACTGTCATAGATCAACCGCATCATGACATCGCTATACAGGTAGTTCTCTCCATAGGCTTCCGCCTGCCGGCCCAACATCTCCAGGTAGTTCTTTTCCACCCGGCTGAAGTCAGTCTGACATTCGGCATACATCAGCCCAAAAACGACATCCGCATCTGTTTTCCCGTAAATATGTGGTACTCCCCATTTGTCGCGGATAATGGTGACGGCCTTAGCCTCTGCCTCACAACGACGCTGCTCCTGCACAGAAAATGTTTGAGCCTGGGAAAGAACCGGCAATACAAGCCCGGCAAAAAGGGTCACAAGCAGTCTATTCATACCCTAATTTAATGTATAATTCCTAATATCTCGCCGCCTCTCCCGGCTTTGGCAAAGAAGCCCTGATAAATTTTCTCAAACTCTCCGTCGCCTCCGCAAGATCAGGCTTCCGCAGATACATCATATGCCCGCTGCGATACCCCTCCCAGGAGAGCCTGTCCTTCAGCTTTCCACTCGGGTCCAGCTGCCAGAGACTGTACTTCGCATTGAAATAGTCACAGGCCCCGTCATAATATCCGGACTGGATCATCAAATGCATGAACGGGTTTTCCGCAATGGCTTTCCGCAGGTTTTCCCCGGTATGGTCATTCTGGTTATTCCAGGGCCGCACAGGTCCGAATAAATAGTAATTGAGATCGGTTTTGTAATGCAGCTCCTCCCGCAGATATACATTCATCGCCGGCATAAAAGCATGGTTCCAGGCATTCAGCTCTGCATTGTAGTCCGGGCTGTCACCGGCGTCCTGCTCGTCGATACCCTTATAACGCGAGTCGAGACGACCTACTGTAAATCCTTTATCCCGCAATAATTCCTTCCAGAAAAAATTGGAGGGAATGATCAGATTCGATTGCAAAATGGCTTTTTCCGACAGACCGGTATACCGGGACATTTTAGCAGCTAACGCTTTTTTCCTGCCCTCCTCCAAAAAACCACCGTTCGCCAACGCCGGGATCAGTTCATCGATGGTGAATTTCTCCACCTCCGCCAACAGATCCGTCAGGTCACGCTTCTGCACATCCGCCGGCAGCATCTTATGATACCAGGCCGTCGCCGCATAATACGGTACCCGCAGCGATGCCTTCACAAATTCGCTGCGTTCGATCCCCAGTTCCGTTGGCGAGACCAGCACCACCCCATTCAGATACATCCACTGCGCCTCCTGAAGTTCCAGCGCCAGCCCCGACGCACGCGTAGTGCCATAGCTTTCCCCGATCAGGAACTTTGGCGACGCCCACCGGTTCTTACGACTGACAAAAGTAGAGATCCACTGCGCCAGGTATTTGATGTCCTCGTTTACCCCAAAGAACCGGGAGGTGGGAATAGCCGCGCTCACAGCCCTTGAAAAACCCGTGTTCACCGGATCGAGATAGACGATGTCGGCGACGTCGAGAATAGAACTGCTGTTCTCCTTTACTCCATAAGGTTGTATCGGGAATCCCTCATCATCGATATTTAGCCGCCTCGGACCGGTATACCCGATCTCCATCCATACCGACGGAGTGCCGGGACCGCCATTAAAAGATATGACCAGCGGCCGGGCCGCCCGGTCCTTTATATCCGATCGCTCATAGTAAGTATAAAATACGCCGGCGATCGGCTTGCCTTCCTCATCCCACACAGGAATAGTCCCGGCAGTGGCATCATAAGGAACAACCTGCCCCTTGATCGTCACCTGCGAATGCGTAGTGACCGCTGAGTCGATGTTCAATACCCGGCTGCCAGCGGGCATTTTTTCAACCGGCGGTGTAGGCGGAGCCGCCGCCGTCGCATTCCGCTGCTGCGCATATCCCTGGCCCATCACACCCGCCAAAACACACAAAAGTGTAAATTTTCTCATACGATAATTTTGATTGCCGCTAATGTAAGCCGGAATTCCCACCGCAACTACCCATATATTAACCAGCCTCAGCACCGCAACCTCACGCCATCGCCGCAACAAAATCGCGCAACCTCATCCCATCCCCGCAACCTCACGCCATCGCCGGATCGGAGATCCCATCCTCACCGGTCTCCACCCTACCCGCAAAACGCCGCTCATAGCCTTCAAACCCCTCCACCCTCACTGTAAAATCATACCACCGATGCGCAGCCAACCTCAGATCGATCACATCCGCCGTCTTTTCCCTCCTTTCCCCCGCGCCATACGCATTATCGATTATTTTGATACCAAACGCTTTACCGCCCTCCAACACCAGGCTGCACTTACCCTTCGTCGTGACCATCCGCATCCCCAGCGCCGGATCACCCTTGCTTCCCCTGATCTCCCGGTACCAGCCGTTAGGGCCATATACCTGCAGATCATATCGTCCATCTTCCAGCAATACATGATCCGTTATACTGTCTCCGGCCTTCACTGCATAGTTCCTGACAGCCATCTCCTTGCCGTTAACATATAGTATGAACGGTGACCCGGCCGATTTTCCCCCAAAAGCGGGAAAAGATTCCAGCTTCAGCGCGCAGCTCTTCCCATCGGCGCTCAGCCGTCCCTCAGCCGCCAGGGCATACGGCAACGCACACGACAACCTCGTCCCCCTCTCCTGCCCGGGCAGCCCTTCCCACTTATACCCGAGACGCCGCGCAGCCGCTATCTCCTCCTCAGACAATTTCTTAAACCCCCCAGGCAGATCCCGGTACTGCGCCTGGTTGATCCCCTTCAATACCGCATCCTTTTCTAAAAAAGAAGGCAACCCCACCTTCCCCCCCTTATAAGGCCGGAAGACCGAGCTCAGATCCCCACACACCGTCCTCCTCCATTCACTGATATTCGTCTCACGTACTCCCCTACCCGTTTTATTGTTGATAAAGTTTTCCAGCATCATCAATATCGAGGTATGATCGCACACCTGCGAGTTGACAAAACCGCCCCTGCTCCAGGGCGACGCTATCACCAGCGGCACACGGTAGCCCAACCCGATAGGACCGCCACGCGCCTCCTTTTCTCTCGCCTTAAGCAGGTCCTGCTCCCGGGTATGATATTCCAGCGCCGCATCGATACCAGCTGATACACGTCCAGTCTCCGGTCGGCCCGGGTCCGGAGCCACGAAGGGCGGTACATGATCGAAATATCCGTCATTCTCATCGTAGCAAAGAATAAAGATCGTTTTCTTCCATACCTCCGGGTTCTTCGTCAGGATATCCATCACCTCCGATACATACCAGGCCCCATACCACGGCGCACCCGGATGATCCGAAAAATTCTCCGGCCCCACCAGCCATGATACCATCGGAAGCTGGCCAGCCTCAACATCGTGACGGAACTGCCATAGCACATCTCCTTTCGGCACCTTCATCTCGCGGCCAATACTACCGTCCGTATAGCTCAGCGAAGACAGCGCATGATAGTCAGGATCGCCGGAATTCCTCGTGAACGCCCGCGCATGCAGGTCCTTCGTCCGTCGATCGAGCTTTTCATAGTTCTCCCTTGTCACCACGCTCATATCTTTCTCCGCAAACCGCAAAATAGCCTGCTGCCGCCCCAGTCTCCGCTTCAACTTATCATCACCCGGCGCAGCCGCAATGCCCGCCTCCAGTTCAGCAATCTCCTTCCTCAACGCCTCAGCGATCGAAGGCAGATGATCCATATAAGCCGGGGAGAACCGCACCTGGTATTGCGTAAACCATTCTATCGGATTGTCCGTAAAATTCGAGAGCCACGCATCCTCTTCTCCGGCAAAGCCCTGGTAGATGCTCAGCTCATTCTGATAGATCCTCCAGTCGACACCGGCATCCTGCAGTCGCTCAGGGAAGGTGGTCCACGAGGCCTCCACTCTATAATCCGTATCCCCATTCCTGACCCTTGCCCTCACCGAAGCCTTCTGCTCATCCCGTATGGTCCCTGTCCATAGATACAGCCGGTTCGGAGTAGTCCCCGTCAGCGACGAACAAAAGCTCTGATCGCATACCGTAAAGGCATCCGCCAGTGAATAATAAAAAGGAATATCCCTCCGGTCATAGTAACCCATCGTCAACGGCATCTGCCCATACGCCGCATTCCCCGATGGCTTAGCCTGCAGCCATTTATCGTATTTACCTTCATTTCGCGCATCGGTCTGGTCAGTCCAGGAATGAGGCAGCGATCCCATCCAGGTAGCCTTCGTATCCTTAATGTCCAGTCTGAACGGCGCAAACGTCTCCCCAGAACCATTCTGTTGTAAAAACACCGGATTGCCCCCAGGTAAGGTCACAGCCCTGGGATCACGGTATCCCCTTACCCCTCGCAGATTTCCATAACAATGATCGAATGACCGGTTCTCCTGCATCAGGATCACCACATGCTCCGCATCCAGCCAGGTACTGCCCGCCGGCGGATCGATAGCCATCGCCCGCTGAATAGATGGAGGCAGCACTCCGGCCATACCGGTAGCTCCTGCAAGAATGGCCGCTTTTTTGATAAATTCTCTACGATTATCCATATTCTGATATAGTAAGTGAATGTAAAATAGACCAGTTTAGGTATTTATGACTTCAAAAGAGCATTAATCTAAGGTAAAGTTTGTGGAACAATTTCCACACCATTCTACATTCAGCAAAAAAAATTACCATGTTGACAGAAGAGTTAAAAGAAAATACCGGGGACATACATCAGGCTTCTGAAAGGAAGATGATTGCTGCCCTGAAAAAAATAGATACGAAGGAAGCATATATAAATTTTCTCAGCTGGCTTCACGGTTTTTACGCCCCGGTAGAAGCCCTCATACGGCGCCAGCTTACAGAAGACAACTTCCCCGGCATTACGAAACGAAGCCGGGCCGAATATCTCCTCTGGGATATCGGCGAATCCGGTATGGCCGCCCCGGAACCGGATACCTGTGACCAGTTGCCTGTCATCGATTCCTTTTACAGCGCCCTCGGTGCCATGTACGTACTGGAAGGTTCTACCCTCGGCGGACGCATCATCGCAGGCATGATCAGCCGCTCCCTCGATTCCCTGAAGAGCCTGTCCTTCTTCAACGGCTACGGCGCTGAGACAGCCAGCATGTGGGCGTCCTTTAAGAATTATCTCAACCGGCCCTTTTCCCCTGAAGCACGACGCGAGATCATCGCCGCCGCCGAAGATACTTTTTCAACCTTTAAAAACTGGATAGAGAGACATGAGCTCCAACCCCAACTATGATTCGGAACTCTGCGGTAAGGTGCCCATACACCTCATCAATACGGTACAGCCTTATGCGGCCCTTCTCGTATTGGACAGGTCGTCGTTTGCCATCATCCAGCTCAGCGAGAATGCAGAGGTCATCTTCGGACACCCGGTGCAGTCACTTGTTGATACCGCTCTCAGTACCTGGCTGGATCTTGCAGCCTACAGCATACTGCAATCCCTCGCAGCACAGTCCAACTCCGATAGAATTCCTCAGATCTGGACCATCAGGGATAAAAAATACCTTTCCCTTGTGCATATAAAAGAGAAGTACATCCTGGTCGAGTTGGATCTTGATCAATACGAGGAAAAGGATCAGCGTTCCTTCGTCAGCATCTACCAGGAAATAAAATATTCCATGGCGCTCATTGGCAACGCTACTTCTACTACCGAGATCTGTAGCATCGCCGCCCGCGAGTTACGCCGCATCTCCGGATTCGATAAAATAATGATCTATCGGTTTGACAAGGAATGGAACGGATATGTCATTGCAGAAGAAAAAGAAGAGGATATGGAATCCTACCTGGGTTTCACGTTTCCCGCTTCGGATATCCCCAGGCAGGCACGCGAACTCTACCTGCGCAACCCTTACCGGTTTATTCCCGATCGCAATTACCAGCCCGTTAAGCTATACCCCGTTATCAATCCTGTCACACACTCTTTTATTGACCTCTCAGATTGTAATGTGCGGGGTATCGTAGCCGTGCACCTCGAATACCTGGCAAATATGGGCGTCACCGCCTCCATGTCTATCCGCATTCTCAACAACGATAAGCTTTGGGGGCTCATCGCCTGCCATCACAAAACTGCCAGGACGCTCAGCTTCGAGCTTTGCTCCATCTTCGAACTATTGTCAAACGTCATCTCTTCACAGATAGTCTCCCTTTATAATAAGGAAAAGCACAACAACTTCACCCGCGAACAACAGATCTGGTCCCGGCTTATCGAACAGGTCTATGAATGCAATAATATCGCACAAGGCCTGCTGAACGGTGAAACAACTGTTCTGCAGCTCTTTGATGCCACCGGAGCGGCAATGTCCAGGGGCGGAGAGCTGACCGTACAGGGTACGCCTCCGGAAAGAAGCCATATCGAGGAACTGTTATTATGGCTTCATACCCGCCGTCTAACCGGCATCTTCCATACAGATCATTTGTCCGGAGAGTTCGATCATGCAGCTACTTATATGGATGTATCCAGCGGACTGCTCGCCATTCCATTCAACCCCGAAAAAGACGAATATCTCCTGATCTTCAGACCCGAAGTAAAAAAGATCATCGACTGGGGTGGAGATCCCGATGGCAGGATCGTCTTCGAGAAAGATGGATTGAATTATCACCCCCGCCAATCGTTTAAGCAATGGAGGCAGATCGTAAGCGGCACATCGCTTCCCTGGGAAGAAGAAAAGATGGAGGTCGCCGGAAAATTGAGAAGTTTTTTATATGAGTACAGCAACAAATAAATACAACCACTATATCGTCGCCATCGGAGCATCGGCAGGAGGCCTGGAAGCCATCCACGAATTCTTTGATAGCATGCCGGATACCCCTAACATTTCCTTCATCATCATCCAGCACCTGTCGCCGGACTATAAAAGCCTGTTGGTCGAGCTGGTCGCCCGTCACACCGACATGAAGGTCTTCGAGGCCAGTGATCAGCAGGAGATCGAACGCAAATGTGTATATGTCATTCCCAACACCAAGCTCATCACCATCCAGAAAAACCAGCTCAGATTGTCGGAAAAGACAAATTCCAAAGTGCCTAACAATGCAATAGACGTGTTTCTCAATTCCCTTGCAGTCGAACGGAAAGACAAAGCCATCGCCGTCATTATGTCCGGCACAGGTACCGATGGAACTAAAGGCACCGAAGCAATAAAAAAAGAAGGCGGTCTTGTCCTCGTACAGGACCCTTCTACCGCAAAATTCGATGGCATGCCCAACAGTGTCATAGGAGCAGGCAACGCAGATTTTATCCTTTCCCCCGGCGCCATCTGCAGTGAGATCCTCGACCATATTTCCCCGCCACCTGCTTTCCTGTATGGCAACGAAAAGAAAGATGAGCTATTTCTAAAGTCTGTTTTCGACATGATCAGGTCCGAGTCCGGTGTCGAGTTCCACTATTATAAGACCCCGACCATCCTTCGCCGTATCAACAAAAGAATGATGCGCGGAAATTTCGCCGACCCGGAAAATTATATTGGCTTTCTGAAAGAAAATACAGAAGAGGTCCGGCAGCTTGGCCAGGATTTCCTTATTGGCGTAACCCGCTTCTTTCGCGACAGGGAAGCATTTGACCTGATCCGGGAGAATGTCATCCCTGCTATTATAGAGAACAAGGAAGAGGACGATACGATCAAGATCTGGGTCACGGCCTGCAGCACAGGAGAAGAAGCCTATACGCTCGCTATGGTGGTCGATGAAGTACTGGAAAAAAGCCCCCGGAACCTTACCGTTAAGATCTTCGCCTCAGACATTGACGCAGAAGCTATACAGTTCGCGGCCCAGGGAGAATATCCTGCGTCCATTGAAAAAGATCTCGACGCACGCCTGCTCCAGAAATATTTCACACGCACCGGTAAAACTTATACCATCGTTCCCCGGCTCCGCAAACAGATCGTATTCGCCCGGCATAATATTATAAAAGATCCCCCTTTCATCCGGAATGACCTGGTCAGCTGCCGGAACATGCTTATCTATATAAGCCCTGCCATGCAGCAACGCATTTTTTCATTACTCCTGTTTGCCGCAGGTAAGGACGGATTTATCTTCCTGGGCCCCACCGAGAATTCTGCGCTACTTAAAAAAGATGTAAAAGAGATCAGTAATCGATGGAAGATCTATCGAAAAACCAACGAGACTAAACCCATCTATTACTATCAACAGGGACAAACCGAAGAATACAGCAGCCGCTCCGGGAGATCGTTAAAATCCGCCCCGCCAAGAGACACCCGCTCGCAATCGATTCTCTGGGACGATTTCAGGCAGGTGCTGACCGAGGACATGTCCTACGTCGTACTTTATATAGACGCCAATTTCGACATCCGGGAAACCATCGGCCCCTACGAGAAATTCCTGACCCTCCCCCGCAGACAGCTGCATCTTAACTTGCTCCGGATGGTCCCTCCGACCATCTCTATCCTGATCAGCGCTGAAGTGCACAAAGCAGAAAGATCAGGTGAAAAGATACAGCTTCGCCATATCCGCTATCCAAAAGATGACAAACTGGTTTCCCTGGAGATCTTCATTCGCCCTGGCGGGCACAACCCTGCCAATCATTATACCATGCTCATCATGCGTGAATCCGCTCCTGAAGAGACTGTGAGCAATGGGAATGGCAATGGCAACGGGCATAGCGCTCACAACCATCAGAATAATCTCGAAGAAGAATACGTAAGAGCCCTTGAATCCGAGCTTAGCGAGACAAAAAATCACCTCCAGCTGGCCATTGAAGATCTTGAGACGACCAACGAAGAACTCCAGTCCACCAATGAAGAGCTTCTCTCGGCCAACGAGGAGCTGCAAAGCTCCAACGAAGAGCTGCAATCCCTTAACGAAGAGCTGATCACCCTGAATACCGAACACCAGCTTAAGATCAAGGAGCTGCTCGAGCTCAACGATGATCTGAACAACTATTTCCGCAGCACGGATATCGCCCAGGTATTTCTCGATAACAAGCTTCTTATCCGTAAATTCAACCCGGCTTCCGCCCGGATGATCAATTTTATTGACTCCGACACCGGACGCCCGCTGACACATATTTCCAACAACATCCGCTCAGAGAATCTCCTGAGCGAAGTTCAATCGGTACTGAAGAACGGCCGTGCACTCGAAAAAGAGGTGCAGCTGGTCAGCGGAAAGAATCTGCTCATGCGGATCATGCCCTATCTTACTCATGACAACAAGAATGACGGCGTAATCATCGCATTCATAGACATCACCGCCATCACCGATCTCAATAATATTATCAGGGGCGTCTTCAATTCCAGCCCCAGTGCCATTTTTGCGTTCCAGGCCAAACGGGATGTACAGAACAATATTGTCGACTTTACTGTCATTTCATCCAATTATGCCGCCAACGCGATGGTTCAACGATCCAATGATGACCTCAAAGGCGTTTCTTTAAAACAACATCTTCGACAGTTGACCACCAACGACCTGTTGACAAAATACATTCAGGTCGCCAACGGAGGCAATACTTACCGTGGCATCTTCCAGGCGAAAGATGACAAAAGATGGTATGAAGTGACCGTGGTAAAAATGATGGACGGCTTCGTAGCCACTTTTACGAATATTACCGAACGCAAACAGGCAGAAGAAAAATTACGGGCCAACTACATGGAGCTGGTAGGGGCGCGCGAGAACCTCCGCAAGCTGAATAGCGGTCTGGAAGACAAAGTGCTCGAAAGAACGCGCGCACTGGCCATCAGCGAAGAACGATTCCGCCTCGTCTCCCGCGTCACCAATGATGCGCTCTGGGACTGGGACTTCGTCAATAACATCGTCTGGTGGGGTGAGACCTTTTTTAAGCAATTTGGTTATGCCAGCGACGGCCAGCCATTGGACCGCCACGGCTGGCTGCAAAAGATCCATCCCGGGGATCGCCCCGCAACTGAACAAAGCATTTACGCCGCGATAAATACACATCAGACCCAGTGGAGCAGCGAATATCGCTTTCAAAAAGAAGATGGATCCTACGCCCATGTCCTCGACCGTGCCTATATCCTGCACGACGATAATGGTACTCCCTATCGAATGCTGGGCTCCATGCTCGATATCACAGAATTAAAAAAGGCAGCCGAAGCAATAGCCCGGGCCAATCAGGTCCTTGAAGAAAAAGTGGCCGAACGTACCGGTCAGCTCCGGCAGCTCAATGAAGCGCTGGAGAACAGCAATCACGAACTCCAGCAGTTCGCTTCCATCGCATCTCACGATATGCAGGAACCGCTGAGAAAGATCCACATGTTCACAAAGGCCATTCAGGACAGATACAACGGAAATATGCCGGAAGATATTAAAGTATATTTCAGTAAGATCGTCCGCTCCACCGATCGCATGCGTTCCCTCATTATCGACATCCTCAACTTCTCCCGCCTGTCCGCCGAAGTCTCGTATTTCAGACGCGCCGACGTCTCCTCCCTGTTCGCAGAAACAATCGAGGACTTCGAGGTGAGCATCCGGGAAAAAAAAGCAGACGTCAGCGCAGGCGAACTTCCCGTTATGGATGTTCTGCCAGGCCAGTTCCGGCAGATCCTGCACAACCTTATCAGCAATGCCCTCAAGTTCGCAAAACCCGGAGTCCCCCCTGTCATAAGGCTCGAAGCCGTACCTGTCCGCGACCAGTCCTTTGAAAGTCCCACAGACCCCAACGGCGACTTTTACCGGTTCACTATGAAAGATAATGGCATTGGATTTGAGGAAAAATTTGCCGAAGATGTTTTCAAGCTGTTCCAAAGACTACACTCCAAAGATCGCTTCGAAGGCACAGGCATAGGCCTGGCTATAACAAAGAAAATAATCGAACGCCATAATGGGATCATCACCGTCCACAGCAAAGAAGGAGAAGGCACGGTTTTCGAATGGATTATTCCGGCAAAACATTGATCTTAAAAACGAGAGTATGTTGAAATATAAAAAAATATTACTGGTAGACGACGACGCTGACGACCGTCAGGTCTTTGAAGAGCTGCTCCACGATCTGGACCCGGATACCATCGTCGACAGCGCAGAGAACGGCCTTGAAATGATCTCGCTGCTCAATTCAACCGACGACGATGGCCTCCCGGACATGATCATTCTCGATCAGAACATGCCCAAAATGACCGGCAAGGAAAGCCTGATCTTCTTAAAGGAGAATTCCCGTTATAAAACTATTCCCACGATCGTCTATTCCACCTACCAGGTAAAAGATTTCTACCGCGAATGTCTCGCCCTGGGAGCCCAGGACGTTGTAGCCAAGCCGGATACGATGCAAGCTTATCGTGATATGATCGAACAGTTTCTGGTAGCCCAGTAATCCCTATTCAACCCCCTTTACATTCATCGGAAGCACATAAAGCCCCGCGGAAGCGGTTATGAACAGTGTCTTGCGGTCCCTGCCGCCAAAACAGATGTTCCCCACCCACTTTTCCGGAACAGGGATATAGGCCACCTTCCGCCCCGCCGTATTATATACCGTCACCCCATTGCCCGTCAGGTAGACATTCCCCTGCTCATCCAGCGTCATCCCATCAGACCCTTTTCCACAAAACAGCACCCGGTCGGATAGTTTACCATCCGCTCCGATCCTGTACTTATACGTCTTCCCACCCCCAAGATCCGATACGTACAAATAATGGCCGTCCGGCGTTCCTACAATACCATTAGGTTGCTTCAGACTGTCCGCCACCACGATCGCCGCAGACGCCCCCCGCGCCAGATAATATACTTTCTGTCCATTCAGGTCAGGCTTTGTCCTCGTCCAGTAATCCCGTTGGTAGTAAGGATCGGAAAAATAGATCCCGCCCCGGGCATCGACCCACAGATCGTTCGGCCCGTTAAAACGCTTCCCCTCAAAATCGGTTAACAAAACCCGGACCTTCTTATGCTTGTCTATCGCCCACAGCTGATCCTCCGCATCCGCACAGGTGATGAGACGGCCCTTCCGGTCAAAATACATCCCGTTGGAACGACCCGCACTGTCCATGAACAGGAGCATCCGCCCATCCACAGTATACTCCCATATCTTATTGTTCGGCTGATCGGTAAAAAAGACATTCCCCTTCCTGTCTACAGCTGCCCCTTCCGTAAATACGAACTGCCCCGACACCTCCTTCAACGTCCCCTTCACAATAGCCGCAGAATCAAATGCCCCGGCGGACTGCCCCATCACTCCAACGGACAGCATCAATAGTGGTATAGCTAACCATTTTTTCATGGTATAAAGTAAACCATTTTAGTTTGATTTTTTGTAATTTAGAGCAAAATTGTTCTAATGGGCCTAACGGCTTCTTCCGTCATACCCCTATTATCCAAATGGGAAGAATACCTCAGCACAAACGCTGACGGTGATATAGACGGTTTTGCCCGCTGGGTCCTGGCGGCAGCAGCCCAATCACCCGCCGCAGCAGCACCAGCACCCCGATCCTCAGCCGCAGCAACGCCACCCCTCGCCTCAGCACGTTCAGTCCCCGCAACATCTTCTCCCGACCCCGCCACTTCAAACCCCGACCATGGCACTTCAAACCCCGACCCTGGCACATCGGACCCAGCCGCCGCAGCCATCCGGGCCCCTTTTCTCATCACCCACCTTTACCGGGACCTCCAGCAACGCTCAAAACCAATAGCCAAAAAGCTGGGTTTGACCAATTCCCTGGAACTCGACATGCTGGTTCACATCGCCACCCTAAAAGATCCTAATAAAAAACAGGTCTGCCAGGAAATGCTGATCGAAAGCTCCACCGGCGTGGAGATCGCAAAAAGACTGGTTGCCAAAGGTTTCATAGAAGAAAAAGCCGACTCGAAAGACAGACGCGCTGCCAGGCTCAGCCTTACCGTAAAAGGGCAACAAACCGTCCTTCAGGGATACACACAGCTTGCCCCAATACATTCCGACATACTCAACACCCTGCGCACCCAGGTCCCCCCATTATCTTAATTTTATCAATTACTCCCTGTAACACCCGTTATCCGTTCTTCCTCTTATATTTGATAGACAAACCCCATATATGGTCTGGTACGAAAATGAGGTCCAAAGACTCGAAAACGAAAGGACATTACTGACCTACGAACCCAAACTGCTGTTCTACGGCAGTTCGTCTATCAGACTCTGGGAGAGCCTGCATGAAGACTTTGCACCCTGGCAGCCCGCCAACCTGGGTTTCGGCGGTTCTACCCTGGCCGCCTGCGACTGGTTCTTCGACCGGCTGGTGGCGCCTTTCCACCCTTCTTCCATCATCGTTTACGCGGGAGACAACGACCTGGGCGACGGCCGCCACCCCGAAGAGGTTTTTATTTTCTTCCAGCAGCTGGTCAGCCGCACCCGTCAGCACTTTGGAGAGATCCCCCTGGCCTTCATCTCCATCAAACCAAGCATCTCCCGCTGGAATATTGTCGACAGTATCCGCTATACCAATAGAATAATTGCCGATGAAATAAATAAGCAAGGCAACAACCTGCACTTTATAAATGTCTATAATAAGATGACCGATAACTCCGGTTATCCGAAAAGAGAGTTTCTGGACCCCGATGGATTGCACATCAACGATAAAGGCTATGCTTTATGGAAAGAAATAATACTGCAATATCTATCAGCCCGGACGACATGAAAAGAGAATATTATAAATGGTTCAGCCCCTACCTGGAGCGGGACATGGAGCTGCTGGTCTTCGGCCACGCCGGAGATCCCGTATTGTTCTTCCCTACCCGCACAGCCCGCTTTTTCGATTATGAAGACTGGCATGTGATCGACGCACTCCGACGCAAGATCGAAGCAGGAGCCATCCAGGTCTGGTGCCTCGACAGCGTCGACAAGGAAAGCTTTTACTCCAAAAGCCTCCACCCCGCCGAACGCATCCTCCGGCACCTGCAATATGAAAAGTATATCCTCCACGAGGTCCTCAGCCTCGTACAGCAAAAAAACCCCCACCCCACCGTCGTGGCCGCCGGCTGCAGCCTGGGCGCATATCACGCCGCTAACCTCGCCTTTAAATATCCCGCCCTTTTTCATAAAATGGTAGGCCTCAGCGGCCGCTACGATCTCACCACTTCCCTGGAACATTTCGACGACCTCTTCGAAGGCTACCGCGACGATAATATATATTATAATATGCCCGGCCAGTTCATCCCCAATCTCCAGGACGAACAGCTGATCCGTGCGATCAAAGCGCTGGAGATCATTTTTGTTGTAGGAGAAAAAGACGTCTTCCTCGAAAACAACCGGGTTATAAGTAATGCACTCTGGGCAAAAGGTATCTGGAACGCACTGCACCTGTGGGACGGAGAATCCCACAAGGCCAAATACTGGCGGCATATGGTTCAGCTCTATTTTTAGCCCGGCACACGATCGCCCCGGCCCTCGCTGCGCCCTGGCCCTCACTGCCTCCCGGCCCTCGTCCTGCGTCCCGGCCCACTTCCCGGCCCTTTATTTCTTCCTCACCTCTACCTGCCACTGCCCACCGCTGCCAACCTTGTTGACAGCCGCAAAATCACCCTGGTTCAACGCAAACGACAATTGCAGCAGGCTGTTGAGATAAGCCAGCGGCTGCCCCACCGCCACCGCTCCAAACGTTGACGTATAAGGCATCTCACCGGTATATACTTCCTTTCCCTGGTGAAGGATCCTCACCTTCATCACCCCCCCGAAGGGTATTTTCAGCTGCTGGAACAGCTCCGCAGGAATATTCGTCCATACATTCCCGTACTGCACATCCAGGACAGGTATCGTGCCGGTTAGGATCGATCCCTTTAACTCCGCCTTTTGATAAGGTATAGAGACCACCTCCTGTTTTGCCAGCAAAGGCCCCACCTGCTCAAAGCTGATCACTCCCGCCGCCAGCCGCGCCGCCGTATACGCATACACATCGCGGCCATGGAAAGTATAGGACTTCTTCGAATCCTGCCGCCGGTTCACTGCTTCATTGATCTCCCTTATCTCTCCTATCCCCAGCGATTCGGCTATCAGCGTCAGCGTCCCATTGTCCGGAGTCACGATATATTGCCCCGTTCTTGTCTTCAGCACCACCGACTTCCGCTCCGTCCCCACCCCCGGGTCCACTACCGACACAAAGACCGTTCCCGCAGGCCAGTAGGGCACGGTCTGCTGTAGCCGGTAAGCCGCCGACCAGATATCGTAGGCCGGTATCTCATGCGTCAGATCGAATAGCCTCAGCTCCGTCGAAACCCCCATCGCCACCCCTTTCATCTCCGACACAGCTCCATCCTTCAAGCCAAAATCAGACTGGAATACGACGATCCTGTTCTGGGCGCCAGCCCAAAAACTTATCAATAACAATCCGGAGATAATTGCCGCTTTAAGCATTGCTTGCCTCATAATTGAAATGTTTTATCTTTATTCCCCCGGCTACGCGCCGGCCATAATTGAATATAATGAAAAAAATCACACCCTTTCACGTCGCAGTCCCCGTCTATGATCTACAGGAAGCAAGAACTTTTTACCGGGACGTCCTCGGTTGCGAAGAAGGACGCAGCTCCGATCAGTGGGTTGATTTCAATCTCTATGGCCACCAGTTCGTCATTCATCTGAAACCAGGACAGGCCAAAGAAGAAGGCCTCCACTCCAATCCGGTTGATGGTCACGACGTACCCGTACCACATTATGGCGTCGTCCTCGACTGGGACGAATGGCACAACCTCGAAAGCAGGCTGAAAGCCCGATCCATCCATTTCGTCATCGAACCTTATATCCGTTTCAAAGGCTTGCCCGGAGAACAGGCGACCATGTTCTTCCTGGACCCATCCGGCAATGCCCTCGAGTTCAAAGCCTTCCAGGACATCAACCAGCTCTTCGCAAAATAATATGAAAAATTCGCTATTAACCATCACCGCCCTGACCTGCACCCTTATCACAAACGCACAGGTCAACGCAGCCTTATTCCGTTATCCTGACGTCTCATCGACTCAGATAGTCTTCACCTATGCCAACGACCTCTGGGTCGTCCCGAAAGAAGGCGGGAAAGCCCTGCACCTGAGCTCCCCGTCCGGAGTAGAGGTCTTCCCGAAATTCTCTCCCGATGGCAGCACCATCGCCTACACGGCAGACTATGACGGTAACAATTCCATCTATACCATCCCGGTAACCGGTGGCATCCCCTCCCGCCTCACCTGGCATAGCAGCGGCGAAAGAGTGGTAGACTGGTATCCCGATGGCAAACATATCCTGTTCGCCTCCGGACGCCAAAGCGGACGCGAACGCTTTAACCGGTTCTTCTCTATCTCCGCCACCGGCGGCTCACCCGAAGCCCTGCCTCTGCCTTATGCTGAATACGGCACCCTTTCCCCCGACGGAACCCAGCTGGCTTTCACCTATACATCTCAGTTGGGCCGCAACTGGAAACGCTACCGCGGCGGCTGGGCCGGCAAGATCCATCTCTTCCACCTCACCGGCTTTGCAGATGAGAATATCTCCGCAGGTACAGACGCCGACGAAGAGCTGCCCATGTGGCACGGCAATAGCATCTTCTTCCTCTCCGATCGCGGCGAAGAAAAAAGAATGAACCTCTGGGAATATGATATCCCCTCGAAGAAGTTCACACAGCTTACCCGCTTCACCGATTATGACGTTCACTTCCCTTCCCTGGGACCCGACGACATCGTCTTCGAACAGGGCGGCGCACTCTTTCTTTATACGATCGCAACCCATCAATACAAACAGGTACCCGTTCAGGTCGTCACCGACGAGAACGCCCTGCGCCCAACACTCCAGCCGGCGGAAAAAATGCTGGCGAATTCCTTCATCTCGGCCGACGGCAAACGCGTACTCTTCGAAGCCCGCGGTGACATCTACACCGTTCCCGCCGAGAATGGCCCCGTAATAGACCTGACCCGGACCTCCGGTGTAGCCGAACGTTTCCCGGCCTGGTCCCCCGATGGCAAATACATCGCCTACTGGTCCGATCGCTCCGGCGAATACGAGCTCACCCTCCTCGAAGCAGGCAGGAACACCCCGGAAAAAAAGCTCACCTCCTATGGCCCCGGCTTCCGTTATAATCTCTTCTGGTCGCCCGATAGTAAAAAAATAGCCTTCATAGACAAGGCAATGAAGATCTACATCTACGACCGGAATACCGACCAGACCACACTCGTTGACCAGGCCCTGCAATATTCGGACGGCAACCTCCAAAACTTCACGCCCGCCTGGTCCCCCGACAGCCGCTATCTTACATTCGACCGCGATCTCGTCAACGGACATCATGCCGTATACATCTATGACTACACAGCCAGACAGCTGCACCAGGTCACCTCTCCCTTCTATAGCAGCAGCAGCCCGGTCTTCGATCCTTCCGGCAAATATCTTTTCATAACAACCAACCAATCCTTTAACCCGCTGTACAGCGATCTCGATAATACATTTATCTATCCGAATTCGACAAAACTGGCAGCCATCGTATTGCAAAAGTCAACCCCTTCTCCTCTTTATCCAAAAAATGATACCACGGCCATAAAAGAAGAAGGCGCACCGGCCGCAGCAGCCAGTGACAAAAAAGCAAAACCTCCCGTCGTCCCCCCTCCATCCAAACCATCCATCCCCGCCGTATCCATCGATTTCGACGGGCTGGAAGCAAGGCTGATCTTGTTACCCGCAGATGCCGGCAACTATAATAACCTGCAGGCCATCGACGGCAAGCTGATCTATCTCCAGCCAGCCAATACCGGCTCCGAATCAAAGAGCCAGGCGCTCCGTTTCTTCGACCTCGAGAAACGCACCACAAAGACCATCCTTCCGGACATCAACGGTTACCAGCTTTCCGCCGATGCGAAACACCTGCTGGTCGCCAAAGACGGAGCCTTCTTCATCGTTGCCGCAGACGAAGGTCAGAAAATGGAGAAGAAGCTCCGTACCGCCGAAATGCAACAATGGGTGAACCCCCGCGAAGAATGGCGGCAGATCTTTGTAGACGCCTGGCGCATCGAAAGGGACTATTTCTATGATGCCGCTATGCATGGCGTCGACTGGAATAAAGTAAAGACACAATACGGGAAATTGATAGAAGAGGCTTCTACCCGCGAAGAAGTGGATTTCATCATCGGGGAAATGCTTGGTGAACTTAGCGCCTCTCATACCTATCACGGAGGCGGCGCCACGGAAGACACCCGTCATGCATCCGTAGGTTATCTCGGTATCGACTGGACCGCCGATGGAGAGTATTACAGGATAAAAAAGATCATCCGTGGCGCAGCCTGGGACGCAGAGGTCCGCTCACCTCTCGACCAGCCCGGCGTCCCTGTCAAAGAAGGAGATTATATCCTCGCCGTAAACGGCGTTCCCCTGACCACCAAAACCGACCCCTATGCCGTCTTCGGCAACCTCGCCGGCAAACCCGTCGAGCTTACCTATAGCAACAACACCTCCTTCAACGCAGCCCATACCATCGTAGTCACGACGCTTGCAGCCGAAAACCGCCTGCGCAACCTCGCCTGGATAGAAGAAAAAAGACACCGCGTAGAAGAAGCTACCAATGGCCAGGTCGGATACATTTATGTCCGCAGCACCGGCGTCGATGGTCAGAACGAGCTGATCCGGCAATTCACCGGCCAGCTGGATAAAAAAGCGCTCATCATCGACGAACGATTCAATGACGGCGGCCAGATCCCCGACCGCTTCATAGAGATCCTCAACCGCAAACCCCTGGCCTGGTGGGCTACCCGCGACGGCATCGCCTGGAAATGGCCGCCCGCAGGTAACTTCGGACCAAAAGTGATGCTTATAAATGGATGGAGCGGCTCCGGCGGCGACGCCTTCCCCGACTACTTCCGCAAGACAGGCCTCGGCCCTCTCATCGGAACCCGCACCTGGGGCGGCCTCATCGGCATCAGCGGCGCACCCGGCCTCATAGATGGCGGCGGCATTACCGTCCCCACTTTTCGTATGTACAACCCCGATGGTACCTGGTTCAAAGAAGGACACGGCGTCGACCCCGATATCCTCCTGCCCGAAGACCTGACCCAGGGCGCACAAGGCAAAGACAACCAGCTCGAACGCGCCATAACCGAGATCACCGAAGCATTGAAAAAAGCAATACCACCACCCAATCGCCCGGCTCCGGAATCCCGCTAATAAATCACCCGCAAAGTCCCCCGCCGAAGGCGGGGACTTTGCATTCTAAGCGGATCGCAGACAGCGTCAGCCGGCTGCGATCCGCTTTCTTTGTAACCATGATGTAAATAATGTATAAAACACCGCCATTATAATAGCCCCCTTAAACATCCCCGTAAACCCCCACGCAGCCAGCCCTCCAACAACCCCAATGAACAAAACCAAAAAAGGCAGCTTCCCCCCGCTCTTCGCTATCAGGATCGGCTTCAGCAATGCATCTATCAGCAACAGCCCGATCCCATAAATGATCAGGAACACCGTGACGCCGGTATGCCCCTGTACCGCCGTCCATATCACCAATGGCACCCACACCAGCAAAGGCCCCAATTGTATCAACACCAGGAAAAAAATTATCCCCGCTAAAACCAGCGAAAAAGAAATACCCGCTATCGCCAGACCGATCCAGGCAATGATAGCCGCTATGAACGCCGTCCCCATGACCCCGATCGAAACCCCCTTTATGGCCTGCGTGGTGGCCGCAAGCAACGTCAGCCCGTCCCGCCGCCCCAGCAAATGTTCCATCGTAGCCTTCACAGGCTCAAGCATCTTATCCCCCGAAACAAGAAAAAAAGCAGAGATAATGATCCCGACGATCAATTGCAAAACCGTCCCTATCATCCCCACTCCACTGGTCAGCAAATGACGAAGGGTCTGCCTGATATGCTCCTCATTATGGGCTATCACATCCTTCGGACTTTCCTGCAACTCCTGCCAGAACGAACTGATGTCCTGTCCCACAAGCGGCAGGTTGATGATCCAGGCAGGCAGCGCAGGAAGACCATTCGCCTTCAGCTGATTTATTCCGACGATCGCTTCTTTTATATGGCCCCTGACAGCCGAAACAATATAAATAACAGGCAACGCCACTATTGCGATCAGCAGGATCGAATAAAGAATAGCCGCCAGCTTACGCCGCTTATTCAGAAGCCGGACCAGCCGCTCGAAAAGATCCGCAAAAGACACAGAAAAGATCAATGCAAATGTCAGCACTCCAAAGAAGACTTTCAATACATCGAACAAAGCCAGCATCAGGCTCAGCAACAGAAGAAGTACAAGTACAGTTTCAATAACATTACGCGAGTCGTTCTGAATATATTTATTCATAATTTTTTGCCGCTTGCAGCTAAAGTTAGTATAAATTTAAAGCATTAATGAACCTTTCACGCAAACAGAACAGGCGCCTTCTTTGGATCCTCCTGATCCCTTTCATTCTCCTGCTAACTGGTGGGGCTGTTCTTTATTTCCTTGTAGTTCACCACTTTAAAGAAGGCGTATCCTATATCATCAACAAAGAGTCAAAAGGTAAATACGCATTCGATGCAAGCGAAGCTGAACTTTCATTCAGACGTAAATCCATCCGGCTCAAAAAAGCTGTCTTATATACCCCCGATACAACCAGCTCGAACCTGTATTTCACCATCAGCATCCCTGAGATCTATTTCTCCCTCTCGTCCTGGAAAGAGCTTCTATTCAATAAAAAGGTCATGGTGGATAGCCTTTCCATCATCGAGCCGGCCATCGACCTCCATGTCCATACCGTTCCAATACATAAAGAACACACGGACTTTCATGCCTCGGATATCCTGAGCTACCTGGAGCAGGCCCTGACACGCTTCAACGTTCATAGTTTTTCTTTAAAAGACGCCTCCTTCAGCTATCAGCAGCAAAACACCCCGCTTCCCTTCAGGGGCGACCATATCAACCTTTCCGTTTCGAATTTTGCCGCCATCAACAATGAAGACAGCCATCTCCTGGGCTCCGACAAAGTCACGATACTCCTGGGCAGACAGGATTGGCACTTCCCCGATGGCAGAAATGACATCAGCTTCAAACAGCTTTCCTTTGACAGCAAAGACCAGCGCTTTGAGCTCGATTCCTTTTCTTTTTCCCGGAAAGTACCCGTTGGGAAAGGAACCATCCACCTGGAAGCAGACAAATTCCTCTTTACGTCCCGGCACCTCCCCGCCATCTATCAGAAGGAACAGCTCCTGCTCGATTCCCTTCTCTGTATAAACCCGGTTCTGTCCATCCCCGGTTATCCCGTGGAAAAAAACAACCCGGATTCTTCCGGGAACATTCGCTCAAAACACGACCTGTTCAATTTTATAAATATCAAATACATTGGCGTTACCAACGGTGACCTGCTATTGCAGGACAAAGAAGGCAGGACAGGAAAGGCTACTTACCGCAAGGCTAACATGAAGATCTTCAACCTGGCAGTCCATCCCTCCATTGATCCCTATCCCCTCTCCGACAGTATCCGGATCGACCTGAAAAACATCGGTTTCCTGACAAGAGACAGCCTGTATCAGCTTACCATTGGAGAATTCAGCTTTCACAGGAATGATGCGCTCTTCAGCCAGGTAAAATTCGAACCCGTGCGCCATACCTCCGATAGATATATGGAGTTTACCGCACCATCCCTGCTCTTAAAAAATATCAACATCGTCGAATTGATGCGGCGACGCCTGACGTCCTCCGGAGCCGAGCTAAGAGAGCCGCTGATCACCCTGAATGACAAACCAAAGCCTGGCTCAGCCCGCAAAAGCTCCCTCCCTTTTCCTGCCAACAATGCCCCCTCATTATCCGGTAATGAGCCCTCCCGGCTGCCTTCTGATAAAAAAATGGCCCTGTTCTACCGGACCCTCCATCATGTCAGCGAACTGATAAACACCCCGTACTTTGACATCATCGACGGCTCAGCGCACTATCATCTGACAGGAGAAATGCCGCTTGACGCAACAGTCAAAAAGATCGAAGCCCATATCCTGCTCAATAAATTCTTTGTCAGCGATTCTCTCGTAGATATCAAGCACGCCATTCCCGACCTCCGTATCGGCCAGGTCAACCTGACCTCCGGTAAGGCCGTCGCCGCCGCAAGCGGGTTCTGGTTCGACGGCGTACAAAGACATAGCCGGGTTAAAGAACTGGACATCAGCACCAATACCGGCTTTCAGCTCAAAGGAGAAGACGTTTACTGGAATATCTTCGACTGGGATATTTATCAAAAGAACAAAGACATCCAGATTGATTCCTTCTACGCCAGCCGTTTGACCATTCACACTAAACCGGCCGGGACCGCTGCCGCCTCCGCAACGCCGCAACCCCCTCTTCCCACTATTCGCATCACCCACCTGCAAGCCGATAAGTTGTTATTCGACCGTCTCACCCACAATAGTACCGTCCATTTCACGATCGATAACCTGCACGCAACCAACCTCGCCTCCGCAGATAAATTCTTCACCTGGACCTCTCTCAACGTGAACCTGTCCGACATAGGAGTCGAAACACCAAAGACCAATATGGTAATAAAAACCGCAAATTTCAACAGCGACAGCGGATTGTCCATTCAAAACCTGAACCTGCAATCCCTCCAGGGGCCAACCGCACTGAGTATATCCGCCCCCCTCGTCCGTATCGATGCAGCCCTTTCATCCTCAGACCTCAGGCATCTGCCACAGATCAATGTAAAAGCCGACAATCTCGACATCCGATACAATAAGATCACTGAAAAAGATACGCTTCAGACCGAAGCTGTCGCAAGCCTCCAGGTCACCAACCTGCTTTTTAAACCGGGCCACTCGCCTCATCTCAGCTCGGCCATCCACCTGACCATCAATAAAGCCGGATTTAAATACAACAAGGATAGTTCAGCTCTGGCGATCGACGAAGTGGCCGGCTTCCTCAAAGAAGACAGCTTCCATTGGTCACCATCAACAAAGATAGACTGGCGGCAGCTCGCCGGCACAGCAGTCCTCAACACGGGAATAGCCCGCTATAGAAATAAAAAGCTGACAGCGACAGCAGCAGCCTGTTCATGGAACCCGGCCGGCCGGTCATTACAGCTAAGTAAATTCAACATCACCCCCAACGAAAGCCTCGCCACGACATTCAGCAAGGCTCAGTGGCAAAGTGATTATATCTATGCCAAAGGAGAGAAGCTAACGCTCTCCAATATCCAGTTCCCTGCCGAACACCAGCCCCTTTCCATCCGGATGTCCGGGATAATCCTCGATAGTATAGAGCTCAGCGCCTCCCGGGACAAACATATGAGCTTCAGACACGGCATCGAAAAACCAATGCCTACCAAACTGATCACCGTCATCCCCTTTCCCGTAAACGTCGACACTATATCGATCCATTCTACGACCGTAACTTATAACGAGCGCTCCATTGCCACAGGAAAGTGGAGTTCCATACCCATCCGGAATATCAATGGCACCATCACAAACCTGTACAGTCGCAACAACGACCAGGACACGCTGAAAATAAATGCAGCAGGCAGCTTATTCGATGGTCATATCCGTCATTTCTCCTATCGGGAATCGTATGGCGATTCGCTCTCCTCTTTTTCGGCCCAAACCTGGTTCTCCGCGATAGACCTTACTCAATTCTCACAGGTATCCATCCCCGCAGCAGCCGTCAGCATCACCGGTGGACATGCCGATACGTCCTGGTCCAGCTGGCAGGGTAACAAATATGCCACTTTCGGCACTATGAATTTCTGGTATAAAAAGCTGCACATAAAAGTGCTCAACAAAACCGACAGCACAAAAAGAGGGTTTCTTCCAACTCTCGAGACATGGCTCGCTAATCTTATCCTGCCCGCTCAACGAAAAAAGTCTTCCGCCATCTTCGTTCAGCGCGACAGGGAAAAATTTGTTTTTAATTATTGGGTAAAGGCACAAACCAGCGGCCTGCTTTCTACTCTCGGTATAAAAAGCAGCAGATCCTATCTCAGACAATACCGGCGCCTCACGCAGAACCCTACGTCCGTCCCTCCACTCTCAGGCAGCCCTTCGCCTCAGAACCCACGCTCCTTCACTCAGACCTCAAACTCTTCACCGGATTAGCCAGCGCAGCACGCACCGCCTGAAAAGACACCGTCACCAGCGCAATCCCCACTGCCAATACCATCGCCAGCGCAAATATATCCCACCCGATAGTGATCCTGTATGCAAAATCCTGCAACCAGTGTGACATCGCCCACCAGGCCAGAGGAAAGGTTATCAACGCCGACACCAGCACAAGCTTCAGAAAATCCTTCGATAATAATCGAACGATCCCGGTCACCGTAGCACCCAGCACCTTCCGGATCCCGATCTCCCTCGTTCGCTGCTCCGCAGCATATGCCGCCAATCCAAAAAGGCCGAGGCAGGCTATAAAAATTGCCAGCAAAGAGAACGACAACGATATCCCCCCCATCCGCTGTTCAGATTTATAAATGGAATTGAATTCGTCATCCATAAAAACATAGCTGAACTGTTGCCCCGGAACCATTTTATTCCAGGCCTGCTCTACCTGCGCCACCATCCGCTTCAGGTCCGCTGTATGAACCCGCAAAGCAACCTTCCCCCTTTCTTCCTTCAGAAAAAGCCCCATAGGCGTCACCACCTGGCGCAGCGAATTGAAGTTGAAGTCCTTTACGACACCTATGATATGAAATTCGGTGACGTGCTTAGTCTTCAGGTCATCCAGCGAATAGAGCTTTCGCCCCACCGGATCGCTCACACCCATCATCCTCACCGCCGCCTCATTAAGGACAACCCCGCTCGAGTCCGTCGGAAAATCCTTCGAAAAATTCCTTCCCGCCGCCAGCTGCATACCCAGCACCGGAACATAATTCTCATCCACATTCCAGTTCTGCATGGATATCGCCTTCTTCGGATCGATATCAGGAGTAAAGAAAAAAGCATTGTCATTCCGGTAATCCGAAGTAGGAAGATAGCCCGTCATCGTAGCCCCCTCTATCCCCGGCAATTTCAACAAGCCATCCTTGTACGCCCGGACCCGGCTGCCTAAAGCATAGGTGTTCTGTACGATCAGCACCTGCTCCCGGTTAAAACCCAACGACCTGTTCCGGATATAACCCAGCTGACGATAGATCACAGCCGTTCCTACAATCAGAAAAATAGAGATCCCAAACTGGAAGACTACCAGCGAATTGCGTAACCAGCTTCTCTTAAAACCCGCCGCTACTGACCCTTTCAATACCACAATAGGCTGAAAGGCCGAGAGAAAGAATGCGGGATAGCTGCCGGCCAGCGTCCCCACGACCAGCACCAGGACCAGCATGGCCGGAGCCAGCCAGGGCCGGGAAAAAAGCCCTATTGACATCTGTTTGGCCGCCAGTTCGTTGAAGATCGGCAGTAAGAGCCAGGCAAGCCCCAACGCAAACAGCATCGCAAAAAAGCTGATCAGCACCGACTCGATCATAAATTGCGTGATCAGATTCACACGCAGTGATCCCAGCACCTTTCGGACACCTACTTCTTTTGCCCGGTTGGCCGACCTGGCCGTCGAGAGGTTCATAAAATTTACACAGGCGATCAATAAAATAAATAGGGCTATCGCGCTAAAGATATAGACATACTGGACATTTCCATTAGCCTCCAGTTCCGACGTCTTATTGCTGTGCAGGTGTATGGAAGTCAGCGGTGTCAGGGAAAAGCCCACATAGCTTCCGCTTTTGAAAAAGTCATCCAGCGAGGTCTTGACAGCGCTCTGCAGCAGAGGTCCGATATACTTGACGATCATCCCATGGAACTTCGCCTCCAGCTTTTGTGGATCAGCCCCTTTGCGCAGGAGGATATAGGTATTGAAGTTATTGCTCAGCCACTCATCGGTCTCCTTCGCTTCCTTCGACCCGGCCAGGGAAATATAAAAATCAAAATGGAAGTGCGACTGCGCAGGGAGATCCCGGATCACGGCAGTCACCTTATAAGGTATGGTGTCATTGATCATCAGGTTTTTCCCAACCACCTGTGTTTCGTTAAAATACTTCCTTGCGATCTTTTCTGTGATGACCACCGTGTGCGGTTGGATAAGAGCCGTATGGGGATTCCCCGCCAGCACCGGCAGCGTAAATACATCGAACAAGGTCGAATCGGCATGGATCACCGCATCCTCCCGGATATTCTGACCACCCTTCTTTACCGTAATTCCGCCATAGTTGCGAAAACGCACCTCGCTCTCTACTTCCGGATAGTCCAGCCGCATTGCCGGGCCCGCCGGCGCTGGCGCCACCGCCAGAATAAAATGATTTCCACCGAATTTGATCTCCCCATCCAGCCGGTAGATCCTGTCAGCATTGACATTATACCGATCGTACCCCAGCTCATCCATTACGTAAATAAGGATCAGCAGACAGGTCGACAGACCAATAGCTAAACCAATGATATTGATGGCGGAAAAGCCCTTATTCTTCCAAAGATTGCGCAGGGCTGTCTTGAGATAATTGCGGAGCATAGTTGAAGGTTATGCTCTCTGGGACGGGCTTCCCGGTACAAAGGTTACAGGCTTCCCCCAAAAACTATCACGATACCCCACTCCACCGCCGCATCCAGCACCATATTCTCCGTCACCCTACCTCCCCGGTACCGGCACAACCCCCAATCCCTCATTCCCCGTCTCAGACACAGCCTGTACCGCAAAAAAGTAATTATCCTTCGAATAGGGCACCTTGACATCCGTATCCGTCGTAAAGATCTTCTTCTGCCATACCGCACTCGTCGTCTCCCGCATCAGGATATAATACCCCTTGACCTTCCCATAAGCAGGAGCCTTCCACATCAGCTGTGTCCCGTTCGTCAGATTCCGCACTTCCACCTTTACCTCCTGGGGCTTGCCTGGTGACTTCGCCAGGTTCGCGAGATTCGCCAGATTCATTGCCGTATTCTTACGCAGATATTCAAAATCCATAAATTCCACGAGGTCGCCATAGACTATCCCCTTCTCCGTCCGGACATCCTGGTGCTGATGGTTATAGTTCTCATTCATTTCTGTGATCCTCACCGCAGCAAAGCCATTCTCAACATAAGGAGAATGATCCCCGCCCCGCAAAAACCGATCATTTCGATAGACCATCACCACTTCCAGGTTGTCCACATACCGCTCCCCCACCTCCTTGACATAACGCGCCAGTTGCCGCGCGATCCCATCATTCTCTAATCCCAGCTGACGGATCTGTTTCGCCTGCTTGTCAAGATCATAAAATGGTAACCCCTCGCTAAAAACCCTTACCCGCGTATTGTCGATGATATTGGTCTCACTGCTGTTGTTGCTGCCCATGATATCGTTGTTCAGCACCGCCTCGATATTCCAGTTCTCCGCCTTCGCCTTTTTTGCCATATAACCCGAACCCAGCAGCCCCTGCTCCTCCCCACTGACCGTTACGAATATAATGGTGGCCGGAAAAGAATGTTTGCTCATTACCCTCGCACACTCGATCACCGCAGCGCTCCCACTCCCATCATCATTCGCGCCAGGCGCATCATTGGTCCCATCCATTACATCCGTACGCCGGCTGTCCAGGTGACCGCTGATGATAAAGACACGGTTATCGTTCGGATCGGTCCCCTTCAGCGTCGCCACCGTATTGCCCAGGCTGATCGATGTTTTTACCCTCCGCCCATCTCCGGCATAAGTGGAAGTATCTACAAACGCTTTGAGACGCCCCCCGGAAGCAGCCGCAAACTGATTGAACTTCGTCAGCACCCATTCCCGCGCAGCCCCGATCCCCTTTTTCTTATCCGTCGTTGAGCTGACCGTACTTCGGGTACCGAACGCCACCATAGTCCTTATATACGACTGCAGTGAGTCCGCATTAACTTCCTTTGTCATATTTTCTATCTCGGGATCCCGTTGAATGGTCGTTTGGGCATTGCAAATTGTCATCGAGCCGGCCAGAATGGCCAATAAAATGCCGCTTCCAGCGGCTATTGCAGTCTTTCTCATGCCCCAATATAGCAAAAAGTCCCGGCCGTCAGCCAGGACTATCTACTCACTTTTCGCTTATCTGTTTGAAGATCATTTAAAACTCAGATGCACGCTTCCGCCATTCCCGTCAACTTTCACCGGCACCCCGCCGCCATTCAGCGTCCCATTGATACGACGCTTGTCCAGATCGCCCTTGAAATTAGTCATGGCAGTGGAATGAACCTGCTCACCGGATATATTCAGATCCAACCCCTTCCCCTGCGGAAGGACCAGCGTGATATCCCCGCCGGAATTGGAGAGATCGACATATTTCCCGGGATCGGTCATGTTGACATGAATATTGCCGCCGCTCGTCGAAGCAGCAAGACTGCCGGCCATACTCTCGAAATCGACATTGCCGCCCGATGTCCTGGCCTGCACCTCTCCGATCATCTCTGCACCTTCTACTTCTCCACCCGAAGTCGTCGCCCGGATATTACCCTTAAGCCTTTTCATAGCTACATTTCCTCCCGAAGTCTGCAACCGGATAGTCCCTTCACATTGCTCCGCATGCATGTTCCCGCCACTCGTCTGCAGATCGATATTGTCCTTCGAATTGATGATCGTAACATTCCCTCCGGATGTTCTGCCCGTGATCTTCCCGCCCAGTTGCGCAACGTTCAGGTTGCCGCCGCTGGTCCTGAAATCCTCTGTTCCCGACAAACCTTTGATGTCGATATTACCACCACTTGTCCGCAGCGAAGAGCTGGACGTCTGCGGCGCATGGATCACAAATGAAATGGACAGCGAATTGTTCCAGTTCATAAAGTGGTCCTTGTGTTTGGCTATGGCCTTCAGCACTCCTCCCTCGACTTCCACAGTCAGATCGAACTGATCGTGCAGCTTTTTTTCTATCTCGTCCTTACTCATGTCCCGGTCCCGTCCATTGCTCGGTTTAATATAAACCTCTATACGGGCCTCGCCGGATGTCTCACCGGAAACAGAGATATTCCCACCCGAAGTTTCCGCCCTGACCTCGTGCACCGATTCACGGGGAAAAGACTTTTGCATATAAGGGGACTGCGCTTTCAACGTTACAAAAGGCAATCCGCAGGCAATCAGAAATAGTATCCGCTTCATATTGTAGTTGTTTTTTCTAAAGTCATCGCATGCAAAGAGAATGTTGCACATCCCGCCAGTTTTCTTAAAAGTTCCATTACCGGACAATGGTTGTATCAAAACCGGACACACTGCTTCCCCATATCCTCTGGAACAGGTTATAATTCAGCGAATAAGAGCAGCACACCCTATACGACGCACAAGAAGCGTGCAAAGTTACAGGTCCACCGAAGTTATGAACCCACTAAGATCATCGGCCCGCAGGAACGCGTGACCTAATTATGCGCAGTCAAAGTATAAGTCTTCCCTTTTACCGTCTTCAGCATAAGTCTATATCCCATGCCTTCTTTCCTCGATCTCGCCCCCGTCTCTTTCACCTCCAAAGGCACAGCGCTCCGCACCACACAGTTACCTCCATTCTTCGACAACACCCGCGCCGAAACGATACGCCCTCCCGTCCAATCTATCCCCACCACAAATCCTCCCCTCGCTACCAAACCCTTCACCGATCCCTCCGGCCACGCATCCGGCAATGCCGGCAATAAATGCACATCCCCATCCTGGCTCTGCAACAACATCTCCGCGATCCCCGCAGCGCCGCCAAAATTACCATCTATCTGAAACGGAGGATGCGCATCCAGCAGATCAGGATATGCACCTCCTCCTTCCCCGCCTCCATACTCCACTTCATTTTCCCTTGTCAGCCGCAACAAATGCCTGAACAAACGATACGCATGATTCCCATCCAGCAGCCTCGCCCATAGATTGACCTTCCATGCCATACTCCAACCCGTGCCCACATCACCCCTCAATATCAGGGACTGTTTGGCCGCCTCTGCCAGGTCCGGCGTCCTCAGCACGGAGATCTCATGCGCAGGATAAAGCGAGTAAAGATGGGAGACATGACGATGATGCGGGTCAGGCGAAGGATAGTCCTTATACCATTCCTGCAATTGCCCCTGACTACCCACCTGGTAAGGAAATAACCGACCCCTCGCCGCCATCACCCGCTGCCGGAACTCGTCATCATTTCCCCGTACCCCGACACTACCGATCCCGCCATCATCCCCTCTCCCGGCAACGCCCGTTCCCGTCGCCGGCACCCGCTGCCGGACCTCCGCTCCGCCCGCGCCCGCTCCCGACGCCCCAACCCCCAACACCGAATCCGCCGCGATCAGATTGTCAAACAGATCCCGGATAATACTAATATCCATCGTCGTAGCAACGGAAACATCCGCCACCTTTTTATCCCCATATATAAAATCATTTTCCGGTGACATC
>DATJJA010000045.1:0-6251 GCA_035492595.1 Puia sp.
CTCTCCGCAAACCCGACATCACCCGCAATACGTATGCCGTTGGTATTGACCATCAAATGTTTGATAGGCTTCGTTTTGGCCAGGTCCAGTATCCCGAAAAAATCAGGATGTATCGTAGGCTCGCCTCCGCTTAGCTGTACCACATCCGGCTCACCCTCGCTGGCAACTATCGCATCCAGCATCATCCCGATCTCCTCCAGCGTCCGGTGCCTGCCATGGGTGGGAGAAGAGCTTGCATAACAGGTAGGACAGGAAAGATTACACCTGTCCGTTACCTCTATCAGCGTAAGACAGCTATGCTGCTCATGGTCCGGGCAGATACCACAGTCATATGGACAGCCATAGATCGTTTCCGTATGAGGTTTCCTGGGATATTCGCTGGCTTTATTATAATTCCTGATCTGTTTGTAATACTCGATATCCACGGCGATCAGCACCTTTTGGAAGCCATGCTCCTTGCAGATCTTAGTAAGGTATACATTCCCATTCTCGAAAATGATCTTGGCGCTCAGCTGCCGGTGACACTCGATACAAAGGCTGATAGTATGATCGTAATAGATATAGTCCCGTTTATTTTCCATTTTCTGTTAATGCTGAAAAGTTAAAGAAAATTTTGTAGATCGTTTTCGAATAATACAGCAGACCGGTAAGACAGCAAAGCTGTATCGTGCCAAGGCCGATGAAATAAACGTAATGAGGTTTGATAAGATCCAGCCCCAGCCGAAAGGCCAGGTAAGCTATCATAAAGAATTGAAAACGATACCCGTTTGCAAGCCTTACCTTCTTTTCGATCAATACCAGTCCCAGCCATAAACAACCCAAAAAGGCTATCTCGTACAGGGTAACAGGGTGTCTGTGCAGCCCGTCTCCCAGATCGATACCAAAAATGGAATGGGTCACAATCCCATACGTCTCCTCGCTCAGGCCGCTGGTAAAGCATCCAATACGGCCGATCATCATAGCCAGTATCAGCGGATAGGTGAACAGGTCTCCGGAAGAGCTCTTCTCATGAATGATCTTTTTCGTGATCTCCACCACAAGCAACCCTCCCAACAAACCACCCACAATGGTTTTATTGGCATAGAGGTATAGAAGAACATGTTTGGAATGTATCAGCGTCAAGGGGTTTTCCAATGCACCCACCACCCTCGAAAAAAAGAAGGCCCCAAAGGTCGCCCCGATAATGATCCAGATCCGGTTTGCATCATTTATCCTGTCCTTCTGCTTTTTACGCAGAAATAAAAAATACCTGAACCCGATAACAAAACCAAGGGTTTCGAAGATAAGATGCAAAGACAGACCGCCAGGCTTGAAACTGATGGGGTATACCATGTATGACTAAAGATAATCCCTTTTCCCCTCCTTTCAAATTGTGATCTACATCACGCAGCTACCGGGAATATCCTTCGTTACTTTGTGTAGTGATCAAACACAAAAAGCAAAAACCAAATAACATGCAACAGTTTAAAGAAGATTCTTCCGCCATCATCGAAACGCTGAATATCTATTTCAAAGGCATATACGAAGGAGACGTAACTTTACTGGCAGATAAGGTCTACTATCCCGGCACCCTGTTATTCGGAGACGTAAAAGGGCAGCCCTATTTCAAAACCCTGCCCCAATACCTTGAGGGCGTAAAGAACCGCCAAAGCCCTAAAGACTCCGGTAAACCCTTCAAAGGAGAGATCATCTCGATCGAGATCGTCAATTCCATTGCAGTGGCAAAGGTCCGGGTACAGATGTATGACTTCAATTACTCCGAGCTCTTGTCCTTTCATAAGCTGGACAACCGCTGGGTGATCGTAAACAAAATGATCTCGGATCTGTCCTAAGATACAGGTCTCTTTTTAAAATTTCATACCATGTGGTACAATACAAAAGCAGCAAAGATCCTCGGTGTCCAATATCCCATTTTCCAGGGCCCTTTCGGGGGTAACCTATCCTCGGTAAAGCTTACCGCCGCCGTATCCAATCGGGGGGGCATAGGGGGTTACGGTGCGTACACGCTAAGCCCACAAGAGATCTATGACGTCAACGAACAAATTAGAAAAGAGACCGGCAAACCCTACAATATCAATTTGTGGGTTTCCGATAATGATCTTTCCACCCCCTCCTATCCTCCTCCCTCTGAGATGGAAAGTTTACGTAACCTCTTCCAAACCTATTTTGACGAACTGGGCATCCCCTTCCCCGACAAACCGTTGAGCTTTTCGTCGAGATTCGAAAACCAGGTGGAAGTGATCCTCCATGCAAAACCACCCGCCTTTAGTTTCATGTTCGGTATTCCTTCGGCCGATATCCTGGAACAATGCAAAAAATTGGGCATCGTCACCATCGGAGCCGCAACAACCCTCGACGAAGCCCTCGCCCTCGAGGCGGCCGATGTGGATCTGATCATCGCCTCCGGCTTTGAAGCGGGCGGACACCGGCCCTCCTTTCTTGCTCCCTCCGAAAATTCCCTTACCGGCACTTTTGTGCTTGTACAGCAGATAAAAGAAACGGTCCGCAAACCTGTCATCGCGGCAGGCGGCATCGCCACCGGAAAAGGGATAGCCGCAGCGCTGGCCCTTGGGGCAGATGCCGTCCAGGTAGGTACAGCATTTCTGGCCTGCGAAGAATCCAACGCCCCCGACATTCACCGCGAAATGTTATTCTCTCCCGCCTCCCGCTATACCGTACTGACCCGGGCCTTCACCGGAAGACTCGGCCGGGGGCTCAGAAGCAGGATCTCGGAGGAAACACGGGGGAAAGAACAAAACTTTCTGCCCTTCCCCCTTCAGACCCAGTTCATGTCCCCTCTCCGGCAGGCAGCCATCACACAAAAGAAATGGGAATTGATCCTTTTCTGGGGCGGACAGATAGCCCCACTCTTACAACACAAAAAAGCAGCAGACCTCATGAATGCCCTCGTCGAAGAGACCAGCGCCTACTTCAGCGGTATCAGTACAGTCTGATCCTCCTACCCACAACCTCACCCTATCCAATCTCAACGATTCCCAATCATTTCTTCCACTCCCGGTATCTCCCAGCCAGGAATTTTATCCCTGCCGCACGATATTCAGGCGTACTCACGGTGAAGTGATCGCCGGGGTAGTAGTCAAAGATAAAATGCGTGTCCAGCTTTTTCATTTCCCCATCCAATACATGCACAGCGTAGTTCAGCAAAAAATTATCCTGCTCTCCCACCGAAACCCGGATCTTGCCCGCCAGGTCTTTTTGCAGCGAAGACCAGTTGCCGCGCAGATACGCTGAAATGTCGTATTGCTTCCAGTGTTCCACACATTCCTTATTAATGACACCGGTAACAGCATCGCAAACTCGTACCGGCTCGCCATCCGCTCCTTTTGCACTGAACACCTGGTCAAAGGAATGCATTTGCTCACCCCGGTAAATGACATTTTCCTGGCGATAACACTGCTTCATGGATGCGACTCCAAAGTAACCGGCGATAGTCGCTACCTGCCGCAGGTTGCTGTCCTTATCATAAAAGATATTTGCCTCATCATATAAGTTGACCCGCTGAAAGTTCCGGAAGTCGACGGGATCGGGCGAACTGGACCAACATCCTGCAAAAGTAACCGGGTAATGGGTCTGCAACCACAAAACCGTCCAGCCTCCACTGCTATGTCCTCTCAGCAAACGCGCGCCATCGCAGCGATACTTACTCTCCAGCAGCGGGATAAATTCTTTTACAAGCGCATCTCCCCAGGGACCATTATTCTCACTGTTCGCATATACGGAATGACCGCCGGCGCAATTGCCATCCAAAAAAACCGTGATGCAGGGGATGGTATCGACCGGCGTGCTTCGCGAAGTCGTATCCCCCGAATAATGATGATAGTCGCCGCCATAACCGGAGATGTTAAAGACAGTTGGGAATTTCCGCTGCGGCTGGCTGTAATATTCCGCAGGTAACAGTATCGCCGCATCTACGGTCATGGGCATTTTCAAAGCCTGCGACAATAAGGAAGAAGGCGCCCGCAGCTCTTTTATATACCCGGTTTCCCTGAACGTCGCCTGTGGGATAACCTGGTCACAAAGGATCGAAAATTGTTTATTCGTATTTCCTGTCAACGCAACTTTTATCGTGTTGGAGTATATATTCCCCGGGCTTTCCGCAATCGCCCGTCCACCCAGATTCCGGTCCCAAACCGCCTGCACATAGTAATTCCCCCGCTCGATCCCCGATAACATAGTGGGATAGGAATCGGCATGGTCATCAAACACGACAGTGGCCCCCGGCTGTATATTGTTCACTTTTATCGAGAAACAGGGAAAGGATTCAAGATCCGCCATCGCATCTTTCGGATGCCTGTTCTCCTTGTTGAGGTATAACAGTACTCTTCCGCTGAACGGCTGTTTGAAGACTGCAGACGGGTAACTTACCTGGAATTGCTGACACCAGGTCTGCAGGGGAAGAAGGATGGCTAAGGACAAGACACGCGTTAGTTTTTTCATATTTTAAAAATACAAAAACCTTCGCGAATGTGACAAATATCACTCAATGTTAAGCAGGAAGGATTTTCATAACCAATTGGTTTATTTAATAGTAATTGGCAACGATGCAGAAGGTAAGCCATCGGCAGTTGCTGTTATCGTTACTATACCCGGTTTATTTTTAGCGCCAATAATCGCTAAGGCCAAACCATTAAATGCTTTATGATGATCTGCCTTGAACGATTCGTGACTGGTTTGGCTTCCATTATCAACACCTGCCAGGAAGCTATCGGCCCCTGATAGTTTGAATTTGATATCATTATCAGCATTAGGCACCATTATTCCATTCTTATCTACAATTTTAACGGTGATAAAAGAAAGATCATGATCTCTTGAACGTATGCTGCTCCTGTCGGCACTTAATTCTATCCTGGCTGGCACGCCTGCAGTTTTAACTTCAGTAGTTAACACAACTTTGCCATTTTTGCGCGATACTGCCTTTAAGGTACCCGGCTCATAGTTTACTTTCCAGGCGATGTGCAGATCGTCGCCCTGTTTTGATTTTGTGCCTAATGATTTGCCGTTCAAAAACAGTTCAACTTCATCGGCATTACTGTAATAAGCCCAAACATCAACTACTTTACCAGGTTCCCAGTTCCAGTGCGGTAATAAGTGGAGCACTGTTTTATTGGTCCATTCGCCCTGGTACATATAATAAACATCCTTAGGGAAGCCAGCCAGATCCACTATCCCGAAGTATGAACTACGGGATGGCCATTGGTAAGGCCAGGGTTCGCCTAAATAATCAAACCCGGTCCAGATGAACTGACCCGACAGAAAAGCGTGTTTTTTATATATTTTCCAGGTTTCCTCGTGGGTAAAACCCCAGGGTGCCGAAATATTATCATAAGCGTTAACGGTATTATCGGCATTCATGGGCCTCCTCACCCTTTTGCCATTAACTACCGTGCTTCCCGGCCACCGTTGAATGGTATCGGGAGAAGTATTGTAAACACCGCGGCTTTCCAGTGCCGAAGCAGTTTCGGTACCAATGAATTTTTTACCGGGGTAGTCCTCCTTGAAAGTGGCTAGTTGCTCGTTATGGTAATTGTAACCTAACAGGTCAACGGCGCCTGATTCAACAATTTTATTGCCAGGGCCGGGTTCGCTATTTGCTGTAGCGATTGGCCTTGTGGTATCCAGTTCGTGGATAATACCGGTAAGCTCGCGGGCTATACGTGCCGCGCTGGTATCTTTTTGCTCGGGTATTTCATTACCAATACTCCATATGATCACCGAAGGGTGGTTCCTGTCGCGCAGTATCTGATCTACCAGATCGCGTTTGTGCCATTCATTAAAGAAAATATGATAGTCAAATTTCGGCCTTTTACCAACCTGCCATACGTCAAATGCTTCGTCCATAATAATAATGCCCATGCGGTCTGCAAGGTCTAAAAACTCTGGCGCGGGTGGGTTGTGCGAGGTGCGTATAGCATTTACGCCCATTTCCTTTAATATTTTAAACTGCCTTTCCAGCGCGTGCACATTAAATGCTGTGCCCAGCGCGCCCAGGTCATGGTGTTCGCAAACGCCGTTTATTTTCATGGAAACACCGTTCAGGCTGAAGCCTTTATCCACATCAAAATTGAAATAACGGATACCCAGCGGTGTTTCATAGTGATCAACCACCACATTATCCACCAATACTTTAGTTTGTACTTTATACAGGAAGGGTTTGTTAACCGACCATAATACTGGGTTATTAACACCGAAATTTTGGCTTACAGTAGTAACCGAATCCTTTAAACTAACGC
>DATJJA010000046.1:0-4400 GCA_035492595.1 Puia sp.
CCGGTCTTACCGACAGTGGCTGGAACAACAGCTCGTACAAATGATGCGACTCGGCGGCAAACGCTGTATAACCGGTATTTTGCCGCTGCTCATCCGCACACTGGCCCAGGAAATGACGGACCCGGTCCACCACCTTTTCCGGAAGCCTGACCAGCCGGGCGGCAGAGGCCTCGATACAAAGGATATAGGTAACGGTATCGGTGGTGAAAAAATGCAGGAAGGTCGTCAGGTTCTCCGCCAGATAGGTCTGCAAGGCTGACAGGGACGGCACGGAATCGGCATATTTGTATTGGTAATAGACGGGGTATTTGTTTTCGAGGGAACGCACATAGCGCTCGAACTTCTCCCGGTCACGGAGAAGCCGCAGCTGCTGACTGGCATAGCTGGGGCTGTCGGCAGAAATGGACGATGCCGTCTGCTGAAGAGAGGTCAGATCGACTTCCAGCTGGCGCTGGATGAGGGCTTCCTGCATCGGCAACTGGGCCAGCGCTCCCAATTCATTTAATTTATCATTGAGTATGACGGCCCTGCTTTTTTCCATAAATAAAAAGGCCAGCGCCGTATTGCCGGAAAAATAACAGGCGTCCAGCCCGTTGGCAAAGATCTCGCGCGTCTTGTTCCGCCAGTATAATTTACTTTGTTCGCCTATCTGTTCGTGCCGCAACATGGTGATGAGGCTATCGGCCAGCAACGCCGTCCGGATCGACAGTTCGAGGTAAGCCCGGTTGTTATTCTGCCGGTAAAGATGGATGGACGCGTCCAGTTTATTGACAAAGATCATCAGCAGAAGATCCCGGCTAAGTATCGGTCTCAGGCTGGCCAGATCAGGATTGCTGAAGACGGAAACGCTCTTCCTGCCGGTAAGCCCGGCCAGCGCCCTCTCATTCTGCTGAAGCGCTTCCGCATAATGCCCCCGGCGAAAGTTGATGACGCCCAGGTTGGTATAGGCTTTGGAAAGGATGGTCCTGTTACCCGCCCTGCCGGCATAGTACATCGTCCTGGAATAGGCTTCCCCCGCCCGCGCATAGTCCTGCAGGTTATCCTGGTAATAATTACCCAGGTCGATATAATCATTGGCGATCTGTTCGTAATTGGCCGTCCGCATCCTGAGTCGTATGGCTTTTTCAAAAAGGACGTCGGCGGTGGAAAACTCTCCCCGGAAGCCAGAGACCAGGGCCTTTGTCTTATAGGCCGTCGCCAGCTCAAAATCATCGTGTACCTTGCTATCATAGGAGAGGGCTGAATCCGCGTCGGTCAGCGACAGCTGCGATCGACCCTGGTACAGAAGGGACAGGGCGCGCTGGTTGAGGAAACGTTGTACGAGCTCTACTGAGCCAATATCCCTGGCAAGGGCCAGCCCGATAGTGCTTTCGTCTATTGATTGCTGGTAGTCACCGGTGAGGACAAAAAGCAGAACCTTGCTGATCCTGGCTCTCAGCAGCTTGTCCATGTTGCCGGTCTTTTGGGCATAATTTATCGTCGTATCGTAATAGGCCAGCGCCTTGGAATAGGCGCCCAGGTCCTCGTAATAATGCCCCAGATTGGAATAACTTATCACCGCAAATCCGGGAGAGCAGTCTTTTCGGCCGGAAGTATTTATTCCGGCGGCCTCCAGTGTATTCCCGATGGCGTCGGTGGTCGGGATACCGTTGTTCAGCGTATATTCATACAATCCGATGCGGTGCAGGAGACGGGCGTATATCGAATCCTTTGGAAGATGACAGCGATCGGATATCCCTTTCAGGGTATTTACCTGTTGCAGCCTGATGGTAACAGGCCGGCTGCTATTCTCGATGGCGATGAGCGAATCCCAAAGGGCGGCCCGGGTCGGGCACTGGCCTCGGGCCAAAAGACAGCAACAGGTTGCTATGAAACAAAAGCATATTGTCTTTTTCACTTTGTTGTCATTTTCACTTTGATGTCATCTTTGCATTGGTGTCATCTTCGCATTGGTGTCATTTTCGCATGGAGGCCCCTTTTTTGACTTTTGTCGGCCCGACGCCGGTCGACGTAGTAGTTATTTCACCTTTTATTTGCAGTGCACCCACTACGCCGTCGAGCGTATTGCCACCCGAGGCAGCCAGGAATGGATAAAAGGCGGCGATCTTTCCCGCAGCTATCGGTGTGGCAAACGACGAGCCGTTGGAAGCCGAAAAGTTGTCGATCGGGTTTGCAAACACACAGTCCGAACCCGGAGGCCCTATGAACCGGTCTCCAACAACCCCGATACCCACTACATTGGGCGAAAAATTCTGATTGGGGGTTACCTGCCCGCTATTATCCGGGTAGGTGGTGGTGACGGCAATGACATTGGCCAGCCGGCGGGAGAGGGAGGCGGGATAAAAGGATACGCTATCCAGGTTCCGCCAGGTGACCGGGACGTTTGGATTGGGAGTAAAGACATCGCTCTCATATGGCTCCCTGTTGCCAGCGGCCGCTATCAGCAGGATGTGATTGGCTGTCAGGTATTTTTCGACATACTTCTCCAGCAAAAGACCAGCGGAATCTATTCCATCGATTGCGGAAGTGGTTCGTCGCGCATAGAATCCAAAACTGGCGTTGATGATCTGGGCTCCGCGATCTTTGGCATAAGCCAGGCCGCACAGGATGACGGACAGATTGGTGGTGCCGGCGGAATCGAAGACCTTTACCGGCAGGATGCTGACATCATTGTTGGTGAATTTTGCAGCCTGATCCAGGATAAATTGGGTGACGACCGTCCCATGTCTGGCCTTATAATCGTCGGTCACGTCCTTAGAGTTGTAGCTAAAGTTCCAGCCGCTGCCCGCATCGGGTCCCGGACAGCTCACCGGGCCGGTGCTTTTAAAGATTATCGACGCGAGTGCCGGGTCGATTCCCGTATCGAGCACTCCTACCAGCGTGGTTCCGGTATGCGCACTGCCTACGGGCGGCTGTTTGACATTCGCATTCAGGGGACTGTCCTGGTTAAGTTCCGGCACCTGTATAGTGAGGTTTCTGCAGTAATACAACGTGTCCCCGCCCTGAGGTCTTTCCTTGCCATTGCCGCCGCTGCCACCCGTGGCTGTGCCCGACTGAACCCAGGCGTTGATGCCGGCGCCGTCCAGTACAAAGAGGCTGCTGTCGCCACAGGCCCGGCAGCCCAGGTATACATTGATGTCGCCATATTTTGCACCAATACTGTCGAGCCATTGATCGACGTACTCATTTGTGGCGGAGGTGTGCAGGACAAGCACCTGCGAATCGTTCGGTTTAAGTCCGGAGTCGGTGCTGACATGCCTGACCACGAAGTTTTTAGGTTTGCAGTCACTTGAACAACAACAGCCATTACATCCCGGGTTCGTGAGCATGATAAATAGCAGGCAGACAGCTGCCAAAAAGTAAGGCGTGCCTCCTTTTTTGTTGAAAAAGAGTTTCATCAGAAAAAGTTTAGAATTAAATAAGCCATTCCTCCGCTCAGCACATCGGTGTTCAAAGAGTTGAAGATTATCAAACTTTCCGGTAAAGGCAAGGCTTTGTCGTACCCGCCGTTGTTGTAGTCGTTCACCGCCTGCCGAAGGGTAACATTCGGATGACGGCCCATTTATTACGGATTGTACCTGTATTACGGATTGTACCTGGTTGTGGCCGGATGAAAATTGCTCCAGGAATGCCAGAACTCCTGGTAGGATTGGATTGGAAGTAGTTGTTCCCCCTGCAAAACTCCAGTCACACACTTCCCTTCATAGCTCCAGAGCGAACCTGTATTGCTGTCCTTTATCATTCGCAGGTCTGGCGCCCGTGCGAACTGTAATGCCTGCCCTTTTACATTCCTGTCCCAGACATGAAAAGTAAGGGAATCGGCGCTCAGCGCCAGCAGGATCGGGCGACTGCCGATGGTATCAGCGATCAGGCCGGTATGGGTCAGATCATTCCAGTCATAAGCCTTTGTGTGGCTGGCCGACCGGACGCCCACCACCCAGGACTTTGGTTTCCAGGAGGCGGAGTCTCTTTTTTCCAGACTTCCCTTGATGGTGCCGCTATCATAGCCTTTGAGATCGTCATAGCGTTTGGTAAAGAACGTATCGGGCTGGAGGATCTTTGTATCGGGATATTCAGCCACCCACTCGGCAAGCGATGATTGGGACGAGGGTAGCTCTGCAAGCTGTGTGTTTTTTAAAGGGCCTGCTATCGAGACGCCGGTCGCCTGCTGCCACCAGCTTTTTGTTCGCGCATCTTCGAACATGGCATTGAAATGATCCATCCCCACCAGCCGGAAATCCTCCGCCTGGCCGTTGACAAACGGACTAAAGACCCTGCCGGTCCTGCAAACGGTGCAATAGGTGATCATGACGGGAGTATTCCCGACCGTATCCCTTACCTGGTGATGATAACCTATGACCTGTATGGGATAAGCCCGGGCTTCTCCATTGAGTACAACG
>DATJJA010000047.1:0-17810 GCA_035492595.1 Puia sp.
AAGAATAAAACTATGAAGAATGCGTATGTCCCTATGGATGTATTTTAGCTAATAATCAAATAATATTAACAGGTAAGCTGTTTATCGCCTCACCTTCGCCATAAAGCGGGAAAAGAGGAGGCCGGGCCCTTCAACCAAGCCTTTGAGGTCGGCGGGGGCCGGATCGGATCAGTAGGTGGCTTTGAATCAAGCATCCGGTATCTCAGGCTCTACTAACTTAGCCAGTTTTTCCAGCGACTCCTGCCAACCTAAATAGCACATTTCAACAGGTATAACAGAGGGAATTCCTTCCTGCGTAATTTTTATTTCTGTGCCTGCAATAGTTTTCCGGAGCCAGACCGTGGTGGTCATTTCTCCTGGCAGGTTTGGATCGTCAAATTTATCAGTGTATTTCAAATACTCATTAGGTTTTATTTCCAGGTAGGTTCCGCCGAATGAATGGCTATTCCCGGTTGTAAAATTCAGGAATGACATCTTATGAGAACCTCCAGCCTCTACATTCATTTGGTGGACGGTGCAAAGAAATCCATAAGGAGGCAACCAAGATGCAATTGCGGCAGCTTCGGTAAAGGCACGGTATACTTTCTCCGGAGATGTCTTAAGAACTCTGTGTAGTGAAACAGCATTGTTGGACATAAGATATATTTTTGTTCCTACTCGTCTGGCTTTTCGGTTCCGCCCGTTTTTGGAGTGGTCGCTGCTCCACTTACCTTTTGTTTATGCGAAGCGGTTATCAGCTCACTTTTTTTCATTCTGAGCCTCAAACCCATATCGTATTGCCTCTTCAAGTATATCAATGTGTATATCTTTTAGAGTTTTGAATCGAATGCAATACCCGGTGACGCTGGCCTTGCCTAGCTTTTTTCCATACGTTTGAGCCAGGTATTTCTTATCTTTTATACCAAGGATATAGACAGAGATCCCGGTTTTGTTTGCGCTGATACCAATTTGAAAAAACTCTCTGGTTTTCCCATTGGCATATTTTATTGTGTACAATCCATATCCTATATTAGGGTTACTAACAGTTTTATTTTCGCTGTCTTTGCCATCCTCGAACCATAATTTACATCCTGGAGACGATTGAAGTGTGCGCAGGTGCAACTCTTGCATCTCACTACGTTTTGGTTCAGGCTGGCTGGTAATATACTTTTTGATTTGTTCTTGTACGTTCATATAACATATTGAATTACTGGTCGAAGATTTGTTTCGTAAATTTATCGCGCTCTTTCTGAACGCACAGGTGGGTAATGCGACAATCTAAGGAGGGTATCGCGCCAAATCATATTGAATTCAGCAATCACCTTTTAATGGACAAGGAAATTGGCATCTGATGGCTGCCGTTGATGGCGGCTGCTTTCGACCAGGCGAAGCTGCCTTATTTACATACCCCCAGACTGATTATTTATAAGCTAAGGCCGCGCTGGCAGGCCCCGTCAGGGGCATCGATTCAACCCGTTTAAAGCCCGCTGCTTTCGCCCATTTGGAGAAATCGGCCATGGTATAGTCAAATGCATCTCCATTTTCAATAAGCATGTTCAGACTCATCAGCAACCCGAAAGTATTTTGGCGGCGGTCCTCGTCTATGATATTTTCAATGGCGATAAAGACTCCGCCGGCAGGAAGGGCGTCGTACACCTTTTTCAGTAGCTCCTGCTTTGACTCTTCGTTCATCCCGTGCAAAATATTTCCCATCGCTATGATCTCCGCCGAGGGCAACGGGTCTTTGAGGAAATCACCGGCCATGGGGTGGATGCGATCCCCCAGCTTGAATTGGCCAATCAACGCTTCGGCCAACGGCTTCACAGGCGGCAGGTCAAGACTGATGCATTGGATACCGGGATGGCGCAGACAGATCTGAATACTCAACCATCCATCAGCTCCTCCGACATCAAGGAAGCTCATATATTTGCTGAAGTCGAACTTTTCAGCCAATGCCATGAAATTACCCGTCTGGATACCCCGCATGGCGTTGACAAACTCTTTCAGGTTATGTTCATCTTTGTAAAGTTCGGCAAAGAACTCCATATTGCCCTGCGGGTGTCCCTTGCCTTCGTTTTGCTGCTGGCCGGTAAGCAGGCCCTCTTGCAGATCTTTCCAGTGCTGGTACAACCGGGTGTCCGCCATCTCCAGAATGCCTCCCATATAGCCAGGTTTGTTCTTATCCAGGAAGAAGCCCACATCTTCCGCATTCGAATAGATGGCATCCTGCAATAAACCTTTTCTTTCCAAAAAACCTAAAGATACCATAACGTCCAGCCAGTCGAATACATGCCGCTCGGAGCACCCGAAACCCAGCTTCTCCCTAATCTCCACTCCGGATAAGGGCCCGGCGCCAAGCACTGTAAAAAGACCGCATTTTACGGCAGTAAGGAGGACCTTCGACGGCCAGAACCCCATTCCAATCTGCATTATTTTGGAAGGGTTCAGAGAAGTCTCAACCGTTTTGATTTCGGATGTAGATGAAGCAGGCATGATCGTGTAGTTTAGGGATGAGGAAAAGAAGATTCGATCGTCAGGCTAAAATAGGCTAAAATATTCAATTTTTTCATAATTCGACGATTGCCTCTTTTTTTTATAGCACCCGTCAGCAGACGATATAGATTAGACGGATACCAGATAGCCGGTAAATATAGCTTTTCTTCCACGCCCGGCAGATCGTCAGGCAAAGTCAATCTCACCGATTGATTGCGATATCTACCTTCGAAACGTAGCGCATGGACACGAATACCAATACCAGGTCCACCGATACGAAAATGATCCTGGAGGTCGGGTCACCGCTGCAGATATGTGCAATTAAAGCAGAGATCATTGAAATAAGGAACCCCGCGTATACCCATTCTTTGACCCGAACGGGCGAAAAAGGCAGCAGTAAGGTTATAGCCCCGAGGATCTTGGCGATTACCAACTCGATTCGGAAATAGTCAGGGAATCCCAGTTTTCTCAGGTCGGCGCCATGTGTATAGGAAAACCATGCGCTGAATAGCATAAAGAAGACAATGAAGCCCTTTGCTATCCGATAAATTGTTCTGTTTTCTTTTCTTTGTTCCATCGGTATCATTACTATAAAAAAGCGTGCGGGTGCTATATTTCTTTGGATTCGTATATACACGAGACAAAACAGGGATGTGTTTTGTGACAGGGAGGCGTAAAAGTAATTCCCTACACGCATTTCACCCCGAAGGTTTACTATAGTTTTTAAGAGAGATCTTTCTCCTGATGCATCCTGCAGTAATTGCCATATCATGACACCGCCTGCATTTTTTAATGCCAACTCTGTTTTGCCCTGTATAGTGGCGGCGCCATTGTAGTAAATGATACCGCCGCCAGGGATGGTTTAACCTTAGGCGAGAATTCGGCTTGATCCGCCGACAGTTTTTGCCCATTGAACGATTCGCCGGAACTTTCCCTGCTTTTGCAGACTAGCTTTAGGTAAACCAATAAAAATATAGCTTATGGAACACCACCCATTTATCGAAAACCTTGATTGAATATATTTCCTTGAAAGCCAATAAGATGCAGTCGAGCACGTGTGGAAAGGTACCTACAGGAATGGACGAATAGCTGATTCCTGCTTTCTCCTATGTGTGGCAAACCGGCCCGCCGACGACTGTACCTGATCCCCTAACTCTTCTCTTACATTAATTTTGCTGATATTGTTGGCTGTTTAAACGTTTAAGCATAATTTGCCGGACGATAAAGATCACCTATGATGATTAAAACGATTGCAGCGCTGGCCATTAGCGGCCTGCTGTTTTTTTGCAGAGTACCGCTTTATGCTTATGACAAACCGGCCCATAAAAACGAAAAGGTAGATTCTGCTGTCCTGTTTTGGCTCGAGTCTTCATTGCAGCGTATTTTCCCTCAATCGCCAGCCGGGCAGAACCAATTGCTTGAGCTGTATGTCGCCCGCGGATCCAGGGCATCCTTCCAGGTGGGTTTTCACAATACCCAAAAGGACCAGGTAAAAGTGGCCTGCTCAATGTCATCCGCCGCACAACTTACACCGATGGTCCGCTATGTTGGTCTGGTGCCGATGCGGCATTTCACCACAGACGTTCGCAGATCAGAACTCGACGGTATTGGCTATTTGCCGGGCCTGGTCCCCGAGCCATTGTTTCCCCAAACAGCTGCCGATGCCAGTCCATACGAAACTCGTTCTTTTTGGATTAGTCTCCATATCCCTGCCGATATGCAGCCTGGAGTACATGATTTTCCCGTAACAGTGACCATACGAAAAGGTAAAGATTCGGTAGCAAAGGATTTGCATTTGCGTCTCCACATTAGTAAGCTGGTGCTGCAGCCAAGACACGACTTCCATGTGACACATTGGTGGAGAGGAGAAGCTACCAGCATTTACTACGGTATAAAAATGTTTGATGAGGCGTGGTGGAAACATACCAGGGCGCAGATGCAAGATTTGATCGATCACGGAACAGATGTCGCCTTCGTCCAGAATTTCTTTGAATTTAAGGTCGTTGTCAGGCAGCCCTGCCAGATGTTGATTGTCAACGAGTCGGCACCGGGCCAGTACACATTCGATTGGTCGGTGATCCGGCGCTTTACCGATATGTGCAAGGGGCTGGGCTATAAAAAATTCGAATGGTCGCATCTCTGGCTGTACTGGGGTGTCAAAACAGCCATGCATGTCTACACAATAAAAGGAGGTCAGTACAAGCTATTATGGAATCCTGATCTTGATGGGTTTTCAGATACCTATGTCAATTTCCTCAAACAGTTTCTTCCTTCTTTCCATGATTTCCTGGCAAAAGAAAATATCCTGGACGATTCTTATTTTCATTTGTCCGATGAGCCGTATAAAGAACATATACCGAATTATAAAAAAGCCCGACAACTGCTTCGGGAACTGGCGCCCTGGATGAAAGTGATGGATGCACTCAGCGATATCGAATATGGCAGGCAGCAGCTCACGGATATTCCGGTACCTATTATTAGCAGTGCCCATGCTTATGTACAGGAAAAGATCCCCCATTGGGTATATTTTTGTACCGGCCCTCGCGATAAATGGCTCAATCGCTTATTTGATACGCCGCTGCCAAAGATCAGGATGGCGGGTTGGCTGTTTTATCACTTCGGTGCCCAAGGCTTTCTGCATTGGGGGTACAACCACTGGCACAGACTGGACTCAGACCAGAAAGAAGATCCGTATACAAATGGATCCGCAAGCGCTTACCCCGGCATCCCGGATGGCGACCCATTTGTGGTATATCCTGGTCCCGACGGCCCGTACGATTCGATCAGGTGGGAAGTATTTGCGGAATCCCTGCAGGACTATGCTGTCTTACAGTCTGCAGGTATTGCTGCCGATGATCCACTGCTTAGTGACCTCAAGGGCTACGATGATTTTCCCAGATCGGAAAAATGGATAGAGGAAACAGTGAAAAAAATCCTTCAGCGTGCCGATGACACTTTACAATCGGGAAAATAAGCAAGGCGTAGCTTCAAGGTTTATCCCTCATAATTTCATAGAGCGAACCTGCTGTTTATTAAACCCAAAAGTCTACATCTGAATGATTCAATTCGCGTCCCACCACATCCGGCTGGTCAGCAGGTCTCCACCCTGCAATCGGGAAACCGCATCATTATAATTCACCTGGTTCGTCACTTTTTCACTGGTTGGATATTCCAGCCTTCTCGGGATCGTTCCATTGGTGACATTACCGGGATACTTGGTAGGCGTCAATTGGGGATAGCCTGTCCGGCGCCAGTTGCACCAGGCTTCATATTCATTCATAACAGTGCACAGCCAGAATTGGGTGTTGATCTGGCTGAGGCCGATGGCATCGTTGTAGGGATGGGCATCGTAATAGGTTTCGGCATCGCCATCGCTGATCGTAGAGGCGTCCCCAAAGGCGGATAATTGGGTTATTGCCGCCAGTACCCCATTCTTATAGTGCTCTTCGGCGCTGCCCCCGATACCCCAGCGTTTAGCCGCATCGGCCAGCAGGAATTCCGATTCGGCATAAGTCAGGACAAGGTTGGGGGCCGTATAGCTGAGAATATTGTCATTGAATCTTGAATAGCCCTGCATGCCGGGGCCGGCGGGATAATCGGAGGTTTGGGTGATGTCGATCAGGGGATTCGTGCCCCCCAGGATATAACCCGGCGGCAGGCCCAGCTGATCAGCGGGATCGGTGCTGCCGGTGGCGAATATCTCCGCCATGACGGGGAGCCTGGGATCGTTATTATTCTTCAACGTATCGATGTAGGTCCTGCACAGCTTGAGGTCTGCACTGTCTTCTTCGAGGATGGACCAGGCATCGCGGTTTTGGGTCAGGGTGCCTGGCGAATGTTCGACGATGGCATTGTCATTATTGCTGGCCATCGTTTGGCCCTGTACTTTTGTGACATAGGACTTCGCGGTCTCCGGATCGATCTTCGTCAGCCGCATGGCCATGCGCAGCAGCAGGGTATTGCCAAATTTCTTCCATTGGTTGATCTGATCGGTGCCGCTGGCCGAATAAAAGACATCACCTGTGGGATAGTCGGCGTTGACATCGAGACTATCCGTGGCTTCGGATACCTCTTTTAAGAGATCCGCATAGATATCCTGCTGTTTGTCGAATACCGGCGTATAGATGCGGTTATAATATCCCTGACCTGCCTGGAAATAAGGGATGTCTCCATAGAGGTCGGTAATCCGCTCGAAGACCATGGCTTTCATGATCCTGGCCATCTGATGGAGGTTCCTGAACTTCTCCTTGGTCAGCGTAAGCTGATAAAGCTCCACGACCGGCTGCACCTGGTATATATAGGCATGGGTGAAGTATACTCCGAAATTCCCGACGGAATTCAGATATTTATCCCCTGAGTAAAAGGAGGTATTGGTGGAAGCGGTATGTTGTATAAAACCGGCTATTTCACACCATTCGCCCTGCCAGTTTTCCGCTCCGAAATCCGAACTGCCGGTGTACATCAGCTGGGTAGTCGTCAACAGAAAATTGGCGTTGTAATTGTCGGCCGTCGTGGTGGTGGGATTGGTATTGGTCTTCAGGAGATCCTTCTTGCAGGAACCCAGCACCATCATGAGTCCTGTTATAATATATATAGCTCTTGATTTCATGTTAATAGGTTTTTTAGTTGCGCCGGACTGTTTAGAGTTTTACGTTCAGGTTGAAGCCGAATGTCCTCGAGTAGGGCACGGCGGCCGATTCGAGCCCCTGCGAATAGATGGATGCCGAATAGTTCGTTTCGGGATCTACATTGGGCACATGTTTCTTGATCGTAAAGACATTCCTGGCGACAAAGCTCAGGCGCAGGCCATGGATCTTATTATGGAACATATTCGTGGGAAAATCATAACCGAGAATGAGCTGTCTGAATTTGATGAAACTGGCGTCATATACGAACTTCCCCTGGTCGGCGTTGGCCCAGTTGCCATAGTAGGTGGCAGGATATACATTGTCCGTTCCAAAGGTCTTGTCGCGGCCGGGCAGCGTCTCTTTTGAAAGCCCCTGTGTATAGGCGACGAAGTTGGAATTGGAAAAGAGCTTGCCGCCAAATTTCCCGTCGATCAGGAACGACAACATGAAATGCCCATATTTAAAAGTATTGGTGATGCCGGCGGTCCAGGGACTGATGGCCGAACCATAATCCCTGGGCACGGATGCCGAGGGGTCGGGCGAGTCAGAAGAAGGATTGATGGCGACCTTGCCATTACCATCCAGAGCTGGCGACTGGGCAATGATCTGCTGGGCAGGTTTGCCTACGATCTGCTGGATATAGGCGATGGATCCCCAGTCCGGCGTCGCAGAGCCAAGGGTGATCTGCGGCTGGCCTCCAAGGGACAACACCTTGGTGGAATTATAGGTGGCATTCACGTCGATATCCCAGCTGAAACTGGGGGACTTGACAGGCACTCCGCCCAACTCCATCTCGATACCATTGACCCGGAGGCTGCCCACGTTTAGCAGGGCGGAATTGTATCCCGAGGACAGGTCAATGGTCACCGGAACGATATCGTCAATGACTTTTTTCTGAAAGGCGGCCACATCAAATCGTAACCGGTTTTTGTAAAAATCCAATTCAGTCCCGATCTCGAATTCCTCTCTTTTGGAAGGTTTCAGACCGCTGTTGGGCACCGTAGTGGACCCCGCATAGCCAATAGGATAGGTTCCGCTGGGTACACCGAGGGTACCCTGGATCCCATAATTTTGCAGGGTTTGATAGGGGGCATCTGCTGCACCGCCGACGCTGGCATAGCTAAGCCTGAGTTTCCCCAGGTCCAGGTCCGGCATATGCAGCAGCTCGGAGAAGACGAAAGAGGCGCTGGCAGAAGGATAGAGGTAATTGATTTTACCCGGCGCAAGCGTAGAATACCAGTCGTTACGCCCGGTAAGGGTCAGGTACAGGAGATTTTTATAGGCAAGGTCGGCGCTGGCGTAGACGGATTGGTATTTTTCATTATTTAATGCATAGGTCTCCTGCAGGACTTCCAGGTTGCCAATATTATATAAAAATTCCGTGGCGAAATTCTGACCGGAGGCGGTTACATATTCCTGCACCGACTTGCGGTAGTTGCCGCCGACGAGCACATTCAGGGTGAAGTCGGAGGAGAGCCGGAAGCGTTTGCCGGCCGTAAGGTCGATATTCAGCTCGGTCTGCTTTACATTCTGCTCATACATGTCGCCGCCGGTCTCATAACCCGTGCCGGTTGGGGTCACATTGGTATTGCGGTCATTGGTATAGTCGTCGGCTACCTGCGCCCCGATATAGAACCCATTGTCAAAGGTATATTTCAGGTTGGCGGATCCGATAAACCGGTTGCGGTGGATGGCGCCCATGAACTTATAGGCAGCGAAATAAGGATTGGTGGTATATACGTCGGAGAATGGATTGAGTTCATAACCATTGTCCATCGTTCCGTCGTGGTTGGGACCGGCCAGCGTTTTGATATTGATATTCGGCGGGACAAACATGGGACCCCAGTTAAGATTCCCAACGGCGTCGGCGACATTGGGGGCATTCTTCGTGTATTCCGAGAGGTATTGCGCAGAGAGGTCCAGGGTCAGATGTTTATCCAGCCGGAGATTGGTGACCTGGGTGAAATTGAGGCGCTGCAGGGACGCATTGGGTACATAGCTGTTGTTATACAGGTGGCTGACGGAGAAGCGGGTGGCGCCGGCATCGCCAAAACCTTTGCTGAAGGAGAGTGTATTGGTGGCGGTTCCCCCCGCTTGATAGAAACGGCCCAGGTTGCCTTTGGCCGCCTCGGAATAGGGCCTGGAGACACCGTCGAACTGAGGGGTAGGGGTGCCGTCAAGTTTGCCGCCCCAGCTGGATTCCATGGAGCCCAGCGCATCCTGCTGGTTGATGGGCTTGGCGCCGTTGTTCCCCTGTCCGTATTGCGTTTGAAAATCAGTTTGGTCTATCACTTTTTGGATGACATAGTTGGAGTTTACTTCAACACCCAGGCCGGTGCCGCTTTTACCTTTTTTGGTGGTGATGAGGATGACCCCGTTAGCCCCACGGTAGCCATACAACGCCGTGGCGGCAGCACCCTTCAGGATCGAGACGGTTTCAATGTCATCCGGGTTGATGTCGCCGATGCCATCGCCTCCGTCTTTGCCGCCATAACCGGTGTTGACATCGGTGGTGGCATAGTTATTATTGACGAGAGGGACGCCGTTGATCACGTAGAGGGGCTGGTTGCTCCCGGTCATGGAAGTGATTCCCCGGATGACGACGTTGGTGGCGCCATTGGGCCCTGTAGCCACGCCGCTGACATTTACGCCGGCCACTCTTCCTTCCAGGCTGTTGACAAAACTGTTTTCCCGGGCTTCTGTCATCGTGCCGCCTTTTACCTCCGATACGGAGTAGCCGACGGCACGTCTTTCGCGGGTGATACCCAGGGCCGTAACGACCACTTCATTCATCTGTTTGTCACTGCGTTCCAATACAATATTAAGGATGGTCTTTCCTTTGACGGCCTCCTCCCGGGTCTTATAGCCTACCGAGGAGAAAACGAGGATATCGCCTTCACCGGCGCTGAGGGAATAATAGCCCTGTTCATCGGTGGCCGTCGTCCTGTTCGATCCCTTGACCTGGACAGTCACGTTGACCAATGGCTGACCGTCAATATCCGTTATCTGCCCCTTGATATTTTTTACGGTATGGATGTCAGTAGGAGAAAATCTTCCGGCCTTTGCCTGAACCAGGCTGGTAACGATCAATGCCAGGGTCAATAGTACGCCGACCCCTGTTTTAAGAGGGAGGCCGAACGATTCTCGCTTTTTGCTGCTGCGAAGAGTTGTTTTGGTCATGCTTTGCAGTTTTTTGGTTATGTATATGCGGGCTGTCGGGTTGGGGAATTAGCATACAGGAAGCTGAAGAAATGTGCTATCCCGGGGTATTTTTTACTGTTGTACTGAAGTTAATGAAATTGTGCGGTTCCTCTGTAATTTTATAAAAATCTTCTTTTTTCGTAGGTAGGCCCACGTTGGCATCGCCCTCACCCCCCTCTCACGGAGGACTGGCGAATGATCAGATTGGTGGCCAGCTTTGTATGGACGGGCGTGAACTGCCCGGCGCCTTTTTCGATCTGGTCGAGGAGGATGCGCATGGCGATGCGGCCCATTTCGCTGACGGGTTGTTTAACAGTGGTAAGCTGGGGCTCGATGATGGAGGAGATGGGGTCATCGCTGAAACCTACGATGCCCAGCTGGTCGGGGACCTTGATGCCGCGGCTTTTAGCGTAAAGAAGGGTCTGGATCGCCGCAGGATCGTTGACGCAGAAGATCGCGTCGGGCCGGGTCTTCTGCGTTAGCAATTTTTTGGCGCTGGCCCAGGCATTCTCACGGGTAAGGTCATGATGCACGATCCATTTATCGTTGACCGGAAGCTTATGCGCTTTCAACGCGTCGAGATAGCCGTTTAGCCTGTTCTGGCTTAGCCGCAGATTGGAGGGACCGCTGATATGGGCGATCTTACGGTAACCATTGCTGATCAGGTGTTCTACCGCATTGTAGGCGCCTTCGTAGTCGTTGACCATGACTCGGGACGCTTTGATCTTTTCACAGATGCGATTGAAGAAGACTACGGGGATGCCGTTGCGGGCAAAGGCGCGGAAATGATCGAACTGGCTGGTCTCACGGGTCATGGAAATAATGACACCTTCCACGCGACTGGCGAGCAGCACTTGCGTATTGGCGATCTCGGTCCGCACCGACTCCTGGGATTGACAGATAATTACATTATATCCCGACTGGCTTGCTATCTCCTGGGCGCCGATGATGACAGAGGGGAAAAATGAGTTCACAAACTCGGGCACGATAATGCCGATGGTATTGCTCTTGCTTTTTACCAGGCTTTTGGCGAGGAGATTGGGTTGGTAGTCCAGTTTGCGCGCCATGTTGAGGACCGCCTTGCGCGTAGCCTCCTTTATATCCTTGTGTCCCTGCAGGGCCCTCGAGACAGTCGATTTGGAAATATCGAGGGCTTTGGCGATGTCGAGGATGGTAGAAATATGACTGGGCCGTTGTTTTGCGATGGCAGACGCTGCCGGCGTGGCGGAGGGAAGGGTAAAATATATACCGCAGTCCTTACAGCAATACCGTTGCTTGCCCCGGACCACGCCCGATTTTGTGATGGCATGTACCTGCCCGCACTTTGTACAGCGTATCATTCCCATGACTTAAAGATAATTCAAATGAGTTTGAGGACTTCGAAAACTATCGGGAACGATACCGCAATCGTTCCCGGTAGATATTGATGTCAAAAATCATGATCTTGTTCTTTTCTCAATAAAAACTTTTTTAGCATTGCATCGGATTCTTGTAACGTTTTTGCTTTTCATTAAACAAACTGCCATATGAGTAAGACCTACTCTTCTCTTTACTACCTATGTATATTGTTCATCTTCCTTGTTCTTTTCTCTTCTGTCCATGCCCAGACAACCGCACACACCCTGCGGGGCAAGGTCAGCGATACAGAAAATAACCCGGTCGCCGGAGCCAGCGTGACGATCAAGGGGACCTCCAGGGGAACCACTACCGACACAAAGGGTGAATTTACATTAAAAGAGGTAACAGCCGATGTGGTGGTGGTTATTTCCTCGCAGGGATACGAGCCCGGAACAGTGGATTGGAAAGGTCAGTCGACCATCTCCATCGTCCTCAAGCGCCTTGTCGGCAAACTGGAGGATGTCATCGTGGTGGGTTATGGTACGCAACGACGGGCCGCCACGACAGGTTCCATCTCATCGGTCAAGGCCGCAGAAATAACACAGACGCCCGTGACCAATGTCGCACAAGGACTGCAGGCCCGGGCCTCCGGTATCCAGATCACACAGAATAATGCCGCTCCCGGCGGGAATATCAGCGTAAGGATCCGTGGGACCAATTCCATCAACGGGTCCTCCGAGCCCCTATATATCATCGATGGTATCCAGATCTCCAACGGGGGCGCTGTGACCGATCCCAGCCCTTTGTCCACCATCAATCCCAATGATATCGAATCTGTGGAGATCCTGAAGGATGCATCGGCGACCGCTATCTATGGGGCCAGGGGCGCCAACGGCGTGATCCTGATCACGACCAAGCGGGGTAAGAACGGGCCCTCTCGGGTACAGATGGAAACCTACCAGGGAGTCCAGTCCGTCACCAAAAAGATCGGCATGCTCAATGCCGCCCAATTCGCCAGACTGGAGAACGACGTATACGGGACGACTATTTATCCCAACCCCGACAGCCTGGGGACAGGCGTTAACTGGCAGGACCTTATCTTCCGGAAGGCCATTATTCAGAATTACCAGGTATCGGTCAGCGGCGGATCGGAGAAGACGCAGTTCTCCTTATCCGGCAACTATTTCAACCAGGATGGTATCATCATCCGTTCTAATTTCAAAAGATATTCCCTGCGGCTGAGCCTGGATCACCGGATCAACGACCGCTTTAAAGTCGGTACCACCGTCCTCGGCAGCAATAGTATCAATAACAATATTCCCACCGGTATCAATAGCATCGACGGACCCGTAGTGACGCAAAGCATCGTCGGAGCCGCCCTGGGGGCCCCGCCAACCCTGCAGCCCTATAAGGCGGACGGGACCTTGTATCCCTTTTCCGATCAGTTCAATGGCCGCTACCGGGAAGTGACCAATCCGCTGGGCCTGGCGCAGATCCTCAGCCAGAATACCATCCGCAGGACCCTGGCGAATGTATATGCCGAAGCGAAGATCATAGAAGGACTGACCTATCGCGCCTCGTTCAACGCCGATCTTTCCGGGACGCTGAACGATTACTATTCGCCCATCTATATCCTGGGCGCAGTGGAAAGGAATGCCAGCTCCGGCAGTGCGGCCAAAGGGAATGTCAATTCCACCAACCTCCTACATGAGAGCATCCTGACCTGGCTGCACAATTTCGGCGAACATTCGCTGAAGATCACCGGCGTAGTAGCAACCCAGAAAAATCTGTATAATTCCAATTCGATCTCGGCGAGCGGATTCCCCAATGACGCTACGACCGATGAGGCGTTGGGACTGGCCGTCAACAGGACGGTCAGCAGCAGCAGGAACAAGGACAGGCTGGACTCTTACCTGGGACGGGTCAACTATGGCTATAAGAACAGGTATTTCCTGGACCTGACGGCGAGGTATGACGGGGCCAGCAAGTTCGGGGAGAACAATAAATATGGTTTCTTCCCCGCCGCCTCGGGCGCCTGGCGCATCATTGAAGAGTCGTTCATGAAAGAACAGAATATCTTCAGCGATCTGAAGCTGAGGGGCAGCTATGGCATCACAGGGAATGCGGCCGCCATTGACCCCTATCAGTCGCTGGCCCTGGTGGCTTCGGGAAGCAATTACCAGTTCAACCATGTTTATACCGTCGGTATCAGCCCCACCGGCATCGCCAATAAGGATCTCAAATGGGAACGGTCGACACAGAAGGATATCGGGTTGGATATCGGACTGTTCAACAACCGGGTTACATTGGTGGCGGATTATTACCAGAAGAAGACCGATGATCTTTTATTCGTAAAGAATCTTCCCCTGTCCTCCGGTTATTCTTCCATCACCGGGAATTTTGCCAGCGTCGAGAACAAGGGGTTTGAGTTCGCAGTCAATGCCCGGGTGCTGGACGGCGCCTTTACATGGGATGTGAATGGAAATATCTCGGTCAACCGGAATAAACTGGTCGGGCTGACGGGTAGTCTGCAGGAATACGTCGTCAATCCATACGTGGTATTGAGGGTCGGACAGCCGCTGGGTATCTTTAAGACCTATGTATTCAATGGGATCTATCAGACAGGGGAGACGATCTTGCCCGGTTCAGGAAGCCGCACCGGCGGAGTAAAGGTGGCAGATCTGAACAAGGATGGGCAGATCACGGCCGATGATCAGGCTATTACCGGCAACGCCAATCCGAAATTCATATTCGGATTTTCAACCAACTTATCTTACAAAGGTTTCGATCTCAGCGCCTTTTTATCGGGTGTCCAGGGGAATAAGATCTATAACCTCAGCCGGTACACATTCGAGAATGCGCTGGGACAGCGTAACGTGCTCGAAGGACTCGTCAACAGGTGGAGCCCGACAAATCCAAATAATGAATATGCCAGCGGATTCCAGGGGGGCAGGCTGCCCGTCTCGGACAGGTTTGTAGAAGATGGGTCCTTTGTCCGGCTGAAGAACCTGACCCTGGGTTATACGCTGCCTGCCTTTAAGGGCGTCAACCGGATCAGGATATATGTCAGCGGGAATAACCTGGCGACCATCACGAAGTATTCGGGTTTCGATCCCGAGGTGAATTCTTTTGGCGGATCGAATACGCAGGTGGGAGTGGACAACCTGGTTTACCCGGTGGCCAGAACTTTTTTGGCAGGCATACAAGTGACGTTTTAGACGCGAACTATCAAATTTAAATGACCAGTTATGAAATTTACGAGATATACTATAGCCTGTTTATCGTTGGTGCTGACCGGCTGCAGCAAGCTGCATGAGCAGCCCTATTCCTCCATATTTACTTCCAATTTCTACCAGACTGCCTCGGATGCAGAAGCCGCATTGACCGCAGCCTATGGCCCGATAGCCGATATGTTCAATACAGCGGCGACCTCCGCATCCGATTGGAGTGCGGATCAGACCTATCCCCGTCCGGTGGTGGGACGGAATACGCTCACCCTGTTCAACTACGATCCTAATTATACCACCCAGAAAAGTTTTAGCCGGCTGTTCGAGTCACCGCAGCAGATCTGGAGCAGCGCTTATGCCGGTATCGAGAAGGCCAATTGGGTGATCGAAAAGGTCCCCTCGACGAATATGGATACCGCACGTCGTGCCGTCATCATCGGAGAGGCCTATTATCTGCGGGCCTTTTATCACTGGATGCTGACAAAGAACTTCGGGGATGTAGTGATAAAGACCAGCGCCAGCAGCGATCTGTCAAAGGCCGTAGTCGGCAAAAGCCCCCGGGCTGACGTATACAAGCAGATATTTGCAGACCTGGACCTGGCCGTTGCCGCCCTGCCATCCTATTCCGGCAGTATTGCGAAAGGCAGGCCATCGAAAGAAGTGGCCCTGGCCTTATATGCCAAAGCTGCGCTGTATGCGGAGAATTGGACGCTGGCATTGAGCAAAGCCAGCGCGGTGCTGAACTCCGGAAAATATAGCCTGATGGCGGATCCAAGGGATCTGTATAATGTGACGAAGGAGGATGCAGCCCGGCAGGAAAATATGTGGGCCTACGAATGTGAGAGCGCCACGCCGGGGCAAAGCAGTCAGCTGATGAGCCTTTTTGGTCCCAGGAACAGCGATGGACCTGCCTATGGCAATAGTTCCTTTGGGTCCATTTTTGCCTACCAGGCTTTTTTTGATTCTTTCAATCCGGCCGACAAACGGCGTCAGTTGCTGGATACCACCTACGTCAATAAATCCGGAGCGACCGTCGCGCAGAAAGATGTTACGCCCATTACACCCAGGGGTGTGCTGGTGAAAAAATATATGGATCCCAATTCCATCGGCGGATCCGGCGCCGTCAACGTGGAGATATTCCGGTTGGCCGATGTATACCTCATCGCCGCCGAGGCCGAGGCCCGTGCCAATGGAGCAACGGCAGCAGCGTATGGGTATATAAAGGCGGTACGGGACCGGGCAGGCCTGCCGGTTCTTACCCCGGGATTGAATGTCGGCGATTTTGCAGATAGCGTAATTAGAGAACGATCTTGGGAGCTGTTTGCCGAGGGAGATAGATGGTATGACCTTACCAGGACGGGTAAATTCATGACGGTCATTCCTGCCGCTGTCAATGATGTGTACCCGGTGCGTTCGCCGCTGGCCAAACATAAGTTCTTCCCGATACCGCAGGATGAGATCAATGCAAACCCTGCCTTGGTACAGAACCCCGATTGGCAATAAAAAAGATAGCTTCAGCATGAGAATGATAAGAAAGATACCAACCGCCGGCCTACTCGCCGCTGTGTTATTCATCGGTTCTGGACTTTATGCGCAGGATGCGGATACCCTGGCGATCCCGGGGGCCGTATTGACGCGGGATATCAAATACGGGAATTCGGATCCCAAACAAAATTTCGATCTGTATAAACCAGATGCGGCTACACTGGCGTCAGTCGCCGGTACAGGTCCGTCGGCCAAAGTCCCGGCGGGCATCCCCTTGGTGATCTGGATCCATGGAGGCGGCTGGTGGACGGGCGGAAAAAAGAATATGGAAGTGCCCTACCTTATTGGCCATGGCTATGCCATCGCGAGTGTAGCATACCGGTTTAGCCAGGATTCCGTCTTTCCGGCGCAGATAAGAGACTGTAATGCGGCCATCCGCTATATATTCCAACATGCCGGAGATCTGGGGATCGATACCTCCCGCGTAGTGGTCGCCGGTGCCAGCGCCGGCGGACACCTGGCCTCGCTGGTAGGGATGAGCTTGAATAATAAACGACAGGAGTTCGATCCCTACCCGCTGGAAGGAAGGAAAATATCGATAAAAGGAGTTCTCAATTTTTACGGCCCTGCCGACCTCCATGCCTTTCATGGCGATGGGACAGGGTATAAAGTGGATTCGACCAGTTCTTCCGTTTCGCGGATGTTGGGGGCCAGCCCGCTGGTACGGCCGGATCTGGCAAAATGGGCGAGCCCCGCTACCTATATAGACCGGGATGACCCGCCGGTATTGATCCTGCATGGAGATAAAGACCCCATCATTCATTATTACCTGGCGCCCTTGTTCTATAACACGCTGAGGCTGGCCGGCGTCAAGGCTACGCTGGTCACCGTGCCCGGCGGAGGACACGGAGGACGCGAGTTCTCTGATACGGAGCGGCAGGCACAGGTACTGGAATTTTTAAGACAGGTAATCCCTCCGCCTGCCCTTCTCGTCGTACCCGGAGAAGCAAACGCGCAGGGGAAGAACAGTCTTCCGCTAGATGGGGCCTGGACCTTTGCCCTGGATCCTGTGAGCTCGGGAGAGACGGAAGGCTGGTATCGTGCGGACTATCCTTCCGGGAAGTTTGATCCCGTGGCCGTGCCACACTGTTTTTCCGTCGATAAAAGATATGAGCTCTATACGGGAAAGGCCTGGTATTTCAGACGGTGGGGCGCAGTGGCTTCACCGGAGGGAACACATCAGTTCCTACGTTTCGATGCCGTCTTTTATAAGAGCAGGGTTTGGCTCAACGGCGAATGGGTAGGCCAACATGAGGGAGGCTATACGCCTTTTGAGCTGGAGGTAACCGGTAAGCTCCGGGATCAGAATGTACTGGCGGTGGAAGTGGATAATTCCTGGGATACGACTACCATCCCCGGCGCCAAGACATCCGTACCCTATCAGTCTGCTAATATGTCC
>DATJJA010000048.1:0-6584 GCA_035492595.1 Puia sp.
CCACGCCAGCCCCAAAGTTGCATATGAGTCTTTCCTACCTGATCAGGAAGAGCACTATCGATAGTACAAGAAGGACAAACTACGAACTGTATATCAGCGAGGCTGGCGGTAAAGTTCTGATAGATACAGTTGTGGATTACAATAGAACGATCATTGCCGACCTGCCGACAAGCTCGAAATTACTGGACGTCACTGTCATCTTCTCCGAAAGTCCCAATGGAGGCACGCCACAATTTGCGGTCTATACCTATAAAACGGTGGACCTCGTGCAGTGGAAAAATTTGCCCTTATCCGATTCAGTGCCGGGCCAGATATATCCTTTCGTCACAGGCACGGCGACAATGCAGTTGAAGAATGTCGCAGCTCCGGCACCGTTTTATTGGCAATTCATGAGCAATGATGATCCAGGACCGGTATTTCTACCCAGTAGCGGCCCCTATTTCAGTCCGGAAGGAGTTTCTTACTCTAATGACTTTGCCGTCAGTTATCCCTGGGAGCATGATGACTATGCTTATATCGCTTTTCCCTATACCGGTCTGTACAAACTACATCAGATAGGCGGGCAAAATGATACGGTGGATCTTTCACAACTGGATACGGCGAAAACCGTGAGCTTCAACTGGCCTTTACAATACGATATACTCCCAAGACTGTTTGGTTACATGGATACCACGAATCGTAACAAATCCTTGCTCCTGGCGCCGGGTCATGGACAATATACGCACGCCTATTCTTACCAGACCATGTATCCGGCCAATAAAAAGCTTTTCCAAAAATATGATCTCCTTTTAACCGGCTATCCCACGAATTATGGCCAGTCTGTCCCCGTACAGGCGGGTATACGCTGGACCTGGCTGGATACGATTCCTGTGAACGTCCCCTTCCTCGATGAAAGTTACTTCACGGTCAATTTCAAGACCCCGGACAGTTTTTCCGTCAGTTTCCCGAAGGTCAAGCCGACTTTCTACACTTTCAGCGCTTCCTTCGGCTCCGGGCATAATTTCCAGCTTACGGTACCAGGGGATTCTACAGTATTGGACCCGGAGATCATGCTGGCCCGGTTGGTGCAGAGCAAATTGCTCAAAGGCATCAGTCCTGCCATGTTCATCAATGGCTTTATAATGACCATCGATGACGACCCTAACTATCAGTCTTATATGACGAAGCAAGGAGATGTGACCGCGGCAAACAGACGACCGATGTCCAATCAAAAGACACTGTCGGTGGGGCTCGGCTATCAGGGTGGTTCCGAGGTAACGAAGTTTTTCCAGCGGATAGCGACGTCAAGGAGATAACGGCGGACGGGTCAATTCGTTCAATTTTCCCCGTAGGATAGCTTTCTCCGCGTCCGTCCCCGCGAGACCCAACGCCTGTTCTAAATGCGCCGCAGCATGAACCTCATCCACGCCCGTATACAACTCCCCCAATAAACTATGATAAAACAAATTCCCTTCCAGTTTAAGCCCCTCTGCTTCCGGTATCGCCGCGCCCTTTCCGTATACGCGCGAAAAAGCGTAGGCCCGGTTCAACGCTGCAACCGGTGAATACTGCAAGATCAGCAGCTGATTATACAACTTCAGTATATTGGTCCATTTTTCGGATTCGTCTGCGGGATGCGTATGCCACCAGGCAATAGCCGCTTCAAAATGATAACGTGAAGGTAATCCCCCTTCGCAGCCCTTAACAAGAAAATAATTGCCCCGGCCGATCAATTCGTCGTCCCAGCGCGCGGGGTCTTGTTGTTCATACACTACCAACCCGCCTGTCGCATCGAATCGCGCATCGAACCGCGACGCCTGAAAACACATCAGCGCCAGCAGGGAATAAACATCGGACCGAACGAGCCCTTCCCGTGTTGTCAGTAAATAACAAAGCCGCATCGCTTCCAGGCACAGGTCCTTCCGCAAGACCATCGAAGGGTTCGCTGAATAATATCCTTCATTAAAAAGCAGGTAAAGTGTCAGCAGCACGGCATCCAGGCGTGCGTCAAAGGCCTCGCCAACTGGCACTTCCAATAAGATGGCCTCATTCCGCAATGTCGACTTCGCGCGGTAAAGCCGCTTATTAATGTTAGCCTTAGTTGTTAGCAAGGCCTGCGCAATCTCCTCGATCGTAAATCCACAAAGCACCCGAAGCGCCAGCGAGACCTGCGCTTCCATCGGAATCGCCGGGTGACAAACGGCAAACAACATGCGCAATTGACTATCGGTGATTCCTTCGGCAGAAACATCCCAGTCTGGCTCTACCGACCCAACGCCCGTTTCGTGCTGACGCACGGCGTCTTTTTCGTAACGACGAACCACCTTTTCGTGTTTCAATCCGTTCAGCGCATTATTCCGTGCCACGGCATATAACCACGCCACGGGATCACCAGGAATTCCCTTCATCCCCCAGGTTTCCGCTGCAGACAAAAAGGTTTCAGAGATGATGTCCTCCGCCGAATCGATCTGGTCAATGCCAAACCGGTTGCAAAGCAGGGACACCATCTTGCTGTATTCCTGTCGGTAAAGTTTCGGTATCAGATCACGGTCAGTCATAATCGCTATTCTGCATGATCCGGCGCAACCAGCGGCCGCACCTCTACTGAGCCTCCGGGCGCAAACAGGATCGGACATCCTTTAGCCAGTTCGGCTGCCTCTTCACCCGATTCTGCCCGGATAATGGTATACCCGTTGATGAACTCCTTGATTTCAGTATAAGGCCCGTCCGAAACCACTCCGCCGGCTCCAAGCCATTTGGACCCTCTTATTCCCAACCGGCTGCCGTTATTTACCAGGCGGTCTTTTGCGGCAATTCCACCCATCCAGTTCATCCAACCCGTCATCCGCTCCTGCAATTCAGCTGGCGATAAATCTGGCATAGGGCCGTTTTCCACCCGGAAGATCAATGCAAATTCTTTCATAATAAATGATTTTTTAGGTTATCAATGCATTGTAGACAACCTCTTTTTTTCCAATAGGACAAAGCAAGAGATTTTTTTTATAAAAACTCCTCATTTCATGCCTTTTCTTAAGTATGCCACTCAAAACAATCCTCGCGTAACAATTTGCCCACTATTAAGTAATTATTGCCTTTTTAGATAACACGTTAGTGCGCAGAATTTTGCTGAAGCCGTGTTCATGGCGATAAAGTGGCAAGTTGACACTCGGGAGAATATACTGAAAATCAAGGTGGAAGACGGACAGTCAGGCTGGAAGGGCAGGCAGGCTGGAACTTATACCATCAAGCAAGGGAACAGTTCACTCCATTGCTGAACGGGACGATGCGCAACATATCGAGGCAAAGTTGGGCTTTTAAATAAGGAAAATTATAGATATATTAGTAGTATTGAATTCTCCAAATTATTTGAACAACTGCATTTCGCTATTCTATAAGTTCCATTTTACCTCTTAACAACGACTATAATCCGTCTGTACCCGATCCGATGTAAACTGAAAGGTCAATTCATCATAAATTTATGACGATGGAGATATTATTGAAAATAAGTAACAGATTGCAATCCTTATTGGGCTTCGTCCCGTATGAGGGCAACGATAGAGCAACCAGTGAGTTGAACTTCCGGCTTAAGAAAGCCCGCCGTGCCTGGACCAGGCAAATGAAAAACCTGAAAAATGAGCTTGGAGTGGTCATTTTGCCTGATCTTACACCGGAGCTAACGGCGGATCACCTCAAGAATTGCCAGGTTGTGGCCAACAGAGAGACCATCTTACATAAAATGAAGAAAGGTGGTATTACGGCAGAAGTGGGCGTACAGGAGGGAAATTTTTCAAAGCTGATCCTGGAAATTTGTCATCCCAGGGAGTTGCATCTGATCGATACACTCTTATCAAACTATTCGATTGAGTCAAAATTTAAATCTGAAATAGATCGCGGGCAGGTTCTATTGCATGAGAATGACTCAGCCACCGCCATAAATAAGCTTCCCGACAATCATTTTGATTTTATCTATATTGATGCGGATCATTCCTATAAGGGGGTGCAGCGCGACATACAGGCCGCAAAGACAAAAATAAAAGAAGGAGGATTTCTTATATTTAATGATTACACTTATTGGTCCCCTGGTGAATGCATCAATTATGGCGTTATCCGGGCTGTAAATGAGCTTTGTATCATGGACAATTGGGAAATGATCTATTTCGCTCTGGCTGGATATATGTACTGCGATGTCGCGATCAGAAAATTTGATTGAGCCAGGCGGCGCTGGCCATAATTTCATCAGCCAATTTTTTCCTTCTGAGCCTCAAATCCGTATCGTATTGCAGCTTCGAGTACATCAATGTTTATATCTTTTAGCGTTTTGAACTTGATGCAATATCCGGTGACGCTGGCCTTGCCCAGATCTTTTCCGTACGTTTGGACCAGGTATTTCTTGTCTTTGATACCAAGGATATAGACAGAGATCCCCGTTTTGTTTCCACTTATACCAATTTGAAAAAACTCCCTGGTCTTTCCATTGGCATATTTTAATGTATGCAACCCATATCCTATAGTAGGGTTACTAACGGTTTTGTTTTCGCTGTCTTTACCATCCTCGAACCATAATCTGCATCCTGGTGAGGCTTGAAGTGTGCGCAGATGCAACTCCCGCATTTCACTTCGTTTGGGTTCAGGTTGGCTAATAATATACTTTTCGATTTGTGCTTGAACGTTCATTTAAAATATTAAACTACTGGTTAAAGGTTGGTATCGCGCCTATTTGTCCGCCGGCGAAAGCGCTACCGCTGCTTCCGTCGTCAACAACCGGAAGGTGAAGCTTTCCTGCAGGTAGAGTCTGACGCTGGCTTCGGAATGACTAAGATAACCGATTGATATATCCTGGCCAAGATCCAATTCGAAATCACCCCCACGGGTGGTAAGCACGAAACCGCCCCTAATTGCCGGAGCCCAGACGATATCCCCATCGATTAGCCGCTGGATGTGCGTCAGAACGGGATATCCTTCATCGCTGCCGCCGTGGACAGCCGTGTATGCTTCGGAGCCAAGGATGAGTGCATAGGGGCCATTGACCCCTGCCAGCCGTAATTGGCTCACCGCTTGAGCAACGATATCCGGGTAACCCCGCACACTGGAAGGAAGCGTCAATGCCGGGTTGCTGTTGCCCTTCCGGATGCCCTCGATCCCCGCCGCGTCGTATCCTTCGAAGACCGAGTTGTCTTCTGCAAACGCTATCTTACGCGCCGCATCTTTTACAGCCGACCAATCCGAATCAGTCGCGCCGCGTTCAACGTCGTCAACCGCCTGGCGTGTGAGTTCGAATGGGACCCGAAGTTCGACCAATGCCTTCACCTCCCGCCGAACAGCCTGGATCCCTTCGCCGGGCGCCGCGATCGCCTGGGTATGCCCCGTGCCTACTGCTGAAAAGTCAAAACCCTTTGGACCTTCCACATCCACTACGCGCCGCGCCGCCAGGTGCCGCTTGAGGGTGCGTCTTGCCTCCGCTTCGATTTCCGTCCAGGCCGCCTCTGAAACTGGGGCCAGCTCCCGATAAAGATTATTCATATCCTGCTTCTTTTTTTAGTGATCCAATAGATAATGACCCATCGCCCGAAGCCACGGAGGTGGAAGGGGCGGCCTCCGGAGCCGCTGCCCCCGATGCGATATTCTTCAACAAGGACGCCGAAGGAACGAAAAAAAGGCTTCCTGTCTTTGGTGTGCTGAAATCCAGCAACCTGTCGTAATTCCCTTCCGGTGAACCGATAAACATATTATCGAGCATCTTTTTTACCGTGCTGAAGGTACTTGCATATGCGATGAAATAAGTACCCATCTCATTGGTCGACATATTCCCAAAAGGCAGATTGTCCCGGATGACCTTGAGATCGTCACCGACATTGGTCAAAGCAATATGAGAATTGGAAGGCTTTTGTTCATCAGGCATTTCAACGTCATTCTCTCTGGATCTTCCAAACACCTTTTCCTGCTCCTCTACAGACAGCGCCTTAAACGCCTTCAGATCATGAATATATTTTTGAACGAACAGATAACTTCCCCCCTTATAGGCTGGATCATCATCCCCGATCAATCCAAAAAAGGCGCGTTTTTCCCCCTTGGGATTTTCGGTGCCATCGACAAATCCTAAAATAGACCGGCCATCCCAATACCGGAACCCATGAACCTCTTCCACACTGACCGCCACCGGGTCCAGAATTTGAGCCAGGATGGCCGCCATATCGTAGCAGATACTACTGGAAGTTCCTTTGATATGAAAATGCAGATCGCCCCTGGTAGCCACCGCCATGTGTTTCTTACCGACGATGGGTTCGAAATTCTTCAACTCTTTTGGAAGCGGAACAGGAAGACCAAGCCGTAACCATGCATCATACCCAACGCCCATTACACAAGCTGCGCCGGAGTCGGGAAACCGGGTCTCCCCTGAGTTATTAAGATTGATAACTAATGCACAAATCCTTTGAAAGACGGCTCCGACCTCCATGTCCTTCTTAAAATTCCACACCAGGAAGATAGTATTGTCACCACGATAATCCAGTACGTTTTGCGGCTCTGCGTTCATATTTTGGCTATGTATATCGACAATTATTTGTGAATTTACGAATTCTTTTCAAAATTGGGTCCCTATTGAAAGG
>DATJJA010000049.1:0-37943 GCA_035492595.1 Puia sp.
GCTCAGCTTTATCTCCGTCTCGCTCTGGGGACAGGTTTTACTCTTCTGGGCCTCGACCGCTTCGGCTTCTGGGGTCCTAACGGCAAATCCTGGGTCAGTTGGGGCGACTGGGCACACTTTTCCGCCTATGCCCGTGAAGTACTGGGATTCCTTCCCAGCCAGCTCGCAGATGTCCTGGCCATAATAGCCACCATCGCGGAGATTACCATCGGAGTTCTGTTGCTCCTTGGCTGGCTCACCCGCTGGGCTGCCATCGGCAGCGCGGCGCTAACGATTTGTTTCGCCATTGCTATGGCTATAAGCTATGGGATCACTTCCCCCATCAATTATTCCGTCTTTACCGTTAGCGCAGCCAGCCTCTTGCTCAGCACACAACCGACACACCGCTGGAGCCTGGATGCACTGTTCGATCAGAAAAATTCACCTCATCAACCCCAATAATGCTTTCTACATCGCAGCCGGCGTGACACTCACCGCAATTGGTTATGACCTGCTCATCCTTCCCGGTAGCTATCCTGTCATTTCCGGTGGCGCCTGCGTATTGCTCATCACCGCCGGCGAAATGCTCGCTATGCCCTTCATCGGCTCCTTTGTCCTCCCGCAGGCCAAAGACCACAACATAGCGAAATACTCAGCCGCTTATGCACTCTCCTGGTCCATCGCCCGCATTGCCGGTCCTTCGCTCGGTTCCATAGTCATCCAACACTGGGGTTATACGACCCTATGGGTGATAGTGATTTTTACCTGCCTGATCTGCGCGATTCTATTCTCTCCCATTTATCGGGTGCACCCTGCACCATCTCGCGAATAAATGCCAAACCCATCGGGCTGTCGCTATAATTGCCTATTTTGCAGCCTATAAGACAGTGGCATGGAACACGTCGGATTTCCCTGCGTAACTCATCGCTGAAACTTATGAAAGAAAATATAAAGTCGCTACTAAAAAAGCTCAACCTCTATCATCCTTTACAGTCCGGGTACAGGTCCAGCCTTTCTTTTATCCGTAACCAATATCTGAGATTCGTCTACGCAAAATACAAGACCTTACCCTCGCCCACTAATCTCCCACCACCTTACCAATGCAACTTCTGCAATTCCACCTACACAAGATTCGTCCCTGAATACCCTTCTCCCGACATTGCACCTTCGATCAACAACAACACTGTCATTGCCGGCTACGGCTCCAACGTCTATTGCCCCAACTGCCTCAGCAAAAACCGGGAGCGCCTCGTAAAAGCTGTCCTCCAAACCCGTCTTTCCATCGACGGCAAAAGGATCCTCCACTTCTCGCCGGAAAAACATCTCTTCCAGTTCATCAACAAAACCTCTCAGGTTACCACAGTAGACATCAGTCCTGGCTTCTATCGCAACATCGACGATTCCATCCTATACGCCGATGCGACCAATCTCCCATTCAAAAATGACTCCTTCGACATTCTCATCGCCAATCACATCCTCGAACACATTCCCGAAGACATCGGGGCCATGAAAGAAATGTTCCGCGTCCTCAATGCAAAAGGACTCGCCATACTGCAAGTCCCCTACTCCGAAACCCTGGCCGCTACCCTCGAAGATCGTAAGATCAACGATCCTGCCCGGCAAGCCGCCCTCTACGGTCAAAAAGATCATGTCCGCATCTACGCCATATCAGATTATATACAGCGCCTTCAGCAAGCTGGCTTCAATGTCACCATCCTCACTCCCCAGATTCTCATGCCCTTTCGCATCTACGCGATCCAGGAAAACGAATCCGTATTCCTCTGCTCCAAACAACCTCGCTAGTATGCTATCGCCACCCGACAGATGTCCTCCTGCTATTCCAAATTCACACTCAGGCTTCTCCCTATATGACTTACTAAAGATCGTTTGCTAACCCCGCCAGGTCCTCCCAACTTCCGGGCGCTTCCTCCCTCCCCATCATTCTGGCGATCATCGTATACACATCCTTCTTGTTCAAACCCTGCGTCCTCAAATACTGCACAGAAGTATCTCCTGCCGACTTCGAAAGCTTCCTTTCCCCTTCCGCCATCAGCAACGGGTGATGATAAAACCCGATAGCCCCAAACTCCCTCCCCTTCCCCAGCTTTCCAGCCAAAAAATGCTGAGCAACTGTACTATCCCAAAGATCTTCTCCCCTCACCACCAGATCCACCCCATAGTATAGGTCGTCCACCACCGATGTCAGCTGATAAGCCGGAAAACCATCTCTCTTTCGTACCACAAAGTCTTTCATCGACCCTGGCATACGAGCCTTCACCACCCGTCCTTCTCCAATCACGTCATCCCCAACTGCTCCACCTCCCAAAAACCTCACCCCTAGCTCATTATCATCCGTCCTCAACCTCCAGCTCACATTCCCGGCTTCTAACGATATCTCCTTCTCCCTGCAAGTCCCGGGATAAACCCCATCCACACTATCCCTCAATACCTGCGCCCTCGAACAATTACATCCAAACAAATCCTTCCCCTCCCTCAATACCTCCAGCGCCTCTCTATACAGCCCCATTCTATGAACCTGCGACCAGTCCCTCTCAAACTCCTCCACATTCCTCGGCCCTTCATCCCATGGCAACTCCAAAAATTCCAACGTATCAAAAATATCCCGCACATATTTCTTTTCGACCCTTTCCCTATCCATATCATCAATCCTCAACAATACCTTTCCCCCCATTCTTTTCCCCAATTCAACCGCCCTCACAAACGACACCACATTCCCCAAATGCAAAAACCCACTCGGCGTGGGCGCAATCCTCGTCCTTCTGTAAGTCATCGGTCTTTCCATCCCTGCAAACTTCCCACTTTTCCCTTAGTAATCATCACCCCAATTCCTACTTCCCACTCCCCACCACGAAAATTTTTCTCTTTATAATAATTTGTTTATTCCCCCTCCTTCCTCCTATATTTGCACCCCCAACAACACAACAATACCTGGATCGGTAGTTCAGTTGGTTAGAATGCCGCCCTGTCACGGCGGAGGTCGCGGGTTCGAGTCCCGTCCGGTCCGCAAAAAAAGCAGCCAGTACTGGTTGCTTTTTTATTTAATACTTACCTGACCCCCACCGCCATCCCGATAAACAAAAAAAATTTCAAAAATATTTGCTTTAAACGTTTAAAGTAGTATTTTTGACCAACCACTACGATAATTGCCAGCTGAGAAATGAAAAAAATAGGCCTCAAAGACATAGCTAATCACGTCGGCGTCTCCGTCGCCCTCGTATCCTACGTCCTCAACGGCCAGGCCGAAGAGAAGCAAGTCGGCAAGGAAGTCGCCGAAAAGATCCGTATAGCCGCCGAGGAGCTCAACTACCGTCCCAACCAACTTGCAAAAAGCCTAAAGACCAATAAGTCCAATACCATCGGCCTCGTCGTTGCCGACATCAACTACCGCTTCAGCTCGGGCATCACCAGAGCCATCGAAGCAGAAGCCAAACGAAAGAATTACACCGTCATCTTCGGCAGCAGCAACGAAAGCAAGGAAAAATTCCATGAGCTCACCAACGTCCTCATCAACCACCAGGTCGACGGCCTCATCCTTGTCCCCGTCGAAAACTCCGAACCCTCCATCAAAGCCCTTCAAAAATCCGAGATACCCTTCGTTCTCATCGACCGTAACTTCCCCAATATCCTTGCAAACAGCATCCTGTTGGACAATTTCAAGGCCGCCTATGATTCCACCGTCCACCTGATCCGCCACGGCCACAAAAAAATAGCCTTCATCAACTACCACGGAAAACTCACCAACCTGCTCGAACGTACCCGGGGATACCTCGCCGCGTTGAAAGATCACAATATAGAATTCCACCCCGAATGGTCCCCCCTCATCCGCTCCACTCACATGGAAAGCGATATGAAAAAAACCATCCAGGACCTTACCTCCACCCAGCGTTGCGACGCCCTCTTCTTCGCCACCGACCGGCTCTCCATAGCCGGCCTGAAGGAGATCATGAACCAAAAGATCAGAATACCCGAAGACTTGTCCGTCTTCAGCTTCGACGAATCCGAAGCCTTCGAACTCTTCAACTGTCCCGTATCCCATGCAAGACAACCACTCGAGAAAATGGGAAAAATAGCAGTTACGACACTGCTGGATCTGATGAACAAAGAAAAGGTCATCAACCACATCTTTCTGCCGACGGAATTCGTCCCCGGGAAGAGCTGCCGGGAACCCTAATGAGCCGTTCAAATTTTTTTGGGAACCACTTTAAACGTTTAAAACAAAATCTTACTGCCATGCTCACCTTCTTTCAAGCCCATTCTTTTCCCTAGCGCTTTAAACGTTTAAAGCCATCACCCAAGCCAACTTAATTATGAGAATCTTTAAACATTGCCACATATGAAACTGATATTTTCTCTCCTTTTGGCATTCTTCGCTCTCGTCGCAGCTGCGCAGCAGGTGCACAACGTAACGGGCACCGTTACCACCAAAGACTCCGGCCCCCTGTCCGGCATAACGGTCAAAACCTCCCGGCAAACCGTCGCCACCGACAGCCTCGGAAGATTTATCATCAACGCCGCCGTCAACCAGACCATCACCTTCTCCGCCATAGGCATGCAATCCTTCATCTATGTCTACAAAGGCGGCACTGCTCCGATAAACATAACGATGGATTTCACCCCCGGCAACCTCAACGAAGTAGTCGTCGTCGGCTACCAAACCCAGAAAAAGGCCGACCTCACCGGGGCCGTATCCGTCGTCGAAATGAAAGAGGTAAAAGACATCCCCCTCGGCAGCCCCACCAAAGCATTACAAGGCCGCATCCCCGGCGTATACATCACCACCAACGGCGCCCCCGAAGGCGGAGCTACCGTCCGCATCCGCGGCATCGGTACCCTGAACAACAACGACCCCCTCTACGTCATAGACGGCCTACCCACCACCCGCGGCCTCGAAGAGATCAACCAAAACGATATCGAGTCCTTCCAGGTACTCAAAGATGCCGCCTCCGCCAGCATCTACGGCTCGCGCGCAGCCAACGGCGTCATCATAATCACAACCAAAAAAGGCAGGAAAGGCGTCAGCAGGATCGATATCAGCAGCAACAGCTCGTTGCAATATTATAATAGCAAACAGTCTATGCTCAATACCCAGCAGCGCGGTGAAGCCTACTGGCACGCATCCGTCAACGACGGCTCCAATCCCAACAACAACCAGATCTACCAGTACGACTGGAATAATAATTTTACCAACCCCACCCTCAACAAGGTCATCCTGCCCGAATTTATAGACGCCGCTAAAACCATGCGATCGGCAGATACAAAATGGTTCGACGAGATCGCCCAAACCTCGCTTATCCAGAATTATAACGTCGCCTTCTCCACCGGCAGCGAAAAGGGAAACACCTATTTTGGCCTGAGCTATTATGATAACAAAGGTATCGTACGCCAGACCAATATCAAGAAAGCTATCCTTCGCCTCAATACCGACTATAGCTTCTTCGACGGTCGGCTAAGAGTCGGCGAAAACCTGGGGGCGACCTTTGTAAAGGACGCCCTGATACCCATCAACGACGTCCTGTTCACAGCCCTCGTGCAGCAGCCCATCGTTCCCGTACACACCATCACCGGCGGCTGGGGCGGCCCCGCACCCGGCATGACCGACCGACACAATCCCGTCCGGCTCATCATGGACAATCAGCAAAACAAAAGCTATTTCGGACGCATCGTCGGCAGCGCCTACGCCGACCTGACCATCATACCCCGCCTTCATTTCAGAACCAATTTTGGTATAGACTACGACGGTACATACCAACGCACCCTCCGCAAGTCCTATACGTCCGGCTTCCTATCCGACCCGTCCAATCTGGTGAACAACACCCAGAACTACGACGGCAACCTCATCTGGCAGAACACCCTTACCTATAACTTCAAGACAGGCAAGCACAAATTCGACTTCCTCGCCGGCCAGGAATGGGTGAAGTCCATCAACCAGAATTTCTTCGGCAGCAGACAAGGCTATGCCCTCGAAACTATCGATTATTCCTACCTCGACGCTGGCTCCAGCAATATCCTCAACGGCGGCAACGGCGGCGCCTACTCGCTCCAGTCCTTCTTCGGAAAAGTGAACTATGTATACAACAATAAATACCTGGCCGCAGTAACCCTCAGAAGAGACGGTTCGTCCCGATTCGGCGCAAACAATCGCTATGGGGTCTTCCCCTCCGGCCAGCTCGGATGGCGCATCAGCGAAGAAAATTTCATGAAACAGATCCCCTTCATCTCCGACCTCAAGCTGCGCTATGACTACGGCGTAACGGGTAACCAGTCCATCAGTAACTACGCAACCTACTCCCTGTACAGCGCGATCTATGGGACCAACAATACCTTCGACGCCGACAGGGGAACGGCCTACGACATCTCCGGAACCGGCACCGGCACCCTGGCCTCCGGCTTCGTCAAGATCCAACAAGGGAACCCCAACCTGAAATGGGAAGAAACACACGAACATAACATCGGCCTCGACTTCGGCTTCCTCGAGCAAAAGATCACGGGCTCCATCGACTATTTCATTAAGAAGACCTCAGGCATCCTGATCACCCCTGGCTACCTGGCGATCATCGGCGAAGGCGGCACGAAGACCTTCAACGGAGCCAGTATGCAGAACAAAGGCATCGAAATCGCAGCCAATTACCAGAGCACTATCGGAAAAGACTGGCAGATTCAGATCGGCGCAAACTTCGCCACCTTCCGCAACAAAGTCACCGCCCTTCCCACCGAAGTCCTCACGGCCTACGCCGGAAACGGTACGACCCAAACCATCCTCGGCCATTCCATCAATGCTACCTTCGGCTATGTCGCACAGGGACTGTTCACCTCGCAAAGCGAGGTCGATCATTCCCCCGACCAACCCGGCAAAGGCCTCGGAAGGATCCGCTTCGCCGACCTCACCGGCGACAACAAGGTCGACGCCAACGACCGCCGCTTCCTTACCGAAGGCAACCCCGACTTTACCTATGGAGTGAACGTCAGTCTAAGATACAGGAACTGGGATCTCGCCGCCTTCCTGCAGGGCGTGCAGGGAATCCAGGTGTACAACACGTATAAGACCTACACCGACTTCTCCTCCCTCTGGCCCGGTACCAACTGGGGTACCCGCGTACAAAAAGCATGGTCACCCACCAACACCGGAGCCAGCGTGCCCGCCCTTACCCTCGTCGACCGCAACAACGAAGGCAGAACCTCCACTTATTTCATGGAAAATGGCTCTTACCTGAAAATGAGAAACCTGCAGATCGGCTATAACCTCAAGAATGCGCTGCGAGGAATAAGAGTGAGCAATGCCCGCATATACGCCCAGGCGACCAATCTATTCACGATCAAATCCGGCAATTATACCGCCGCTGACCCGGAAATCCCCGGAGGCGCCTATCCCATACCGGTCATCACTTCCCTCGGTCTCGATCTTTCATTTTAAACGATTACCATCATGAAAAAGCATATCATCCCCATTATACTAGCGATAAGCGTGCTAGGTGCCTGTAAAAAAACACTGGATCAGCAACCGCAAGGCTCGATCGACGGCGACCAGCTCAACTCTCCCGGGAACATAGAAAAAATGGTCATCGCAGCCTATTCCTCTCTGGGCAACGAAAACCTCCATACCTCCAACAGCCTCTGGCCCTGGGGCAGCATGCGCAGCGGGGACGCGTACAAAGGCGGCGACGGCGTCGGCGATAACAGCGAATGGAACGACTACGAAACATTTGTGACCAATCAAAATACGAATGGCCTTACCGACCAGATGTGGGCCCAGATGTACAACGGCATCGCCCGCGTAAACAACGCCCTGCTACGGATAGAAAACGCCGACGCCGCGTCCTATCCTCAAAAAAACCAACGCATAGCCGAAATGCAGTTCCTTCGAGCCAATTATTACTTCATGCTGAAGATCCTCTGGAACCGCATCCCCTACATCGACGAGAAACTGCCGGAAGATCAGTACATCACCGTCTCCAACGTCCAGTTAACCAGCGACCAGCTCTGGGACCTTATCGCGGCAGATTTCCGTTCGGCAGCCAACAACCTCCCCGTTACGCAATCCGACAAGGGCCGACCGACCAAATATGCAGCCCTGGCCTATCTCGCCAAGACCTGGCTGTACCAGGCCTACAAGCAAAACGATCAGCACGCGGTAACAGCCATCGACCAGGACAAACTCAACCAGATCATCACCCTTTGCGACAGCGTTATCAATCTGAGCGCCTACAAGCTGGCCACCGACTTTGGAGACAATTTTCTGACCGCAACCGAGAACGGACCCGAATCCGTATTCGCCATCCAGTATTCCAAAAATGACGGAACCCAGTTCGGCCGCATCGACATGGGACATTCGCTTATCTATCCAATGAACCAGGAGTTCGGTTGCTGCTGGCAACATATTCCGAGCCAGGACCTCGTCAACTCCTTCAAGACCGAGACGGCCACCGGCCTGCCCATGTTCACAGGCTACAATAACACCGACGCTCTCGAAGGATCGGACTTCCTGACCCAAACCTTCGACCCACGGCTAGACCATAGCGTGGCCATCCCGGGCCATCCTTATAAGTACGAGCCGGACTTCGTCTACCAGAAGACCTGGGCCCGCGCCCCGGCCATCTACGGCTACTATTCCGAGCTGAAAGGCGCCGTGGCTGCTGACGACGCCTCGTTCCAAAAGATTCCCCCCTTCATGTCGAGCTCCAAGAACTGGGAACTTATCCGATTCTCCGACGTCCTGCTGTGGAAGGCAGAAGCCCTGATCGAGCTGAATCGCCCGACCGACGCACTGCCCCTGATCAACCAGGTCCGACAGCGTGCAGGCGCCAGCACCTCCCGCCTCAAACAGGCTAACGGCACCCCCACCTCTAATTATAAGGTCGACACATACAAGCCCGGCGTCAACTGTATCTGGACCCAGGACTTCGCCAGACAGGCCCTGCGGACCGAACGCCGCCTGGAATTTGCCCTCGAAGGAAACCGGTTCTTCGACCTCGTGCGGTGGGGAATCGCCGATACCTATCTGAACAGCTATTTTGCATCTGAATCATCAAAACGCAGCTATCTTAAAACGGCAAAATTTACAAAAGGACGGGACGAGTATTTGCCGATACCTTTGAATCAGATAAATTACAGCAAGGGACTCTACAAACAAAACCCAGGCTTCTAATGCCTGTCTAACTAATGCAATCAAAAAGTATGCGTTTAAAATCCAGCGTATTGATGACGGCCGTAATAGCAGCCACCGGCGGCCTGCTCTTCGGCTTCGACACCGGCGTCATCTCCGGGGCCCTACCCTTCCTGAAACAGTTCTGGGAGCTGCCCGACAGCAGCGTCGAGCTGATAACTACGACCGTGCTCATCGGCGCGGTGCTCGGCGCCATCGTCAGCGGCAAGCTCTCCGATATAACCGGCAGAAAACGGATGATAATCATCAATGCCGCCATCTTTACCATCGGAGCATTCGGGTGTGCCTATGCGCCCAACATCACCGTGCTGATCATCATGCGGATCGTCATCGGATTTGCAATTGGCATAACATCATACGTTGTACCCATGTACATCTCGGAGATCTCTCCGGCAAGGAAACGAGGCGCCCTCGTAACACTGAACCAACTCATGATCACGATCGGCATCCTCCTATCCTACATCACCGACTACTGGCTATCCAACGACACTAAACCCGAATCCTGGCGCCTGATGTTCCTCGTAGGCTTCGTCCCGGCGCTGGTTCTGCTGATCGGCATGTTTTTCCTCCCCGAAACCCCCAGATGGCTCATTAGCAAGGGCCGCTGGGAAGAAGGGAAGAAGATCCTCGAAAAGATCGAAGATCCCGACAAGATCGCTCAAACAATGTCCGACCTACAGGCAGACATCCGCTTGTCCGCCCTGCAGACATCCACCGCCGGCGAGATTCTCAAACCCTGGCTTCGTGCGCCATTGATCATAACGATCGGCATCTTCTTCTTCCAGCAATTCTCCGGTGTAAACACGATCATCTACTATTCACCGATCATCTTCAAAATGGCCGGCATCGTAAGCAATACAGACTCTATTTTGCCGGCCATCATCATAGGTACAGTCAATGTCCTGGCCTGCTTCCTGTCCGTACTCCTCCTTGACCGCGTAGGACGCAGAAAGTTGTATAAGATCGGCATCTCCGGCATGATCCCTTCCCTGGCCATGCTCGGTGCTTGCTTTTATTTCAAGGAGCAGCTCGGCGCCAGCCTTCCTGTCTTTGCCGTCATAAGCATCGTGTGTTATATCATATTCATAGCCATCAGTCTCGCCCCACTCGGCTGGTTGCTGATCTCCGAAGTCTTCCCGCTGAACGTCCGGGGCATCGGCATGAGCATCGGCTCACTCGCGCACTGGGGTTTCAACGCCATCATCGCCTTTACATTCCTGAAGCTCGTCAATACGCTGGGTGTCGATTTCACCTTCTGGTGTTACGCCATCGTTTGCCTGCTGGGTCTCGTCTGGGGCAACTATTATATCCCTGAAACGAAAGGAAAATCCCTCGAAGAGATCGAGCAGCACTGGCGTTCCGGTGGCAGTCCCCGTGACTTTTAAAAATAGTGACCCTCAACATTTAAATCTTTTACCCCCACCACATTTAAAAACGTCTGTTAATTATGAAGCATCTATTTTTTGCCCTCTTACTGACAGCACTCGTCACCCATACCCGCGCACAGCAGCCCCCTTCCATCGCACAATTGGGAGTGAAGTACGACCCCTCCATACAATCCACCAGCAGCATGCAGTACTTCAAACCCAAAGGCAACCTCTTTGTAGGAGACTGTATCCCCTTTTCAAAGGACGGCGTCTATTACTACTATTGGCTGCTGGATTCGGCCCACCACAAAAGCCTTAACGGACTGGGCGGACACCAATGGGTGCTCAGCAAATCTTCCGATCTTAAAACCTGGCAGCAATATCCGATCGTCCTCGGCATCGACGAGGCCTGGGAAAAATCCATCTGCACCGGCTCCGTCGTCTATTACAATAAAAAATACTACGCCTTCTACGCCACCCGTCTCATCACCGACGAAGGCAAGGTAAACGAGCAGCTCAGCTATGCCATCAGCACCGACGGCGTTCACTTTGATAAACAAAAACCGAATCCCTTCTACACCTCCGCACCCGGTTACAGCAAGCGCAATTTCAGGGACCCTAAAGTATTCGTAGACAAGGCTGGAGTATTCCACCTGTTCGTATCCAGCGAACAGAACAACCCCGTCATGAAAAGCCTTGCCGGCTGCCTCGTACACCTGTCCTCCAAAGATCTCAAACAGTGGACCGTTCACGAACCCATCCTGACAGGCCAACCCTCCGTACCCGAATGCCCCGACTACTTTCTCTGGAAAGGCTGGTATTACCTCGTTTATAGCGACGGAAGCGACACCTACTACGTAAAATCCCGCAGCCCCTATGGTCCCTGGGAAGAACCACGATACCAGGCCCTGAACGAACAATGGGCCAATGTCGTAAAGACCGCCAGCTTCAGGAACGATCGCCGCATAGCCGCCGCATGGGTCCCCAACCGGGCCGAAGACAAAGACAATAACCATGAGATCTTCGGAGGCAACTCTTTATTCCGCGAAGTGATCCAACAGCCCGACGGGACCCTCGACACCCGCTTCCCGGTCGAGATGATACCCGCAACCTCCACCCCTATCGCTACTACCATCCACCCCGACCTGCAAGCCACTCCCATTGCGCCAACTGGCGTCGCACTGTATTCCCCCGGAGGCGTAGCAACATCGCATATCGCCAGCGTACCCGCCAACTGCCGCATAACGCTCGAGGTTGAGCCAATCAGCGCCAATGAAGAATACGGCATCTATTTCAAATCCGATTCGTCCGGCGAAAACGGCTATCGCCTCAACATCTCCGCCCACAACAAAACTGTTTCCCTCGGCAACACCACCATTTACGGAGTAGACGGCCTCGACAAACCCATCACACTTGACATCGTCATAAAGGACGGCATACTCGACGTCGACGTCAACCATCATCGGACCATCGTCAATCGAACCTACGAACACAACGGAGACGTCATCTGGTTATACGCCAAACACGGAAAAGTAAACTTTCGCTCCATCAGGATCAGCCCACTAAAAGACTAACCACATGCTATTAGGATTTGATATCGGAGGAACAAAATGCGCCATAGTGCTCGGCGCCAATGACGGCACCGGTTCCCCAGCAAGCCCCGGCCAGCTCGACATCATCGGCAAAACCCGCCTGGATACCGACCGTCCGGTCTACGACATGATCGCTGCCCTCTTTACCGAAGCCGAAGCCCTACTTGCCCGACACAACATTTCCATCGAAGCCCTCACCGGCATCGGTATCAGCTGCGGCGGACCCCTCAGCAGCAAAAAGGGCCTCATCCTTTCTCCCCCCAACCTCATAGGCTGGGACAACATACCCATTGTCGATATGGCAACAAAAAGATTTGTCGGAAAACCAGTCCTCCTCCAAAACGACGCCAACGCCTGCGCCGTCGCAGAATGGAAATACGGCGCAGGCCGCGGCACCGACAATCTCATCTTCCTGACCTTCGGCACCGGCATGGGCGCCGGACTGATACTCAACGGCCGGCTCTACTCCGGACCGGCCGACCTGGCAGGAGAAGTGGGCCACATCCGCCTGGCCGGCATGGGCCCCGTGGGCTTCGGAAAAGCCGGCTCCTTTGAAGGATATTGCAGCGGCGGAGGCATCGCGCAGCTTGGGCAAATAAAAGCCCGCGAACGCATTCAGGTCGGAGGAACCGTCTCTTACTGCAAAAGCCTCGAAGACCTTCCGGCAGTAACCGCCCGCACAATCGCCGAAGCCGCCCTCCGCGGCGACAAAACCGCACAGGAAGTTTATGAACTTTCCGCCGAATATCTCGGCCGGGCCATCGCCATGTTCGTCGACCTTCTAAACCCCGAGCTCATCATCCTCGGCAGCATCTACGGCAGAGCCAAACAACTGATCGATCCTAAAATGCACGAAGTGATCAAAAGAGAAGCCTACCACGGCTCACTCGAAAACTTCCGGATCGAACCCGCAGGACTGAGCGAAAATATAGGCGACATGGCAGCCTTGTCTCTCGCCGTAATGGCAGGACACGAACAGCTCGTTTAAAACAACTGTCTGAAAATTTTTAAAAAATCCGCTCTGGTCGCTGGTTTTGCGCTTCAAATGCTCACATACCTTTTTTGATCAGCCAACTTTCCACTGCCCTTGAAAAATCAGCCACATCAATAGGATGTCTGCTGGTGACCAGGTTTCCATCCGTTACCACAGGCTGCTCCAATACAATTCCTCCCGCATTTTTCAGATCCACCTGTATGTTCCAATAACCTGTCAGCTTTCTTCCTTTCAATATATCAGCAGAAGCCAGCACCACCGGGGCGTGACAGATGGCCGCGATCAGTTTTCCCGACTTGTTGAAATCCTGTATGAACTTTATCACGTCCTTGTCATAGCGCAGGTTATCCGGGTTCCATGCGCCGCCGGGAATGAACACGGCATCATAATCACTTACCCTGATCTGATCTGCCGTGCGGTCGAATTTTATCCAGCCTGCAGGCTGCAGGTATTGTATGGCCATGATGTGGGTTCTTGCCATTTCAGGATACATAAGACCATACCTTCCAGGGGCGGGATTATATTTAGGCGCCACGATATCTACTTTGGCTCCCAGCTGCTTGAAATACCATACGGGGCCTAATAATTCAATTTCCTCAAAACCATCAGCAGCGATCACAGCGATCCTTTTCCCTTTCAATACGGTTGAATCCTTTACAGGAGTAAAAAAAAATGCCCGTAAGTCTTCGTTTCCCGGAGCGTTCAATAATTGTGATACGGGCATGTTGACAACTACTGCGGGAGATGCCAATTGGTTCAAAACAGATAGTTCATGGTCATTGATCCGCGTAGCATTTACTCTTACCTGGGCATCGACACTAAATGCAGTAAGTGCAGCTATTCCCGCTAACATGATTTGTCTCATCGATTTCATTTTTTAATTTTTTCAGCATAAGTAATTGGGTTAATCGATCCATGAGCGTGTCCTTATCGCTTTTTTGGCGCAAACGCTATAAGCCTGTGAAGACCTGTTTGAAAAGGTTGCTTTTTGATGCTGGTATTCAAATAATCGATCACAGGCCGTATGGGAAGAAATTTCAGGTGATATTGAAAGGCATCTTCACTCCGGAATTTTTCATAGGTAACGAACTGAGTGCTGTCATCTTCAAGTTGTGAAAGCTGGTAGTTGATTACCCCTGGCTCACTTCGGAATTGCGGCATGGCAGTGTGGTACACTTCTTTAAAAACACCTTCAGTTCCCGCCGTGCAATCTACAAATAACATGATAGTGATCGGCACATCTTCCTCCTTCGGCTCCCTTCTCCATTCTTTTTTTGCGATCGGCTCCAGGTCTCTTACGTAGATTGTTTTTGCAGGAGTTTCCAGCTTCTTTTCAGATAATAACTTTATCTGTTTGAATTTTACGCCGTTTCTAATATTCTCCTGTCCACTTTTGCCGCTCCATCTTTCAATAACCCATAATACGGAAGGGTCTTCCTGTTCATAATAGGCTTCAGCCATAACGTTGCTTTTATTGGCAATAGCATGCCTCACATATTTGCAGATCACATCGCGAAACTTCTTTTCATAGCCTTTTTTCACCTCGTACCGTGTCAATACAGCCACTTCTTCTTCATTGCCCCCAGGGTATTTGCCGTTGGATAATTTTTCCGTTGCGTAAATGTTGCTTAACAAAAGGCACATTGCCATAAATACAAGTGTCGTGTTGGAGAATGATAAAAAAGATCTAGCTATCATTGTTTTTGGCGTTTAATATTCCTCAATTATCCGGTGCGGGTATATCGAATCCATTTAAGATCATTGCGATAAGGCTGTAGCCGCCTATCAGAAAGAAAAGCTCTGCCACACCATTCTGCCCGAACACCTGTACTGCATACTTATAAGTTGAATCCGGAACAACATGGCCGGCAACCAGCATATAAGCAATATTATGTGCGATAGTTTCCTGCTCATTCAAGCCATTGGGTCGCCCACCCGCCGCAAGCGAGGCGACCATACTGTCGGGCAGGCCAACAGCAGCAGCCATGATCTCGTGTGCATATAATTCAAAGCGGGCGCCAAAAGCAGCACCTACGGTAAGTATGGCTACTTCACGCACCCGCTTGTCAAGGGTTGCATGCATGTCAAGCGTCCGTAAAAAGCTCAGGGCCGGAATGCCGAACTGCGGGTAGTGTAGCATGGGTGAGAAAGGGCCCAGCAAGGCGCCCTGTGCATCGAGCATGTTTACCTGGCTTTGGCTCCGGCCAATGAGATCGGCTATTTCATCATGCACATAACGGACCTGCGGGCTAAGGGTATCTGGCGGCAACGGTTTTATACGCATAATGCTATTTTACGGGTTAGGAAATCTCGTTGGTAAATTCACCATCGATCAGAATAAAGACCATCCGGCAGATCCTGCCCGACCGGTTTGCCCAGGCATGATTTGTGCCGTTTTGAATCACAACATCGCCAACCTGAATGGTCGTCTCTCCCAGGTCAAGCACCAATGTTATCTCGCCTTCCAGTACGATCCCGTAATCAACTGTTCTGGTCCGGTGCATCAACGGATGAGGAGCTGCTTCATCCGATGTAGAGGCTTTCTCATCACCCATAGACTTGAATTTAGCTGCAGCATCTGTCGAGGTAAGTTTTCGTATTTCTTCCCCTTCCGGAGGAAATTCGATTGCCCGGATACGCGTGCCGTTTTTAGGAGGGGGTAGCACCAAACCCTTCTCATCCGGTTCATATGGCCGTGCCTGAATTAAAGCAGGTGTTTCTACTGTATGCCATACCTCAAAGAAGGTAGGGCCTCCAGGACCGCCAACAAGCTGTGTATGTACTGGGGGAGCATCAGAAATAATAACCGCCTTCCCATTCGCATCATGACCTGTCACGATGCGTCTGAATGTTTTTTGTTGCTGCATCATGATCCTGTCCTTTAATTGTGCTTTGATTTTTTGAAAACGAATACGCCCAGGTAGTGGAAGAGTACACCGATTGCCCATGCTGGTGTGGACCACAATGGCCAGGGGTAGCTTTGGCCAGTCAGATACCAGACGAGCCAGATCGCAGGAGTAACAAGCAAGAAAACAATTAAGTGGATCCTGAAGCCCTTTTTGGGGTCGATTGGCGTAGTAGCGCCCCATTGAGTTGATTGTGTCATACAATTAGGTTTTCCATTCTATGTCTACTTGCATGCCATTTGGCAACAACACCTGTATCGGAAATGCGTAAATTCTTAATAAACTGAAATATAATTTTTTATGAACCCGTTTAAGAGGCGGGGCGCGAAAAGAACACATGCAGGTTGCTCCAAAACTTTGGAGTCTGGGAGCGGAAACTCCAAAATTTTGGAGCAGGAAATTCCTCTTCCGCCACCCGGAAAGAAAACGTTAACTTTCAATTCAATTTTGCTAACCGAAAGATCTTGCTACAATATGTGAAAATAAAACATATGTCAAGGACGGTTCTTATGAGCCTTCTGTTATGTGTATCGATGCGTTTTGACGGACGATCTCAAAGCGCCGTTAAACCAGTAATTCCGGAATATTCCTACCATCACCCGTCAAAAGACAAAGTATCATGGCAACGGCTGAATTTGTTGCTTAGCTCCTCTTTTATTGTTGTTGCAAAGGAAGGACAGATCGACTACGACGCCTGTTTGTATGCAGCCAGCCGATCCCTGGGGCTGAGCCGCCTTCCCGTGCTTTCAGAAGGGTTCGGTGATCCGGAATTATTTGAGCGATCGAAATGGATCGACCGGCAGGAACCAGGCAGCGCCAGAAAGCAGCTTTCGACAGCAACAGGCCGCAAACACCTGGAACTGTTGCTGTTGCTGGGATCTTACTATGCTTTTCAACCAGGCAACTATTCTATTTATAGAGACAGCGTCGAATATTTTCTGGGCAGATCAGTCGGAGAAAGCACATCTTTGAAAGAAGAAAGACTGGGCAGAATAGCCCTTTGCCTGCTCGGGAAAATGTACGTACAGGTTAATCACGGTAAAGGGGACTCCATTTACAATCTCCTGATCGATCAATGCCGGAAAGCCGGCGATAAAGAAACAGAGGCAAGGGCATTTGCCTATCGCGGCATATACACCGCTCCCACGCGGACTACCCTGCTAAAAAAGGCTGCCGACCTGCAGATGGCGGCGGACCTGTATCACAGCCTTGGCAACAAAGAAGCAGAGATCAATGTGTTAACCGATCTTGGTTATATGCTAGTTGTCACCGGGCAATTGCAAACAGCACATGAAATGTTCTTAAAGGCGCTTGCGCTGGCTGAAGCGATAAACTATCCTTATACCCATTATAATACCGAAGCGCTTACTGTGGTTACCCTGTTTCAAGGCAAGTTTGGCGAGCCGTTACGATATGCCCTTCAAACGATCCGGATAGCCGAGAGTTGCCGGGATAGTATAGGCTGGGGCTATTTTTATAGCCATCTCTCGAACCTCCACGAATTCGAGGGCAGAGAGAAAGAGAGCGCGGACCTGGCGCAAAAGGCAGTAAAAAGGTTCATCGCAGACCGTAATGGGGCGGTATACAACGTGTTGAATGCTATAGTGAAATATCTGTATGCGCAAGGGCGCGGACAAGAGGCCCTCGGCCTCATGATGGACGTTTCAAAAAGCGTAGGTTTGCCGTCGAATATTTCGGACCAGATATATTATTACCATACACTTGCAGCCTGTTATCTATACGTTGGCAACCTGGATCTGGCTGAGATCTCCATAGAAAAGATGGACTCGCTGGAAACTATCGCTGAAGGCATCAGAGGACCGCTTCGGAGGACCGCTGTCAACGATCAGTATGCATTCCTCTTTTTTAGGCGGGGCCAATACCGGAGATCAAGGGAATTCCTTGAAAAACATTTCACAACTGCTTCAATATCAGAGCGAACTCTGCCATCTGATCTCGCTGCATACCATTTGCTGATCAGCATTGACTCTGCGCTGGGCGATAATGCATCTGCGGCATCACACTACAAAAAATATACACAACTGCTCGACTCCAATTTTAGGGTAACCAAAATAAGACAGGCAGAAGAATTGAAGGTGATGTACGAGACACAGGAAAAGGAGAACCAGATCACATTATTAAATGAACAGGCAACACTGGAAAAGGCCAATTTGAAACAGGCAAAACTATTAAAAGACCTAACCCTGGCAGGTATTGCTGCTGTAGTGATCATTGCCGGATTATTGTTCCGGCAAAACCGGCTAAAGCAAAGGAGCAATAAAGTGATCACTCATAAAAATGAACAACTGGAACAGCTGCTAACCGACAAAGAGTGGCTATTAAAAGAAATACACCATCGTGTAAAGAACAACCTTCAAATTGTAATGAGCCTGCTTAATTCGCAAGCGGTGTATATAAATAATGATGCGGCGTTCACTGCTATTCAGGACAGCAAACGTCGCGTGTATGCCATGTCCCTGATCCATCAAAAGCTTTACCAGTCTGAAAATATTGCTACCATTTCCATGGCCGGGTATATCAACGAATTGGTAAGCCATGTTCAGGAGAGCCTTGGCACCAGGAACCGGATCGCCTTTGCCCAGGATATTGGATCATTGGACCTTGATGTAACGCAGGCAGTCCCCCTGGGATTGATCATCAATGAGTGCCTTGTGAATGCCATTAAATATGCATTTCCCAATGAACGGAAAGGGAAGGTGAGCATTAGCCTGCAACATGACGGGGCGGATCATTTATTGCTGAATATATCGGACAATGGCATTGGATTAAAAGGAGATATTGATCAGATGGAGCATAACTCGCTGGGACTTGAATTGGTACAGGGGCTTGCAAAGCAATTAAAAGGCCGGTTTAACATGGTAAATAATAAGGGTCTGCACATTACGATCAGGTTTGCAGTCGCCAGCAAACAAATGACAGACGAAACTTTCGCAGATTATTAAGTGACCGATCTTATGAGTAAAAAAATTCTTATTGTAGAAGATGAATTTGTTGTAGCCAACGATCTGCGGTTAATATTAAGGCAGGCTGGTTACAGGGTTACTGGCATTGCCATTTCAGTGGAAGAGGCCGATGAGCAGTTGAAGAAGCATAAGCCCGATCTTGTGATCCTGGATATCCGGCTAGAGGGAAAACTATCAGGCCTTGATCTCGCCAGGAAACTAAAGGCTGATAATATCGCTTTTATATACTTATCCGCTTATGCCACCCAGCCAATACTGGAAGAAGCAAAGACAACCGACCCCTATGGATTTCTTGTCAAGCCATTCAGGGAACAGGACCTGCTGATCATGCTGGACATCGCATGGTATCGTCATAACAATAGCCTTGAATCAAGATTGCGGCAGGAAGCGCATTTACAAAAACAGTTAGCTGCAATAAGTAATGAAACTTCAGATGCTCCCCAAAAATTGTTGAAGGTCGCCCGGGCAATACAATCTTTTATACCATTTGATCTTATCACATCAGGGATCAGACCACTTGATGCTGAACAGTTTGGAGATGCGGGGTATCTACGGATCGGGTTTGATGAATACCAGTTTGTCGGTGAAAAGGAATTACTGACGATCACGGGTTTGAAAAAGAACGAACTTTCCGTAATTATTGGGAACAGTCATACAGATAGCAGAACAGGCGTCTGTGACAATGAAACGGCCACGAAAAATGGCACTAAGACTTCGCTGCAAAGGATCATGTTGGATTATTTCCAACTGAAGTCATATCTTGTATTTCCGGTTACCTTGGGCTACGGATTGTCGGTTCACTATTTCTTCTACAGCCGGCAACCGCATATTTACACCAAAGACCATATTGACCTATTAGGCCGTTTGAAAACGTGCCTGGAAGAGCTGGCAGAAAAAACAATCTATTACGGTACGGGATCAGCCGCGGTAAAGGGCCGGCCCTTTTCTGCCAATAAGACACAGGATGAAGAAATGAGCCATGCCGGATTCAAAGGCATTATCGGAAGTCATCATCTGCTATTGCATGCATTAGACCTTGCAGCACAGGTGGCGCCCTATAGTACTTCTGTTTTAATACTGGGCGAGAGTGGTACCGGAAAAGAAAAGGTAGCGCAGTCCATACATTCACTTTCACCCAGGAGGGAGGGACCATTCATAAAGGTGAATTGTGCCGCTATTCCCGATCCACTGATAGAGTCCGAATTGTTCGGTCATGAAAAAGGCGCTTTTACAGGCGCTATTGAAAAAAGAAAAGGCAGGTTCGAATTAGCCGATGGCGGAACTATTTTTTTAGATGAGATCGGAGAATTGCCGCTTGCTATGCAAGTGAAATTATTACGTGTTTTGCAGGAAAGGGAAATTGAATATGTAGGTGGCTGTTCACCAATAAAAGTTAATGTCCGTATTGTTGCCGCAACGTCTCGGAACCTTGAAAAAGAAGTAGCAGATGGAAATTTCAGGCTTGATCTGTATTATCGTTTAAACGTTTTCCCTATCACCTTGCCTCCTCTGCGGGAACGAAAAACGGATATTGAAGCACTGTCCCTATTCTTCGCAGATAAGTTTTGCAGATCATTCAATAAGCCATTCAACGGTATTGCTGAATCAATGATGGAAAAACTGTATGCATACAATTGGCCGGGGAACATTCGCGAACTCGAAAATGTGCTGGAACAATCTGTTGTGCTCAACGACGGCAGCTCAGCATTGCAATTAGCACGTAACCTTTTAGTAACAACTCCCAAAATGGCCGGTAACACAAGTGTCAATTCTCTCGAAGAGATGAAGGATCTTCATCGGGAAACAGAAAGAGAATATATTACTTCCATTCTCAGAAAAACAAAAGGCCGGATACGCGGGATTAATGGGGCAGCGGAATTGCTGAATGTTAAACCCACCACCCTCGAAGCAAAAATGGCAAAGTTGAATATTAAAAAACAGGACTTTACAGGTCCCCTCCCTTGACCCCCTTCCAAAGGGCGTCAACCCATCTTTGAATTATTTCGTCTCCGAACACCAATTGTATCAAAACCAAACACCCCCTTTATTTTCATAACTATAACCCCTTGCTCCTCAACAAATAAAAATCTGACCCCATTTTTGCTGGCATTAACGCAGCAAACATCCTTCATGCTAAAAAACTACTTCACCATCGCTCTCCGCAACCTCTGGCGAAAGCGAACTTACACCTTCATCAATATAACCGGCCTCGCCATAGGCATGACCTGTTCCTTCCTTCTTTTCCTCTACGTCCATTTCGAACACAGCTATGATCAGTTCCACAAGAACTCCAACCAGATCTACCGCGTAGTCGGCGACCTGCACTCTTCCTCGCAAACCTTGCATTGGTATGCAACCCCCGGCCCCCTGGGGCGGGCAATTAAAGCAGAATTCCCACAGGTGAAGGAAATAACCCGGGTCATCACCGGCAGCATACTCGTCAGAAAAGGCAGTCTCAGGTTCCAGGAAACGCATAGCCTGTGGGCCGACTCTTCGATCTTCTCCGTCTTCGACTTTCCATTAATATATGGTGATCCGGCTAAAGCCTTAAAAGAACCCAATAGCATCGTCTTCACTGAGTCCGCAGCAATAAAATATTTCGGTCACTCGGATCCGGTGGGCCAACACCTCCTGCTAACCAGCCTGGGCTTGCCGGGCATTGTCACCGGGGTAATGAAGGATATACCCGAAAACTCCCATCTGAAAGCGGATATGCTGGTATCAGCTTCCACCTACGCCACATATTTACAACCAGGCGTAGAACAGGATTGGGGCAGCTATTTGTATTCTACCTACCTGCTTCTGAAGGCAGCGCCAAAACCAGCGCCGGCCTCCGACGCAGTCGCCGCAGCCATTCAATCAAAACTACCCGCACTCATAAAAAAATACGAAGGCGGAGAATTACAGCATAAAAACACCACCTATACCCTGTCGCTGGAACCACTAACATCGATCTACCTCCATTCCTCCTACGGCGCTCCGGTCAGCGGCAACCTCGACAACCTCAACATCCTGACTATTATCGCTATATTCCTCCTATTGATCGCCGCTGTCAATTTCATCAACCTCAGCACAGCACGCTCCGTCGAGAGGGCCAAAGAAGTAGGCATCCGAAAATCCGCTGGGGCAAAGCGCTTCCAGCTGATCGCGCAATTCCTCATCGAATCCATATTGATATCGCTAATTTCTTATATAATCGCCCTTGCCTGCTGCCATTTCGCGCTTCCCATATTCAACCAGCTGGCTGGCAAAACCATCAGAATAACCTATCCGCTGCAACTATTAGCACTCGCACTGGCGATCGGATCAATAGCCGGCATTTACCCTGCACTGGTACTGTCCGCTTTTAAACCGGTAATCGTTCTGAAAGGCAACTTCGCCGCAGGCAACAAAGGTTCCATTCTCCGAAAGACGCTGGTCATCGCTCAATATACGATATCCATTGCCCTGATCGTGTGTACGCTGGTCGTATATTCCCAACTCCATTTCATGCAGCGACAGCCGCTGGGTTTTAACAAAGACCAGGTGTTGATCATTTCCAACGCTACTGACAACAACGCTATCAGTTTCAAAAACGCCATTACGGACATCCCTGCCGTCCAATCCGCCACACTCACCTCCGCTATCCCTGGCCGCACCTACAACAGTGAAGGCAACGACGTTTGGCCGACCGACGTCGAGAACAGTAATGGTATACTGCAACGGATCGATCCCGCTTTTTACAATGTCGACGCAGACTTTATTCCCTTATATCAGATCCCCCTGCTGGCAGGCAGAAACTTCTACAAAGGAAAAGACTCAACTGGGGTGATCATAAATAAAACAGCGGCCCTTAGCCTTGGATATTCAGCAGAGACCTTCCAACAGCTCATAGGCCGACGCCTTATAGGGCAGGGCGACAAAACAGCCAGCACCGTCATCGGCATAGTGGATGATTTTCATTTTCATTCGCTAAGAGAACCCATTCAACCTTTGTGTCTGCAATCAGGCCAATGGTTTACGCAATATCTTTCCATTAAGATAAATGCCGGCGATCTGCCCGGCACCTTAGCTGCATTAAACAAAAAATGGGATATCTCTGTACCCAACCGGCCTTTTAGCTATTTTTTCTTAAATGAGGATTTCAACAGCCAATACAGATCCGAAGAAAGGTTCGGCACTCTTTTCATCTATTTTTCCGTATTGGCCCTCTTCATTACCAGCATGGGCTTGCTGGGCCTCTCCGCTTACAGCACCCTGCAGCGGACGCGGGAGATCGGTATCCGGAAAGTGCTGGGGGCTTCGGTAACGGGCATCGTCAGCCTATTGTCAGGCGATTTCGTCAGGCTGGTCATCGCGGCATTTGTCATTGCCTGTCCGCTCTCCTGGTTCACAATGAACCAATGGCTGCAAAATTTTGCTTATCATACCACGGTAAACCCCGGCCATTTTGCAGTGGCAGGCTTCGCCGCGTTATTTATTGCGCTATTAACCATCGGCCTGCAGACCATCAGAGCAGCACTGGCCAATCCGGTTAAAAGCTTGAGATCAGAATAACACGCCTGATCAGCTTCATAGTTAACACAACAGCACTACAATAATTTCTCCGGACTCCCTGCCGCAATACATTCCTCGCAACGCGTTGTAGACATGTCCTCCATACGGATCGCATCGTCCAGGAACTCGCTTCCTTCGCTTGAACTGTGGAGCAGCGCGTGTATGGGAACCAGCTCATGGATAGAAACCAGCGCATGCTCCTCGCGCGCCTTACGCTTTGTCGGTTGTAAGAAGGAAAAAAGCATGATGATTAGTTTGAAGGGTTAAAAAATTGGTCTGCTGCCCGCTACCACTTGTCATCTTTCGTTCCGACAGGCAGCAGACCCTTAAACCTTAAGCATGCTGCAACTGCATGCTCATCCATTTCTCAAAATCAATCGCTCCCAGCCTTGCCTGTCCTGCCGGCACCAGTGACGTATAGCCTATCTGTGCGCCATAATATTTCCCATGATTATTAGGTATGACCTTGTGAGAGTCGCCAACGCCCTGTAGATACCGCGCAATAATCTCCGGCATAGCAAAACGCTCCGGACCCGCTATCTCTGTTATCCCGTTGATGGGTGCCTGCAACGCAGCTTCTGCTACAAAGGACGCAACGTCCTCGGCAGCTATCGGCTGGAATTGTACATCCGATATATGCACTACATCCCCATCCGTAGCTTCTTTCGCAATACCTCCCATGAATTCGAAGAACTGAGTGCTCCGTATGATGGTATAAGGCACCCCTGACCGGCGGATCAGGTCCTCCTGCACCTTTTTAGCCCGCATGTAGCCGCTGTCCTGCATAAGGTCGACACCTACAATGGATACTGCCAAATGATGTTTTACGCCTGCATTGATCTCTGCCGCCAACAAATTGTGACCGGCTGTCTGAAAAAATTCCATGACGGCCTTGTCTTCCCAGGATGGAGAGTTCGCAAGATCGACTACCACATCCGTATCGCTCAGGGCTTCAGCCAGTCCTTCACCTGTAAAGGTATTGATCCCCCCGGTCGGAGAGGCAGCAATAACCTCATGACCGAGCGCGCGAAGTTTTGCGACTGCCCTGGTCCCAATGAGGCCGGTGCCTCCGATGATGACGATTTTCATAAATTGATTTTTAGTTTCCTTATATAGGCCCAACGAAATGCCAAAAACTCAGATCGTTGATGATCAACAACCTAAGTGGAAGTTGCCTGCTGCTTTTCACTGTATTCAGTGAAAGCACGACCCCTTTCATCATATAAAGGGAAGAGAGGATTAATGGCCCTCAGCCAAAATAGTCGGCCTTGGTAATACCCAGCTTTTTCATCTTGGAGTGCAGCGTATTGCCCGGGATCCGTAGTATTTCGGCAGCGCCGCCAGTGCCGGAGATCTTGCCGGTACAGCGTTTCAATACTTCAATGATATAGCTGCGTTCGACCTCTTCCAACGTGCGGTTGGCAAGCTGCGCCGGCCCCGGTGTTGTACTTCGGGGAATGTATACTTCCTGTAATGTGTCCTCGGATGTCAGCAGGACGCTGCGCTCTACCAGGTGCTCCAGCTCCCGGACATTGCCCGGCCAGGTATAGCTGCGCAATTGCTGCAGGACTTTCGGAGCGATCTTTAGAGTCTTCTTACCGCTATTCCGGCAGTATTTTTCGACAAAGAACTTCGTAAGCGGTTCGATATCCTCCGGTCGTTCCCGCAGTGGAGGAAGAGAAAGGGGAAATACGTTCAGACGATAATACAGGTCCTCCCTAAAATTTCCGCTCTTTACCTGTTCCTGCAGGTCCCGGTTGGTCGCCGCGATCAATCGTACATCGATCCTGATCGTTTGCTTCCCTCCCACCCGCTCCAGCTCACGCTCCTGTATTACCCGCAGTAATTTCGCCTGGGCCTCCGGCGGCATCTCCCCGATCTCATCCAGGAACAGCGTACTATGATCGGCAAGTTCAAATTTTCCGATACGCCGGTCGATAGCCCCTGTAAAAGCGCCCTTTTCATGCCCAAACAATTCGCTTTCGATAAGACTGGCAGGCAGTGCAGCGCAATTGACCCTTACCATCAGCTTGTCCCTGCGCGGCGACGCATTATGAATAGCTCTGGCGATCAGTTCTTTTCCCGTCCCCGTTTCCCCCAGCACCAGCACAGTAGTATTCGAACCCGCTACCAGGGACATCAGGCGATACACCTCCTGCATTGCCGCGCCGCTGCCAATGATCTCTGAGAAATTATAAATGGTTTTGATCTGCTCTTTCAGATAGGCGTTCTCTACTTCCAGCTGCTTTTTATAAGCCAGTAGTTTTTCATTGGCCTGTATATTGGCAATGGCAATGGATATCTGGGAGCAGACACCCTGCAGCATCAGTCTGCTCAGCCGGTCAGCCAGCAGCCAGATAGTGCCGATATTTTTGTCGCTTGCACGCAATGGCAGGCCATACATATTTTTCAACCCAGTGGTCTTCCAAAGCTTCGCATAGGCATTGCCGCTTCTTATTTCTTCGTCTACGTTGAACACCAGCCCTTCCTTGCTGGCCAGCACCCGGGACGTATAAGGCTCCTCGATAGTGATCCGGTCAGCCGCCATCTTATCAAAATTTATCTCTACATTCTTGAACAAGGTCTTGTCAAACATAAAGGGAGACAGATGGATGCCGTCGTCCTCGATCACCCGGATCATGGCAAGCTTCGTATGCATGGTTTTATCCAGCACCTTGAAAATAGCCGTCTGAAGCTCGGACTTGGTCCTCACCTGAGTGATATCATTGCTGAAATCCAGCAAAAAGCCCTGCTCCTCCTGTTTTCTGCAGATCTTTTCATTGGCGATGATATTCGCCAGTGCAATGGATATCTGGCTGCAAATGCCTTGCAACAGCTGGATATTGATCTCCTCGATCCCCAGCCACAAAATACCCAGGTTCGTCTCTCCGTTACGAAGCCGGATGCCTACGATATTTTTATATCCCGCCCGCTTCCAATACTGAAGATAGCCGGATGTAATGCCCCGCTGTATCTCCCTGTCGACATTGAACAACAAAGGGATATAGCTATCCAGCACCCTGTTCTGCAGACCGTCATTGATAGGGAAGCTGGCCCTGACCAGTTCCTCCAGCTCTTTGCTATCAAGCCTGGCATTACCGGGGTCATAAATATAGGGGCTCATACTGGCCCCGTCCTCATTGATCTTACGGATCACATATCCCCGCAAAGGATTTAGTTTTCTCAGCGAGGTGCGCACTGCAATGGCAAGTTCCTCCCTGGTTCTTACAGCTGCAATATCACTGCTGAAATCCAGCAGGAAGGACTTCTCCTTCTCTTTGTTGAGGATCTCTTCATTTTTGATGATATTCGAAATGGCGCTGGACAATTGGGGGGTTATCCCTGTTATGAGACTTCTGAACTCGTGAGAAAAGCTGCCGACCCTATCGGAATAGATTTGAATAAAGCCCATCGGCCTTCCCTCTCTCATAAGTGGGGTCATCAGGATCTCCTTCACACCTTTTTCATGATTGATCCTGAGAAAAGGTGGGTTTCCCGGTTGGTCCATGATATCCGTAAGCAAAAAGGATACGGGCTTATCCGCATGTAATACCGCCTGGATAAAGGGTGCGATCAGCGAAAACCGGGAATGCACCAGCTTTTGATACATGGGATGTTCCCGGACAGGAGAATTCTCGTTATCCAGCAGAAACGGAGTATAAGTTTCGTCTTTATAGTCGATCAGAGTGACGATCGCATGCGTAAAGTAAAACAGGTTTTTGATCCGTTTTGAGAAAAGTACAAGAAGGTCGTTCTTATCCCGGACACTGGTGATATCGTTCCCCAGGTCCAAAAGTATCCTTCTTTCCTGTTCAAGAAGGGATTTGGAGAGCACAGGCAATTCAGATTCCGAAAGTTTTGCCCTTTTCATAAATGTAATTTACACTTTGCTGCATTTACTTACTCTTCTCAAACAGCCACGGCAACAACCCCGGTTCAGCAAAAGCGTTCTTCCAGCTGTCGTGCTTCACACCCGGGTATTCAGTATACTCCACTTTTGCCCCTTCGGCCTTCAATGCTCTAACCATTACGCGTGAATTACCAACCGGCACCACAGGGTCAGCCCCCCCATGAAATACCCAGATCGGAAACTTCCGGGCATAGATCTTTACCCGATCAGGATCACCCGCCCCGCAGATCGGAAAGGCCGCCGCGAAAAAATGCGGCTTTCGCCATAGGATCTCGAAGGTCCCCATGCCCCCCATCGACAAACCCCCAACATATATCTTACGCGTATTAATAGTACCACCTGCGACCAATTGATCCAGCAGCTGCATCACCAGTCCCAATGGCCTCGAAACAACACTATCAGACAGGAAATGGAATCGGAGCGAATCCTGCGGGTTAAAGGTCAGCCTGCTCCAGGATGTGGTTATGGGGCACTGCGGAAAAACCACTATCGCAGGGAACGCGGCCCTTTTACTAGAGTCCGCAAAAAGACTACCACCCCACTTCAACTGCGCTTCATTATCGCTGCCCCTCTCCCCAGACCCATGCAATACCAGTATCAACGGGTATTTTTTGGCTGGATCATAGCGAAGCGGATATTGTATCCTGTATCGAAGCGTGTCGCCTCCACTGATCAGCTCCTTTTTCTGATAGCTGGAAAAGTCCTGTCCCATACTTTTCAATACTGAAATGATCAGCGCCAGGCTAATAAATAGTTTTTGCATAGCGAAAATTACAATTTTTTTCACCGTCATCCAATACACACATACCACCGCCACCTGCACCGGCTTCAAAAACTGCCGCTAACTATTCCCCGGCCATCGCCTCCTTTAGGATCTCAAACGACCTCAGCTTGGCAGCCGGATCATAGATCGGGCTCGTGGCCATTAATTCATTTATACCTGTCTCTGCCACAAATACCGACAGCTTCTCCCTAAGCGTTTCCTCGGACCCGGTAAATGTGCAAGCTGTCATATTATGAACCATTTGGTACACCTCCGGAACCTTAAAGCTGGCAGGCAAGGGGCCGGGCGGCTGCAAAGGCCCGCGCTGGTTGAGAACCAGGCCCAGGAACATTCGATACAGACTCGTAGCAAGAAACTCTGCTTCCGCATCCGTATCTGCCGCCATCACATTCACACAAGCCATGACATAAGGCTGTCCCAGCTGAGGCGATGGCAAAAAGTTCTTCCGATATATATCTATAGCCGCCAGGAACTGAGCCGGGGCAAAATGCGCCGCAAACGCATAAGGCAGCCCCATCTGCGCCGCGAGGTAAGCGCTATCCGTACTCGAACCCAATATCCAGATAGGCAGGTCAAGCCCTTCGCCCGGAAAAGCCCTGACCTTCGCCTCGCGGTTCGCAGCATTAAAATAGGTCTGCAACGCCACGACATCACTGGGGAAATTATTCTGCGTAGACATATTATTGCGACGTAAAGCCATCGCAGTAAGCTGATCCGTACCAGGCGCTCTGCCCAGGCCCAGGTCGATACGCCCCGGGTACAAAGTTTCAAGCGTACCAAACTGCTCCGCGATAACCAGCGGCGCATGATTTGGAAGCATTATTCCCCCCGAGCCTACCCGGATATGCTGCGTCTTTTCAGCCACATGCCCAAGCAAGACCGAAGTAGCAGAGCTGGCAATATGCTCCATATTATGATGCTCCGCCATCCAGATCCTGGTATAACCAAGCGATTCCGCCTGCTGAGCCACGGCAACCGTGCCTTCAATGGCAGTGCGGGCATTTCCTCCTTCTCTTACAATGGCAAGTTCGAGTACAGACAATGGTATTTTTGATATCTTCATCTTTTGTATAATTTATATCCCGTCTTAATAAACCGATTTAATCCTGCAAAGATATATTGAAACATATCGATAATTCGATAAAAAAATAAACTATATGAAATACCGACTGTCCCCCGCCGACCAGGGCGTTGTTCCCCACGCCGTAACCATCGAGCCCTACAACCCCGACTGGCCCTCCATAGCCACCCAAATAACAGACCAGCTGAGATCGATCTTCAAAGACAACCTGCAAACCGTCGAGCACATCGGTTCCACCTCTATCCCCGGGCTTTCCGCCAAACCAGTAATCGATCTCATCCCAATCGTAAATGACCTCAGCAAACTCGATGCACAGCAACAATCCATCAAAGATCTTGGCTATCAATGGTTCGGAGAATTTGGCATAACAGGCAGGCGATTCTGCTCCCTCACCAGCCCCGCAGGCCAGCGACTTGTCCACCTTCATTTTTTCGAAAAAGGTGCAGCCAATATATCAAGACATCTTGCCTTCCGGGACTACCTTCTGGCGCATCCGCAGATCGCAAAAGCATATGAGCAGGAAAAAAGACGTGCCGCGGCATTATACCCAAACGACTCCCTGGCCTATAACGATGAAAAGGCGGCCTGGGTCCAAAAACACGAGAAAGACGCCCTCGACTGGTACAAAAACAATAAATAACCCAAATATCTATCCTATTTCCCCGTCCACACATTATCCTTCATAAAACTATCCGGCGTATACGTACTTCCCAGACTGATCTTCCTGATCGCCTTCCCCGATCCCACCGGCACTACCACCTCCGTATTCCCCTTCTCCCACACTCCGACCGACCGATGGATCTTCTTCACCGAACCATCCACAAACTCCACTTTCAAATCCACAGGCAAAGGCTTCCCCCCTTTATTAACAACCACGACCTGCCCACCTCGAACTTCCTTTATCCCAAGATCAGTATACCCATCCTCATAGAACCATTTCTTCCAAAACCAGTTCAGATTCCGCCCCGATCCCGCATTCATGCTGCCAAAAAAATCCAGCGGGAGCGGATGCTTCCCATGCCAGTCCGCAATATACTTATGCAGCCCTTTAAAAAACAGACTGTCTCCAAGCAGGTCCTTTGCATAATAATAACCCATCGCCGGCTTTGCGTAGGAGTTCAGAAAATAGCTTTCCCCGGTCTCCTGGGTGGACAAAGTGATGATCGGCTGGTCGATCTCCTTTCCGGCGCTGGCAGCGTAAGGACCCACCCCGTATTCGTCGACAATCGACGAATCTATCATAGGGGAGATGATCCACTCCCCGATACTCGCCCAACCTTCATCCATCCACGCATATTTTGTTTCATTGATACCCATATAGAACGGGAACATCGTATGAAAGATCTCATGATCGGTCAGTTCTATCGCATCCTCCCGCTTATCCAGGGGATTGTCGTTCACCATCATCGGATATTCCATCTGGTCCAGACCATCAAAGATCGTTTCATGCGCATAGGGATAAGGCCATGCGGGAAATTTATAGCTCATACCCTCCACCGTCTTACGTGCAAAATCCACTACCTCATAAAAGTCTTTATGCGCCGGATTAAAAACGGCATCCACCCTCGTCCGCCGGCGCGTCACCGGATCCACTATCAGACTCGAAGACTTCCACAGGTAGTGATTGCTGACCGCAAAAACAAAGTCCGTCACATCGGTAGCCCGAAACTTCCAGGTATTACTATCCGCCCGATGAATAAAATCGCGGCGAGCGAGATCAGCTGAATCAATGACCATAACAACCCCATCTCCGCTCTCCGCGGCCTCGATCCGCTGGTTACAGACATCCGACAATACTTCACGCCGGTTGACCAGGTCCCCGGTCCCCCAAACCGCATAACCACCGGGAACCGTTACTTCAACATTGAAGTTGCAAAAATCATTATAGAATTCCTGCGAACCCAGATATGGATTTCGGTTCCATCCGTCGATATCATCATAGACCGCTATCCGGGGAAAGAAATAGGCCACAAAAAAAGAACCGCTATCCACCTGGCCGGTTCTTATATGAGAGGTCTTATTAAGGGTATAGGAGAAATCCAGTGAAATATGCAGGCGCTGCCCCGGCCCCGTCGCAGCTACCCTGACCCCCAGATCCGTACCTCTTGCAGGCCCAGCAGCAGTGGCAGCTCCTTCGATCAGGACATTGCTAACCGTAACCCCGTCCGTGACATCATCCGGCCTAACCGGCATCATCCGCATGACGCCCTTTTTATACAGGTTGGGATATAACTTAAAAAGCAACTGCCTCAGCGAGTCCGGACTGTTATTGGTATACACAATGGTCTCCCGACCGCTCACTAACCGCGTAACAGGATCCAACTTCACCTGGATCGAATAATCAGCCCCATTCTGCCAGTACCTCGCCCCCGGCTGCCCACTTGCCGTACGCGTTCCCTTATCCATAGCCGCCCGGATATTCACCGGGACAGGCAAGGGAGCCTGCGCCATACTTGCACTAAACCACAAAAAACAAAGGATCAAAAAGTTAAACCTGGTTGCCATAAATACTGACTTTACTTGAAAAGACATTTTGCCCATCGCCCGACAATATAATACCTAATTCTTTACCTGCTTCCGGTGGCATGGTTTTTTATGACAAATGGTACAAACGCCGCCATATGACACCAAATAAAAAAGTTCAACCCGAACAAAACAAAGCAGATCAGCATCCGCCAACCAAAGGAAACGAAAATGCAAGACAGCCCGACCCGGAAACACTCGGCACCACCGATCCCGAAGAACACATGAAGGGACCAGTCTCGTCCCTCGTTCAAAAGGTTAAAAAGAAGGTAGAAGAAAATGGAAATGAAGATATTGAGAAGAAGGAATAAAATTAACTTCTAAAACTACCTCGCGCTAAGATGCTCCTTCACCGGCATACAAAAAATTCATCTTTATTCATAAACTGTCAATACCTTCCCGTTAACCGCCCCTTCCACGCTCAGCACATACGAATTGACCAGTTTCCCCATCGGGACCAGGTTATACCCCGGAAAAAATGCACCATATCTTTCCTTACTATCCTCTACCAGCCCCGGACTTACCGCATTGATCCTTTTATTCTGCTTCAGCTCCTGGGCCGCACCCAGAACAAAACTATTTACCGCTCCGTTGATCATCGCGACACAAGTCCCGTTACGCGCAGGACGCTCCGCCGCTATACCCGTCGTTAAAGTAAAAGACCCACCCTCATTCAGGTACTCTTTTCCTATCAGCACCAGGTTAACCTGGCCAAGCAGTTTCCCCTGTATCCCCGGCAACATATCCAGCTCCGTCATAGTTTCAAATGGCCCATAATAACCAGTCCCTGCCGTACAAATGCAGGCATCGATCTTACCCGTCTGTTCATACAGGCGTACTATCGATTCCGAAAAGGAGATGTCGACCCGCAGATCACCACTATTCCTGCCCGCAATGATCAGCTCATGCCGGTCCCTGAACGCAGCCGCCACTCTTTTCCCGATGGTACCTTCACCACCAACCAATAAGATTTTCATGTAATAATTTTCACCAAAGGTAGCTGCAGGTTCCACCAGCCTGGTAACCCATATGGCTCATTCAATAGCACTTTTAGCTCTTAGTTCGGTTGGAGTGCATCCATGTTCTTTTTTGAAAAGCCGGATGAAGTACGACACACTTTCGAACCCGCAATCCATAGCGACTTCCGCTACCGGTTTCCGGGTGTTTCGCAAAAGCAGGCAGGCATGCCGAAGCCGTTGTTCGTTGATCCATACCCGCGGAGAACTTTGATACTGCTGCTGAAAGCTTCTTTTAAAGGTAGCCAGGCTGCAGTTGGCAAGATTCGCCAGTTCCGCTATTGACACGGGCTGCAGCAGATAATTATTTACAATAAAACTTATATCTGTAGGCTCGGTACTCACCGCCGCATGAATAAATTCCTGCACCCTTTCCCCATAACTCCCGGATAACAGCAACAAAAGGATCTCTTTTTGTTTCAACGGCAACAGCGCTTCATAGTTGTTAGGCCGGTTTTCAAAATACTTCCTGAGGCTTTCTTTAAATCCTTCGATCATCGCCGTCATCGGGAATATCAGACAAGGCTCATTAAGCTTTTTGTTAACGGCCAAATTTGTCGTCTCCAATGCCCTCAGCAGCTTCACCGGAAGAAACAGCATCATCGCCTCAAAATCCAAACCTTCCTCAATATATTCCGCCATTACATAGATGCCTTTCCTCAGCAATATCACTTCCCTCGAGGAGACCCTTAATGTCTCTCCGGGAAAATGCAGCAGCTTGATCCCTTTCATGACAAAGATCAGCGTATGCTCTGTCATAAGAACTGTTCGCTTTCCTGTCTTCGATTCTATCTTAAGTTTGGCAAACGTCTCCGTTTCTCCCGTCAGGAAAGAAGGATCAGTAGCCTCTGCAGGCGCAGGTGGAAAACGATATAACATAACCCGCAAATTAAAAAAATCCCGCCCACAAAGTGAGCGGGGACCGCAAATCATTATTTACCAACTACTTACTATCTAAAGATTTAATGAACGCAATGATCTCGTTGCGTTCATTTACATTTAAGTCCAGTTTATCGAACGGGAGGGTCTGGTTCGGCACTTTTATCCCCAACCCGGAACCTCCTCCATTATTATAAAAATCCATTACCTCCTCCAGTGTGCCAAACACCCCATTATGCATATATGGCCCCGTCTGCGCCGCATTTCGTACTGTGGGTGTCTTAAAGGCATGTTTGAAAGACTCAGCCGCGACGATCGCAAATCTTCCAGGATCCGCATCGATCACCGCACCCTTCGCGTCGCCCTGCGTCCCCCCCTTCGCAGCCCCATCCCGCAAACGCGCCTGCGCCGCGGCCGGCACCCCAATCACCTCCGCATCCGTCTTCACGAACCGGGGCGGAAAATTACCATTGAACAAAGGCATATAATGACAGGTCCCGCATTTCGCCTTACCCATGAACAGGTTAAACCCATTCACCTCCTCAGCGCTCAAAGCTGCCTTATTACCCCGCATATATTCGTCAAAACGGCTGTTCAGAAACACAAGACTTCTGACATAGGAGCCCAGGGCATTCATGACCTCCAGCGTATCGATACCCGTTCTGCCCGCAATAGGAAACGCCGTCGAGAAGAGCCGCCTGTATGTCGTATCCTGCCACAACCGCTGTACGGACAACCGCATCGACCCGTGCATCTCTACCTTGTTCTGCACTACCGTCAACGACTGGTCTTCCAGCGTCTTTACCCGCAGGTCATAGAACTGCGCAGGCTGAAGCGCGGCATTCAGCAAGGTAGGCGTATTCCTTGCCAGCAATTCCCTGCTCCCTATGTTCGTATTTTTTACCAGCCCGTCGCTGAACGCCCTCCCGGGCTGATGACAGGATTGACAGCTCCTCGTGCCGTCCCCGGAAAGGGACACATCTGCAAACAATACCTTCCCCAGCGCTACCTTTTCCGGTGAAATAAAAGAAGCCGGATCAGGAGCATACGCATTGACATTAAAAGCCGAAGTATCGAACAATGTCTTCGCATCCTGGTTCAGCAGACGATTATACAAAGTGATATTTATCTTCAGTTTCCCCTCCAGGTCAGTAATACCCGTGGTAATAGCATCGCAATACCCGGTAATGAACTCCGCCCTGTTAAACGTATTAAAATCAGTATTACGCTTCAGATAACCAGCCGCCGAATCAAAACCACCAATCTCTCCATAATAAGAAAGAGCATTCTTCACACTTTCCAAACTCACCGCTGACTCATCCATACTCTTACCGGAAAGAGGATTGTCAAAACCCGTAATACCCAGCGTTTCTATCCGGAACACTTCCAGCTTGACCGCATCAAATACCTGCCAGTCGAGAATATCAATATTCCCAAAATGCGTTGTATACTTATTACACCCTCGCAGAATCAGCCCGATCTGTCGTATCAACTCCGCCTTATTAGCCGTGTCATAATGCGGGAACAACAAACTTTCAATAACCTGCAGCCCTCCGGGCTCTATGACCACACCCGACAGCTCTACCTCCTGCACCGGCGGACCATTGACGACCCGTGACGCCGCAGGTTCAAAATACTCCGCTGCCCACTCCAGCTTTTTAAAAGCCAGACGCGCCCGCAAAAAATCCTCCCTCAACACCGCCTCCTTAACAGAACTGCTCTCTGCCCCGGCCTGCAGACCGCGACAGAGAGCAGATAAACTATCAACCTGTGCCAATAAAGTTTGTGCAATAACCCGCTCAACAGCAGCTTTCGGCTTCCCTTCCGTGCAGGAAAAGAAGACATAACCCACTATCACGATCAGCAATATCGCCCTACACCATCTATTTATGGTCATATTCTATTTACCATGACCACCACCCTGTGGTAAGTTGAAATCAAAAGCATTCTGAAGCGGATTCGCATTCTTATCACGCGACGCCAGCGGTTTCAGATCGAATCGGTTCTCTATCAGCGACAGGATACTGACCGTTTCATATTCCGTATGATCTACATATCCCCTCTTTGCAAATGGCCCGACGATCAGCGTTGGAACACGCGTGCCAGGTCCCCATTTCTTATCGATCACCGGCGGAGCGACATGATCCCAGAAACCACCATTCTCATCATAAGTGACGATGATCACGACATCCTTTCCATTCGGTCCGCTCAGCACGTCATTGATCAGCTCTACCGTATGGCTCTCTCCATTTTCCACATCGGAATAACCAGGATGCTCATTGTTGATCCCCAATGGCTTTACAAAAGAAACGCTCGGCAACGTACCAGCCTTTGCTGCAGCGATAAATTCTTTTTCATCCTTCAGATGATCCTTCCTGCCCTGCGTCCCATCCGCATAGTTCGCAAAATAAGCAAAAGGCTGATGATGGAACTGGAAAGTCGGATCGGCATGACCAGCCAGTGCGCTATCCCAGCCACCCGAATACCATGCCCAGCTCACTTTCTTTTCGCTGAGCCTGTCACCGATAGTCGGGATGGTTTGGTTAGGTACCAGGGTCGCAGGCGAAGCGCTCGCAGGATGCGGGTTGTTTACCGTATAGCTGGTATTGACCACATATCCATCCGGAGTTACCTGCCCGTCGGTGATCAGGTTTCCCTTTGAATCCAGTTTCGCGACAATGCTTGATGGAGCACCCGGGAATACAGGGCTCGCCGAAGCGATCAGCCACATGTGATTCAGGAACGAACCGCCAAACGCACTGTGATAGAAATTATCACACAAGGTATACTGACGGGCCACACCTATCAAAGGCAATAAATTGGTTTGATAATAACCCTGAGACAAACCTGCTGAAGTATTGTACAAAGCATATTTATCCATCTTCCCGCCGTCTATCTGTAATTGCTCCTGGTAATAGCGGTGTAAAACATCCGGAGTCTCCTGATCATTCGGGACATATTGGTCGATGTTAAAAACGTTATTGGCAAGATTGGTTGGGAATGCGCTCGTTCCGGGAATAGCAGGTAAGAACTTATAAGGCTTGTCATTCGAATCTACCTGGATGATATTACGGGCTCTTGCATCCGACAAGCCATTGGCGCCAGCGAACGATCCATAAAGATTGTCAAAACTATGGTTCTCCAGGTAGATCACCACTATGTGTTTGACCTTGTTGACCTCACCGGGCGGTACCGGATAATCGTGCTTTTTACATCCGGCGGCAAATAAAAGGCCGGTAATAGAAGCCATTAATGGCAGCTTTTTCCAATAGCCGTAAGAGCTATTTTTTGCGTAAGATTGTTTCATTCTTAGTTCGGTTTGCTGGCAAAGGACTGGTATAAACGTTAAGAAAATGTTACACCCACGTAAACTTTGCATTAAACCCCTGGTAAAAGCCCTACAAACGGTGTAGTGAAACCCCTTCATACCTACCCACTAACCATGAAATTGGACTAAAACATCCCCGTATATATACCAGAACGAACCCAACCCTCGTTTTAAGGCCGAATTATAAAAATTCATATGACACGAGCGAAGCGACTGCATAGCTCCATTGTCAAATCAATCAATTTGCTATGAAAACTATTATTTTTTCCTTCGTGCTATTTCTTAGCATTAGCGGAATTTCCCAGGTTCGCGCCGAAAACGCGCCTGCCGTTCGTAACATCCTTTCTACCCAGCTGCCTTCCAGGCTGTTAACTCCAATCAAAAAGAATTACAGCAACTACTGGATAACCGACCTTCACAAACAGGTGACCAACGGAAAAGTAGCCTATTACATCACGTTAGAAAGTGCAGATCAAAAGGTCAGGCTCAGCGCTACCGGTTCCACGAATTGGATGAGAACAAGCGTAATGCCTAAAGATATAGCCAGCCGCTAATCAAAACAGCAAACGCCGCCGCCGCATTCACCAATCGCGGCAATGATCGCGGCCCTAACGATTGCTGCCATATTTTGCCATTGCCGGCACACCCGATCCACCCGCTACTATCGCCGGTATACAACCGCTACCTCTCCACAAATCGTATATGATATTCCTGTATCAGCGCCGGAGTCTGCGGCGTCAGAGTAAACCTAACCTCTATATTCCCCTTCTCTCCCTCCATAATAAAACTCCCTCTCAAATTATTTTCCGCCCGCATCTCCCCTACCCGCACGATCTTCCCCGCCCGCTCAAAGACGCCCTCGGCCTCGTTCTTCAACGCTCCC
>DATJJA010000050.1:0-89818 GCA_035492595.1 Puia sp.
AAACAGGTTTGCGACCTCGGCAAAAAATCAGGAGGCACCCGTTATTTTATCATCGAGCAGGAGTCTTACCAGGGCAAGTCCCCGCTGGACTGCGCAAAAGCCGATTTGGAGATCATGAAGAAATGGGGTTATTGATAATGGGATACCTTATCAGTCCCGGTCCTCCAGTCCTTTCAAGGCTTTCAGGTAGTCATACTGAAGGTCTTCATGCATTGTTGCAATGACAGCATTGATCTTTTTTAATTGCTGCCGGTAAAGGTTGGCCAGCACAGGACTATCCTTTATCGGAATTCCCGACGATCGTATCTTCCGGCAGAAATAGGTCAGCAGCTCTACTTCCGCCTGGGGCGAACCGGTATAGCGGATCTGCCTGGCTGTATTCCGCAATACTTTCCGCAGACTTTTCTTGGTCAGGTAGAGATTGGGTTTGGGCAGCCCGACAAATTCCCCGTCGATCTCTTTTTTGACATTTTCGATATAGGTGGTTTCGTCGCTGGCCTCAAATAACAAATAGGTCAGCAATTCCTTGTTGTCCTTTTTAAATTTTGCCAGTTTCAGACAGAATTCGGCTAGCTCGGAAGGGGATAGGGACTTTAATTCCTGTTTGATCTCTTGTATGCTGGCTGCTTTCATATGTGCTAATTACCCAATTTTTTTGCTATGCAGAGCGCAAAAATAAGACAATTCACAGGTCATCCCGTATTTCCCCCTTTTCATGTAAATTCATTTCCATTCCTGGATCGGGGAACTACCTTTATAAATCAATGAGGAAGTATCGTATTTTAATATCTGTCGGGCTGTGGATAGGGCTTTACTGTTGCTGGGTTTTCCTGTTCCGTGACAGGGTGTTTACCGTAACCCGGACCCTGACCGTCCAATTCTGCTACCTTCTGTTTGTTGCAGCTAATTATTATGCCCAGCTGTATTATGCTATACCAAAATTACTCTATCGTAAAAAGTATATAGCTTTTGCGCTCTTCCTGCCGGCGGCCATTACACTCAGCGCCCTGCTGCGTGTCCCCCTGGCCATCTGGCTGCAAACGCATGTCTTCCGCCCCGGTTCGGTATCACCGCCGTTTGCTGCTGTCTTCCGCGACAGTTTTCTCAACATCCTTATCTGGGTCATGTGTCTTGTCGCGATCCGGCTGGTCTTTGAAAAAATATGGTTTCGGCAATATGTGGAGCATATCGAAAAAGAAAAGATGAGGAACGAGCTCGACTTTTTAAAGGCTCAGTTCAACCCGCATTTTTTGTTCAATTCCATCAATTCGATCTATGGCCATATCGATCGCAGGAATGGAAAAGCAAGGACCATGTTACTTAGTTTTTCTGAAATGCTGCGTTACCAGCTGTACGAATGTAATGTCGATAATATCATCATCGATAAAGAGATCCAGTATCTTCGCAACTATATTGCGCTGCAGCAGGAAAGAAAAGAAGAGAATCTCAGGGTCTTTTTGGATATACCGGAAGACGTCCGCGGATTCAACATCGCCCCTTTGCTGCTTATCTCCTTTGTCGAAAATGCGTTCAAGTATGTCAGCAGTCATGAGGACCGGGAAAATACAGTCTCGGTTTCCCTGCAGAAAAAAGACGGGCAGCTGGTCTTCCGCTGTTTTAATACCAGCGAAGAAGTCGTGGTGAGGAATGATCTGGATAGAAGCGGGATCGGGATAGCCAATACCCGTCGCCGCCTGGACCTTCAATATCCTGAAAAGCATCAGCTTCAGATCACGGATCATGGTACGTCCTTCGAAGTGTTGTTGCATTTAAATATAGAAGCACATGTTGTTGAAAGCCGTTATAGTAGACGATGAACCGGTGGCCCGCAAGGTCATCCGGGAGTACCTGGAGGACATTAGCTATCTGGAACTGGCCGGGATGGCGGAGAACCCGCTCAAAGCCGATTCTCTCCTGAACGGACAGCAGATAGACCTGCTCTTCCTCGACATCAATATGCCCCGGCTCAACGGGATCGAATTCTTACGGGCTTCTGCAGGTCGTGCAAATCAGCCCATGGTCATCATCACTACTGCGTATGCCGAATATGCGCTGGATGGATTTGAGCTCGATGTGGTGGATTACCTGGTAAAACCCTTTTCCTTCGAACGTTTTCTAAAGGCCTGCAACAGGGCGCGTGACCTGTACAACGGACGTTTGCGCAATCCGGTGGAAACACCCGACCATTTTTTTGTAAAAGTGGACAATGGCCTCGAAAAAGTGCTGTTCGATCAGCTCCTGTACGCCGAAGCCCGGATGAATTATATCCTGCTTCACACCCTCGACCGGAAGCTGATCGTTTATCTCACCCTCAAAGGGCTGCTGGAAAGTCTGCCTTCCACGAGGTTCATACAGGTGCATAAATCCTTCGTCGTGAATAAGGATTGTATCAAGAGCATCCGCGGCAATATTCTTTATCTTGGTCAGGCAGAAGTGCCCGTCAGCCAACATTACCAGGAGGAAGCCATGCGCGAGATCCTGAAGGACAGGGTAATTAAGCGAGGCTAACACCCGTTAGTTTTTTTCCTTACCTTTATCCTCCAAAAAAACTACATTCCCATATGAAGAAAGAAGTGGTCATTGTCGCAGCCGTCCGTACCCCTATCGGCAGTTTTGGTGGAGCACTCAAAGACTTTACGGCTCCGCAGCTGGGCGCTATCGCAATTAAAGGCGCCCTGGCCAAAGCAGGCCTGACGCCTGCACAGGTGCAGGAAGTGCTGATGGGCTGTGTTCTGCAGGGCAATATCGGTCAGGCTCCCGCAAGACAGGCGGCAAAAGGTGCCGGTCTGCCGGACGAAGTAGTCTGCACAACCGTGAACAAGGTGTGCGCCAGCGGCATGAAGGCTGTTGTTCAGGCAGCGCAAAGCATCCTTCTTGGCGACATCGACACCGCCGTCGCCGGGGGAATGGAAAGCATGAGCAACGTGCCTTTTTATGTGGAGCAACTACGCTGGGGAAATAAATACGGGAATACGACGCTTATCGATGGCCTGGCAAAAGATGGCCTGACCGATGCTTACGATGGCAAGGCCATGGGGAATGCCGCAGATCTCTGCGCTTCCACCTGCGGCATCACCCGGGAGGAGCAGGATAAATTTGCCGTGACAAGTTATCAGCGCGCGCAGGACGCCTGGGCAACCGGTCATTTCGCAGCCGAAGTAGTGCCGGTTGAGGTGCCCCAGCGTAAGGGCAGTCCATTGCTCTTTGCAAAAGATGAGGAGCCCTACAATGTAAAATTCGATAAGATCCCCGAATTGAAACCTGCATTTCAGAAAGACGGAACGGTCACTGCAGCCAATGCCTCCACGCTAAATGACGGAGCAGCTGCTCTTGTGCTGATGAGTGGGGAAAAAGCAGCAGAGCTGGGTCTGAAACCTCTTGCAAGGATCGTCGGTTATGCCGATGCGGAGCAGTCTCCCGAGTGGTTCACGACAACTCCTGCTATTGCCGTTCCAAAAGCGGTAGCTAAGGCAGGGTTGAAGATGGAAGACATCGGCTACTGGGAGCTGAATGAAGCTTTTTCCGTGGTAGGAATAGAAAATACAAAAAGGATGAAGCTGGACCCTGCAAAAGTAAATGTCCATGGCGGTGCCGTGGCGATCGGTCATCCCCTTGGCGCCAGCGGCGCAAGGATCCTGGTAACGCTGATCCATGTTCTCCTTCAGAATAAGGCCAGGTACGGCGCAGCAGGCATCTGCAATGGGGGAGGGGGCGCTTCTGCAATTGTTGTCGAAAACCTCTTAACGTCCGTTTAACCTTATTTCATTAATCTGTTTTTAATCTTTTGGATCTTGGAACGTTCTATGCATTGGATTCTATCACTAACTTAAAATCACATGCAATGAAGATCCAACGTCTTATGTATTTATGCGCGGTCCTATTCTTTTCCTGTACAGTCGCTAAGGCGGGCACTGCTACAACCCGTGGAGATCATCCTTATTATCTGCATGCGCTGTCCGACCTGCGGGCGGCCCGCTGGATGATCCAGCATCGCCCCGGTAACTGGCAGCAGACCGTCGATGAGATCGAAGCAGTGCACCGGATCGATGCCGCTATCGGCGAGATCAAAAAAGCGTCTATTGAAGACGGTAAAAACCTGGAAGATCATCCACCTGTCGACGAACGTGCTGATCATCCCGGCCGCCTGCATGCTGCACTTGATTTCCTGCGGAAAGCCCGTCAGGACATCAGCCATGACGAGGACAACCGGTTTGCACAGGGTCTGCAGGCAAGAGCCTATGGGCATATCGACGGTGCCATTCAGGCCGTGAAAAAAGCGATCCGTCCATAAAAAAGAAATGCTGCAAAAAGCGAAAGGGCAACAGATGTTGCCCTTTCGCTTTTATAAATTTTCCTGATTCGGAAGACGCGCATTTATACGCTCTACCTCCTCCCGAAGACTCTTTATCTCCTGTAGTACATAACTCCACTTGTCCTCTCTTTCCCTTACCTGGGATAGGTCCCCTTCGCCATGCTCATAAGGAGTGACATTCGAGGCACCCTGACGCTGAAAGAGGCTCATTTCTGACAGGTCTGCTTTGAGCAGCGTATCCAAAGGAATATCAAAATAATTGCTGATGATCAACAGCTCTTCCAGATTTGGCTCGCTGATGCCATTTTCCCAGTTGCCAACCGTCGTTTGTCCCTTTTTGATCAGGGCCGCAATCTCTGACTGGGTTTTGGACGACTGCTTCCGAAGATATCGAAGGTTTTTTCCTAAAAAATGCATAGCAATAAAATTGTACGCCAAAAATATTAGCACCCGATTTCTTGATTTTTTACCAAAATTTCAGGTATCTTTACCCTTTCAAATTTAATAGTCCATACAAATATAGCCAATTTAATTGCTATAAACTACCCTTTACTATGAATACTTCATTAAAACATCTGTCCCCCCACCAACGCCGGCAACTTGACGCCGCAATAAAAGTCATTGTACCCGTCATCCGCCCGGAAAAGATCATTCTTTTTGGAGTTTATAGCGTTGCCGGGGATGCCGCTCTTTTTACTCAAATGCTGCCTTCTGCGCCTTTCGATCTGCTGATAGTGACAGGCCGGTTGGAAGACCGGTCCGATTACGAGATACAGGATAAATGCGAGAACAGGTGCAGGGATGTGGCGCCGATAACCACTGTTGTACACGACATCGCCTATGTCAACCGGCAGATCAGGGCAAGGCAATATTTTTTCAGCATGGTATCAATGGAGGGCATCCTCCTGTATGATGCGGGGACGGTTGCTCTTGAAAAGCCTACCCTGCCCGATTTTGAGGAGGTAAGACGGGTTGCTGAAAAAGACTTTGATAGATGGGCTTCCCAGGCCAACGCTTTTTTCAACAGCGCGAAGTTCAATATGCAGCGTAAGGAATGGAAAACAGCCATGTTCCTTTTACACCAGGCCGCGGAGCAAATTTACCAGGCGATCCTTTTGGTGTTCAACGGGTATAAGCCAACTACCCATAATCTTGACAAGCTAAGACGATATACCAATCGTCTTTCCATCGAGCTGGCGTCGCTGTTCCGCAGGGATAATGAACAGGAGGAATACCTGTTCCAGCTATTAGCATCGGGTTATGTACAGGCCCGCTATAAAGATGATTATATGATAACGGAAGAGGAAGTAACGAAAATAGCCACAAAGATCGGGCAGTTAATGGATATTGCAGCGCGGGTATGCAGGAACCAATTCCTGAGTCTTGAAAAAAAGGCCGCGGCGGGCTCAATCACATAGTCATCCCATATTTATCCCTTTGCCAGGTCGGCGATGGTCTTTTTCTCCAGGATCTTTAGATTGGCATCGCGCACCTGGGACATGACCGTATGCAGGCCACAACCTTTCTCGTCACAATTTTTACAACGTTCGTAAAAATAAAGGCTGACACAGGGTAGGAGAGAGATAGGCCCGTCCAGCAGCCGGATGATGGTTGCCAGTGGTACATCCTTTGGATTCTTCGCGAAATAATATCCGCCGCCTTTCCCTTTTTTACTTTCCAGTATATTGGCGTTCTTCAGCTCCAGCAGAATATTCTCCAGGAATTTCAACGGGATCTTCTTCTTCCTGGCGATCTCTGCGATCAGCACAGGTTCGTCTTTTTCTTTTTCTGCCAGGTACATCAGCGCCTGGAAAGCATATTGCGTTTTTTTGGAAAGCATTTTTTATCCTTTCTTTTGTAGAATTCTTTGTCAATGACCGGACCTCGCCGGTGGTTAGAAGCCTAGTACATCACTCATCTGGAAGAGGCCTTTTTTACCCGCGATAAACTCAGCCGCGAGCACTGCTCCCGTTGCAAAGCCCTTTCGGTTATGCGCCGTATGGGTGATCTCGATCGTATCAATTTCGGAGCTGTATTTTACCCGGTGCGTTCCCGGAGCCGGATCCACTCTCTCGCTCAGGATCTCCAATTCATCTAAGTTATCACTAATATGATTGACCCATCCTTTTTTGCGCTGAATTTTTTCCAGGATCTGACCGGCCAGTGAAATAGCCGTTCCGCTGGGGGAATCCCTTTTTTCCGTATGGTGTATCTCCGTTATCTGAACATCATAATCCGGGTGCGGAGCCATCAATGCCGCCAGCCGTTTGTTCACCTCAAAAAAGATATTGACGCCCACGCTGAAATTACTGGCATAGAGGAAAGCGCCATTTTTCTGTAAACAGGTGGATTTGACCGCTTCCAGCTTGTCCAGCCAGCCCGTTGAACCGCAGACGACCGGTACGCCGGCTTCCAGGCAGCGGAGGATATTTTCATATGCGCTTTCCGGCCCTGTAAACTCGATAGCTACATCTGCCTGGCGAATAGCGTCAACGGTATTGTCTTCCAGGTTATCGACCGATATTTTTAAGACGATCGTGTGTCCCCGGGTTACGGCAATTTCTTCGATGGCTTTTCCCATTTTACCATAACCAATGAGCGCAATCTTCATACTGCGAATAAATTTAGCGGCAAATTTACGACTTGTTTTGCAGTTTCAGCGCCTTTACGCTGCCTTTACGCGCCTTAAGGCAGAACATTCAAAGGCCTCGCTCTTGCTTTGTGAAGATCAAAGCCCAGACCCAGCCCGATCATCCCGGTCGTCGACGGACCCACCGAAGGCTGCTGCAGGTGCAGGCTCAGCTCGTCGCTGACATCAAAATTCATCAGGTGCGCATCCACCGTCGCATCAACGATCTGCAATCCCCAGAACAGCAGGAAGAAAACGACAGAATAGTCCTGGTCCTTACGATACTCATTCCGATAGGTGCGGATCGAATTGGCATCCCCCAGCGAGGCAAGATATCGAAGAGAGGAGTTTTTGATCTTACCGGAAATACTATCCGGCACAGGCGCACCGATGGAAGTATACGGATCTATCAGGGCTACTGCTTGCTGACATTGCTGATAAAGACTATGGTTACTAAAGAAAGTATAGGCAGGTATGCCTACTGCCGCATACACAAGGGGCAGCTTCCAGTATTTATGGTTGTAGATCTGCCCAAGACCAGGGCAAAAGGTCGAGTACAGGGTAGCCTTTCTTGGACTGTGCTTCTTCTTGGCAAGAGAGTCCACCCGGTAGGGCTGTTCCTTATGCCCTTTCGGATGCCGTCCGCGGGATAGCGTATCGGCAACGTTATAACCGGTAACCGGCTTACCTTTTATAGCAGAGGGGATAGTATCATTTTTCACCTGGCACTGACAATAGCCATGCAGGAGTAAAGAACATACTGCTACCAATAAAAACCGGACCATCTTCATGTGGAGGATGCTTAGTTGACAGAAACACCCAGCTGATCCAGTAATTTGTTTAGTTCCTGGAGAGAGTAATACTCAATGGAGATACTGCCTTCCCCTTTTTTGCTATGATTGAGTTTTACCCGGGTGCTGAAATGCGATGCTAAGTTATCTTCAATTCTTTTGAAAGCTTCCGGCAGAGCGGGCTTTACCGTATTTTTAACAGCAGAAGGGCTGGCTCCTTCCTTGTACAGCTTGCGCACCAATTCTTCCGTCTGACGTACGGATAGTCCCTTTTCCTTTATCTCGCTGAAAAGATATAATTGCTTGTCAACGGTATCTACATTGATCAGCGCGCGGGCATGTCCCATCGAAAGCTGATTGCTCCTCACCGCTACCTGGATATCCGGTGGCAGCTTCAATAACCGGATATAATTGGCCACCGTACTCCTTTCTTTCCCCATGCGTTCGGCCACCTGCTCCTGCGTATAGTTGAGCTCCTCCATCATCCTCTTATAGCTGAGCGCGATCTCCATCGCATTGAGGTCTTCGCGTTGCAGGTTTTCCAGCAAGGCTAATTCCAGCAATTGCTGATCATCGGCCTGACGTACATAGGCAGGAATGTCCTTTAATTCAGCCAGCTTTGCAGCGCGGAAACGACGTTCTCCCGAGATTAGCCGGTATTTCCCGCTTGGCAGCCTCGACACCGTGATCGGCTGGATGATATCATGCAGCCGGATGGAATGCGCCAGTTCCTGCAAAGCCTGTTCATCAAAATCATGGCGGGGCTGCCGGGGGTTGGTCTCGATCTCACCAAGCCCGATACGCAGCATGTTTGTTACCGTCTCAACGACAGAAGGCTTAAGGTCGCCCGACGTCGTCTTCAGGTCGGCGTCTATGCTTTGCAGTAAGGATCTGATACCCTTACCCAGGGCTTCTTTATCTTTTTTATTTGGAGTGCTCATTTTGGTTTTTGACTGGACTATTCTAAAATTCTCTCTTCCTGCCTGATCCGGGTCATATTGTTCTTTTGCAGGATCTCCTTTGCCAGGTTCAGATAATTGACTGAACCCTTGCTCAGCGCATCATACAGGATCACGGGCTTCCCTACACTCGGCGCCTCGCTGATCTTGGTGTTCCGGTGGATAATAGTATTGAAGACGATCTCGTCAAAATGTTTGCGGACCTCGCTTACCACCTGGTTGCACAAACGCAGGCGACCATCATACATGGTCATCAGGATCCCCTCTATCGCCAGCTGAGGGTTCAGCCGGCTTTGCACGATCTTGACCGTATTCAGCAGCTTACCCAGGCCTTCCAGGGCGAAAAATTCCGTCTGCACCGGCACGATCACAGAATCCGCAGCCGTCAGCGCGTTGACCGTTATCAAACCCAGCGAAGGAGAGCAATCTATAATGATAAAATCATATTCATCTTTCACCGGCTCCAGGATGCCCTTTAGCACGCTTTCCCGGTTAGGGTAGTTGATCATTTCGATTTCATAACCTACCAGGTCAATGTGAGAAGGCACCACATCCAGGTGCGGGATCTCCGACTTCAGGATCACGTCTTTCACCGGAATATGATTCACCATACAGTCATAAAGGCTCTGTGTAACGTTGTGCAGGTCGAACCCCACCCCCGTAGTACTGTTCGCCTGGGGATCGGCGTCCACCAGCAGCGTCTTGAACTCCAGCACAGCAAAGCTGGCAGCCAGGTTTATCGCTGAAGTGGTTTTACCTACTCCGCCCTTTTGATTTGCAACTCCTATAGTTTTTGCCATAATTTTTTTTGTCGGCCCTCGATCAGAACTTCGTCGGAGCTGCTTCGCCACACTCCTCCTTGTTCGTAACCTTCGCTCCGCTCGGTTATGCGGTAAAATTGTCACCAATCGTTAAGATGACAAAATAAAGTTTTTCCCATCCGGGAATATCCTCGGGTCAGCCGGGCCAAAATGCACCATAATGGACTGCGTCCACCCTGACAGGATGGCAAATTTACATTCTTTGAATAGAAATCCTAAGAACTTTCCTGAATTACGGACATTTGCCGCAATTTTGCCCCGGGTTCGCAGGGTATCCGTCGGCCCAAAATAAATAAATCCCGTGTTTTCATGCGCAGCCGGAAGTTCCAGTTGATCTTTTTAGTGGTGGCCTTATTGCTCGATCTCTATATCTTTCAGGGTGTTAAAGCCCTTTCAGTGGGCCTTGCCGATCCCTGGCAAACATGTATTTATGGAATTTATTGGACTATTTCCATCCTGGCCCTGCTGACCTTTTTCCTCCTGCCATACCTGGTACACCGGGCGCCACGGACTTACTCCTATATCTTTACCATCATTATCGGCTTATACCTCGGCAAGCTGGTCGCCGCCATCTTCCTGCTTATCGATGATCTGCGGAGGATCATTCAGTGGGCAATCGGCAAGGGCGTCTCCCGCAGCCCTTTTCTGACCTGGCTGGGATTCGGACTTGGCGGCGGCGTTTTTTCCTCCCTGATCTACGGGTTTGGCAACAAATACAATTACAAGATCCACCGGCACCAGCTTAAATATGACAAGCTGCCTGCCGGCTTTAAGGGGTTTAAAATAGTGCAACTGTCTGATATTCATTCTGGTAGCTTTGCCGATCCGGCAGCGGTCAACAAGGGGATCGATATGATCCTGGCCGAAAAACCGGATATTATCCTGTTTACCGGTGACCTGGTCAACAATATCGCCACGGAAATGAAGGATTACAAGGCCCTGTTTGCCCGTCTTAAGGCTCCGATGGGTGTCTACTCGGTCCTGGGTAACCATGATTATGGGGATTATATCTGGTGGGAAACGACCGAATTAAAAACGGCGAACCTGGATACTCTCAAACAGATCCAGGCAAATATGGGTTGGAAGCTGCTCATGAACGAACATGTTGTGCTGGAAAAAGGAGGGGATAAGATCGCCCTGCTGGGCATTGAGAACTGGAGCGCCAAGGCCCGTTTCCCGAAATATGGGAAAATGAGCGAGGCATATGCCGGGACGGAGAAATATCCTATTAAGATACTGATGAGCCATGACCCGAGTCACTGGGATGCAGAGGTAAGACCCCATTATCCCGATATCGATCTTGCTCTTGCCGGTCATACACATGGCATGCAGTGGGGGATAGAGCTGCCCGGTATTAAATGGAGTCCCGTCAACTTTGTATACAGGCAATGGGGCGGTCTTTATGAGGAGGGCAAACAAAAATTATATGTCAATCGCGGTTTTGGCTTTATCGGTTACCCGGGCCGTTTTGGGATACTCCCGGAAATAACGGTGATCGAATTGGTATAAAAGTTTAACATTTTAACGACTCCTTTAAGGAATTTAACAAACCAATAAACTAAACGAATGTATTTTCACCCAGTAATTCAAAAAATAGCATCAACAATGAGATTCTACATGAACAAGTTCTCTCTCGCGCTCAATTCCCTGAAAAACCAACGTACTGCACTGAGAAGGGGAACCGGCGCCATCGCCCTTTCCATCCTTCTTGTAACACTGACCACTGCAAATGCTGATGCACAGGAATCCCTGCAATTGGGGGTAAAAGGCGGAATCAACCTTATTAAAGTAACCGGCAGATCCTTTGATACCAAAACGCAACCCGGCGCCAACGTGGGGATCTATGGTGAGCTGAACTTCTCGAAATACTGGACCCTGCAGCCTGAGCTGCTCTGGAACCAGATCGTTACCAAAACATCGGATCAGTTCGGACAGATCTACCCCGGCATTGGAGTGACCGGCGGACAGGCGATCAATAATTATCTGGCGTTGCCGGTCCTGGTATCTTTTAAACCTACGCCCGAATTATCCGTCCAACTGGGGCCGCAATATGGATATCTTGTCAATCAGACACAGGGGCTCAGGCGTGATGATCAAAATAAAGGCATTTTTTCGCACAGCGATCTCTCCATTGTTTTTGGCGGTCAGCTGAACCTTGGAAAAGTGAAGATCGGTGCGCGCTATTATATCAACCTGAGTGATGTCAATGGCATCAATAACTCGGATCAGTGGCGTCAACACGGCTTTCAGGCTTATCTGGGTTACCAGATCAAAGACATTAAGCTGAAACACAGAGCATCTGTCAAGAAATAGAGGTCTGTAGAAATTTTACCCTAAAATCACTGGCACATAAGTTGAAATACTACTTGCAATCCATTCTTTCATTTAAAAAAATCCATCATGAAGAGGAACGCAGTCGTATTATCCGTATTGTTGGTGATAGCGTCCTTAGGCACAAGAGCCCAGGGATTTCATTTAGGTATTAAGGCCGGCGCCAACCTGTTTAAAGTGGACGGCGAGTCTTTCAGCCAGGAATACAAATTCGGATATAATGTCGGTGCTTTTTCCCAGATCAACTTTACTCCCAACTGGGGTATCCAGCCGGAAGTAATGTTCAATCAGACAAATTATCGTACCGGTACCGAATTCAGCTCTATTTATCCGAACGGTGTCGGGGATGTAAAAGGTAAACTGAACTACCTGACGATCCCGGTGCTGTTAAACTTCAGGCCCGTTCCCCTGTTGAGCATCCTGGCCGGACCTCAGTTCGGTATCCTGCTGAACCAGGATCACCATCTGACCACCGATGCAAAGGACGCCTTTAAGAAAGGGGACTTTTCCCTGGTAGGCGGGGCGCAGCTGAACCTCGCCAGCATAATGGTGGGAGCCCGCTATGTCATCGGACTCAACAACATCAATGATGTGACCGATGACCACTCCTGGAAGAACCAGGGTTGGCAGCTATATGCAGGTTTCCGCATTTTCTAGCCACAAAGACGTAATTTTACAAACCCTCCTGTCAAAACGGGAGGGTTTTTGTTCTTTTGGGGACTGGCACCAAACTTGACCCCTATATATTTCATCTGTAAAAGAGTAGGATTTTTCCTCTACAGGTGCTATTTTGTCATCGATTGCCAGCCGGACCTTACCGCGATCATATACTAAACAAGAGAATAACCACTGATGAAAGAGAATTTATTCATGCGTGCCGAAGATGATCTGGATTTCATGCCCATCATACCCTTGAATGAAACCGATAACGAGAACCTGAACGATATTGAGATACCCAAAGAGCTCCCAGTACTACCACTTCGCAATACCGTACTTTTTCCCGGCGTTGTCCTGCCCATTACGGTAGGCCGCGATAAAAGCATCAAGGCTGTCACTGATGCCTACAAGGCAGACAAGCTTATCGGAGTACTCGCACAAAAAGACAGCACGATCGAAGACCCCACCGTTACCGACCTGGAAGACGTCGGCACAGTGGCGCGTATCATCAAGCTTATCAAGATGCCGGATGGAGGAACTACGGTTATCCTTCAGGGTAAAAGACGATTTAAAGTAGGCGCTGTTACGGCAGAGGATCCCTATTTCAAGGCCCAGGTCGTCCTTTTACAGGAAGAAGAGGCGCCAAAAGAACAGGATTTCGAAGCGTATGTCTCCAATATAAAAGACCTGGCCGCACAGATCATCCAGCTCTCTCCCAACATTCCTTCGGAAGCATCCATCATCCTGAAAAATATCGAGAACCCTTCCTTTCTCATACATTTTATTTCCAGCAACCTCAATACCGAGCTGCATGAGAAACAGCAGCTACTGGAAATACACCATATCAAATCCCGCGCAGACCTGCTGATGCAGCTGCTACAGCGGGAATTGCAGTTTGCTGAATTAAAGAACAAGCTCACCAACAAGACCAAGACCGAGCTGGACAAACAGCAGCGGGAATACTTCCTGCAGCAGCAGCTGAAAAGTATCAAGGACGAGCTGGGGGGCGACACCAATGAGCGGGAAGTAAAGGAAATGCTGAAGAAGGCGGAGAGCAAAAAATGGCCGGCAGCTGCAAAAGACCTCTTCCGCAAGGGGATCGAACGCCTCGAGAGAATGCATCCCAGCACTCCCGATTATTCCGTTGTCTACAACCATCTCGACCTGATGCTGGAGCTTCCCTGGGACGAATTCACTGCGGATTCATACGATCTCAAGAAAGCAAAAAAGATCCTCGATCACGATCACTATGGGATGGATAAGGTGAAGGAACGGATACTCGAATACCTGGCAGTACTGAAGCTGAAAGGGGATATGAAAAGTCCCATCCTTTGTTTTGTCGGCCCTCCCGGAATCGGCAAGACTTCACTGGGCCGCAGCATTGCCGGCGCGATCGGCAGGAAATATGTCCGTATCAGCCTTGGCGGCCTTCATGACGAAAGCGAGATCCGCGGACACCGTAAAACCTATATCGGGGCCATGCCCGGCCGGATCCTTCAGTCCCTGCGTAAGATCAAATCCTCCAACCCGGTGATGATCCTCGATGAGATCGACAAGACAGGCAGCGATTTTCGGGGCGACCCATCTTCGGCCCTGCTCGAAGTGCTCGATCCGGAGCAGAATCATACGTTCTACGATAATTACCTCGAGCTGGAATACGATCTGAGCAAGGTCCTCTTCGTGGCCACAGCCAATGACATCAATGGAATCCCGCTCGCCCTCCGCGACAGGCTGGAGATCATCGACCTCAGCGGTTATGCAGTGGAGGAAAAGGTCGAGATAGCCCGGCGGCATCTCGTTCCCAAACAGAAAGAAGCCCATGGCCTGAAGCCAATGAACTTCAAGATCGGCGACAAGGTGCTTGAGAAAGTGATCCAGGACTATACCCGGGAAAGCGGCGTTCGTGAACTGGACCGGCAACTGGCTTCTATCATGCGCTACCAGGCCAAGGAATTTGCAATAAAGGGGAAGTTAAAAGCTCAGCTGACACAGACCGACGTCGAAAAGGTCCTTGGCAGATCACGATATAGCAACGACCTGTATAAGGTCGCCAATATGGCGGGCGTGGCTGTAGGGCTCGCCTGGACTCCGGTAGGAGGGGATATCCTTTTTATCGAGACCAGCCTCAGCGATGGCAAGGGCGATCTTAAATTGACCGGTAACCTGGGGAACGTTATGAAAGAGAGCGCTGCCACAGCTCTTACCTATCTCATGTCCAATGCCAGGAAATACGATATCGATCCTGAGATCTTCAATAAAAAGACGATCCATGTGCATGTCCCGGAGGGCGCCGTGCCCAAAGACGGCCCAAGCGCCGGTGTCACTATGATGAGCGCTATCTCTTCGGCACTTACCGGACGTCGCGTCAAGCCCTATCTTGCTATGACCGGCGAGATCACCCTTCGCGGCCAGGTCCTCCCCGTAGGTGGTATAAAAGAAAAGATCCTGGCCGCCCGCCGTGCCGGGTTAAAGGAGATCATCCTTTGCTGGCAGAATGAGAAAGACGTCCAGGAGATCGACTCCGCTTTTATAAAGGGCCTTAAATTTAATTTTGTCAGGACGATGCAGCAGGTGCTGGAGCTGGCGCTGGTATAATCTGCTATTAACATATTAACAACCCTTTTTGAACCATCTGTTCCCAAATGGTGTAATTAACATAGAAATTTTCATGTTGGTTGTTTTAAGGGTTAGACAGAAACGGCGGGCCGTCAGATAAAAGTCGGCCACGCCGTTTCTCATTTATGTCCGGAGCGCTTCGCTTCCGGGGCCGGCGTTAGCCGGGCTTTGTCGTTCCTTCCCTGCACTATTCGCTTACTCCATTTTTTCTTATAAGGTATACCAACTAGCCCGCACTAAGTACTCTACCCGTTGTTTTCGGGGAAACTGGGTAATCGGTTGACGATTTGATTGTTTTACTTTTTTATTATTACCGAAACATTAATTTTGGAATAGGCAGAAAAAACCTTCCATGATCAAACTAATCATCGTCGACGATCATCTTCATGTCCGGGAAGCATGGAGTTGGGTTCTTAATCAGGTTCCCACGATCAGTGTCATAGCCCAATGTTCCAATGGTCAGGAAGCCATTGAAGCCGCGAGGAAGCTACAACCTGACGTCATTCTGATGGATATTCATATGACACCCGTCAACGGTATCGAAGCTACCCGCACTATCCGGGAATTTGCTCCCGATATCAAGATCATCGGGGTATCCGTCCAGGCAGAACGCTCCTATGTCAACGAGATGCTGCGCAACGGCGCCAATGGATATGTCACCAAGAACTCGCCCAGCACCGAAATGGTTGCGGCTATCGACGAGGTATTGGCCGGCAATACCTATATCTGCGAGGAAGTAGGGCATCTGCGTTCGCTTGCCTTTGAGGTAAGCCGGCATGTACGCAATTAGAGGACCGCGGCAGCAAGGACCGATCTTTTCGACGCGGCAGATTTTCCGGGCACACAAAGAAGGCCGTTAACACTTTACAGTATCAACGGCCTCTCTAATTTCTAATAATGTATAAACAGATTTTGTTTAATTAGCCCCGGCTAATTCCTTCTCATCCTTAAAGGCAACTCTGGGCTTCAAACCCAGCAGCTCGAACATCAGGTTGTCCTCTTCAAATGAGGGATTGGGCGTGGTCAGCAGTTTCTCACCCGCAAAAATGGAATTGGCTCCGGCCATGAAACACAGGGCCTGCTCAGCCTGGCTCATCTCAGCTCGCCCGGCGCTGAGCCTGACCATCGTAGCCGGCATCAGGATCCTTGCCGTGGCGATCATCCGGATCATATCCCAGACATCAACTTTAGGATTGTTCTCCAGCGGTGTGCCTTTTACACGCACCAGCGCGTTGATCGGAACGCTTTCCGGATGCTGAGGCAGGGTAGACAGCGTATGGAGCATTTTGATACGATCGTCATGCGTTTCGCCGAGACCGATGATCCCGCCGCAACAGACCGTTACACCGGCCTTACGGACATTCTCCAGGGTCTCCAGGCGATCGTCATAGGTACGCGTCGTAATGATCTCGCTATAATGTTCCCTGGAAGTATCCAGGTTGTGATTGTACGCATAAAGACCTGCATCCGCCAGCTTTTTGGCCTGGTCCTCATTGAGCATACCCAGCGTACAGCAAACCTCCATTCCCATCTCGTTGACACCTTTCACCATATCCAGTACCCGGTCGAAATCTTTGTTATCCCTGACCTCACGCCAGGCAGCTCCCATGCAAAAACGTGTCGAGCCGGCTGCCTTTGCCTTTGCCGCATATTCCAGCACCTCGTCTTTTTTCATCAGGGCCTGCACATTGACTCCCGTATTATAACGGGCAGCCTGGGGGCAGTAGCTACAGTCTTCGGAACATCCACCCGTCTTGATGGACAGCAGCGTACAGACCTGGACCTCACCAGTCTCGTTGTTCTGCCGGTGAATAGTAGCCGCCCGATAGATCAGATCCAGCAAAGGCGTATCGTAGATATCTTTTATTTCGTTCAGTGTCCAGTTATTACGCACCATAGTGTCATTGGTTTTTAATATATGCCGGAGATACGCTTTTCCAAAAATTAGCGCATCTCCGGCAAAGCGCTAATGATTGTCCTTCGGACGAGGCCCTTCCAGGGCCTCAAAGGTAACTCAGATTGGTTTTGGGAGTTAAAGTAAGTAAAGTTTCATACATCAGCTGTATGGTCTGCTCAATATCTCTTTTATGCAGCATCTCGACGGTAGTATGCATATAACGAAGCGGAATGGAGATCAGTACCGACGGACATCCGTCATTCGCATAGGCAAAGGAATCCGTATCCGTACCCGTGCTGCGGGATACCGCGCGCATCTGCACAGGCAGCTTGTGCTTTTCTGCCGTCTCCTGTACGATGTTCAGCAGCTTATTGTGTACGGCCGGACCGAAGGCCAGCGAAGGCCCCCTGCCACAGGCAATATCCCCCTCGATCATTTTGTTGATCATCGGGGTTGTAGTATCATGGGTAACATCCGTGACGACTGCAATGTTGGGCTTGATCCGACGGGCGATCATCTCCGCGCCGCGAAGACCGACCTCTTCCTGTACCGCATTTACTATATACAAGCCATAAGGCAGTTTCTTCTTATTTTCTTTCAGAAGCCTGGCGACCTCTGCGATCATAAAGCCTCCGACACGATTGTCAAACGCCCTGCCGATCAGGTAATCATAGGCCAGCTCGGCATAACCGTCCTGGTAGGTGACGACCGCGCCGATATGCACTCCCAGATCTTCGATCTCTTTCTTCGTCCTGGCCCCGGTGTCGAGGAACAGATTGTCAACCTTCGGTTGAGATTCTTTGACATCGGTCCCCAGCCGGGTATGTATCGCCGGCCAGCCAAATACAGCCGGTACCTTGCCTTTTTTCCCATGGATAAGGACCCGCATACCCGGCGCTATCTGGTGGTCGACGCCCCCGTTGCGCTTCAGGTAAAGCAGCCCTTCCGGTGTGATATAGTTGACGAACCAGCTGATCTCGTCGGCATGTGCTTCGATCACCACTTTAAAAGGAGCATCGGGGTTAATGACACCCACGGCTGTGCCGTAAGGATCGGTAAACTGTGTGTCGGTATATGGTTTCAGGTAATCGAGCCAGAGTCTTTGCCCGCTGCTTTCAAAGCCGACAGGGGAGGCGTTGTTGATGTAGGTTTTGAAGAATTCCCAGGACTTTGTCGTAAGAACGGAGGCCGCTGTGGCCGGTTCGCTTTTCGCACTTTTTGCCATTGTAATGATTCTGTTTAATGATCGGCCGGCGGCCAATTTGCCAACAAATGTAACTAAATCCTGAAAATCAGCATCAACACCCCGGAAAACATCATCAATCCGTCCAGCACGATATAATAGAGATCGTCCGAAAAGTTGCGCTTGGCTTCCCGGTACAGCCAGGCGGTAATGATCCCCGGTACCAGCAATAACAGGATGTACAACGCCGGGTAATGAAAAAAGGACAGCGCCAGGCTGCTTAAAAAGAACAATCCTATCGATATTCCAAACAGCCGGTCGATACCCTGTTCATTCAGCAGGGTGATGAGGCTTCGGATCCCATGCGCCTTGTCATCCTCCCGGTCCCGGTAGTCAAAAATCACACAAATGGCATAAATGAGAAAGAACCGGCCGGCCGTAAAGACTATGAACGAAAAATTCCACGGCGCATCTGCTACGATGATCGGCAGGACCGTTGTCACATAGACCCAGACAAAAGCCAGGAATAGGGTCTTCCCAACCGCTATCTTCTGTAGCTGGCGAAACATGCGTTGTGGGAGTTTGGGCGCTGAATACAGGAAGGTCAGCAGCACGCCGAAGAGCAGGGCAGGGATGAAACGCCACAAATAGAAAAAATTGACAGCAGCCCCTACAGCACCCACGAGGTAAAGGATAAAATGCAGGGCTTTGTGACGAGAAGTCCAGTTCACCCGGCGGGACGGGCTTACTGACCTTGGGGTCAGCCACCAATGAAAATTATAGCTGCAAATGGTTGAAAAGAAAACAAAACCAGTCAGCCGGCCGGAAGGGGCGCTACCCAGCAAAAGATGGCTGGTCTGCCAGATCATTACGACGGCACAGATAGCAATATACAGGCTGCTGAAGACAAAAAAGTCGACTATTTTTCTAAACACAGTGCCATTATCCGGTTGATTAGGGATTCAAAACTACGATTTTTGGAGAAGTTATCGTATCACTGCTGACACCGCTCGCAGAAAGGACGAAATATTGCATGATGATCGTATCGTTCTGGTGGATAGTGGTGGACTCGCTCAGATAACCGTTGGTCTCCAGCGCATAGCGGAACTCACCCTTCGAAGCCCCTTCCAGGTCAGGGATCGGATTGACAAGGGTATCGTTGCCGGAAGCATCGGAAGGCGGAGTCTCATTGATCCTGTTGCGGATCGAGATAAAATATCCGTTCTCCACCTTTCCTCCATTGCTGAACTTGAAATGGACGACCAGGGAGTCATTGAGGTTCACAGGATTTTTATCGATTGAAGTCAGTGTGATCTGCGGCTTACTACCAGAATTGCTTTTGCTGCAGCTGAAAATGACCAGGGAGGCAATGGTGACTACAATTATGGGTATCAGGAAAGAACCAGGCTTCATGATGCTGATTTGATACCTACAAACCTAGCTTTTTTTATTTAAAAGGGGGTACTTTTGTTGCCGCCCTTTGTATTATTTTAACATTTATCCCAAGGGGTCTCAAGACTTTGAACCTCAATTCGGCTTCGATATTACCTTCTTTCGGTCTTTCCGGCACCAATGAGTTGTTTTCCCTGCCCGAAACCGGTTTTCTGACCCGGGCCATGGAACTGTTTCGTTTTCAATACTGCGAAAATGCGCTGTATCGTCAGTATATTCAAACACTGGGAGTAGACCCGGACTCGGTAAGGACGCTGGAGGCCATTCCCTTTCTCCCGGTCAGCTTTTTTAAGACGCATGCGGTGCGTACAGAAGAATTCGCAACGATGCCGTCAGGCTCCGGTGGGTGGATACCTCAGACCGTCTTCGAGAGCAGCGGCACTACCGGCATGGTCACCAGCCGCCATGAAGTAAAAGACCTCGACCTTTACCGGTGCAGCTTTACCGCCGCATTCCAGCGCTTCTATGGCCCGGTCGGAGAGTGGTGCATTATCGGTTTGTTGCCTGCCTATCTCGAAAGGAGCAGCTCTTCGCTGGTCCTGATGGTCGATGAGCTGGTAAAGGCCAGCGGACACCCGGACAGCGGGTTCTACCTGTATGAGCACGAAGTGCTGCACCAGCGTCTGTCGGATCTCGAACGCAAGGGCCAAAAGACCCTGCTCATCGGCGTTACCTTTGCCCTGCTGGATTTTGCAGAACGATACGCAATGAACCTGCAGCACACCGTGATCATGGAGACGGGGGGCATGAAGGGACGCCGCAAAGAGATCACCCGCGCAGAGCTGCACGTTTATCTGACCCGGCGCCTGGGCGTAAAAACTATCCATGCTGAATACGGTATGACGGAGCTGTTATCGCAAGCCTATTCCTCGGGAAACGGGCTTTTCAACTGCCCGCCCTGGATGAGCATACTCGTTCGTAAGGAAGACGATCCGCTGGATGTAACGACAGCAGGAGAGGGAATCATCAATGTCATCGACCTGGCCAATATCTGGTCCTGCGCCTTTATCGCGACCGAAGACGTCGGCCGGGTCCATCCCGATGGCAGCTTCGAAGTATCCGGTCGTGTCGACAACAGCGATATCCGCGGTTGCAGCCTGCTGGTGGTTTAGCGGGGGCTGGCTCGATGAGGGCGTTGCAGCAGGTCCTGGCGCAACAGCGTCTCTTAGTGATGCAAGAGCTTGCTCACCTCATCCCAAACCGCGATGACAGACTTAAATAACGTCGAACAGCTCGTGAGGATCACCAGCCCGCCCACCGCAACGAACATCGTCTTGATCGGAAGTTTTCCGACCAGCCTTGCCGCGATCGGCGCGGCGATGACCCCGCCCAGGATCATGCCCGCCACTTCCAGCAGCGGGACACTTCTCAGTAAGATAAAAAAGGTGATCGAGCTCGATAATACGACAAAGAATTCCGCCAGACAGACCGAGCCAATGACATAGCGGGGATTCCTTCGTTTGGAGATCAGCGTGGAGGTGACCAGCGTGCCCCAGCCGCCACCGGCAAAGGCATCCATAAATCCGCCGGCGGAAGCCAGCCAGCCAGCCCTTTTGACCTTGTCCTTCGGATCACGCTTCTTGAAGGCCTTGCGAACGATATAATAGCCCAGGTAGACCGTGTATACCGACAGCGGGATCCGCACCCATTGCGAATACTCCTTACCGAAATAAGCCATTGCCGCTCCCAGGATGGCCCCGATCACACCCGGCCAGACGATAGCGCGAAACAGCTTTTTATTGATATTGCCAAAACGATGATGGCTATAGCCGGAAACACCGCTGGAAAAGACCCGTGCCGAATGCACCCTGCTGCTTACGATGGCCGGACTCACTCCATAGGCCAGCAAAAAAGTGGTCGAAATAGTTCCATATCCCAGACCCATCGAGCCGTCTACCATCTGGGCTAAAAAGCCGGCCAGGGTCATGATCAGAAATTCATTCCGGTCAAAGGGCAGCGTTTGTACATATTTGATAATGCCATGAAAGGGGACCAGCGAGAGCAGCCCATGTCCCAATATCATAAAGAGAAAAGCAAACAGACACCATTTGACAATCTGCTGCCATTTCCCCGGCCGTGGTTTAGCCAGCAGATCCGGCGCCGGACCGGCCTGTTTGGCCACCAGCACCTTGGTAAGGTCATTCAGCTGGCGGACCTTTTCCGAAAAATCGCCATTCAGCCCTTTTCGGATCGTTTGCATATTTTCCAGCACATCATCCATTTCATCGGGGATCAGGCTCCCGATCTCCTCCTTCAGCCGTTTGGCGATGGTTGGGGACTTGCCATTGGTGGAGATCGCTATCTTGAGATGCCCTTTCCGGATGACCGAGCTCAGATAGAAATCGCAGAGATCCGGTGTATCCGCAACATTGACCAGGATACCCGCTGCCTTTGTTTCCCTTGCGATCGTCTCGCTGACGGCCCGGTCATTGACAGCCACGATGACAAGATCCGCGTTATCCAGGTCAGCTGACCGGTAAGGCCGCTCGAGCAGCACCACTGCCGGATGACTTGCTGCCATATCCCTGATCAGCTCGCTGATCTCCGGCGCCACAATAGTGACTGCCGTATCAGGAGAGTTCAGTAATACAGCCTGTAATTTTTCCAGTCCTACCTTGCCCCCGCCAACCAGCAATAGCCGTAACCTTTCCAGCTTTACGAACAGCGGGAACAATTTATTTTCCGTCTCTATATCTGCATTACTATTTTTCGATATGCTCATTATTTTTTATGCGTGTCACTTTTTATGCGTGTTAGTATCAAAGACGATCGTGAAATAATAGAAGCCTCCGACCGATGGTCCCCCAAGATACTGGTAATATTTTTGATTGAGGAGGTTAGTAGCCCCCAATTTTAGTGTACTAAACAATTCCGGTATCCGATAGTTCACCTGCGCATCGATGGTGCTGTAGGCCGGTACCCGTCCGGCAGCCAGCGGACTGTTCCAGTAGAACGCGTTCTGCCAGTGCCATCCGACATTAAAGCCGGTGTTTTTCAGGATCTCGCGGTTGCCTATCGACAGATTGGTGATCCAGTTGGGGGTATTGAAGGCGGGTGTGAACGCATCGGTGGATTCCTGGCTTACTATCGCCGCATAGCTTGCATTACCGGTGATCGTGAATTTCTTATAGAAATTATAATTGACTCCCAGTTCCACGCCCTGGTTGGTAACCTCGCTCTTTGAATTGGTCCACATCTTATACTTCGTCACCGCCCCGGTGTAGACCTGGGTAGCCGTATTGATATTCGTTCCACCGCCGATGGTACCCGTCTTTGGCTGGGTGATGTCCAGCTGACCGATGAAGTGATCGTAGGCGCTGAAATAATAATCGATGTCCACGAAGAGCTTGTTGTCGAAAAGGACGCCTTTATAACCTGCTTCAAAGGAATTGATATGCTCAGGCTGGATATAGTTGTAGGTACTCTGTACCAGCAGACCCGCTTCCTTCTGGATCGCATCCGCCTGACTGATGCCGCTGCCATTGTTGAGGTCGGCATTCACCGCGTTCTTAAAGGCGGTCACCGAAGAATTGATATAGGAATTCTCGAATGCCTGTGTGTGCTGGGCTATCACCGGCAGCCCGCCAAGCCGGCGGACTCCGCCATTGTTGACATAGGCGAAACCTTCGAAGAGGGTAGGGAACCGATAGCCGTTCTGGAACGAGACCCTGAAATTATGCTGTACCGTAGGAGAATATACGGCCGCTATGCGTGGGTTCAGCTTCGTGCTGAAGTACTCCGTTTTGTCTGCACGTAATGACGCGGTGAGCTTCAGCTTTTCTTCCAGAAGCTGTTTGGTAGCCTGGACAAAGGCGCCATACGTGTAATAGTCGAATTTCTTATTAGTCTCTTTCGGATCAGCATAGGCCTTCGGATTGACATAGTTGTTGCCGTCCGGTGTCACGATATAGTCGCGGTAGTTCGCCCCCGCAAGGATCTGGACAAAAGGGATCAGGTGCGAAAAATCATATTGTCCTTCCAGGTGCACGAATGAAGATTTCAGGAGCATCTGGGCGCCGACAGTGTCCCAGTTGTTGGTATGGATGATCTTGTTGCGGACGCTGTCAAACGCTGCCGTACCGGGTTGATAACGGCCATTGTCCGCGAACTTGCGTGCTGCATCGAGAGAGGCGACCACATTCTGGGACGTAGGCATGGCAACGGCATTGTAGGCCTGATTGAAACCAGTTGTATAATCATTCCACCATTGCGGAGATTTCTTAAAGGCCATGTCGATATTTTCTGCAAGCGGCCGGAAATTGAAGGAGTTGGTGCCGGTATTCTCGCTCGTATAATAACCCTTGAGCGAAAAGTCCCTTGTTTTGATATCCAGCGCATGCTGCTGGATGCGTTCGCCGTCCAGCCTGACCCGGTTGCCGCGCTGGTAGTTGTTGGTAACCACACCGATCCGGTAGGTATAGGAGATCTCCGTAGTGGCATTAGGCCGGTAATGCAGGGAGGCGTCGGCCTTGGTATTCTTCACGGCATAGTCCGACAGGTCTTTTTCAAGATAACCTGTCCTCGATACATCATATTTCTTACCGGCCAGCGTCAGGGTCTTGAGGTCGCTGTTGTATTCGTCGCCATAGCGGTTGATAAGATCCGCGGCCGGATTGGAACCTGCTACCGAAGCATTCGTCTTATTTCCCACGTCGAAATACTGGTCATGCTGGTTATTGGCGATCCAGTCCGTTCCTTCGGAATGCGCCACATTGATCTTGTAAGCAAACTTCGGGCTTACCACCTGCGCCCAGCGGATGGCTGATTCGGAATATAAGGCCGCGTTGTGGTCCTTGTCATTGACATGGTTGACGCCGACCTTCTGGTATACGCTGAACCCTTCGTATTGAAAAGGGGATTTTGTCTTGAGATTCGCGATCCCGTTGATGGCGTTCAGCCCATAGATGGCTGAGGCCGCACCGGGTATCAGCTCCACGCTTTCGATGTCCAGCTCGGTCGGCCCAACTGCATTAGCTACCGGGGCCCCGATACCCGGCGAGATATTGTCTACGCCATCTACCATTTGCAGGAACCGCGAGTTGGTCGTGCCGCTAAAGCCGCGGGTGTTGGGCACTTTATAACCCAGGCTCAGCGTCGTCATCTGAACACCTTTTACATTCTCCAGCGCATCATAGAAAGTAGGAGCGGGGCTTTCCTTGATCGCCCGCAGGTCCAGCTTTTCAATGGTCACCGGGCTGCGCAGAATGCTTTCCGACACACGGGAGGCCGTTACCACGACCTGGTCTACCAGCACGCTCCTTGTGTTGAGGGCGATGGTGATCCCCTGGGTAGAGGCGGAACTGACGGTAAATTCCTGGCTTTTAAAGCCGATTGAGCTGACGACGAGGGTCAATGGCAGCTTCTGCGATGTCTTGAGGTGGAAGCTGCCGTCATCTGCTGTCGTGGTGCCCGCCGACGATCCTTTCACGCGGATGGAGGCCGAAGCCAGGGGCTGTTGTCCCAGGGAATCCGCTAGTATCTTCCCGGAGATAATAAAGGGGTCCTGGGCAAAAAGAGAGGTCCCGCCAAGAACGGCTAATAATGTCAGTAGGAATGTTAGCTGCTTCATATAAGCTATTAGTCTAGTTTATTAGTAGAGTATTTAAAGATGCGGCCGCAAAATAATAATATTCTATCATATTAGTAGACTATTATTGGAAAAATTTGCCCCGGTACAGGCCGCATCCGGGGCGCATTATGATTATACTTTATAATATTTCTGCCGCAGGGCAAAGTCCCCAAAGCTTTCGCCGGTGATCCGTTCCTTTTTATACAGCCAGAACAGCAGGTCCAGCTCTTTTAAGATAGCGGTCTCATCCAGGTTCTCCTTATAGATCCTGTTCAATCTTGTTCCTTCATGGTCTCCACCAAGATGCAGGTTATAATGACCGGGTCCGGTGCCTACAAAACCTATTTCCGCTGCATAGGGCCTTCCGCAGCCATTTGGGCAGCCCGTCATCCGGATGATGATGTTTTCCTGCGTCAGCTCGTGTTTGGCCAGCACGGTTTCGATCTTACTTATCAGGTCGGGCAGGTAACGCTGCGCTTCTGCCAGCGCCAGCGGGCAGGTAGGGAGGGCCACACAGGCTATCGCATTCTTCCGGACAGCCGATGCCGTTTCCGTATGCTCGATGATCCTGTACTTCTCCAGCAGCTGTTGTATGGCCGCTTTGTCCTTTTTCTGAATGTCGGCGATGATCAGGTTCTGGTTGCCGGTAAACCGGAAGTTGGCCTTTCCGGTCTGGGCTATCTCCAGCAGCGCAGATTTTAGCGCCAGCTTTTCATCGTCGAGGATCCGGCCGTTCTCGATAAAGGGGGTATAATACCAGAGTCCCTTGTGGTTCTGCTGCCAGCCATAGTGATCTTTTCGGTCCGTGAAGACATAGGGCCGGGCTTCTTCGAGAGCAAAACCCGTTCTTTTGGCGAGTTCCGTTTTATACCAGTCGATGCCGTATTTGTCGAGGGTATATTTCAGCCGGGACAGCTTACGGTCACTGCGATTGCCATAATCCCGCTGGATGGTGACGATCTCGTAGATAGTTTTAAAAAGTTTCTCGTCGTCGGCAGGTACAAATCCAAGGACGCTGGCCAGCCGCGGGTATGTTTCCGCATTACCATGGGTCGTACCCAGTCCGCCGCCGATAGCGACATTGAATCCTTTCAGCTTGCCTTTTTCAATGATGGCGATGAGGCCCAGATCATTGGTGAATACATCGATATCATTGTTCGGGGGAATGGCGATGCCGATCTTGAACTTGCGGGGCAGGTAGCGGTCCTGGTACAGCGGATCTTCCTCATCTTGTTTGTCGGTGAGCTTCTCTTCGTCCAGCCAGATCTCATAAAAAGCCCTGGTCTTTGGCAGCAGCAGGCTGCTGATACGGGCTGCGTATGCATGCACTTCGGCGTGCAGCTCTGATTCAAAAGGATGTGCGGCGCAGGTGACATTCCGGTTGACATCACCGCAGGCCGCAATAGAGTCCAGGTGTACCTGGCTAAAGGACTTGAGGGTCGGTTTTATCCTGTTGCGCAATATGCCATGCAGCTGGATGGTCTGACGTGTCGTGATCTTGATGACGCCGGTTGTATTTTCTCCGGCGATATGATGGGTGGCGATCCATTGTTCGGGGGTAAAAAAGCCTCCCGGCACCCGAAGCCGGATCATAAAGGAAAAAAGCCTTTCCAGCTTTTTTTCCGCCCGCTCTTCCCTCCGGTCACGGTCATCCTGCATATACATACCGTGGAATTTCACCAGGGTGGTGTCGTCATCGGCTATGGCGCCGGTCACCTCGTTCTGCAGGCCTTCCTCCAGCGTGCCGCGCAGCCCGTCGCTCTTTTGCTTGATCTTTTCGACTGGTGATAAATTCTTGTTCTCGCTCATAACTTATATGCGTCCCAGGGCTTTTATTCAAAATTAGCCCCGGGACGCATAAGGGCTAATGATGGGCCTTCGGCCGAGGGACCTGTGGTCCCTCTACTAATATACGTCTTTTACATAACGGCCGGACTCCCTCAATTCATCGAGATAAGCCTCTGCCTGGGCCAGGGGTTTCTTTCCCTCTTTCTGAATAATGTGCAGCAACGTCATTTCCACATCGATGCTCATCGGTTCTTTTGCTCCGCATACATAGACATAGGCTCCTGCTTCCAGCCAGCGGAACAGTTCTGCCGACTCGCGCAACATCTTATGCTGAACATATACCTTCTCTGCCTGATCTCTTGAAAAGGCGGTGTTCAGTTTTGTCAGCACTCCGGTCTGCAGCCAGTTCTGCAGCTCCGTCTGGTAAAGGAAATCCGTGGTGAAATGCTGGTCTCCAAAGAAGAGCCAGTTCTTTCCACTGGCGCCTGTACTGTCCCGCTGGGCCAGAAAGCTGCGGAAAGGAGCGATACCGGTTCCAGGTCCGATCATGATGACATCCTTATCCGGCGCCGGCAGACGGAACTGTGAATTTTTATGAATATAGAATTCAAATGTCTGGTCCGGTGTCAGCTGCGACAAATGGTCCGAACACAATCCGTGTTTGATCTCTCCATTGACGGAGAACCTGTCCTTTGCTACGGTGAGATGGATCTCGCCGCCATGCGCTTCCGGGGAAGACGAAATGCTGTATAGTCTTGGCGCCGTGGGCTCCAGGATCGCCATTACTTCATGGAACTGGGCCGCATCCCGAACGGGATAGATCTTCAGCAGATCGAGCAGGCCGATCCTTGTTTCAGGGATATCCTGCTGCACGATGGTGGCATATTTTTTTACCACCCTTTCCGGTAAATAAACGATGTTCAGCTTTTTTCTCAGCAGGTGACCGATACTGTGCTCTTCCTGGCGGACATTCAGCTTCCTGTCCGCATCCACACCTGTAAGGCCAAGGATGGCGTCTACGACCAGGGCCGGATTCTCCGGCACCAGCCCGAGCGAATCCCCCGGCTGATAGTCGACTTCTTCCGCCACGATCTCCAGGTGATGGGTCTGCTTGGAAGACCCCCGGTCATTCAGATTGATATTGTTCAGTACGGTACCCGTATAAACTTTCTTGCCCGTTGTTTTTACGGTTATTGCCGCACTACCCGTAGCAGGCAGAGGGCCTCCGCTTATCGCCAGACCGGAGCCATTCTGCGCAACCCCATGGCCTGCCGCTGACGTGCTCAGCTGCTGTAAAATATGATCAAACCAGTGAGTGGCCTGCGACTCATAATCCGTATCACATTTCTCCAGCGAAACGATGCGCTGTCCGCCCGCTTTTTGCAATTGCTGATCAACATCTTCTCCTGCCTTGCAAAACAGGGGATAGGCAGTGTCGCCCAGCGCCAGTACCCCATATTTCAATTTCTCCAGCTTCAGCCCATTCTGATGGATATGGTCATAGAATTTCTTTGCGGCGGCCGGCGGTTCGCCATCCCCCTGGGTGCTGATCACAGTAAAGAAATATTCTTCTTTGAGGAGGTCGTTGAGACGATACTGTTCGAGACCAACCAGCTTTGCATTGATACCTTTCTTTTTCGCCTTTGCCGCAAAATCACTGGCCAGCTTCTTCGAATTGCCGGTCTCTGTGCCATAGGCAATGGTGATCTTATTGATGGCAGGCGCCGCCGATTCCGCCACGGATGTGGCAGCAGTGACCGTTTGCGCACCCGCCTGAGACGCAGCCGCCGGATGCCCCTGCGCGGCAACCACACCGGCCAGGTAACCGCTCAGCCAGATCAGCTCTTCGCGTGAAGACCCGGCGATCAATTCCTGCATTAAATTCAATTTCGGTGTATTCAGCATACCAGTTTCTTTTTTACAATTTGCTCCACCACAGGCGGAAAATAAAGTTCCCCGTTCCCCATCTCCGCTTTCCAGCCAAAGCTCGCATGCAGCGCAGCTACCCTGCCAATGACGATCAGGGAAGGAGAGGCATAATCACGTCCTTTCGCCGCCGCCAGGTATTCTTTTACGGGGAATGCGGTTATACATTGCTGCGGGGTTGTAGCCTGCTCGATCACGGCCACCCAGCGATCTTCCGGGACGTCATGACACACCAGCTGCCCGACAAGTTCATCGATCGGCTGGGAGGACATATAAAAGACCAGCGTATCTTCCGTCCGGGCCAGGTCCTGCCAATAGGCAGTGTCCAGGAGGTCCTGACGATAAGCCGTGAGGAACCTAACCGCCGTCGAATAACCCCTTGCCGTCAGCGGGATGCCCGCATATGCGGCAGCCCCCAGCGCGGCTGTAACACCGGGTACCAGTTCATAGGGGATACTGTACTTTACCAGTGTCGTCAGCTCGTCCAGCACATTGGAGAAGATGGATATATCTCCGCCTTTGAGCCGCACGACCCTTTTTCCCTGTAAAGCATGTTCTACCATTAGATCATTGATAGCTGTCTGGGGTGTGCTGGCGCCGCTGCGGCATTGCTTGCCGACAGGGATGACCAGGGCATCCTTCCGGGTATATTCCGAGAGGATCACAGGGCTTACCAAACGGTCGGCGATGACCACATCCGCCTGCTGCAGATGGCGCAGCGCCTTTAAGGTCAGCAGTTCCGGATCGCCCGGCCCTGCTCCTGCAAGGATCACTTTCCCGATATGTTTTACACTGTGCATGTTTATTTTTTATAATTGCTGCGTCATCAGCAGCCTATGCCTGCATTGGCAGAGCTACTGCACCATGCAGGCGCCCACTGTTACATAACTTGTTTCATCGATCAAAATAGCGCCGCCGCCTACCGGCAGGTCCGCGTATCTGTCAAAGGGCAGGGGTGTGGCGGTCCGGATAGTGGCCTTCACAATATCGTTGAGTCCGACCTGTCCGGGAGCCGGCAGCTTCTCCAGGGTATTGACGTCGAGCTTGTACTCGATCTCCTTTACCATGCCGCGCACCGTCCGGCTGCCCATCTGTACTAAATATTTATTACCGGGAGCCAGGGTCTTGGCGTCCATCCAGCAAAGCAATACATCGAACTCCTGTTCGACGCTGGGTGGCCGCTCGCCATTGACCAGCAGGTCCCCCCGGCTGATGTCTATATCGTCTTCCAACTGGACGACAACACTCTGCGGAGCAAAGGCTTCTTCCACTTCTTTTCCACCGGTCTCGATGCTTTTTATCCGGCTGGTCAGCCCGGCAGGCAATACGGTGACGGTATCTCCCTTGCGGTAGATACCGCTGCTGATCTTCCCGGCATAACCCCGGTAGTCGTGCAGGTCCGCTGTCTGCGGGCGAATGACATATTGCACGCCCAGCCGGCCGCGTTTGAGATCGACGTCCTCGTCCAGTTCTGTCGTCTCCAGCAATTCGAGTAAGGTCAGTCCCTCATACCAGGAAAGCGCTGCAGATCTGTCGACGATATTGTCGCCTTTCAGAGCGCTGATCGGCAGGTAGGTCACATCCTTCAATCCCAGCGTACGCGCCAGCTCCGCATAGTCTATGACGATATTGTTATAGCGGTCCTGCGAATAGTCCACGAGGTCCATCTTATTGATCGCAACTACGACATGCGGAATATTCAGCAGGCTGGCGATGATCGAATGGCGGCGGGTCTGCTCCACCACGCCATTGCGCGCATCTACCAGTATAATGATCAGGTTCGCATTGCTGGCGCCGGTGACCATGTTCCTTGTATACTGGATATGGCCTGGCGCATCGGCGATGATGAATTTGCGCCGGGGCGTAGAGAAATATTTATAGGCCACGTCGATGGTAATACCTTGCTCGCGTTCCGCGCGCAGGCCATCCGTCAGCAGGGCCAGGTCGATCTCCCCATCCTCTTTGTTCCTGCTTTGTTTTTCGAGGGCAGCCAGCTGGTCAGCCAGTATGCTCTTGCTGTCATATAAAAGCCGGCCGATCAGGGTACTCTTCCCATCGTCTACACTGCCTGCTGTTATGAAACGAAGTAAATCCATAGTCAATTATTTGTCAGCGCCGGGGCGCCAGAACTTTTAAAAGTATCCGTTCTTCTTCCTGTCCTCCATCGCCGCCTCCGACACCTTGTCGTCGATACGGGTCTCACCGCGTTCGCTGGTGCGCGTTGCCGTGATTTCCCGGATGATATCATCGATCACCGATGCAGACGACTCCACCGCCGCCGTACAGGTCATGTCGCCTACCGTCCGGTAACGTACCTGTCTTTTTTCGACGCGATCATCCGCATCCAGACGGATAAATGGAGAGACAGCCACCCACTGGCCTTCAAAGTCTATCACTTCCCGTTCGTGTGCGAAATAAATGGAAGGCAGATCGATCTTTTCCCTGCGGATATAGTTCCAGATGTCCAGTTCCGTCCAGTTGCTGATCGGGAAGGCCCGCACATTCTCTCCCTTCCGGATACGGCCATTGTAGATGCTCCACAATTCCGGCCGCTGGCGTTTGGGGTCCCAGCCGCCAAACTCATCCCGGACAGAAAAGATCCGCTCCTTGGCCCGGGCCTTTTCTTCGTCGCGTCTGGCTCCGCCGATACAGGCATCAAACCCGAATTCTTCTATCGTGTCCAGAAGTGTATACGTCTGCAGCCCATTCCGGCTCGCAAATTTCCCGACAGGCTCCGTCAGCTGTCTTTGTTTTATCGTGTCTTCTACCTTACGTACGATCAGCTTCTCGCCGAGCCCGGCCGCCAACGCATCACGGAAATCCAGGGCCTCCTGGAAGTTGTGCCCGGTGTCGATGTGTACCAGGGGAAAAGGGAATTTCCCAGGCCGGAAAGCCTTCAATGCGAGGTGAACGAGGGTAATGGAATCCTTACCGCCGCTGAAGAGCAGGGCAGGACGTTCGAACTGGCCGGCTACTTCCCGCAGGATATGAATGGCTTCCGATTCCAGCTCGTCCAGGTAATCCAGATGATAATTATTTTCTTTGCTCATAGTGTTTTTTCCATTTAATTCGAATGCAGCCCGCATTCCTTTTTACCGGCATCTTCCCACCACCATCTCCCCGCCCGGAAATCCTCCCCTGCGCGGACTGCCCGCGTACAGGGCGCGCACCCGATGCTGACAAATCCTTTATCATGCAGAGGATTGTAGGGAACGTCGTGCTGGCCGATATATGCCCGTACCGCATCTGTATCCCAGTGCAGAAGGGGGTTGTATTTGATGATCTTATTGTTGTCGTCCCACTCTATCAGCGCATGGTCCTTTCTTTCAGGGGAGTGTTCCGCTCTCAAACCCGTCACCCATACAGCCTGTCCCTGTAATGCCCGTTTCAGAGGCTCCACCTTGCGGATATAACAACACCCCTTCCGGTTGGCCACAGACTCATAAAAGGCATTGGGACCCTTTTCATTGAGATAGGTTTCCAGCAGGTCCCGGTCGGGGTAGTAGGCTTTGACATGTGTGGCATATTTCTCATTGGTAGCGCTCCAGACGGAATAGGTCTCTGCGAAAAGTCTGCCCGTGTCCAGTGTAAAGATGGATACGGGGATCCCGGAATGAAGTATATGATGCGCAATGACCTGGTCCTCGATGCTGAAGCTGGTCGAGAATGTTACCTGGTTCGGGAACCGGTCAGCCAGCAGGGACAACGTATCTGAGATAGATAACCCACTAATTCGGTCGAGTAATTGATGCGAGCTTTCCTGTATGGTTGTTGTTGAATTGTTCATGATCCGGTGGTGGTGGTTGTTTCGAAAGAAAAGAATGATTCTCTGCCGAAGGCTTGGCGGATAGAAAAGATCAACAGCAACAACAACAGCTCATGCTGCAGGAGGAGAAGCGAGATATGGAAGAAGATCTGTTGAACATCATATTTTTAATTGTCTACCAGTATTATGGACAAAGATAATAGGTAAAGGCTATATAAAAAAATTATAACAAATAATAATTTTTTTCCAGCCCATTACTATTTGTTATGTACAATAACCATATGTTATCAGACGATTAATCTTGTTAAAAAAAACCCGGCTTCAAAGCCGGGTCTTTTTTTTTATTTCAATTCTCCATTTGCCGGTGCCGGCGCCGCTGGCGTCCCCTTTGCATACTGCTTCTCCCATTCCGCCAGCTGCATCGACAGCTGATAGGTCGAAAGAATATCCTGGGCGAACTCCTGCTGCCGGTCGGACAGATTCCCACCCTTGCCCTGTACTACCATCTGGGCGTTGATCGCCAGCTGTTCGTCCGTCATATTATCTCCCAGCGACTTGTAATATCGCATCTGCTGGACAAGATCCTTTTTCAGAGAGGCGTTGACCTTCTTGGCGAGGGTAAGATCCCCGGCCGTATAACAGACGTTCAGGAACCGGAACGAGAAATAGTCGTGCAGGTTGTTCTGATTGGAAGTCATTCCATATGGGAAATTGGATTCCAGCACGTTCTGGTCATAATGTTCCAGCACCTTACGGGCTGAATCTTTCCGGCCGGCCGCAACAAGACTTTCCGCCACCTGCGCATGGGCATATTTAATGCTGTTGAGATGCCTGCGGTTCTCTTCATCAAAGTACACACCCTGCAGATTCGCGCCTCCATAGGTGAACTTCTCCATGAGCGTCTTATAGGCGACGTCAAGGTCTACATTGTCACCGCTGCGTGGGTTGACACCTTCCACCGGTACCAGCTGGTACGCAAGACCTCTCAGCCTTACATACTTCGAAAGGCCGAGGTCGCCCAGGTCCTGTGGGGAAGTGAAACAGATCGGCCGTTTCCACTTGTTCCTGGCGATAAGACCCAGGATAGCAAGGTCATTTTTCAGCAGGTAACGTTTTTCAGCAGGCATCTCTATATGGAGCTCGCTGACGACACTGTCGCCTTCATGGACGGTGCCATTGCCGCGCACGGTATTGATATCCACCGGAACGGTAAACTTATGCGTCGGTACGACACTCAGCGGAGTGCCGTTGTCGGACTGCATATTGTATTTCTGATCATCGCTGGCGACCACGTTTGTCAGGACGGAATCGAGATCATAATATCTGGCTGCATCTGTATAGCCGGGAAGCTTGTCTGTAAAATAGGCCACATTGCGTTTGTCGCCCATGATCTGTTCCGGCGTGAAGAGCACGTCGAACGGTGCGCTTTCATTGATCTTATACCGCAGCTGGTTCATATACCAGTCCGTGCCCAGCAGTGTATTCACCATCACCCTTACATCTGGCCGGATGCCTTCTACTTCCTGTGCATACCATAAAGGATAGGTATCGTTGTCGCCAAAGGAAAAGAGAATGGCATTTGGCGGACAGCTTTCGAGATAGTCGCGCGCCAGATCCCGGGCCAGGGTCTTTTTGCTTCTGTCGTGGTCGTTCCATTCCTGGCTGCACATCAGGACCGGCACGGCCAGGAAGCAGATCCCTGCGGCTGCATAACCCGACAATCCTTCCTGTTTCTTCAGGGCATATTTTTCCAGTAGTTCCTTTACCCAGATGACCCCAAGTCCGATCCAGATCGCAAAGGCGTACATGGCTCCGGCATAGGCATAGTCCCTTTCACGGGGCTGCAGACCGGCCTGGTTGAGGTAAATGACGATTGCCTCCCCGGTAAAGAAGAAGAGGATCAGGGTAACCCAGAAATCCCGGCGTCCCCGGGTGAACTGGAAGACCAGTCCGACGATGCCCAGGATAAAGGGCAGCAGGTACATCCTGTTATAAGACTTGTTATTTGTATGAATGCTGTCCGGCATGCGGCTCTGGTCGCCAAGCCTAATATTATCAATAAAGGGGATACCTGAGATCCAGTTACCATCGCGTGAGTTGCCGAATCCCTCCAGGTCATTCTGCTTGCCGGAAAAATTCCACATGAAGTACCGGAAGAACATCCAGTTGTTCTGATAGTTGATGAAGTATTTGATATTATCGGCCATGGTGGGCTGATCACCTTCCATGTTCGAGAACTTCTTATAGGTATTTACTTCCTGGCGTTCGTTGCTGCCATTCCACATTCTTGGAAAGATATGCGCGGAAGGCGTGTTGCTCCAGTCCTGTCCGACCGCCTTTCCTGCCACCTCATACTGGTCTTTACCCATGGCATAGAGTTCGCCCTTGTCTACCGAAGGCGGTTGGTCCTGGAAGTCAGGACCGTACACGATCGGCCAGTCGCCATACTGGTCGCGGCTGAGATAGCCCACGAGACTCACGGGATTGTCCACGTTATACATATCCACACCGGGATTGGCCGTACTGCGGATCAGGGTGGTGAAATAGGTGGAATAACCCAGCAGCATAAAGGCCGCGCACCACAGACCGATCTTCAGGTAATAATAGCCGTTTATCGCCGCCCAGCGGATCACGATGACCAGCACAGCCGTCAGCAGCACGAAAAAGGCGCCAAAGCCGGAGAAGAAAGGCAGGTGCAGATTGTTCACAAAGAAGATGTCAAAGGCCCCGGCGCCCTTGATCGTATATTGAATAACGAATTTCTGAACGACACCTGTGATCACACAGCCGATAAAGAAGGCCGCGATCGTCCCCCAGAGGGTAGGCTTGTAGCGTTTGAAATAATAGACCATCACGATAGCGGGAATGGTCAGCAGGTTCAATAAGTGTACTCCGATGGAAAGACCCATCATATAAAAGATAAAGACGATCCATTTGTCGGAGCCGGGTTTGTCGGCATTGTGCTCCCACTTGAGGATGGCCCAGAAGACCAGGGCGGTGAAGAAGGCGGAAGAGGCATAAACTTCACCTTCGACAGCGCTGTACCAGAAAGAGTCGCAGAAAGTATAGGCCAGAGCGCCTACCACACCTGCGCTGAGGATAGTGAACAGCTGATTTCTTGTCGGCTCTACGGCTGTATTCCCGTTCTGCACGATCTTACGGGCAAAATGGGTGATGGTCCAGAATAAGAAAAGGATAGAGAGTCCGCTGGCGATGGCGCTCATGAAGTTGACGCCACGGGCGGCTGTCAGGGGGTTATCGCCAAAGAGAATGATGAAGAACCGGCCAAGAAGGATAAACAGGGGGGCGCCGGGCGGGTGGGGGATCTGCAGTTTGTAACAGCTGGAGATGAACTCTCCGCAATCCCAGAAGCTGCCCGTAGGCTCCATAGTCATCACAAAGACAGTACAGGCAATCAATCCAACGATCCAGCCTACAACATTGTTCGCTCGATTAAAATTCATAATAATTGGGTAATAGTTTTTGCACCCCATCCGCCAAAGGCGGATGGGGTGGGCAAATATAAGGTTCTATTTAATAAAAACCTTCTGTACCGTCGTTCCGGCATCCGTGTCCACAATGAGCAGGTAAATACCCCGGCTGATGGTACCGACAAAAAGCGTCTGGTTCAAGCCCTGCGTCTGCTTTCTTAGCAAAAGCTTCCCGGACACATCTGTGAGCCGAAGCTGGCGGCAATTGACCGGGCAATTGATATACAGGGTGCCGTCTTCCACCGGATTGGGGTAAATGCTTATCGAAGCATTACCCGAACGGTCGATGGCCCGCACCGGAGACCAGGTGCTGCGACCGTCGACATCTGTCATCCTCAGCCGGTAATAATTGGCTCCGGGTAACAGACGGGTATCGGTATAGTGATAGGAGTGCGTTGTACTGCTGTCGGCAGTGGCCAACACGGAGTCCAGGTCGGTAAAGGATATCCCGTCGCTGCTTTTTTGAATGATGAAGCGTTTGGCTCCGTTGTCATTGGTCGTGCTCCATTGCAGGAGCCCATTATCGCCCGATCTCACCGCCGTAAAGGAAAGCAGGGTCAGCGGAAGGGGTGTAGTGTTGGATGGTCCGCCATTATTGATCCAGAACTCGGAGAAGCCGTTGACCTGGTACTGCGCATAATAGCCATTATCGTATGGAATAATGCTGACATCCTGGTGGGGCAGGTGGAAAAGCCAGTTGCCGCTGACATCATTGGCAAGGTCCCCGTCCTCTTCGGCAGGGGCATTGCTATACTGTGTCACACCAGCCTGGTAAGGGTCGGCTATCGTCGTACAGCCCGCACAGCCCGAGGCGTTCATCAGGTTTTGGGCCTCTGCATCCAGGAAATAATAACGTACACCGACGGCTGCAGCCGGAGGAATGGCCGGCTGGATCACGATGTTCCGGTCAAGATAATATTGAGTACCGTTATTTCTGACGGTACCGGTATTGAAATATACCTTCACATTGGTGAGACCGAGGTTCTGGCCGTTGGGATTGATCGAAGCCACCAGGTGACCAGCTACCTCGAAATCGATCCATCCGCTGCCACTGACCGTCTGGCTGAGGCCGCTGGTAATATTTGACCCGCTGTAAATAGCCGCCTTGTCAAATACGTGAACATCATCGATACCCACACCTTCATAATCGGTGGCCGGATCGGTTTTCATCACGATGCGGAACTTCACGCTGGACCCTCTGACAGGCACGTCATAGCTGGACACATGCCACTTGGGATCTGATGCCTGCCATGCCTGTCTGGTAGCGTTGTCGTACCAGTTCACGCCGCTGCCGGTGCTGCCCAGTTTCGTCCAGCTGACTCCGTCTGTGGAATATTCCACCCAATGATAGTCGCAGTCACAGCCGTCTTCCATCTGGAAGATATGACTGAAGGAAAACACGGGCTGAGCCAGGCCGCTAAGGTCAAAACAGGGTGAGTATAAGTAAGATTGCTCGTTATCATTGTAATTACCGGTCAGGTTGGTTACCCAGGCCTTCGTACCATTTGCCGCCTTGTTGATGATGGCTTTGACTGGTGTGCCCCATTGCCAGCTGCTGTTGACCCCTTCCTGATACCAATTCCCATTGCTGCTCTCAAAACCCTCCAGGTATGGGAATGTCGAGATCAGGGGTGAAGTATGTATGGTCACCGGTTGCAGGGTATCGTTAGCGCGATAGTTGTCGCCGGTCATGTTGACCCAGCCTGTGAACGTATAATATCCGAATGCAGATAAATTGACCTTCGGTGTAAAGGTATAATTGATCGAGTCGTTCCCGTTGATGGAAGGGATGGTCTCCGTATAAGTGGACCCATTGATGGAAAAGGTCACAGGGATATTGGTGGCGGCAGCTGGGGAATAATTTTTTACCTTGAACGTGATGGACTGCATGTTGGACAGCGAACAAAAAGAGCCGGGCGCCGGCGAGATCATCGCTGCGATACCTACGTCGTTGGTCGAGCGGCTCAGGTTGATGTCATCGAAGGTATAACCTTCATCCGGGCTGCCAATATCTACCACGACATTATTCGCCGAGGTAAATCCTTCTTCCCCGAATTTGACCTGGAAGCTGCTGGTGGGCGTTTGAGCCGGTGAAGCCGCCTTGAACAACCCCGTAATATCGATGGCCGATGAATGCTGATAGACCCCCACATTGGCAGCGCTGACATCGAGCGTGTAGGCCTCGATCCAGGCATCATGGTCGCTTCCCCTTATCCAGACCTTATTGGCTGTACGTACGGCGTCATTCCCCTGGTTCTTATAATAGAAATCAAGGAACAGCTGGTCACCTGGTCCGTAATTGGAAAGATTAAAGGTCGTGATGAGGCTGTCGGCTGTAGTGACGGGGGCATTATGCGTCTGGTCGAGCGTGACGGCAGATATTCCGGACCGGGAAAAGCCCGTATTTACCTGTGTTCTCGCTCTGCCATTATCGTTGCTGGCAAAAAAGTCGCAACGATCGTTCCCTGTAAAACCCATCGTTGGAGAGAAATACTCCCCGCGGACTGCTGTTTCAAAATCTTCGGTAAAAGAGGTATTCAGGGTGATCGGATCGTTTTTCAGCTGTTTGATGACCTTGGTGAGCGTATCATTACCGGCATTGGGATCGCCGGGATAGACGACCCATACTCTCAGCGTATCCACACCCGGCGCGGAGAGATCTGCTGCATGGGTAAAGGTATAGATAGTGCCGCTTTGCCCGGCCAGGATCAGGCTTGCCGGCTCCACGACCGGAGTGCCGGAATTAATACTATAACATAAATTGAAGGAGGTCCCGGTGGCAGCCGACCCCAGGTTTTTCAGATCGATCCGGATCGGCGTGCTGCTGGTCAGCTGGGTCGATGTATTGAGACGGCCGGACCTCAGTCCTATTAAACTATCCACAGTATAGTCGTTGTCCATTGCCGAAAGGGCGCATGCTCCGCCGGAAGGCTGTATACTGACGGCAATGGATCGCCTGCCCGTAGTATCCTTATAGACCGACCTTACCGCCAGCCAATAGGTGCTATCGGGGTTAAGCCCCTTCAGCAGATAGGTGTTCCCGGTAGTATTCCCAACCTTCTGCATGGTGCTGCCTTTCAGCTGCATGATGTCGAAGCTGTCGGCAGAAGCCACTGCAGGCCAGTCCAGCTGCGCATAACCCTGGCAGGGATTGCTGACCGTAACGACAGGTGCTTCCAGAACGGTAAAAGGATATTTGCTTACGGCGCTGTAGGATGTGTTATTGCGGCTTACCCGGATCAATCCCTTATTGGTGGTGATAGTTGGTTGCCACCAGCTCTCCCGGATGTCTGAAGGGATATTGTCCTGGATCAGCTGCCAACTGCCGCCTCCGTCGAGTGAGGATTCAACTTTGAACGTGTTCGGATCGCCGCCATAGGCATTCCAACGAATGATCTGCGGCTCTCCGGGAAGCATCTTCTCATTGCCGGAAGGGAACTCGACCACCACTCCGGGCTGTATGAACTGCCAGGTCAGCACATACGGCTGCGGACCAACGGGCACATGTTTGCCGGTTATGTTGATCTGAAATACGCCGCCCGCAGGAACATTCACCACCACCTGCTCTATGTTGTTGATACTATCTCTGCCTTCTGTAGCGACATCATTGACATGCGCCGGATCGGATTTAAGGATCAATGGCTGATGGGTCGTGCCGGAAGCGGTCACCGTCAGGTCCAGATCATTCACCAGCGCCGTTGACGAAAATGCCGATGCGGGATAGTCAGGCCAGTATAACATCAGACGAACCTGCTGTAACCCGGAGGGGACAGACAAAGTAGGGCTGAAAGTCTGTCCATTGCCAATACTGGATATATAATACTGAGAATTCTCCATGCACTCCACTGCCGCCCGGCCGTTCAATCCCCCAAAACCGAACAGGTAATCCGGCCCCGGATTCCCCATATCATTTGCGGTATTACAAGCCAGCGCCTTCAGTAGCATTCCATATGGATTACTACCTTTTAGCTGACGGTAACGCTGGGTCATCAGGGCCATCGTACCGGCTACAGCAGGACAAGCCATGCTCGTCCCCCAGTCCTGCGCATAATTGTTGAAGGGGGTGGTGGATATAACGGCATTACCTCCCGCTACGATGTCCGGCTTTAGCCGCCCGTCGTTTACCGGACCGCAACTCGAGTTAGGATCGAGCAGCGGCCCCCCCGTGTTGGTATTGTCGATATTGCCCACAGAGATTGCATTCTTGGCGGATTGGAACCCGGATTTCACCGTAGAGAATTGCCCTATAGGACTGCATGCATTCAAGCCGTCATTGCCCGATGCAAAAATGTGCATCATATAAAAATTCGAGATCAGCTGGTAGTCCGTATAGCTGCTAAGGGCATCATATTCGCCGTCGTATATGCAGCCGGAAGCATAGTCCGTATAGGAATTGCTCGTCAGCTGCATGTTATAATCGGTATAATAGGCCGGGGAATTTGTGAGGATGTCGCTGAAATACTGGCTCACGATGGTCGCATGCGGCGCCATACCCTGGTTACGCTGGTTTAAAATGCCGCCGCCCCCGACTGAACCCGATGTGTGAGTGCCGTGTAAATTGACCGTGTAGGAATTTCGATCGATCAGCCGCCCGGTAAAATCCACGTGCGTATATGGCGAAGAATCATCCCCCACGCCTACGGTTATCCCATCACCTTGCAGGTTCCTGCCTGAACTGGCTCCCAGCGCGCCTGCGCCATGTGCTCCCCTGTTGTTGTAGTTCAATTGTCTTGGCCGGATAGGCTGGGCAGCGATATAGCTGACATACGGCAGTGCCGCCAGCTTTTGCAGACCATCGGCATTTTCGACCCGGACGAACAGCGTGTGAGGGGGCTGGATCTTCTCCGGTACAATGACCGCACCCGTCGATCTTATCCCTTCTTTCACTTCTTCCTCCGACAAACCGAAATAGCTGATCGCTATCACCTGGTCATGGTCCCGCAGCACTTCCTCCGGATTTGATTGAAGCCGGCTGGCGATCTTGTAAACCTTTGGCACCTGGAAAACGCCGGTCACCTTATACCTGTCCAGCTGTGTTGTCGGAAAGCTGTCCGGAAGCTCCGCCAGGTAGGCCCGGTCAGGCACATAGTCGAACAGGCGAAGCCCTTGAGCTGCCATTTCCAGTTTTTGCAAAGAATCGGGCAGCTTCTCGAATTGTACGAGGACATAATATTTTCTCTTGTATAGAACCTGACGCAGAGAGTCGTGTTGCATGCGCATCTGGCCAAAGTTCCTTTGTGGACGGTAAGTGCCTCCCTTGAAGCGGATGGCACCCGGAAGCTGCGCCTTTACAGAAGAAAGACCAAGCCCGGCAATAAGGAAATATGCAAGTATCTTTATGTGTAAAGTTCTTATTCTCAATTGGCAACTAGGGTTTTTAGGATTTGGGAAGGCAATTATATACAACGAAAAGTTACGGTAAATATTGCAAATAAATCGATTATTTCATAGCCATTTCAAACGGTAACCAACGGGCGTTTGGGGAATCATTATTGTATTTTTGATACATCCGTTTTACCTGCAATTTTGTAGTTTGCAACGATAAGGTATAGCCGAGGAATAAAATATAAAATTATGACTGGATTATTACCATGGTCGGTATTATTCTCTTATTGATAAGGAGGGTGAAAGTAAAGAGGAATACAAACAGAACTGGGAGGTAAAAACTATTCAATAACCTGCCGGGCGGTGGTTCAACGACCCTATGAAATAATGTAAATCAACACGATTTGTTGCCGTTTCCAATAAAATCTCCTAAATTCCCTGCCTGGAACTACAATCAAATGACAAAACCAACGGCCTCTTCCCGATCCCTTGCCCTGGACATATTTCGCGGCATGACCGTCTGTTTCATGATCATCGTCAATACGCCCGGCAGTGAGACCTTTACCTATTCGCCGCTGCGCCATGCCGCCTGGTTTGGGTTTACGCCGACAGACCTTGTCTTTCCCTCTTTCCTGTTTGCTGTCGGCAATGCCATGAGCTTTGCCATGAAGAAATTCGAAACGATGGGGCAGGGGGCTGTCCTTGGAAAGATCTTCAAAAGGACCCTGATCATTTTCGGACTGGGTTTCCTGCTGTATTGGTTCCCCTTCTTTCACCAGGAAGGAGGACATTGGGTATTCAATCCAATTTCACATACCCGCATCTTCGGCGTACTGGAACGCATCGGTCTTTGCTATGGCATCGCATCCCTGTTCATATATTACACATCCCCCCGCACCGTATATACGATAGCCTGGGTCCTGCTCCTTGGTTACTGGGCTGCCCTCTTGTTATGGCCCGTCCCTGGCGCCGATCCCTATAGCATGACCGGCAATGCCGGCTATCGCCTCGATATATGGCTGTTGGGTGAAAATCACCTGTATCATGGTGAAGGCGTCGCTTTTGATCCTGAAGGAATCCTCAGCACCTTCCCCGCAGTCGTCAATGTCATCGCAGGTTATTTTACCGGTGTCTTTGTCAGCCGGAAAGGCAAGACCTATGAAGGGCTTACGCAAATGCTCTTATGGGGCACCGCGCTGATAGCCGTCGCCTGCGCCTGGAATCTTGTTTTCCCCATCAGCAAGAAGCTGTGGACCAGCTCCTTTGTCCTGCTGACCGTCGGTATCGACCTGGTCCTGCTGTCCTTTCTGATCTATTTTATCGAGATGAAGGAAAAGACACGCTGGACCCCTTTCTTTTCAGTGTTTGGTAAGAATCCCCTGTTCATATATCTTCTTTCGGAACTGTTTATCGTTATCCTGTTCACTATCCCGGCAGGCAATGGCGAGAACAGCGCCGAATGGATCAACCGCGTTCTCTTCCAGGCCATCTTTCCCGGGCCGTTCGGCTCCCTGCTGTTTGCGCTGGTGTATATGCTTTTCTGCTGGAGCATCGGTAAAATTCTGGATAAAAAGAAGATATATATACGGGTATGATGGCTGCCCAACCGGCATGATGCCCGGTATAATGCCTGCGGGGCAGGTATAAACCCTGCGGTGCGGGCGCATTCTCGGAATTATGCCCTAAATTGCGCTGAAATCTAACGCCCCCCGCATGTATAAAGCTGTATTCCTGGACATGGATGGCACCCTCCTGAAGTCTGATCATTCCATTAGCGAAAAGACCATACAAACGATCCAAACCCTCACGAATAAAGGCATCCCGGTGATACTGGTCTCTGCCCGGCCGCTCAACGCCGTCCTGCCGACCTTTGACCATATCGGCCTGCCAAAACATTACCCGATAATAACCCTCAACGGCAGCTATATCGTAGAGGCGGAACAGCCTATCTTCCAGGCCATGGTCGACCCGGATACCACGGCGGCAGTGACCGAACAGGTCCGGCCCTTTGGCGCTACCATCGCCTATTATCTTCAACGCGAATGGTATTCGGAAGTGAGTGATTCCTGGACCGATCACGAACAAAAGATCATGGACGTAAAGGTCCGGGTCGGCCCTATTGGCGAGCTGGTCCGGGAATGGTCGGCCCGTAAGGTCGGCCCCAATAAGATGATGGTAATGAGTGAACCGGAGAACATCGCTAAGATCCAGACGCAGCTGCGATCAGTTTACAATGGCAAGCTGAATATTTATCCCTCAAAACCCACCTACCTCGAAGTGATGGAGACCAGCGGATCGAAGTCCAACGCCGTCCGGTTTATCAGCGAGCGCCTGGGACTGACCCCTGCGGAGATCATCGCAATGGGCGACAATTACAATGACAGGGAAATGATCCAGTTTGCAGGCATGGGCGTAGCGATGGGCAATGCGCCCGATGAGATAAAGGAGGCCGCAGACTATGTGACGGATACCAACAATAATGATGGGGTAAGACTCGCGCTGGAGAAATTCTTTGATCTGTAAGCGCAGCTTCGGAGAACCGGCGACTCAAAAGGCCGCAGCACCCTAACGCTTAAATGATCTCGTACAACCGCGCAAGATTGATCAGTTCGACCGTATTGGAGATCTTCAGCTTATCGAGTATACGGGTCTTATGCGTACCAACCGTGGATTTATGCAGGCTTAGTGTATTGGCGATCTCCGAGACCGAACTTCCTTTCAGCATCTGCAGCACGACCTCGAATTCCCGGTCGGAAAGGTCCTCAAAGGGATTATCCTTTAGTTTTTTGGTCAGCTCGCCCGATAAGATCTCGGCGAGGTTGTCGCTGATATACCGCTTGCCTCCCAGAACCTTCTGGATGGCATATTTTATTTCTGACTCTTTCGAATATTTATTAAGATAACCGTGCGCGCCGATCTTCAGGAACCGTTTGGCAAAAAATACTTCCTGGTTCATCGTAAAGATAATGATCTTCAAGCCAGGATACTCTTTCAGCAGATAAGAGGTAAGACTGAAAGACTCCGTATGCGGCATATTGATGTCCAGCACCAGCAGATCGAACGACGCCGACTTCATCTTTTTTATGACCGCCTCCCCATCTTCCGCTTCGTCGATGACCACATCCCGGATACAGCTATTGATCAGGAGTTTCAATCCTGCCCGGACTATCGAATGATCGTCTGCTATTAAGATATTCTGCATTTGCTTGAATTGATGGAGAAGTATTGAATTACGGTAAAAAATCACAAAAATATAATTTTTTACCGTGATACATCTTATATCTGCGCACTTCGACCTTGAGGGTCTTGTGCGCGGGCTGTACTCCGTACAGCCTACCAAATATAGATGATAATAATTATATTGGGATTACGGGTTTAGGTCTTTATTTATTTTGTGCTTTTGCCTGAATACCTTCCTTGTATTGGTGAACAGTGATCAATAATTTTCGATATCCCGGAATGATGGTATGCATCAGCAGGATGTCGACAGAAACAGATATAAAAATCAATATCAGCCACTTATACCAGTCATTATGACTAAGTGATTCGTATGCGCGCTTGCTCCATCCGGAAAGGAGCAATTCTATACCGGCCAACAGATAGAATCCCGCCAGGCCGCTGATAAATTTAAAAGAAAGTATATATTTATCCAATACCGTTTCCAGCTTGTTCAGAAAGCTGATCAGGGGCAGTGCCAGCAGAGTGGGGTAGTCGGCGAACAACAACAGCCGGATATGGAAATAGATCGTATAGGTGAGCAGGCCGAACAAGGCTACCGTCTGGTACAGATCGGGCCCGTCGGTTTTCCATTGGTTACGTAGCTGCCAGACATTGATCAGCCACAGGACCGAAACGACAATGACCCGCGCCAGTAATTTCTTTCGCAGATAAAAGGCATCGGACAAAGGGTTCTTTACGACGATCTTTTCCAGGTCGGACGATAATACTGGTCGCTCTTCCATAGACATTTCAGGAAAGCCATCCCAATACTGCTGAAACTTCTTTAGCTCCATACCAGTTTTTCCTTTAAGTAGGGGATGAAATTAAAGGTCTTTCGCGCCGTGGGTATTCCGATCCCTTTTTCTTTCTTTTTACTCGTCGCCGCCCTTGGTAGAGACAGGCCGGTCAAATGGGTCAATTCTTCGGCAGGCATACCCTCGAATTCAAGGAAAAGACGAAACTTCTCATAGTCGGAAGCATCCCCGATAGATTCCCGGAATTTTGTCATCGACCGTTGATAGTCGGGAGACTTGAACTGCAGGGGCCGTTCAGTAACCGGCTGCAGATCCATGGTAATGGAATGCAGGGCCGCCATATTGATACAGGCCCGCATGATCAGGGTCTGCTTATCGCTGCTCTCCTGGCGTGCCCGGATATTCTGGGAAGCCGCAGCTATAATATTTGTAAAGAGATCCTGGTGTTCTTTGTAATTGTGGGCGAAAAGCCTGCAGACAGAATAGACTCGTTTGTGCTGGTGTTTCAGCAAGGAGCGGATGTCGACATCAAACCCGCCCTTTCGGGAAGAATTGTTCATATTCGGTATGGATTTTAGACATAGGTGTGGATTACGATGGTAAATATTTTACAAAAACGACCATTTGGATAACCTTATTGTTGATTTCGCCGTCGAGAAAAGACAGTCCTGCGGACCGCCAACAGGCGGAGTAAGTGTTTTTGTGGATATTGACTTAGTGAAAAAACTACACTAAATTCGTTTTTGTACTATACTTACAGGCGAGGCTAATTAATAACTTGTCGCCGATTCTGAGGCAGTACGTCAGTCAAGCGAAACCAAACAGCTTATATAGAGATTAGTGGCCTGTATAAGTTCTTATTGATAGGAATAAATTTAATTTCAATGAGCTATGTATCTCTCGAAAATTCAGAGCCTTTTCTGAAATGTTTTGAGGTGCTTGCAGAAGACAAAAGTTGTATTGTATCAGATTCGGTGCTCTATTTTTCGGGAAAAACGGGGAAAGGCTTTATCACGGTGGCAGGCATTGCTTCCGGGATCGAAGTGCTGGCTGTGAATCTATCCCAGTTAACAGAAGATCTGACATTTCATTTTAAACCTTCCGGCGGCGCGTCTTCATATCTTTTATGTTTCGACGAGATCGATGTCCCTGGTAAAGCGGATAGTGAACTGGTATTATCGCAATCTGCCGAGACTTCCCGGCCGGTACATTCCACCGTATCTATAACTGATGTCATTAAGGGCAGGACAGTGACCTATCCCAAAGACAGGATCATCCGTTCGCTCATCGTACGCGTCAAGCGGGAAAGCCTCGAACAGCTGATCCATGACTTCGACGCCGGAACGATCAGCACCATCCTGCAGTCTACCGGTAACGAGGCTACGCTTACCTGGCCCATTACATTTAAATATCGCCTTCTGCTGAATGATTTCATGGCAGAGATCATCCAGCATCCATTCCGGGAACTGTTCACCATTCGTAATATCTCTATCCTGATCGAATATCTCCTTCAGCAGTTCTTTGTGATGAACAAGCTCAGCCAGGACGGGAATTCGCTCAGCATCCAGGATACCCACAGCCTTTCAAAGGTAGAGCAGCATCTTTGTCTGCATTATAAAAAGGAATTCCCGGGCATCGAAAAATTATCCCGTATTTCGGCTATGAGTCCAACCAGCCTCAAAACCAAATTCAAAAAATATTACGGCGAAACGCTGTTTGGCTACTACCAGAAGAATAAATTAGAGCATGCCCGCAAGCTGCTCGACAACAAGGTACCGGTGAAGGTCGTAGCCACGGAGATCGGTTATTCCAACCCGTCACATTTTACCCTGGCTTTTAAAAAGGAGTATGGTTTTTCCCCCTGGCATTACCTGAACCCTCATTGATAGCCGCCCTGAATTTGCCCTTAACTCTAACCCAGAAATATGACTATGAAATCCCAACATCCTGTCCAGTCCGCCAGGGCATTGCATTGGCAACAATTGCAGCTACCCGTAGGCCTGCAGGCGGCTGCCATAAAGGTCTCGGTCGATGGACTGGACCTGGCTCAACCGATCTTTGACCCCAACGGACTCGTGCTTACTTTTATCAACCACAAAGGAGACCTCCATGTTCGACCTGCAGGACGTCCCCAAAACGAAGAACAGCCGGCAAGTCCCGGTCTCGGACTATTGTCATTAGCTAGCCAGCCCCTGCTTTACCGGTCTTCCGCCCCCATTCTTTTCTCGGCACTGGTGCTGTACATCCCCGCCGCCTGGACCAGTCTTTTCCTGCGGGATAATGTTCAATTCCAGAAGATCGGGCAGACCCTGGAACAGGACGGGAATATCATTACCTGCCGGCTTGGGCGCCGACAGATGTCCCTTTTTTCTGCTGCTCTTAACCTGATGCAGGACAACCAGCAGGACCTGCTGAGCATTCAGAACGATCTGTTGTCCCTGCTGGAATATTTTTTGTGCAATCGTCATCGCAGCCTCCTTGGGGTCAATCCCTCTTCCGACATCGAGAACGAGGACGACCTCACGCTTATCCGGGAGGTAGAGTCCTATATCTCTGAGTATTATTGCTCCGATACCTTTACGGTAGACAGCATCCTGAAGAAGACCTATACCAGCTATCATCGGCTGAACTTTCTGTTCAAGTCTATTCATGGTATGACCATTTCGGAATACATCCGGAACAAAAGGATTGAAAGATCCAAGGAGATGATCGCGGACAATGCCAAATCCATCAGCCAGATAGCCTATGAGATAGGGTATTCCAGCATCAGCAACTATATCCTTGCCTTCAAAAAGGTCTACCAGATAACTCCGGGTAAGTACAAAAAACAGATGGATAATATGGTTTAGGCCGGGAGCCGCAAAAAGACTTTTGTGCCTTTCTCCTTCGTACTCTCCATCGTGAGCGTACCGTCGAGCCGTTGCGTCAGGTCGAGAATGAATTTATGACCAAGCTGGCTGCCGCTCTTTACATTATCCATATTGTCGTCGCCAAGAAAAGCCGCTACCTGCTGCGGGCTCATTCCCCGGCCGGTATCGGCAACCGTTATAAGGATGCCCTGTTCATCCAGGCCGGCTGTAATATGGATATTTCCCTGGTCAGTATACTTGTTGGCGTTGTCGACCAGGTTGCGGATGATAGTGATCAATACATGCGGATCGGAATAGATCATCTGGTCATCCGCCGCGGCATATGAGATCCTGTTTCCTTTCTGCAGAACCTGTTCCTGGAAGAAGTCATATATCTCCTGTAATATGGGCTTCAGCGGTACCAGTCGCCTCGTGATCCTGAAATTATCGGACTGGCTGGTAACCCATAACAGGAAATCCTCCGAGAAATTATAAATGTCCTGGGCTCCTTTTTTTACCCAGTAAGTGCGGTCCTTTATTTCGGATAGAGACAAACTTGTCTGGTTGTCATGCAGGTCTCCCGCCAGCAGGGTCAGGAATCGCAGCGGCGACCGGAGATCATGGATGACCAGCGAGATCAGTTTTTCCCGCTGCCTGTTCGTTTTCAGCAGCTCATCCGCTTTTACCCGGATCTCTTTTTTCTTTTCCACCAGCTTCAGCCGCAGCTGGACCAGGAAGAACAACATGATCAGCACTCCAAGGACCAGCAGCAGGATAAACCAGGTAGTCCGGTAAAAATAAGGCGGTACGATAAAGGTCCACTCCCGGTATTGGTAGTTGTTTTTCCCAAATCCATTGACCTTACGGACCCGCAGCTTGTATTTTCCGGCAGCGAGCCGATTGAGCACAAGGACCCCGTCCCCGGGAATGGGCGCCCACTCATCGCCAAGCCCCTCCACATTATATTGCAGGTAAAGATTATTTGGATTACCCAGGTAAGGACAGGAGATCTCTATGGACATACTGTTGTAGCCCGGCTTGAGCCGGATAGTGTCTGTCCTTGCCGCGGAGCCGCCATCGATCTCGAGATGGGTCATGTCGATAGAGCCATGAGGGAAATCGGTAGCGAGGGAATCCGTATAAAAACATACCATCCCTTTCATGGACAGCAGGGCTACAAAACCCTCAGGAGTGATCACACCGCTGGAATTGAAACCTCCGTTGAACTCATTGGTCAGCAGTCCGTCCTGCCGTCCATAATAATAGTAGTATAGCTGGTTATTGCTGCCCTCGCACCAGGCATCCATATCGGCCCTGGGGACTTTGAACAGCCCCTTGTTGCAGGGGATCCAGATATAACCGTGACCGTCTTCAAGAAAACAGTGAGCGGTGACCAGGAATCCATTCCTGTCCAGCGGCATCCGGAAGAACCGGTTATGATAGTAATAAGAGTATCCCTGACCATATGTACCGACCAGGATATTTCCGTCGGCACAGATATGGATCGTTCGGACATGGGTGTTCCTGAACTCGGGGAAACGCCGGGCCTCCTTTTTTTCCAGGTCATATTCGAGCAGCCCGTTGGTGCCGGCAATCCATAGCCGATGTCCTCCTACAGGCATAAAGGACTCGTTGGCCTCTCTTCCCGAAAGGCGGTCGATCGTAAAAAGCCGCCGGAAACTGTCGGTGTCCAGCAGCCACAGCGATCTTTCCGTAAGACAATAAAGATGCCCCACAGAGTCTTCCGCATAATCCACGATGTTGGCATCCAGGGCCGGCAGGACACTCATCGGCCTCATGGCAGTATCCAGCCTGCGGGGCAGGTTGTAGAATGCTGCCCATACCTGGTCTTTCCTGTCGATGTGGAGGCAGCGCTGCCAGATAGGCGCAGTATCTTTTATCGGGATCAGCTTTCCCCCGGGTGTAAAAATGAATTTGTCTGTCAGTATTTCCCGCCCCCGGTTGACGGCCATCGGTCCAAAGAGATGCCGGGATATCTTCTGTTGCAGTGGAGCCGGCCAGCCATCCCGATGAAAGCGATTCTTTCGAAGAAAATAAAAGCCTTCAGTATGTGTAGCCACCAGCAGCAGGTCGAGCCCGGAATTGTATTCCACCGCGGAGATATTGGGGATGAAATCCAGGTTGATCAGGAATTTACCCGTCACCTTCCCGTTGGCAGCTGGGCTCAGCAGGTAAAGACGCTGGCCCGCCAGAAGATGCGTGGTCTTGCTACAGGAATACAAACGGTATTTCCCGCCGCCTTTTTGGATCGCTGCCCGGTCCAGCCGGAGATCGCCTTCTATCAGCGAATTTCCCGCTGTCCTGTGGCCGTTGGAATAGACCGCCATCACCGAATCCTCCTTCAGGACATAGAACTTCCTATCCTGCAGCAGATATAACCAGCTATTTCCCGGCAGGGCAGACAGCGCAGTCAACCCATGGCTGTCATAATAATAAAGGCTGTCCGAATATATAAGGTAGAGATTTGCCGAATCTGCAGCGTAAAAATTCCGCGGGTGCTGGGAGAGGTAAAGAAAGATCTGTTTGCGCCGACTGGCTTCTGCTTCATCATTGGTGCGGTTCAGAAACACCGAGAAATCGTAAAGCTGTTTGCGTGCATTCAGCAGGAAAGGCCTTTTGAGGGCTTCTGTAGGAGTTATCACCGGGCTCATGAACTGGCCGTTATTGCCGGGATACGAGTAAAGATTGTGATCGTCAGTCTGAAAATAAAAGGCTCCCCGATGATCCTTCCCAAGATAACGGACATTGGATTCCATGATCGGCTTGTCATTCGGATAGTAGAGCCTGAAGGAACTGCCGTTGAAACGCACCAGGCCCACCTGGGAGGCCAGCCACAGATAGCCGTCGTTGTCGAACAGCATGTCGTTGATGCTGTTCTGGGGCAATCCGTTTTCGTCGGTAAAATGCTGAACAGAGTAACCGTGGGAAGAGTCGGACTGAGTCAGGGCAGGTGTTACAGACAAAGAAAGGATAATAAAAATCAAAAAGACTTTGTTTATCATGCCTTAACCTTGGGCGTAAATATAATAAAAAAAAGCTATTGGCCCCCGCGGTGGAAAAAGGACATCCTGTTTATTGTTGCAACGACTTAGGAGTGAAGGCCTTTGTCTGATGTCGCTAGTCTTTTTGTTATGATGAGTAAAGACCGGTGGAAGGGCAGGGTACTTTTATAGGAACAAAAATCAGTATCCATGAATAAACTTTACCCTTCAGGCAAAGCTTGCCTTTGTTATTCTACAGTTTATTCCCTTCGATGTAGAAACGCATAATCAGATCCCTTATTTTATTTGATTAACTAATTCGATTAATTTAATGATCTTCTTATGCCGACATTCGACATTACGATCGATATATACATCCTGCTGTTGATGATGCTTGGGTCAAGCCTGGTTGGATTTATGGGAAGAAGCCGCCAGCTTGCGAAAAAGGATCGGCGTATCGCAGAGCTCGAACGGGAAATGATCCAGGCGCACGCCGAAGTGCTTAGCACACAGCGTGATTATTGTGAATTGGAATCCAAAGTAAAAGAGGAGACCAGTCCGGTCATCGCGATGATAAAGAATAAGAACGAGGAGCCTCCTCCAAAGACTACCGAACGCACCAGCAGGGTCCGGAAGGACCGGGCTACCGGCTCCGACTGAGTGCCTTGGTTGTCCTATTGCGTTATCTTATTTAAAATTTCGGGCATCGAATTGCCTGATATTTTATTTTTTTTACATGCATGATAATGCCGTACCCTGATCCCCGCCTGGGAAAGATCCCTTTTCTCAGTATTGCCATTCTACTCATGGCCTTCCGTGGGCTGGCCATCAGCCCATCCCAAAAAAGTTTTCAATCAACCTTTTCCCCGCCTCATAATTCGCGGAGTTATGCGTTATATGATAGGGATACCGTCCAGGAACATGACGCTTCCGGTTATGTCCGCAGGGCTGCTAATGGCGACCTGGTCATAACGGTTCCCCAGACGGCTTCCGGCCGGTATAAGATCCGTTTCTTCGACGAAAGGAATGCTTTACTGTTCGAGATCCGTCAGATCAGGGACCCCCTGCTTATCGTGGAGCGATACAATTTCGAACACGCCGGGCAGTTTAAATATGAGCTTTACCGGGATTCGCTCCTTATCGAAAAAAGCAATTTCGCGATTCGAAAGGAATGATGACCAACCGTAACCCAAATCCTATAACCAATGCTAAAATCCAAATCCCATGCGCGTACTTACTAACCTTGTATTTAAGGTTACCCTATCATCCATGGTTTTGACGGCTCCAGCCATGATCACGGGCCGTGCAAAACACGATGGAGACAGCCGGCTAAAAACCAAAGAGACGTTGCTGCCCTTTTACTCTTCGGCAGTCATCGTAAAATTTATTGAACACCCGTCACTCACCGTTGTTCCGGCGTATAATGCAGAGGAAAAGGCCGCAGTGACAACGTCCGCTCCGGCAGCCCCACTGGAAACCAGTAAGGTATCCGCAACTCTGCCGGTCGCCGCAACCGCAACCACGCTGACTCCAGCAACTATGCTGACTCCAGCAACCACGGAAACTCCTTTAATAGCGAAAGCCCCGGCAAACGTATCAGCCCCCGGAGAAAAAGAAGCATTCGATAACGGTGTCGCTTCCGGCACAGCAGCAAAGGCAGCGGAGCTCCGGATGGTGATCAGCCAGGCTGTGACCATCTACAGCAACATGAAACTGGTAAACCAGGGTCTTGACGAAAAAGCATTCGAATACGCCTGGCGGGGATATCACAACCTGCTGAAAAAGGGCCTTATTCATAAAAGAACGGTCCTTTCTATTTGTGATTTCAGCCAGTCCTGCTGTAGCAAACGGATGTATGTCATCGACGTACAGCATCGCAAGCTGCTTTATCGTACTTATGTGGCCCATGGACAGAATTCCGGCGAAGAATACGCCACTTCTTTCTCCAACGAACCGGAGTCCTTTAAAAGCAGCCTTGGATTTTATGTGACAGACAGGATCTATTATGGCCGTAATGGTCTTTCGCTGCGTCTTAATGGAGTAGACAGCGGATACAACGATCTGGCGCTGAAAAGAAAGATCGTTCTGCACGGATCAACCTATGTCGGCGATAAATACATGGAGAACTTTGGTACCCTGGGTACCAGCCTGGGCTGTCCGGCCCTGCCTTCCGCTATGAGCAGCCGGATCATCCGGGCCGTAAAGAACGGATCCTGTCTGTTCATTTATCACCCGACACAACAATACCTTGATAATTCGCCGGTTATTAATGGCTGATGCTTAACAAAAAATTCAGATCATGATGACTGCGAAAACCCGTTCAAAAGCGATATCTTTCGTAGGCGGACTGGCGCTTCTGATCTGTTTTTTAATTGGCATCGCAGCGGCAGCCCTGCTCCTGTATACGTTATTGTGAAGATAATGCATAGCAACTGTCGCAAAGTTTGCTTCCCGGAGGCTGATCGAAAGGTCAGCTTCTTTTTTTTGAAGCAGGCCACGGAGCCGCTGCCCAAAACTCATAATGGCACCCAGACCGTCACCCTTGTTCCCGCTCCCTTCTCGCTCTGAATGACCAGGCTGCCCCGCAGGATCTTCAGCAGATCCTTGATGATCAGGTAGCCCAGCCCGTTCCCTTTCCTGTTATCTACATTCGCAGAAGAGATAATGAAATGATCCGCCATGATATTATTGATCTGTTCCTGGGTCATTCCAACGCCGGTATCCTCGATCAGCAGGGCCATCCCATCCCCGCGGCGGGTACAGCTCACCCGGATAAAGCCAAAACCTTCCGGCGTAAAATTGATTCCATTCAGGATAAGGTTATACAGCACGATCTTCACCGGCTCTATAAATTGGAACAGCGCCAGCTCTTCGTCCACGGCATTGAGAAGCTGTACCTCTTTCTGACGGGCCATTGCCTGGAAAATGGCGAATAACTGAGCAACCATCTCGTGCAGATTGAAACTTTCCTTCGCCAGTCGCCGGTCCTCATTGCGATATTTGATCCAGTTGAGAATATTGGTGGACAGCAGCTCCAGCTCTTTGGAAGTGGTAGCCATCTCTGCGATGACCTCCTGCTGCAGCTCTTCCGTCAGTCCATGTTTTCTTTCGATCAGGTTCTTACCCGTCAGGTGGAGGAATCGCAGCGGGGTCACCAGGTCATGACTGATAATGGAGATCAGCCTCGTCTTGATCTGGTCTGTTCTCTCCAGCTCCTCGTTCTTGGACTGTAATTCGCGGGTTTTTTCGGCAATCTGCCTTTCCAGCTTGTCCTGCCGGATCTCAAGGCGGCGGGTCCGCCAGCGTACGATCCCGCCGACCGACGCCGTCAGGATAATAAGGCACAGGATCCAGCTCCAGGGACGCTGCCACCACCGAGGAGTGATGTAAAAGTTGCAGACCGTCTGGCTGTAGTTATTGCCAAAGCCATTGGGCTTGCGGATCTCCAGCTGGTAATTCCCCGAAGGCAGATTGCTGAAATGTAATTGGGGGTTGTTCTGAATGTCCACCAGATGCCAGCTGTCTGAATACGGCTCCAGCTTATATTCGATATAGAGGTTCTCCTTGCTCACCCATGCCGGAAAACCCAGGGAGAATGTCAACTCCCGTGTACCTGCTGGCAGCTGGGACCTGATCAGCGAAGTACTGTTCACCAGCTGGCTGTCCGCCATGAATTCGTCGATATAGATCGCTCCCCCCGGTAATCCGGTAACAGGGCGGGAGGGGTTTACCCATACCAGCCCATCCATCGAAGGGAAGGACAGCGTCGTATCATTGAGGGGCAGCGCACAGGGCGTACAGCCTCCATTCAGCTCGGTCATATCCATTCCGTCAGACCGCCCGTAATAGTGATAATAGATATCCCTGCGGCTGCCATCGAAGGCCTCCGTCAGGTCTTCCGGTCTTGCCCTGAAAACGCCTTTGTTGGTACTGATCCAGCAGAAACCCCGTTTGTCCGGGACAAAACAATGGGCGTATTGCAGATAATTGTTCTTATCCCCGGGAATAGACCTGATCTCTCCGTTCTTATACAGGAAGATCCCCTTTCCGTAAGTGCCGATGAACAAGTATCCCTTGTATTTCCACAGGCTCCTGACACAAATGCCCGGCATTCGCCACAGGGTATCCATCGCATGATTCAGGATATTATAGCGGAACAGCCCGTTGCAGGTGGCAATAGCAATAAGCCCCGGACTTATTTCCACCATGGAAAAAGGCACGTTGCTGTTGATATCCGGTTTGGGATACCGGTACTGATAGTCGATATGGTTGTTTTGAAGCGGTCCGATCCCGATGGCATTGGCTACATAAAGATTACCTTCAGACAGGACGAACCCATCCGTGATGGACCCTTCACCGGCTGGCAGTTTGGTGGTCCGCCGGGTCTTATAGGAATAAGAGTAGATCGTGTCCAGCCAGCTATACCATAGCATGCTATCCGGGGTAGTCAGAACAAAATTGTTGAAACGGCCATGGATGGGCAAAAGCCCAGGGGAGGGTACGCGACTTCCAAGGACATCCCCGTTATTGGTGAGGACGGCGCTTCCCGGCAGGGCCACCTGGCTGTAATAGGCTGTGGGGGCATCGGCATTCGCCTGGGTCGCGATCTTTTTTACGGGCCGGACCGCATTTTTCCGGATTATGATAATGCCCTTTGAAACGGTGCCCAGGAACAGCATGCTGCTTTTTTCATCGTACCTGGCAAAGTTCAACAGCGCACCCTGCGGCAATGCATCACAGATCAGCCTTGCTACAAGCCTGCCTTGCTGATAATCCAGTGTCCATACGCGTGCCCCGTCCACAAGGATCGGGTTTTTCATGCTATTGTCCCAGATAAGCTGGGCTTTGGAGAGGCCGGCTGACGCTCCGGCGTCCCTTGACAGGTTCAGACCATCCCCCGTCAGCGCAACAGGTATCTTGGCTGGAAAATCCGGATCTGTCCGGTAAAACCCGGTACGTGGATTAAAGACAAATAAGGAATCTCTCAGGTAAAAGACTTTTGAACCCCGCTCGACCGCGGTGATAAAAGAAGGGATCGGCCTGCCCAGCCGATAATCGAACAAGGTATCGTGCTGCTCCATCAGCAGCCGTCTTTCGCTCAGCGGAAGCAGGGTCTCGGACAGGAAGTTGAAACCAAACACGGGGGGCGGCTGAAGCGAAGACTGCCTGAATAACCGTCCCGAAGCGATCAGCCCCACCAGCCTGAAGGTGGACGAACGGGTATCGACCTTGACCTGGCCAGTATACTGGGGCTTATTTTGCAGGATAAGAAAGAGATTACCTACCTCATCCGAAGTATAAAGTCTGCCATCCCTTGTCTTCAAAAGGAAAAGCATTCGCTCGGAAAAAAAACCAGGGGTGTTGAGCCTGTTGAACGTCACAAAATCCGACCCGTTGTAACGGGTTATGCCGGCCTCCGTTGCGATCCAGAGAAAACCGGTCCGCTCATCCCATTGCAGGCCCTTGATACCATTGGAGGGAAGCCCGTTGTCGGTGGTAAAATATTCAACATGATAGTACTCCTGGGCCTTCGGAAAAATACTGCAACTCAGGAACAGCAACAAAAGGCCCGTAGTCCTAATAATTGACATTGTACAATGTAGCCAATTCTATTAATTCTTTCAGATTTGCCGTAAAGGTTTTTTCAAAGATGCGGTTCTTGACCGTCGAAACGGTATTCATTTTTACGTTGAGCGTTTCTGCAATGTCCTTTGTGCCCAGCCCCTTCAGGACATAATGCAGGATTTCCAGCTCCCGGGGGGCGAGGGCCGAAAACGGGTTATTGGGGTACCGGATCCCCGCAACATCCCTTGACGATTGTTCATTCAGGAGGAACCGGCGCAGGAGCCGGATCGTTTCCTCTTCCGGTGTCGTCTTGGGCAGATAATGGTCGATGCCATATTGCCGCAGCGCTTTTCCATATACCTCCGCCGGCTGCATAGAAAATACCATGATCCGCAGATCAGGATATAATTTTTGTATATTCGGTAAAATTTCCAGCGTGCTGCCATCCGATAGAATGATATCCAGCACCATGTGCGTGAATTTCTTCCTTGCCAGTTCCTTCATAAGCTCGTTACAGCTGACCACTTCCGATACCTCGGTAAAGCCCAGGTGTAATTGTAATAGTAGCTTTAGACCCTTCCTTATCATGCTGTGATCATCCGCCAGTAGTATTTGTGGTTGCATTAATGCTAAATTCGTCGATAAAAAAAAAGCGACCTGTAGAATTAATTCTACCTGATCTTCTGGTAAAGCTATTAATTTGCTTACTGTAATGATCAGGCATTCTCAAATGCTGATTCAGATCAAGTAGAAGATATCCTGTTAATCCTTGTTTTTTGACCTGCTCAAGACCTGTCGTCCTTGTTAATTTGATTGATTATCGTCTTATTCATTTAATTTATCATTATGTCTGGTTTTCGCTTAAAACTCAACAGGTTAAGAAATATTCCTTATGCGTCTTCGATCCAGGAGTCCCTACCATTCGAAAAGTCCTTTGAACTGGAGTACTTCTTCGAAGATCAATGGAACCTTATCGTCGTCAAACCTATTCTCATCAATACTGTCGTCATCTTTCTCGTTCATTTTCCCGAAGGCACCGAAGAGTCCATGGCGCTGGTGTATAACAAAAAAGACATCTGGTCGGACATCGAAAGAGAATCCACCGGTCAAACCGAAGCCATCGGCCTTGCCATCGAGAATTACTACTCGGACTGTTACTTGCCCTGGACTGGTAATACTAAAGACGGATCATCTCATACGCACTGGGATAATCACTTTTTAAACTAGACCTGACCATCCTGACCAGCAGACCATCTTAAATCTCAATCATGATTGTAAGTATGACGAACTCGCAAGTTACAGACGAGGATGATCCCAGCGTGCTTTGGTTTCAGCAGGGGGTTCCGGAGGCATTTAAAGTTTTCTTTTTTCAGTATTACCCGGAGCTGTTCGGTTTCGCAAAACTTTTGGTGAATGATGGGCCGGCCGCATACCAGCTATCGATCGATGCTTTCTTTTTGTGCTGGAGCCGTCGTGCCGATCTTGCCAGTGATGAAAAGATCAAGGCCTTTATTTACCTGGCTACCCGTAATAATTGTATGGATCATCTTCGGCGCATCGCAGATCCCGCCGTGACCGACAAGAGGGCGCTGGCAGGTCCGGTACCCGATTCACTTCCCTCTTATATATTAACGGACATCTATGCCTACGCTGCGGTGGGCCTGAGGCAGAAATGATATCACCCGGGCTCCGGCCAGGCACTGTTCATCCTTATTTTATTTTGCCGGTCTCTCCGGATGACCTAGTTTTATAAGGATGGCTTTCCCTGAGGTCCTGCAAGATGCCGATTCCCGCCAGCTTGAACAGGCTGCTGCCTTTAATCATCAGCAGCTGTTCAGAAAGGAAGCGCTTACCCTTGGCGGCAGCCTGCTGAATGCCGAAGGACTCAGCTGGACTTCGGGCAATTCCCAAAGTCCTTCTATGGTCGCCTTCCCCGGGCTGACCGATGAAAATGCCGGCCGGAATCTCGACGAGCTCATGTCTTTTTATCTGAAACATCCGCCTAAGGGAGCAGGCTGCTGGTCTCTTGATCCTCCCAGTCCTTCCGACCTTGGCGTCAGACTCCTTGCAAGAGGTTTTCAACCCGGCTGGCGCCCCCGTTGGATGGCTCTCGACCTCACAACGGTCAGAGCAGAACATCCTTATCCAAACGGATTGATCATAAAAGCGGACAACGATACCTCCCTTGTCGACGTAAAGAACCTGCCTTATGCCCATGTCATTATCCCCGCAGAAAACACTACCGACATGCCGGGCCAATGGGTTCGCTTTGTAGCTACGCTGCATGGTAAGGTCGTAGGGCATAGCGTCGTATTCCTCACCTCAGGGCAATGGGGCGCTGCGGGGATCTATCATGTAGGGGTCGTTCCCCGTGCCCGGCATAAAGGCGTAGGAAAGGCCGTAACACTCGCCGCCTGTCTCTATGCCCGGGATAAAGGGTACCGGTATGCCGTACTGAATTCCACCGGCGCCGGTCAGCGCACCTATGAGCAGCTGGGCTTCACCGTTACCGGCGATGGCTGGACCTGGTGGCTGGTCACGGAACGTTTCCTGGCCAGACCACCTTCGCCGCAGGACATACAGCTGGCTGAAGCCATCGGTCGGGGAGACCAGGCCGCGCTGGCAGGGTTTCCGAAGCACATTCCCTCCGGCGACAACAGGACCAGGCTTACTTCCACCTTTCAGGGCTATCTCAACCAACCGCTCTGCAACGGCCTGACCCTGATGCAGCTGGCAGTGCATTGCAGGCAGCCTCTCTCCGCCGAGTGGCTGGCCGTCAACGGCGCCGCCTATACCGTGCTGGATGCCTGGGACATTGGCTGGAAGGATCGCGCCCGCCGGCTGCTGCAAAAAGACCCGCGGTCTGTGGATCATCGTTATGGCGAATGGGATAAGACCCTGCTGCATTTTGCGGTCGAGCGCAATGATGAGGAACTGGTGCGGCTCGCCCTCTCGGCCCGACCAGACCTGCGGCTCAAAGACAATGCCTATCAGTCCACCGCTCTCGACTGGGCAAAACATTTTGGGCACCAGGGGCTCATTGAGCTGATCCTCTCAGCCCGCTGACCCCCGGCGCACCTCGCTGACGTCTCCGGATTTACAACGTCTTTTTACCCAACCACAACAAACAGTCGATGATCAGCTGCTCCTCCGTCTTATTCTGCAGCGTAAAGGAAAGCTCCTTATTGGTCTTGTGTTCATAATCCATGTCATTATGCCCCATATTCATATAGACCATATGGTATCTGGTGTTCGTCCATACGACAGGGTAATACCCGCTGTGCCAGATCTCCGACTGCTTTGGCCCGGTGCCAAGCGGAAAGCTTGCAGAATCGATGGAGAGCAGGATCTTTATATCCGGGTTCTTCCGCAGATCTTCCGACCACCGGTACCATTCATTGGGGGCGGCAGCCCATTTCGCCGGCAAATGCCGCATCGGCGCGAACTTCCGGTCCTCAACATCCAGGATAGCTGACGTCGGCCGCCAGGTATTGCTCACATAAGAGCCCGCACCTATGAATTGCCTGTGATACCAGTCCCAGTTCTGCGGGACACCGGAAGGCGTCAGGGCGAACGCCGCAAAATGAAACCCCATCCAGCCTCCGCCATGTTCCATATAATGTTGAAAAGCCAGCCGCTGTGCGGAGTCCTCAGGCCGGGTGTCCAGGAAAAGCACTACCTGGTACCGGGAAAGAAAATCTTCTGTCATCTTCGTCCAGTCATTCGTCGAGTCGTAGATGAAATGATATTTCTTGGCCATTTCCGGGAACCACCGGTTGGCCTCATGTACGAAGCTGATGTGCGCGAGGTCGTTCTTTGCCGTGTAAAAGGCGATGACCCTGAATACAGGGGTTTTAGCAGATGGCTTTTGCACCCGGACCCCGGGGAAAACCGCCATTAAAATGACGGTCAATAGTGCGGCTATAGAATGTCGCCAGAATTGAAGCATTATTTGTGCGGGATTTAGTGACAAGGCATTTTCGCCGCACCAAATTACGGATGAATAGCTTGAAAAATATAAGAATACTGATAGCCGGGATCAAAATTAGCCGACCGGAATGTAAGGGTTCCGCCACTGATCGAATAAAAGTTCTGGCTGAGGCTGCTTAGACCAGGTTTTAGCAGCAGCGACCGGCTGAAAATAACTTCGGGGTAGCTGATCCCGCCGAATGTCGTATCTGATATGCTGAACGTGCCGTTGGAATAAGACTGCCCGTTGATCTGCACGGAATAGCTGCCATTGGTGTTCAGGCTAAGGATGATCGAAGTGTCAGCCTGGGGGTAGAAACGTGCGGTCCCGGGGCCGGACACGTCCCATTCACTCAGCTTCCACTGTTGGATGAGGCCGCTTTCTATTGCCTGGTTTGTCTTGTGGCAGGACGCCAGCATGATCAGCAGAATGGGTAGAGCAGTCAGACACTTCATGGGATTTGTTTGGAATTCTGACAGGAATACCTCGTCAAACGTTGCATTACTGTTCACCGAACGAAAATCTTTGATGGACGGTTTCGACCAGCCCATTGTTATGTCGTAATTTTTGCCCGCTTAAAGGCTTATAACTACCAACACATGAAAAAACTGCTTCTTTGCCTGCGAACAGCGATCCCGCTGCTGGTTTTCGCCGGTCTGACCCGGCCCGCTCTCAGTCAGTCGCCCGATACCTCCCTTTTTGGCAACCTGCGATGGCGGATGATCGGCCCTCACAGGGGCGGCCGCACGGTCGGCGGCTGCGGCGTTCCACAACAACCCAATGTTTTTTACATCGGCGTCAACAATGGCGGTGTCTGGAAAACGACCGACTTTGGCCGTACCTGGGTACCCATCTTTGATGAACAGTCAACAGGTTCCATCGGGGATGTTGCCGTTGCGCCTTCCGATCCGAATATCGTCTACGTCGCCAGCGGTGAAGGCATTCAGCGGCCGGACCTTTCCGTCGGGAAGGGCATCTTTAAGTCCACAGATGCAGGCCGCACCTGGACGCATCTTGGACTCGAAGCCGGTCAGCAGATGGGCGGCCTTGCCATCGACCCGAAAGATCCCAACCGCGTTTTCGTGGCAGTGCTGGGCCATCCCTACGGACCCAATCCCGAACGAGGCGTCTACCGCAGTACCGATGGCGGGAAGACCTGGGAAAAGGTATTGTATAAGGATGAGAACACTGGCGCCGTTCAGGTCACGATCGACCCGGTCAATCCACAGATCGTTTATGCGGACCTGTGGGCAGGGAGACAGGGACCATGGGAGAACGGCTCCTGGAATGGCCCCAATAGCGGTCTTTTCAAATCCACCGATGGCGGAACGACCTGGCGTCCCCTGACCCAGGGGCTGCCCACGACGGCACAGGGCCTGGGCCGTATCGGCTTTTGCGTGGCCGCTTCCGATCCAAGCCGTCTGTATGCGACTGTCGACGCGGGCGCCTATGGCGGCATCTATCGCAGCGATGATGCCGGAGAGTCCTGGAAGAAGCTCAACAGCGACCAGCGTTTCTGGGGCCGGGGTGATGACTTTGCCGAGATAAAGGCCGACCCGAAGAACAAAGATATCGTCTACACGGCCGATGTGGTCGTCTGGAAATCGATGGATGGAGGGATGTCATGGAATGCTTACCGGGGCGCTCCCGGTGGTGACGACTATCATCGCCTGTGGATCAATCCGGACAATCCGCAGATCCTGCTCATCGCCTGTGACCAGGGCGCTATCGTCACCGTCAATGGCGGCCAGACGTTTTCTTCCTGGTATAATCAGCCCACGGCACAGTTCTACCATGTCAATACCGACAACGCCTTCCCGTACAATGTCTATGGCGGTCAGCAGGAAAGCGGCTCCGTAGGCATCGCCTCCCGCGGCAATGATGGCGCCATCACCTTTCGTGAATGGCATCCCGTCGGCGTAGAGGAATATGGTTACGTCGCCCCGGACCCGCTGGATCCCAATATTATTTATGGTGGAAAGGTCACCCGTTATGACAAGCGAACGGGACAGATCCAGAATATTGCCCCCGAGGCTATCCGCAGCGGTAAATACCGAGCCCTGCGCACCGCTCCCGTTTTATTCTCTCCCACCGATCCGCATACACTATATTACGCCGGGAATGTGCTGTTCAAGACCTCCAATGGCGGCCACTCCTGGCAGGTGATAAGCCCTGACCTCAGCCGGGAGACCTGGAATATCCCCGCCAGCGTCGGCGTCTATGCTACAGAGTCGTTAAAGAAAATGCCCCGCCGCGGGGTCATCTATACGGTAGCTCCTTCACCGGTGGATCCCCTGACCATCTGGGCAGGCACCGATGACGGCCTCATTCATATCACCCGTGACGGCGGCAGGACCTGGAAAAATGTTACCCCGCCCGGCATTGCCGACTGGACAAAGATCTCCCTTATTGACGCGGGTCATACCGACGCCCTCACCGCCTATGCTGCCGTCAACGGCATCCGCCTCGACGATATGCATCCGCATATCTATAAGACACATGATGGCGGCATGACCTGGACGGCCATTGTCGACGGGCTGCCGGACGAGCCGATCAATGTGGTCCGGGAAGATCTTCACCGGAAGGGTTTGCTGCTCGCAGGTTCCGAGACCGCCGTGTATGTCTCCTTTGACGACGGAGCTCACTGGTCGTCTCTCCGGTTAAACATGCCCGCTACATCCATCCGCGACCTGGTCTTCAAGGACGCCGATGTCGTCGTGGGTACTCATGGCCGCTCTTTCTGGATACTGGACGACATCGCCCCGCTGCGCCAGCTGCCGGCCGCCGCTGCGGCAGACGCGACCTTGTACAAACCCGAACCCGCGATCCGTGTACGCTGGGATATGAACCCCGATACGCCCCTGCCGCAGGAAGAACCCGCCGGAGAGAATCCGCCGGATGGTGCGATCATCGACTACCATCTAAGCCGGGACGCGACCGCGCCGGTAACCCTCGACATCACCGATGCCGCCGGCAGATCCGTGCGCCATTTTTCCAGCAGCGATACGTTGTATACCATTCCTGATGTCAATATCCCCCAGTACTGGATCCGGCCCCAGCAGCTGCTTTCCGCTCATGCCGGCCCGCATCGGTTTATCTGGGACCTGCATTACCAGCCTTTGAATGTACCGGCCTCGTATCCCATCAGCGCTGTATACGCCAATACCGCTCCTGTCGCCACTTCGCCCTGGGTAATGCCGGGAACATATACGTTGAAGCTGACTGTTAACGGGAAAACATATACGCAGTCTATCGCGGTAAAGATGGACCCCCGTGTCAAGACCCCCTTACCGGCCCTGCAACAACAGCATGACCTGGCAGTACAGGCTTATAAAGGCCGGGAGTCGGCGATGGCTGCTGTTGATCAGATCCATACCCTGCGGGCTAAATTAGCCAGGTCTCTATCCGCCGGTTCGGCGGCTGCGGGACTGCAGGAGCTGGACACAAAACTTGCCGGTCTGGAAGGAACCGGCCGCCGTGGAGGCAGAGGCGCCGCAGCTCCGGCTGCCAATGGGCCCAGGTCCTTTTCACAGCTCACCAACGACTTTGCCGGACTTTTCACCATTTTAGAAGAAGCCGATCTGCCGCCGACCACACAGGCTATCGATGGCCTGCAGGCTACTTTACGCGCCGCGCAGCAGACTAATGCCGCCTGGCAGCAGATGCAAAAACAAATCGCAACCATCCAATAATCATCGCTCACATGAAATATCTTTTTTTCCTGATCATTCTTTTCCCGGCCACCCTTGTAGCGCAAAAGAAAACGACGCAAAGACCGACGGCCGTCGACCCTACGGACTCCACCTATTTCGCAGCCCTGAAATACCGGCTTATCGGCCCTTTCCGAGGCGGCCGCGCCGATGCAGTGTCAGGCAGTCTCAAAAATAAGAACACCTTTTATTTTGGCGCCACAGGCGGCGGTCTCTGGAAGACCACGGATGGCGGCAGCAACTGGAAAAATGTTTCCGACGGATATTTCGGCGGCGGTGTCGGTGCCGTGGCCGTCGCGCCTTCCGACGAATCCATCGTATACGCCGGGGAAGGCGAAAGCACGCTCCGCAACAATGTCTCCGAAAACCTCGGCGGTATCTGGCGCAGTGACAACGGCGGCCGTAGCTGGCGCAGCCTCGGGCTGAAAGACGGCCGTCATGTCGCCCGGATCGTCATTCATCCGGGTAACCCGGACATCGTTTGGGTTGCTGTGATGGGGCATCTCTTTGGTCCCAATAACGAAAGGGGAGTGTATAAGACTACCGACGGCGGCAAGACCTGGCGTCGCGTTCTGTTTGTGAATGAACAAACGGCCTGCTCGGACGTGGTCATGGAGCCGGGTAATCCCTCTGTTCTTTACGCCGGGATGTGGCGGGTGAAAAGGACGCCCTACAGCATGGAGAGCGGCGGCGAAGGCAGCGGGCTTTATAAAAGCGTTGACGGCGGCGAGACCTGGACGAGTCTTTCTGCCCGGAAAGGTTTGCCAAAAGGTACCTGGGGTGTCGTCAACATCGCTGTTCCCGCTTCCAATCCTGACAAGGTTTACGCCATGATCGAGAACGCCGATGGAGGTCTTTTCCTCAGCACCGACCGCGGGGAGACCTGGACAAAGGTCAACGGGGTCAACGACATCCGTCAGCGCGCCTGGTATTACAACCGCGTATATGCCGATCCTACCAACGAGAATATCGTATATGTGCTGAATGTACAGTTCCAGCGAAGCCTCGACGGGGGAAAGACCTTCGGCGTCGTTCAGAGCCCGCATAGCGACCACCACGACCTCTGGATCGACCCCGCAGACGGACACCGCCTTATTCTTGCCGATGACGGCGGCGCCCAGGTCAGCTTCAATGCCGGAGAGGACTGGAGCTCCGTGGACAATCAGCCCACGGCACAGATCTACCGTGTGACTACCGACAACGCCTTTCCCTATCATATCCTGGGTGCACAGCAGGACAACTCCAGCGTTCGGATCAAAAGCCGTTCGGCCAGCGCCGCCATTACGGCAAAGGACTGGGAACCGACAGCCGGTTTCGAAAGCGGATATATTGTCGCAGACCCGCTGAATCCCGACATCGTTTACGGCGGTAATTACGACGGTTATCTCGGCCGTCTCAATCACCGCACCGGCGAGAACCGCGCCATCGACGTATGGCCCGATAATCCGACCGGTTCCGGCGCCGACTCACTGAAATATCGCTTTCAATGGAATTATCCCATTTTCTTCTCGCCCCACAACCCGCATCGCCTCTATGCCGCCGGTAACCAGCTCTTCATGACGGAAAATGAAGGGCAGACCTGGACGACCATCAGTCCCGACCTTACCACAAATGAAAAATCCCGGCAGGGCCCTAGCGGAGGTCCTATCACCAAGGACAATACCTCGGCAGAATATTACTGTACTATTTTCACCGCCACCGAATCGCCTCTCGAAAAAGACCTGCTCTATACCGGCAGCGATGACGGTCTTATCCATGTCTCCAAGGACGCAGGGGGCCATTGGGAAAATATTACGCCGCCGCAGGCGGGGAAATGGACCTTATGGAACTGCATCGAGACCGATCCCTTTAAAAAGGGAACGGCCTATTTTGCGGGTACCCGGTTCCGTGAGGATGATTATACGCCGTACCTCTTCAAAACGGAGGACTATGGCAAGACCTGGAAGCTCATCACGAAAGGTATCGACCCATCTCATTTCACGCGTGTCATCCGCGCCGATCACCAGCGGCCCGGCCTGCTCTATGCCGGTACGGAATATGGGATGTATATCAGCTTTGACGGCGGAGAGAACTGGACATCCTTCCAGCTGAATCTTCCCATCGTTCCTGTTACGGATCTTACTATTAAAAATAACGACCTCATCATCGCGACCCAGGGACGCGCCTTCTGGGCTCTCGACGACCTCAGCCTGCTGCAGCAGCTGTCACCGGCCGCGATACAGAAAAAACTTCATGTATTTGATGTCAATGACGCCTGGCGTACCGACGGTGGAGGCGGACGCCGTCGCAGGGATAATATCATCCACAATGCCGGTCAGAATCCGCCCAACGGGGTCGTATTCCATTACTGGCTAAAGTCCCCTGTCGATACCCCCAAAGTGTCCATTACGATCTTTGACAAACAGCAAAAGCCTATCCGTACCTTCAATACCCACTCGAAAGACGCAGATACGAAGCTGGAATGCGAGCCTGGTATCAATACCTTTGTCTGGGACATGTTATATGCGCCGGCGGAAAAAATTCCCGGCATGCTGCTCTGGACCGGCGGCGCTGGCACACCAAAGGCGACCCCGGGCAAATACAAGGCCCGCTTCCGCTATGACAACGACTCTACCGACGTCTCCTTCACGATCAAAGGCGATCCCAATTACAACCTGACGGAAGCCGACTACGAATCACAGGTGGGTTTCCTGCTGCAGGTCCGGGATAAATACAATGAGGTCCAGAAGGCGATCCTCCGGATCAGAACTATCCGGACGCAGCTTCAGGACCTGAATAGCCGGCTCGACAGTACGGCAAGACCTATCAAAAAATTATCAGACAGCCTTATCCGCGGACTGACAGCTATCGAAGAGGCATTGTACCAGACAAAGTCGAAAAGCGGTCAGGACATGCTCAACTATCCTATCCGTCTGAACGACAAGCTGTCTGGCGTTTATGGTTTTGCGGCCGACGGATATGCCGTACCAAGCCGGCAGGCCCACGAGGTCTTTGCCCAGCTCAGCGCCCAGTCGGATGTACAGCTGGAAAAGCTGAAGACCATCGTCGACAGCGGTATCCCCGCACTGAACAAACTGGCCTTTCAGCAACAGGTACCTGTCATCAGCGTAAAAGAGAATAGCATCAACTAAAACGAAAGCATCACAAGCAGACAGGAAGTACAACAACTGACATAAACAGCACAACCAACTCAAATGGAAACTAATTCGAACTGGCTCGATATATCTTCTACGCTCGGTCTCATCGCCACCTGCGTGCTGACTTTTAACCTGCTGCTGGGCATCCTGCTCAGCACGGCCTACCGTCGATCGCCCCTGTGGAAGAAACTGCCGCCCCTGGTAAAAAAGGTGAGCCTCGACGATCTCCACAACTGGACGGCGTATGTCGCGCTGGCCCTGGTTCTGGGGCATATCCTGCTGCTGCTGCCTGACGTGACGCTGAAATACCGGCTTATCGATATACTCTTTCCTTTGTATGCCCCGCACCAGGTCCTCTGGACCTTGCTTGGCGCATCGGCGCTGTATGCGCTGGTTGTGGTCATCGTTACCACACAAAAAAAAATAAAGAGGAAAATGGGATTCAGGCTGTGGAAGAATATTCACCTGTTCTCCTATGGAACGGCGCTGCTTTTCGTTATCCATGGCATTGTGATGGACCCCTTATTAAAAGACAGGCCCGTCGACTGGTTCGACGCAGAAAAACTGGTATCTGAACTGTGCGGTCTGGCCCTGGTCGCCGCCACCGTTATCCGTTATCGCTATTATCGTCGTAAACAGCAATATTCATACAATTAAAAGAGTCGGCACCATATCGATATTACTGTTGCTGTTCTATACCCAGCTGGGATATTATGGCCAGTTCCTCATCCAGCAATGGCAGATGAAAGAGGCTGCCCGTGAAGCGTGCATCGCAGCTTTGCCGGACACGGCATTCTTCCGTGTTTCTTTGTCCGAGGTCAATGCCCGGGGAAAATGGGAGGATGCCGGCCGGGAATGCTGGTTTAACGATCATCTTTACGATGTCATCCGGCAGAAGACCATCGATGGCAGGACCTGGTTGTACTGTCTGGATGATGAAAATGAAGAAAGGCTTATCCGCGGCTCGGGAGAGTTCGCACATGCCGGTCACGATCAGTCGGAAAAACGAACAGCCCATGCCTTCTCCGTTCGTCTGGGCGACGCGGTCTGTGATATGACCAGCCTTCGCATCGGCCATCCGCCGGCCACCCACTCTACCTGGTATGCTTCCCATGCCAATCCACTTCCCATAAGATATACAGAGATTACCGTTCCTCCACCAAAAGGATAGACCGTGCTTCGGTTCTCTTCTATTTCTTTACCAAAACTTATCATGATGTTGATATCAAAAACAACAGGTAGTTTCCTTTTGTCATTTGTTTCTTTATCTGTTATCTCTTTATCCATCCACGCCCAGGTCCCGCCTAAAGACACTATACATACACAAACGCTCAATACCGTCCAGGTCAACGGCTGGTCCAATGGCCAGAAAGGCAATCAACTGGATATCGCCCGTTCGATAGGGATGCTTACACCGGTCGACTTTCATCGGAACAACGGTCTGTCGCTGGAGAACTCCCTCAACCTGATCCCCGGCGTGGTCATGCAGTCGAGGTCGGCCTTTGGCGGTCAGCGGATCAGCATCCGCGGTTATGGCAACAATACCAACTTCAACGGCCAGGGAGTCCAGGTTCTGCTCAACAACATTCCTGTCACGGATGCCACCGGCACGACGATCCTCGATGACGTGGATTTTACCACCCTCGGTAAGGTGGAAGTGATCAAAGGCCCGGCCTCGAGCCTTTATGGCAGCGGCATTGCCGGCGTGGTAAACCTCTATACGCTGAAACCACAGCCCAGTCAGACCCGCTTCGTAGAAGAGAACACCTTCGGAAGTTATGGTCTCTGGCGAAACAACACCCGTATCGAAACGGCCGGTGAACACTCCGCCCTGGTCTTCAATTACGGTCACCAGGAATCGGAGGGTTTCCGCCGGCACAGTGCCAGCAGTAAGGACTATGCGCAGATGAGCGGGGATTTCTATGTCAGCGACAAAAGTACCATCTCTACCTATTTTGCCTATGCCAGGTCCCACGAAGAGCTGGCCGGTGAAATGGACAGCCTCCAGTTTTATGGAAAGCAGAAATGGAGCGACCCTGCCTACCTGGTCAATAATTCAAAAGTCGACATCGAGAGCTTTCGCGGCGGCGTGACCAGCGATTATAAGATCGACGGGCATTTCAGCAACCTGAGCACGGTCTTCTTCAACGGGTATACGCTGAATTCCCCGTTTGCGCATGGGCTTACCGACAACCAGGCCTTTACCTTTGGCGGCCGAACCGGTTTTGTCTATACCTCGGGGCCTGGCGAAAAAGTCCATGGCATCTTTGGCGGCCAGTTCCAGAAGACCCTGGCCTTCAACAAGTCCTACAACCTGACCAATGACACGGTCGGGGGTATTCGCGGCGACCTGCAGAACGCCTCCATGGCTTACAATGTCTTTACCGAATGGAAGTTTGTCCTGCCTTCGCAGTGGATCCTTACCGCCGGCGGCAGCCTCAACTTCACCGAGTTCAGCATCACCGACATGCTGGCGAACAGCGCTAATCCCACACATGCCAATGGCTCGGGCACCCGCAGCTTCCCGGCTGTTTTCACTCCCCGGCTCTCGCTGCTGAAGAAACTTAGCGACCATGTATCGGTCTACGCCGACGTGAGCAGGGGATATACACCGCCTGCAACTTCCAATGTGGTCATCGCAGCTATCGGCAGGGTCAACCGCGGCCTGTCACCCGAATCCGGTTTCCAGTACGAGATAGGCACCAAGGGCGACCTTATTGACCGGAAGCTTTCTTACCAGCTGGCGCTGTTCGACCTCGACGTACACAATAAGATCGTCTCCCAGACCATCCCGGCCGCCGGCGGTCTGCCCCAGTATACCGAGTACGTCAATGCCGGCCGTCAGCAGGACCTGGGAGCCGAGCTGACTTTGAGCTATCTGTTGCTGGAGGACAAGACCGCTGCAATTACCCGGCTACGGCCTTTTGTGACCTATGCCTGGTCCGATTTCAAGTATAAGGATTTTAAGAGTGATCACAACAATAATGCGGCAACCGTCGACTACTCCAACAAGAAAGTGGCTGGTGTGGCGCCAGATGTCCTCAACATAGGTGTCGACCTGGAGACAAAACCTGGTTTCTATGCTTATGTGACCTATCGGTATAATGGCGCCGTTCCTTACACATTCGATAACTTACATTACGCAAAATCCTACGATCTGCTGAATACGAAGATCGGCTACCGCAGCAGGCTGGGCAGCCATTTCTCTATAGACCTTTATGCAGGGGCAGACAACCTGACCAGCAGCACTTATTACACCTTTCTGTTCTATTCGGGGAATCTGGCCGGCACCACCGATCCGCATTTCCTGCCGATGCCTTATAAGACAACCTTCTATGGCGGAGCGAAGCTGGCCTATATCTTTTAACTTTACTTAGTATGTCATATAAACAAAATAAACGGTGGCTCACCTTGTCTGTTCACTCCGGCTTATTGCTGGCAGTGACCCTTCTCTTTGCCGCCTGCGAAAACCGCTTCGGGGACAAAGGGAACAACAGGCAGGGCCTGCGCATCGTCAGTGTAAGCAAACAGCTCACCGAGATCATCTTCGCCGTCGGCGGAGACACAGCCCTGGTTGGCGTGGATATTTCCAGCACCTGGCCTCCCGCAGCAAAAAAGATCACGGCCGTGGGTTATCACCGGGCCCTCAATGCGGAAGGCATCATTTCCCTGAACCCTACGGCCGTATGGAATGATGGCAACTGGGGGCCGCAGCCGACCATTGAGCAGCTGAAGAAAGTGGGTATCCCGCTTCGTCAGTTCGATGGGGGAGCCACCATCGATTCGACCAAACAGCTGATCCGGTTGGTTGCGGCGGAGTTTCACAATCCCAAAGCGGGCGACTCCCTCTGCGAACGGCTGGACAGGGACATGGCCCGGGCCGATTCTTTGCGCAAAACTTACGCGAGCCAGCCGCCGCTGAAGGTGCTGGTCATCCACTTTGGTCAGGCAGCCAATCAGTATTTTGTGCTCAGCCACCGCGGCACACAGCAGCAGATGCTGGAATGGGCAGGCGCCATCAATGTCGCCGACACCGCCCAGAAATGGAAGAACCTGAGTGCCGAGGTCATCGCAAAATCACAGCCCGATGTTATCCTGGCTACCGACTATGGCTTCGATCTGCAGGGCAGCCTGGAGAAGTTCAAACAGCTGCCCGGGGTGGCCTTGTCGCCTGCCGCAAAGAACAACAGGATCTATAGGATAGAAGAACATGACCTGGTTTACCTGGGGCCGCGTACGGGTCAGAATGTTTACGATCTGATCCAATTGATCCATCAACCGGTACCCAACAAATAGGCGGCCGTCACCGCCGAAGTAACCCGGCCGTTACCGCCGATGTCACCCGGCCGTCACCACCGATATCACTTTAACCAGTGGCTCAAACGTCAATATGCAGTTGAAAAAGATCCCGTTCCGCATCTATTACATCGTTTTGGGCTTGCTCCTGCTCCTGTCGCTGATCGTCTCGGCAAGGGTAGGGGCGGTCCCCATTTCGTATGCTCAGCTATTTCATTTTCTCCGGCATCCCGGCACCTCGATCGAAGAGCAGCTCTTTCTCCAGATCCGCCTTCCCCGCGTCCTGCTGTGCGCGTTTACAGGCGCCGCACTCTCCGTATCGGGCGCCCTGATGCAGGCCCTTTTTCGTAATCCCATCGTCGAACCTGGACTGGTGGGCACTTCTTCCGGCGCAGCCTTTGGAGCTGCGTTTGTCTTCGTCATGGGGAAGGGTCTGACGGGCGTTTGGGCGGATGCCCTGGGGCCCTTCCTGCTGCCAGTCTTCGCTTTTATCGGCGGAGGGGCGGCCACCTGGCTGGTTTATCGTCTCTCGAATGTGTTTGGTAAGGTAAATGTCAATACGCTCCTGCTCGCCGGCATCGCCGTCAATGCCCTTGCCGCAGGCGGCACCGGTTTCTTTTCCTATATCGCCCGCGACCCGCAGGCCCGCAGCATCGTGTTCTGGAACCTTGGCACGCTGTCGGGAGCAGACTGGAAGAATACGGGTATTGTCGGGATCTCAACCTGCCTTGGAATTTTGTTGTCCTTGTTTTATTCCCGGTCGCTCAACGCCCTTCTGCTGGGTGAGGCAGAAGCAGGTTATCTCGGCGTCCATACCGAAAAACTAAAGACCCGGATCCTCATCCTGAATACATTCCTGGTGGCTATGGCTACTTCTGTTGTAGGCGTGATCGGTTTTGTAGGGCTTATCGTACCACATATCCTGCGCTTGTTGAGGAGTTCGGACAATCGTTTTCTCATCATCGGCTCAGCCTTATTGGGCGCTATTCTGCTGAATGTCGCGGACATGCTTGCCCGTGTTATCGCAGCGCCTTCCGAATTCCCGATTGGCGTTATCACGGCTTTCGCCGGTGCGCCCGTTTTTCTTTTTCTATTGATCCGTGCCAACCGGCAGCAGCAGAAAGGAGGATTTTATGCTTAGATCACCGGCGCCCTGCCTCAAACAAGGAGGCTTTTATGCTTGAGATACAAGGTCTCATTTGTAAGATCGGCTCCAAAACCATTGTCGATGGCGTATCCCTCAGCTTCGATCCCGGTCGCCTGCATGTCATTGTAGGACCCAATGGCTCCGGCAAATCCACCTTACTCAAAGCCTTCAGCGGGGAATGGGTCCCTTCGGCTGGTTCCATTACATACGACGGAACCGGCCTGACAAAGATCGACAAATTAAGCCTCGCGCGTCGCCGTGCCGTCATGACCCAGTTACCCGAACTGCATTTTCCGCTTAGTGTGGAAGAGATCATTATGATGGGACGCTACCCGCATTTTTCCTTTTCGCCTGCGCCGAATGACCGGGCCATCTGCGCACAAGTGATGTCGCATCTCTCGATCCGGTCGCTGTCCGGCAGAGACTACCTGACCCTATCGGGAGGCGAACGCCAGCGCGTACAATTTGCCCGCGCCCTGGCGCAGATCTGGGAAGCGCCGGCGCTGCCAGAGGCGCCCCCGCCATCCACCGGGCTTCCTGCTGCCGGCTGCCGTTATCTTTTTCTTGACGAGCCCGTATCCAGCCTCGACATCCATTATCAGCACCAGTTCCTGCAGCTGGCCCGCGATCTTGTAAAAGAAAAGATCGTTCTCATCGCTGTTCTGCACGACCTCAATCTCGCGCTGCATTATGCCGACCGCATGATCTTTATGAAACAGGGCCGCATAGTGGCAGAAGGGGCCGTTCCCGGCATTGTGACGCCGGCCCTGATACGGAAGGTCTTTGACATCGAAGCCCGCCTCCTCGAAGACCCGCAGAGTGATATACCGGTCATCGTGTATGCCTGATTTTTTACATCGGTACTATGAGCGCAACTTTAATAAATGTAAAAGTAGATAAACCCGATGGAGGGATCGGGTAGGAAGAAATGACCATTGAGTCCCCCTGAAACACCCGAAGCTTTGCCTGCTGTGGCAAACGCCAGCTGCTGTCTGCCGTTAAAACCGGTGATGCATCGAAATTCAACACAGAATCGGGGGAGAGTGTGTAATGTCCACTCACAAACGTTCCCTTTTGTGGATAGAGGGAATATTGCATGTTATTGGCGTCCAGGTGGAGCTCGGTAAGGGAATCGTTGGAAGGATGGTACACCAGTTTGACGGGACCGTCATATTCGCAGCCGGTTAGTTTCCAGTAAACACTTGTGGCGCTGGTTCGAAGAGTGTCTGTTTTTTTATGACAGGCAAATACAGCCAGGCTAAATAGTACTGCAATGGGGAGGAAAGGTTTCATTTCAGGCGTTTTTGCTTCTGACAAGAGTTTTTGGCTGAACGTTGCAGAGTAACCCAATCATCAAACGGTTAATTTCCCGCTTGAATTGGCTAATTTTAGAATACCTGTTCTGCCGATGTTAAAGGAAATTTAGGAGGTCGCATCAGATCACTCAACTCAAGGCATTCGATCATGAAAAAATTCCTTCTCCCCCTCTCCATTTTTACTTTTACCCAGGTCCATTCCCATGGTCTTCGCGCCATACATCATAACCCGATGTTGCCATTGCTGGCAAAAGACACGGGTCGCCTCAGTTCCGGGGATGAAGAGGAGGAAGAAGAGCAGGAGAGCCGCAAAGACAGGCGTCAGGCTGCCCGCAGTCGCGAGCGCGACGCCGCAGGTCAAACCACGAGCTATCGCCTAAGCTCGGCCGAAACCACAAAACGATCCGCAGCTATCGAGCAGACCTGGTTTGGCTCCCGTCCGGCGCCTGAGCTGATAGCCAGTTTCGACGGCCTGGGCGAAGGGTTCAAAGGGCCACAGGGTACGGCTTTTTACCGAAGCCCTTCCGACAATGCCCTTGCCGTCGGACCCGATCATATCGTTCAGATCGTCAACTCCAGGATGGCTATCTTCAGCAAGAAAGGCAAAAGATTTGACAGCACCGGCCGCGTTCTTTACGGCCCAGGTGAGACCCGCAATGTATTCCGGGGTTTTGGCGGCCCCTGCGAGAAGATGAACAATGGAGACGCCGTTGTGCGTTATGACCAGCTGGCCAATCGCTGGCTCATCGTGATGCCTACGTTTCGGCGCGGTATCTCCCGCACCGAAGAAAGAGATTCCGCGCATGGCGGTGCCCCATATCCTCCTCAGCCCGGTGAAGCAGTACCCTTATACCAGCCCGGACCTGCCTATGCGGAAGAGCCGCATCCCGGCGGAACAGCCCCCCGCGTCCGGACAAAGGCGGATTCAACAGGTACCTATTGTATGTGTTATGCGATCAGCACCGGCCCCGATCCGATGGGACCGTATTACCGCTATGAATTCAGTCGTCCCCTGTTTCCCGATTATCCCCGTCCCACGATCTGGCCCGATGGATATTACACTACCAGCAGCACCAGTGACAACCTTATCCAGCGCCAGGCGTTCGTCGTGGACAGGGAAAAGATGTTGAAGGGTGAACCGGCCGCTGAGCAGGGATTCCTGATCGACAATGTCAATTTTTTGCTGAATTCGGACGTGGAGGGACCAGCGCTTCCTCCGAAAGGGGCGCCGAATATCATGATCACCAATGGCGGTACACAGCTGAACAAACAATTTGAAGACGACGGCATCTATTTCTGGACCTTTCATGTCGACTGGAAGGACACGACAAAAACGAGACTGGAAGGACCGGTAAAACTAACCGTGGCGCCTTACCATTACATGGGCGACGGACAGCTGACAAAGGCAGTACCCCAGCCCGGTACCGATCAGCGCCTCGATTCACAGGGCGACAAGCTGCTTGGCCGGCTTATCTACCGGCGGATAGGCAAACAGGAATCACTGGTTGTTGTACATTCCGTCAATACGGCCGCAGGCGGAGGCGGAGTGCGCTGGTATCAATTCCAGCTGGGCCGTCGCCGGAAACCCACTCTTTATCAGCAGGGCACTTATGCCCCTGGCGGGGACTATCGCTGGTTGGCAGGCGCGGCGATGGACAAGGCCGGCAACATCGGCATCGGATATTCCTATGGCAGCGCCGCTCATTTCACCGGCCAGCGTTTTACCGGCCGGCTGGCGGGCGATACACTCGGGATCATGAGCTTTAATGAGAACGTCCTTGCGGAAGGTGCGGGTGTGCAAACCAATACCCTACGCTGGGAAGATTATACCTATACGGTAATAGACCCCTCCGACGATGAAACCTTCTGGTATGTGGGAGACTATATGAAGAAGGACGCCAGGAACTATTCGTCGAAGATCGGGGCCTTCCGGCTTACGACTACGACCAAAAAATAGGCAGCGCCGGTTCCGCCGGATCAAGCGACAGTCAACTTTTTGTATTTTGTTCATTGGTAAATACTGGGGAAATCTATATATTTAATCTATTATTAACCCATTAATTAGAAAATATCATGGCAAAAGCAAAAAAAGCTGCTCCAAAAAAGGCAGCAAAAAAGGCCGCTAAGAAAGCCGCCCCGAAGAAGGCTGTTAAGAAGGCTGCTCCTAAAAAAGCAGCAAAAAAAGTCGCTAAGAAAGCCGCTCCGAAAAAGAAGAGAACGCCCAATGCCGCATTCATGGTTGCGCTGACACCAAGCCCGGCCCTGGCGGAAGTCATCGGCAGCAAGCCGGCACCTCGTACCGATATGATCAAAAAGATCTGGGACTATATCAAGAAGAATGGTCTGCAGGATAAGACAAACAAACGTAACATCAATGCTGATGCCAAATTGAAAACATTATTTGGCGGCAAGAACCAGGTGTCTATGTTCGACCTGGCAAAGATCGTAAGCCAGAACGTAAAATAGGCCAGTCCGCCTATTGGCGATAAACCCCGAAAGCCGGTACGGATGGGCTTTTGGGGTATTTTTTTTCTACAATTCCACGAACTCCCATGCGCTCAGATAAGCCTCTCTCTGTTCCGCATAAGTGATAAAATTCGCATAGAACGGCAAGCGCGAAAGCGTACCGCTGTCACCAATGACCACCAGCTTTTTGCGGGCCCTGGTCATGGCCACATTCATGCGGCGGATGTCCGAGAGGAAACCGATCTTGCTGTCTGAATTGCTCCGGGTCATGCCGATATAAACGATATCTCTTTCCTGTCCCTGGAAACTATCGATCGTATTGACAGTGATCCGGTGTGCATAACGCCGAAGGACAGCCGAATGAAGCAACAGTTCCTGCAACAGATGCACCTGGTTGCGATAAGGAGAGATGATGGCGATGGTCGGGAACTCTGCTGCTCCGGCTTGGCCTTGCGCTGCAGGGCCGGCATCCTTTTCAAAACGGACGCTCAATTCACTGACCAGCTGGGTCACATGTTTGATCAGGAAGGCGGCCTCTTCGGGGTTGGTCAGACCGGATCCTTCCGGCTTTTCGTCAAAACCGCAGCCTGCCGTGTCGACAAAGGCGAGCGGACCATCCCCTTCAAACAGCAAATGCGCCGCTACAGAGGGGTGCGCCTTCAGCCTGCCTTCGTAAAAGACCCCGGAAGAGTAACCCATAATGGTGGTATGCATGCGATATTGCTCTTCGAGCAGGACAACGGCTTCCGGATGCAGGGCCACATTTTTCTCCATTAAGGTGGTACTGAGACCCCCCCGGGCGGCTTCCTCCGATTTTATGGTCGGCGGAAGCTGGCAGTGGTCGCCGGCAAGGACGACCCGCTCCGCTTTCAGGATAGGGATCCAGCAGGCAGGTTCGAGGGCTTGTCCCGCCTCATCGATCACCACAGTCCGGTACCGGAGGCCACGCACCGTATAGTGATTGGCGCCCACCAGGGTAGCCGTCACGACCTGGGCCTTAGCCACGACATCGTCGAGAATATACTGTTCCAGGCGTTCGACCTCCTTCAGCACATTGCGCGCTTCATCGAACAGGGCCTTGCGCTGCTCCCTTTCCGCTTTCCCGAAATTGCGTTTGTACTTATGGGCCATATCCCTGAACTCGGTGGCCTTCTTCTTCAGCTTTTTTATCTCCTTTATCCCGCTGTGCTCCGCCATCCTGCTGTCCAGCGTCAGCGACAACAGCCGTTCGGATACCCTTGCGGGGTTCCCCACCCGTAGCACGTTGAGCCCCTCATCGGCCAGCTTCTCGCTCAGCAGATCCACCGCCGTATTACTTGGCGCCACCACCAGCACCCGCTCCCCGTCCCTGCGGACCAGGGCCTTTATCGCCTGGACAAGAGTCGTGGTCTTACCCGTTCCGGGCGGACCGTGTACGATAGCAAGGTCACTCGCGGACAATATTTTAGCAACCGCGGCCTGCTGAGAGGGGTTGAGGCCGGCAGGAGCTGCACCTCCAATATTTTCCGCCTCAAAGACCGGCGCCTGCTGACCCGTCAGGACACGCACGAGACGCCCTTCCTGGGCTTTCTCTGCCAGGGCCCCTGCCTGCCGCACCGCACCGAACATCTCCGAGTAACTATTGTCATCGAACAGCAGATCGATACCGAGTTTTCCATTGCGTGTCCATTCGGGCAGCTCGTCGGTATTGAGCGTGATCTTTAGCTTATTGCCACTCTGGAAAGAGATCGTTCCCTCCACCCGGTCGTTCTGTATATCGTGATTGGAAAACAGCGCTGCCGATGCGCCAAAACGCAGCTGATGCGTGATATCCTGGTGGGTCGTTCGTTCTACTTCCACCGTCAGGTAATCGCCCCGCCCCATTTCCGTATCCCGGATAGCGATGGGGTACCAGGCAAGCCCACCTGCCCTGCGGTCATTGATCGATGCCGTCTCAGCCATCTCCCGGTATAATCTGCGATCCTCTGCCTGCTCCGTTTTCAACAGGTCGGTCAACGCTTTAAAATAATCCATCGAGCAAAGATACGTCGCTCCGGCAAAATGGCCGTCATCTCGCCAAAGGGCAGCACTGTGCAGTGCTGCGTGATACCCTATTTGTTAACGGCCGTTAACGAAAGCCCCCGCCAATTTTTCCTAATTTTCAAGAGTATTTGCCATTAACCATTAACCATGAATCGAACTGCGAAGCGAACTGCTGCTATCTCTCTGCCGGCCTGTCTCTTCCTGCTCCTGGTAACAACAATTCTCCGGGCGCAATCCGACCAGGCCAGCCGGTCGCCCGGCTATCCCGGCCGGCCCGACATGACTTTCGGTACCATAACGCCGGAGAGCTTTACGCCTCCGCTGAACGGGGACAGCACTCCCCGCGCTGTCTTCTTATTCGACAGGGGAGAGGTCGTCTTTGAAGATGGCCGTGGCAGCAGAGGTGGTTTTGGCGTTGTATTCCGCCGTCACACGCGGATCCTTCTATTGCACAAAAGCGCCTTTCACCTGGCTGCTCTGACGCTTTCCATGTACCGGAAAGGAGAAGCATACCTTGAAAATTTCAAAGGAGCAACTTATAACCTGGAGAACGGCGTCGTAGCGACTTCGGATCTTGACAAAAGCAATATCTTCAAAGACAGGAATACCAATTTCGACCTGCAAAAGATAGCCTTCCCAAACGTAAAGGAAGGATCCATTATCGAGTATAGCTATACGATAGTATATCCCACCATCGGTTTTATCCCACCGTGGAGCTTCCAGGGCGGATACCCTGAACTGTGGAGCGAATATGATATCACCGTCCCCCGTTTGTTTGACTATGCGGTGAAAGTGCTGGGGTACGAGAAATTTGTTCTCGATACAGTAATGGCCTACAACGATAATGCTCCCGGGCTGATTTCTACGATGTCCAATCGTACCTTTTTTAGCAACCAGACCGTCCGTCATGTCTGGGCGCAGCACAACGTCCCGCCTCTCGAAAGGCCGGAGCCCTATACCACGACTTTAAAGAACCATATCAGCAGGCTCGAGTTCCAGCTTTCCGCCGTTCGCCAGAACAATGGATATATCCAGACCTATTCAACCAGCTGGCCGCAGCTGACGCACGAGCTGTTGAAGAACGACAATTTCGGATCTTCCCTCGGCGACCACAACCGATGGATGGACGATGAGCTGAAAAAGGTCGTCGCAGGGTCCGCATCCAAACCCGAGACGATCCGCCGGATCTATGCCTGGGTCCGGGACCATTTTACCGGTATCCCCGTGGACCGGATCTATCTTTCCCAGCCGCTGAAGAAGACCTGGGAAGAGAAAAAAGGAGGCAGCATCGCCGACATCAATTTGCTGCTTACGGCTGTTTATCGCCACGAGGGCCTGGATGCTTCGCCTGTCATTCTCAGTACAAGGTCCAATGGATATACCAATGACAGCTATCCGCTGCTGAGCGAATACAATTATGTCATCACCCGTGTCAGGGCAGATGGAAAGGACTACCTGCTGGATGCGTCCAGATCATATGTTGGCTTTGACCAGCTTCCTGAAAACTGCTACAATGGCTGGGCCCGCGCCATCGACTCTACGCATGACCGCATTCCCCTTTTCGCCGATTCGGTGAAAGAAAGCCGGCGGACACTGGTGGTGATGGTCAACACGGACAGCGGGTATAGCGGCACTTATTCCCGTACGGCGGGTGTCTTTGAATCCATGAGCCTGCGCAACCAGCTGAAAAGGATCAAGCCGGAAGATTTTTTCGAGGGCATCAAAAAGACCTTCCCCGGTAACAAACAGATGGGAGCGGCCGGCTTTGATTCAACCGACGTTGCGGAAGCGCCGCTGGTCTGGCACTACGACATGAAATATCGTTTCACACCAAAGACAGTGTACTTTAACCCCATCATCCACGAACGATTTAACAGCAGCCCCTTCAGCTCGGAGGAGCGGCATTATCCCGTAGAGATGAATTATTGTATCGACAATTCTTATGTCCTGAACATGGAGATACCAAAAGGATATGCCATCGAACAGCTGCCGAAATCCCAGCGTATAACGCTGGAGGACAGCAGCGGATTTTTTGAATATGCTATCAGCACGGATGCACAGATGATCAGCCTTCGGGTGCAGCTGAAACTTACAAAGGCCGTTTATCCCGTAGAGGAATATGCGGGCCTGCGCAGCTTCTTTTCGATCATAACCAATAAAGAAAAAGAGCCTATTGTTTTTAAAAAGATCAACTAGTATGTCTTTTTTACCCATCGGCCGGTTCGTTTTTTTGATGCTGACCTGTTTCCTTTCCCTTCGGAGCCCTGGTCAGCCGCCTGCGGCGCCCATCGCTGATTCGCTGAAAAAGGGAGCCGATATGGTCGTGCGCAAAAATGAGCTCGAGATAGAGATCGTGTCTCCCCGCAAAGCAAAAATGGTTCACCGGTATGTCTATACTATCCTGAACAGCCGGGGCGATGGTTATGCTAATGTGCATACCTTCTATGATAAGTTCCACGACCTCGTCAGCGCGACCGGGATCCTGTATGACCAGGATGGGCGACAGCTGAAAAAGATCCGAAAGGGAGACATGCAGGACTGGAATGTCGAAGGAGCGGGGATCCTGATGAGCGATATCCGGGTAAAATACTATCCTTTCACCTGCCGCAGCTATCCCTATACCGTGAGCTACGAGGAAGAGGTGGAGATGAACGGCCTTTTTATGCTCCCGGAATGGCAGCCACAGGCGGCGAGGGACATCGCAGTTGAGAACAGCAGCCTGGTAATAAAGACACCGGCAGGATATCCGCTGCGGTACAGGGCCTACCATTATCCCGGAGAAGCCCTTGTCAGCGGGATAAAAGGAGAGAAGGTTTATACCTGGCAAATAAAAGACTGCCCCGCGCTGGCCGAAGAGCCCTATGAACCTGCCTGGTTCCGTCTGGCAACCAGCGTTCGGCTCGTGCCAGCGGAGTTTGAGCTGCAGGGTTATAAGGGCAGTCTCTATTCCTGGGCCGATGTCGGGAAATTCGTCGGCACTTTATACCAGGGCCGGGATCAGCTTCCTGATGAGGCTAAGAAAAAAGTTCATCAGCTGGTGGATGGACTTGCCGATGACAGGCAAAAGATCGATGTGCTGTATCGGTTCCTCCAGCACAACACACACTATATTGGCATCGAGCTGGGCATAGGCGGCTGGCAGCCTTTTGATGCCGCCTACGTGTATAACAAACGGTACGGGGACTGTAAAGCCCTCTCCAATTATATGGTCGCCCTGCTGAAAGAAGCGGGCATCCGGGCGGGCAACGTGCTTATCCGGGGCGGCAATGTGCCGGCTCTCGATACGGGTTTTGCCTGTCCCCAGTTCAACCATGCCATCGCAGTGGCTTTCACCGGTAAGGATTCTGTCTGGCTGGAATGCACCAGCGCTTTGCTGGCGCCCGGTTACCTGGGCAGTTTTACGGCGGACCGGGACGCTCTGCTGATCGACCCCGCCGGCAGCCATATCGTCCATACACCGGTATATGGGGTACGGGAAAATCACTTGGATCGCAGGGTAGAGGGCAACATAAGTCTGGATGGAAAGCTCGATGCGAGCCTGACCTCCAATTATACAGGGCTTGAACAGGATGCCCTGCAATGGAGGATCGATCAGCTGACAAAAAAAGATCTGCTTCGGGAAAGAAGAGAAGCGCTTGGGATACCCAATGCTATGGTAAAGGACCTTTCCTATTCCTTCGACTCATCGGGCATCCCGGCCATCCGGGAGACGATGTCACTCACCGCCGGTCAGTTTGCAACGGTCAGCGGCAACCGCCTGCTGATCTCCCCCGGTTATTTTTTGCGACGTCTTGCAGGATTAAAGGAAGAGCATTCCCGGCCATTCGAGCTGTCTCCTGCCTATGAGGAAACAGATTCCATCTCGCTGGTGCTGCCCCCGGGATATCAGCCCGAAGGGAACCCGTTGAACGCTTCTTTTACCTGTCCCTGCGGCAGCTATCGCATCCGCAGCCTCTTTAGCGAAGGCGTGTATACGATATCCTGTCATTTTCAGCAAAACAATGGATTGTATGATGCCGCTGCCTGGCCCCGGCTGGTCCGTCTTTTCAACCTCGTTCACCGGGAAGGTGACCGGCAGGTGGTGTTTGTACGGAACTAACCTTCTTTCCGGAAAAAAATATTCCCGCTGATCGTTTCAAGGTCTATGTCTTTTCCGCCGCCGCCATTCAGCTGGGCTGAAACGGTCCCGCCGCCTACCTGTTTGATGCGACGGCTCATGGAGTTGAGCTCAATATTGGAATACATCGTGCCGCTGATGGTTCTCATCTTCACATCCGCCTTGCGCTGTGGAGAGACGGCCAGGTCGATGAATCCGCTGATGCTTTTCGCCCTTATCTCGGCCGTATTGCCGGTGATCACGATATTGCCGTTGATAGTTTCTACAGAGAAATCGGCGTTCTCTGGAATATAGACCTCGTGCATGATCTCGCTGTGGACATTGCAGCAACAGTTACACGAATCATTGCTCTTGTATTCCAGCTTGGCAGAGACATTGATCGTACTGCCCGTTTCACCAAAGACCATCTTGTAGTCATCATTGTTCTTGTTGTGATTGACATTGATGCTGCTCTTTATATACACTTCATTCTTCTTCCAGGTGATGATCCGGATGGAGTCGGAGATCTGGAAATTCATGCGTACATAACCGCTGGGGGCGAAGTCGAAGTGTTTTTCGACGATCCTTTGCGCACCTGCGGGCAACAGGCCGATGCAGAGCAGGAGGATGAGTATGCTATTTTTCATGATAGGTTGATTTTGTTTTATCCTTTTCTCAAATAAATATTACCGCTGATGTTCTTCAGCTTCAGGCTGGTGCCGCCGCCATTCAGCTGGGCTTTGAGATTTCCACCGCCTACCCGGTGCATGTCCTTATTCGTGGCGGACAGATCGAAATCGGAGTACATATTTCCCGAGATAGTGGACATCTCCAGGTCGACAGGCGACTTTGCAGGCAGGGTTACATCGACATCTCCGCTGATGGCTGAAAGGAAGATCGGCTTGTCCTTCTGGATCTCGGTAAAGACGACATTGATGCCGCCACTGATAGTGGAGACGACCAGCGGACCGGTAACGTTCTTCAGCGTTACCTCATGGCAGCCTTTCATCTCGATCTCATTCTTGATGTTTTGGATAGTGGTCTCACCGCTTCTTGCACAATCGCGTTCGATCTTCAGGGCTATGTTTTCCGGAACCCTGAGCTTGTAGCTGGCGTCCTGGCCAAAAGACAACAGGCAGCGAAGCGAGATCGAATTGCCATTCTTCTCCATAGCAAGTCCGATCCCGGTATTGTCCGTCCCATTGCCATAGACGGGTTTCAGACCTTTTGCCCGTTCAGGCGTTTCAAAATGCCCATGGGTGGGAACTACTATGATCTCATTGCCGCTGTATCCTTCTATAGGCAGCTCGCCGTTGAAATCAATGAGGGTCAGCTTAGCTTCTTTATTGTTTTCTACAGGTGTTTTATATTCCTGCGCTTGTGACCATTCAACAGCGGCCAGCAGGACGAAGAGCGAAAAGATATACTTCATTTTTTTCATGTTTTTCTTTTTTGCAAAGGGATCCCCTCCAGGTAAACCGGTATTACCTGTCAGCGCCCTGATTTATAATGGTGTTTGTGATTACAATACTCTGAGCCTACAATACTCTAAGCCCTTTCTGTGCAGCGTCCTTTACTTCCTTCAGCGCCTTTCCATTGGAAAGTATGGCCTTTATCGGAGCAATGGCGCGGGTCTCTCTTTTTTCCGCCAGCAGATTGATCAGTACGATCTGTACGATCGGCTCGGTCTGTTTGCCCAGTGACAGGACCAGTGAGTCCCGCACCGTGCGGTTGTCGGCCCACCGGGCCAGGGAATATAAGGAGGCCAGGCGGACATTTGCGTTCTTGTCGTTATTGAGGGTGTTCATCAGCGCATCGATCACGTCCTGGTTGGGATTGGACATTTCTTCGGTATAACTCACTGCCTTGATCCGCTGGCTGGCCGATTCATCGTCGATCAGTGAGAACAATAAGACCTGTTTCATTTCTTTCACTTCTTTTTGCAGGGAGGCAAGCTGGTCGGGCTTTGCATCCTTTTTCTCCTGGAGGACGCTGCCGATCCAGGCGCCGCCGACGAGCAGGACAATGGCGGCTGCTACTTTCCATATGGGACCCGAAAAGGGTAGGAGTGCAGCGCTGCCCCTGTTTGCACCGGCGCCGCGAGCCATGCCTCTGTCGTCTTTTCTACGGCTGCCCGTCTCATCGCTGCCGCCGGTGGGATCCTCTTCGAGAAGATGGGTCATCGAGATCATATTCAGCTCCGATTGCAACAGCGTATTGAAATTGTCCCGCAGGGCATTGGTGGGCTTTTGGGAAGGACTGTCTTTCATTGCCACCAGCAGCTCCTGCACCTCCAGCACTTCCTGCTGACAGGCCGCGCAGGAGTCGATATGCTTTTTCACTACCGCCGCGAATCCGGCATCCAGCGACTGGTCAAGATATTCGATCAACACGGCTTGTATTTCTTTGCAATGCATATTCACTTCTCTTAAGATTGTTTGAAATAAAGGCTTCTCAATTGTCGGATGGCCCGGTAGACCTGTACCTTGATAGCCCCTACTGATATGTCTTTTATCTTCGAGATCTCTTCGTAATTCAAGCCCTGGTATCGGCTCAGGACCAGGACCTCCCGGTGTTCAGGCTGCAGCTGGGCCAGGGCTTCGTCCAGCCGCTGAAAGTCGGATTCGCTGTACCCGGCCGGAAGATGTGCCAGCCCCTCCTCCTCTTCCCCGGGATCTGAAAACCGCCCCGGTGATCGTTGCTTCTCCTTGCAGTGGTCTGCGTGGATATTTCTCGCCATCCGGTAGATCCAGGACCGGAACGTCCCCTGAGCCGGCTGATAGCTCTGCCGGTATCGGATGACCCGGTAGAACAGGTTCTGTGTCAGATCTTCACTGGTCGCTTTGTCAATTGTCAGCCGGAGGAAAAAATTATACAATGGCACATGGTAGCGGTCGAATAACTCTGTCAATTCCGACAGATGACCGTCTTTTACCAGCAGCATTATTTTTTCGTCAGATAGTTCCGGCACCTGGGATAAAAATTAAAAGGTTTCTACTATAGATTACTGTAGGAGGTCAAAAAGGTTACGGGGTATCGGAAAGTTTTTTTTCCATCCTCCACATTCCCTTCAGCTCCTCCCGGAATTTTGGATATCCCACCCGCATGGTGCTGTGCCGGCGAAAACCCGCCTTCTCGTAAAAAGCCATCGCCGCAGTATTGGTATCGATGACCGCTAGCCAAAAGGTCTCCTTTCCCGTCGCTGCGGCCACCCGGAAAGCCAGCTCAAGGAACTGGGCCCCGATCCCAAATCCTTTATAATCAGGTAGAATATAGAGCTTGTCCAGTTCGATCCCCTTCTCCGGGTCTGCCCCGGGAAGATTGGAATGGAGGTTCAGCTTCATAAAGGCTACGGGCTGCCTGCTTACAAAAGCAACATAATAATGTATAACCGGCGCGGCCAGTTCCAATGCCAGGACCTCCCGGCCAAAAACCTTGTTCATATAGGCTTCCAGCCCCCCTTCCTCCCAGTGGTGACCGAAATTTAAGCTGTACGCATCCCGGCTGATCTTATATAAGGTGTCCAGGTCTTCAGGTAACATCAGGCGAATGTCCACAGGTGCAACCATGGGTTGTTTTTGGCAAATATCTTCATATTTTCACTCACGGCGCCGCCTTCATCACCTCCTTTACCAATTCCCCCCGGGGCCAGAACTCTTTCTCCAGGCTCAGCCCTACGATCACGAGGTGCTTCGCCGGGGGCAGGATGCGCTCATTAATGAAAATTTATCCAATTCTTTCCCCAGTACTAAAAATTTCTTTTTTTTAGCAAAATCTCCCTAAATTCGGGTAAGATTGTAACCGATTGCAAAACCATTACTGCTGCACATGAAAGATAATTCCTCCCAGCTGGAACTCGATCTGCTTATGAGATTGCAAGAGAACGACGAGCAGGCGCTGGCGCTCCTCATGGAGCGGTATTATGCTGAATTATACAACTACGCAGCCAGTTTCAATCGGGACTCCACGCTGGTAAAAGACTGTATCCAGGAGGTGTTTATCAGCCTCTGGCAGCGTCGGGACAACGCAACCACCATCCTTTCTCCAAAGTACTATCTGCTCCGGGCTGTAAAGAATCGTGTCCTCAAATCCGCTCACCGCGCTGCCCGCAATGCCGGTACCCTGACACTGGAAAAAGAATATACCTTCTTCTGCGAGTTCTCCATTGAAAAAATGATCATCGAACGGCAGCTGTCGGAAGAGAAGGCCATTCGTCTAAAAAGGATCATTTCCACCCTGTCCAAAAGGCAGCAGGAGATCATTTATCTTAAATATTACCAGCACCTGGAACATGGGCAGATCGCAGAGCTCATGAACATTACGACACAGTCGGTTTATAATTTGCTGCACGAGACGATCCAGAAGCTGAAGACGGTCTGGCATTCAGAATTTGTGGCCCGCTAAATTGCAGGTCCGGCATTCCCTTAAAAAATAATTTCTTTTTTCCCAGTAGATCGGCGCGGCGCCGGGTACTTATCAATAGCATGAAAGATTTCCGGTTGTACGATATAGCAGACTTTGTCATGGACGAAGACTTTATCCGGTGGGTCCAGCACAAAGACCCTATCGATAACCTGTTCTGGGAGAACTGGCTTGTACAAAACCCCTCCCGTCATCTTATTATCGCAGAGGCCCGGCAGATCGTAGAGTTCATCCAGCTGGAACAGCAGACCATCCCCGCTGCGGACGTTCAGGTCGAGATAACGCAGCTGCTCACTACCATTCGTCAATCGAAAAAAAAGGCTGAGCCCGTAGCCGAAATGCTCCTGCTTCCCGTCTCCCCAAAAAGAAGGGGCCGCATCGCCATCCTGTCCGGCACAGCGGCCGCCGCCGCTGTGATCATATTGTTGATGATCAACGGCCTCCCCCGGCTGACACAAGCGAACAAGGGGCCGCTCCCGATGACCCTTGCCCCATCCGCCAGTTCCCTTATCCAGAAAGACAACCCCTCCGATAAACCCCTTTCCGTCAACTTACCGGACGGCTCCACTATCAGTCTCTCACCCGGGAGCCGGATCAGCTACCCAAACAAGTTCACGACCTCGTCCACCCGGGATGTCTATCTTTCCGGAGAAGCCTATTTCGCCATCGCCAAGAACCCCGCAAAGCCCTTCCGGGTCCTGACGGGAGAACTCATCACCCGCGTGCTGGGAACGTCCTTCTGTATACGTATGTTTGAAAAGGACACCGTTATCCGCATTACGGTGCATACCGGAAAGATCAGCGTATCTTCCCAGTCACCTGTCGAAGGTATGCCCGATTCCAGCCCTGACGGTCTGATCGTCACTCCCAATCAGCAGCTGGTCTATCATCGCGAAATAAAAAAATTCCAAAAGACCCTTGTAGAGAAACCGGCTTTCGTGGTACCGGATACGGTAGATCACAGCATGGTCTATGAAGATACACCGGTAGAAAAGGTATTCGACCAGCTTGGGAGATATTATGGTATCGGCATCGTCTTTGACAGCGAACTGCTGAATAAATGCACTGTCACGGCAGACCTTGCGAACGAACCTTTTTATCATAAACTGGACCTCATCTGCAAGGCTATCGGCGCCAACTATTGGATCGTGGATGGGCAGGTGGTGATCCAGAGCAATGGCTGTCAGTAAAACGCAACTGTTATTTCTTAAACATAATCAAACTCACATCATGAACACTACACCCGGATAATCCCCTACATAAAGAAAACCGATACTGCTGCGAACAGTACCGGTCTATTCTATCCTGGCAGGTGCTGAACGCCCTGCAGGAACCGTTTTGCCAAAACTTGATTGCTTAAACAAAACATTGCAAGCTATGAAAAAAAATGAATTCTTTAACCAGTTAATATACCGGTTTATGAGAATTGGATTGCTGCCTTTAGTCCTTGTGAGCTGCATGACTGCAGTGGTTTCCGCCACCCCTACCAGCGGGCAGGAGGTGCTGGACCGGAAGATCAACCTGGTCGCCGAACAAAAAGAAGTGAAGGTCGTTCTCTCCGAGATCAGCCGGCTCGCTGCTATAAAGTTCGTGTACAGCAGCCAGCGTATTCCGGCTCATCAGAAGGTTTCCCTGCTGGCGCGGGACCGCCGGCTCAGCGAAGTGCTGGATATTCTTCTTCAGCCGCTCGACATCTTCTACCGGGTATCCGGTAACCAGATCGTCCTGATGAAGAAAGGAGACGATGCCAATGAGCTCCTTACCTTTAAGGATGACCCTTTACCCCTCGACGCGAATACCATCGCCACCGCTACCATCACCGGCAAAGTCTCCAACGAAGCCGGCGAGCCGCTGTCCGGTGTCTCCGTCCTGGTGAAGGGCACTTCCCGGGGCACTACCACCGGCGCAGACGGCAGCTTCTCTATTACCGCCGAGGCGGGCGAGACGCTGGAATTCTCGATCGTAGGGTATAAGCTGTTCAGCTACAAAGTGGGCAAAACGGCCTCCGTGAACGTCCAGCTGCAGGCCGACGCCTCGAAGCTCAACGAGATCATCGTCATCGGTTATGGTACACAAAAGAAAAGCACGCTAACCGGCGCAGTAGCTTCCGTCAGTGGCAAGCAGATCAACGAGTTGCCTGTAGCCAGCGTCGACCAGGCCCTGCAGGGTAGGGTAGCGGGCGTCAGCGTCACCAACAATGGTTCGCCCGGCACTTCTCCCATCGTTGCTATCCGAGGGATCAGCTCCATCAGCTATGCCTCCGATCCCCTTTATGTCATCGATGGTTTCCCCACGGGTAACCTCAGCAGCTTCGATTCCCGTGACATCGAATC
>DATJJA010000051.1:0-30850 GCA_035492595.1 Puia sp.
GGGTAATAATGACTAAAAACAGGTTAAAATAAGTGTATATGGCCACGGTCCGGGGCGTTGCATTAGCGCTTATTTTTGCTTAATGAAGAAAAATGTTGTTGTAATTGGAGGTGGTATCATTGGGTTGAGCTCTGCTTACTATCTGCAAAAGGCCGGACATCAGGTTACCGTATTGGATAAGTCGGATTTTATGGATAATTGCTCTTATGGCAACTGTGGTTATGTCTGTCCAAGTCACTTTATTCCCCTGGCTACGCCGGGGATCGTGCGGCAGGGATTGAAATGGATGTTGAATTCGCAGAGTCCTTTTTATGTTCAGCCGCGGCTGAGCCGGTCGCTGATGGACTGGGGGGTGAAATTTATGAAGAGCGCAAACGCAGCGCATGTGGACCGGTCGGCTGTTCCTCTAAAAGATATTGCATTGTTGAGTCAATTTGAATATGAGAATGAGTGGCTAAAGCTGCCTGGTTTTGAATTTGCTTATCAGCATAAGGGATTATTAGAAATTTTTCAGACGGCTGCTGCGGCGGAGCATGCGCATCATACCGTGGAAAAGGCTCATGAGCTGGGGCTTGATGTGGAGATGCTGGATGCGGCTGCGCTGCAGGCCAAAGAACCGCATACGAAGGTGAATGGGCTCGGGGCTATTTTCTTCAAATGTGACGGGCATCTTTATCCGGACAAGCTGATGCGGGGGCTGATCTCGATGTTGAAGGCATCGGGTGTGCAGCTGCTGGCGCAGGAGGAAGTAAAGAAGATAGAGGCGAATGGGAGCGCTGTTACGCGGGTGATCACGGCTTCGAATGCTTTTACCGCCGACGAGGTTGTCATTGCTACGGGCTCCTGGAGCCGGGAGATGGCAGCCTTGCTGGATACGCGTCTGCCTTTGGTGGCAGGTCGTGGTTATTCGGTGACGCTTACCGATTCTCCCTATAAGCTGAACTATCCGGCTATATTGGTGGAGGGCCGGGCTGCTATAACGCCGATGGATGGGAATAAGATCCGTTTTGGCGGAACGATGGAAATTACGTCTACGGATACGCCGCCCCGGTATGCGCGGGTGCAGGGGATATTGAATGCGGTGAAGCGATTCTTTCCGGAATTCGATGTGCCGATGCCGCCTGTTGAAAAAATATGGTATGGTTACCGGCCTTGTTCGGCGGACGGGTTGCCTTATATCGGGAGGATAAAGAAGTATAAGAATGTGGTGATGGCGACGGGGCATTCTATGCTGGGGCTAAGTTTGGGGGCGGGGACGGGATTGCTGGTGAGCCAGTTGGTGGATGAGGTGAGGACGAGTATAGATCTGACGCCTTTCGGCGTCGAAAGATTTGACTAGGCGCCTCGCCGACGGCAAATCTCGTGGCCGAAGGCCCATCATTGGCCCTGATAGGTGCCAACGGCACCGGGAGAATTTAGTTTGAGAATAGCACATAAGAGAATATCTCCGATCACATAAACTTCTGAAATGAAGAAACTACTGCTTATGCAGGTGGGTGTGTTCTGCGCCTGCCTGAGCGCTCTTGCGCAACCTTATCAGACTATGAGCGCGCCCGGTGGGAGCGGAACTGCGGCGCCGGTGGCTGTTGCTGCGGTGATGGCGCCTGCGCCGTATCAGCCTTCTCGCTCGGAGGTTCTTGAACGATATAAGAAAGCAAAGATTTTGGACAGCCTGGCTACGCGTTCGATCTTTAAGACAACGGTGAAACCTCACTGGGCTGCGGACAATGGGAGTTTCTGGTACCGGAATTTTTTGAAGGATAGCGTAAAGGAATATATCTCTGTCGACCTGATACATGGCACGCGTAAGAAGCTGGATGCGGAACCTGCCGATACGGCTACGCGCTATACCGGGTTTGCGCGCTGGGGGGGCCGCCGGTGGGCGTCTTTTGCAACGGATTCTCTTTCTCCCGACAAACAATGGGTGGCTTTTATAAAGGACAATAACGTCTTTGTTCGTCCGGTTAACGGGACTGTAAGTGATGCTTTTGCTTTTACCAGTGATGGGACCGAGGGAAAACCTTATGGGCAGCTGGCCTGGTCGCCGGACAGTAAATATATCGTCGGTTATCATATCGATCCTGTCAGGGATTCGGCTGTTTACTATGTATTATCTTCTGTGAGCGGTACGACGCGGGGGCAGTTGAAAAAAAGGCCTTACAAGCAACCGGGAGACCCGTTCACTACCTATGAGATGTTCCTTTTCCGGCCTGCGGATAAGAAGACAACGAAGGTAAAAACGCCGGTGCTGGATTTCTTTGGCGCTCCTGAATTACACTGGAGGTCCAGGGACAACCGTTATTTTACCTTTGAAAGGGTCGAACGCGGGCACCAGCGTTTCCGGGTTATCGAGGTCGATGCGGTGACGGCTGAGACCCGAACTGTCATTGATGAAAAGACGAATACATTCATTTACGAATCGAGATTGTTCACCTACTATTTACCTGAGACGAATGAAATGCTGATGAGCTCCGAGAAGGATGGCTGGCAGCATCTTTATCTCATGGACCTGCTTACGGGCAACCAGAAGCTGGAAGTGACGAAGGGATCGTGGATCGTGCGCAATATCGACAGCATCGATGTAAAGAAAAGGGAGATATGGTTCTCGGCCAGCGGTATGAACCCGGATGAGGACCCCTACTATGTCCACTATTATCGTATAGGCTTCGACGGTAATCACCTTGTCCATCTTACGCCTGAGAAGGCCAATCATATCGTAACGTACTCCCCCGACAGGAAATATTATCTCGATGCATATTCGGAGATCAATGTGCCCACGGTTACGGAGCTGAAAAGAACTGCCGACGGGAAGAAGGTGCTTGAGGTAGAAAGGGCGGATGCCTCTGCCTATTTGGCGGCCGGGTTCCGGTTCCCTGAACCTTTTCATGGAAAGGGGCGGGATGGTGTAACGGATATCTGGGGGATCATTGTCCGGCCGAATGACTTTGATCCAACCCGAAAGTACCCTGTCATCGAGAATATCTATGCCGGGCCGCAGGACGCCTTTGTGCCCAAGGATTTTACGGGTCGTTATGGCGAGATGCAGAGCATTGCGCAGATGGGTTTTATCGTAGTTCAGATCGATGGGATGGGAACTGCCAACCGGAGCAAGGCCTTTCATGACGTCTGCTGGCATAACCTGGCAGATGCCGGTTTCCCGGACCGGATCTTATGGATGAAGGCGATGGCGGCCCGGTATCCCTATGCGGATATCGAGCGGGTAGGGTTATATGGGACTTCGGCGGGAGGGCAGAACTCGCTGGGGGGATTATTGTTCCATCCGGAATTCTATAAGGTCGCTGTGAGCAGCTGTGGCTGTCATGACAACCGGATCGACAAGCAGTGGTGGAATGAGCAATGGATGGGGTATCCTGTGGGTAAACATTATGACGAGCAGTCGAATGTCACCAATGCCTGGAAGTTACAGGGCGATCTTTTGCTGATGGTTGGAGAGGCGGATAATAATGTGCCGCCCGAGTCGACTTACCGGGTGGCTGATGCGCTGATCAAAGCCGGGAAGACCTTTGAGTTTTTGCCGATACCGGGGTCGGATCATACGGATGGGGGACCTTATGGGCGGATCAAGAGAAGGGACTTTTTTGTGCGGCAGTTGCTGGGGATTGAGCCGCCGCATCGCAATGAGCATGAGCTGTAAGCTATGGGGGATGCGGGCGAGTGGGTAGTGTTGTGAGACAAGTGGTTAGTGGGGAGTGTTGTGAGATAAGTGATTAGTGGGGAGTGTTGCGGGGGAGTGGGTAGGGATGAGGGTGAGCGGGGCTGTGATCTGGCTTTGGTTAATATCTGCGCAGGATTGATTAAAAAGCAATATACGTTGTAGACCTCTAATAAATATATTTGAAAAAAGAAAACAAGATCTTATGGCTATTCTTTGGAAAGGGGTCTTCCCAGCTCTCACTACAAAATTTACTGCGAAGGACGAACTGGACCTTAAACTATTTGAGAAGAATCTGCAATTCCAGCTGGCTTCCGGTGTGGATGGTGTTATTCTTGGAGGAAGTCTTGGAGAGGCGAGTGTATTGACAGTGGAAGAAAAAGAAAAACTGGTAAAGTTTGCGGTGGAGTCGGTGGAAGGCAAAGTGCCTGTCATACTCAATATCGCGGAGGGGTCTACGCGTGAAGCGTTGCAACAGGCCGCTTATGCCAAAGCCTGGGGCGCGGAGGGGCTGATGATGCTTCCTCCGATGCGTTACAAGGCGGATGAGCGGGAGACGGTGACTTATTTTAAGACTGTTGCGGACTCTACGGACCTGCCTATCATGATCTATAACAACCCTTACGATTATAAGATCGAAGTGACACTGGATATGTTCGAGCAGCTGATAGAGTGCCCGAATATCCAGGCGGTGAAGGAATCGACGCGTGACGTCTCGAATGTGACCCGGATGTTCAACCGGTTTGGGACGAGGCTGAAGGTCCTTTGCGGGGTCGACACGCTGGCAATGGAAGAAATGCTGATGGGCGCCGACGGTTGGGTTGCGGGGCTGGTTTGTGCCTTCCCTGCGGAGACGGTGGCGATCTATCGTCTTGTAAAAGCCGGCCGGATCGAAGAGGCGCTGGCGATCTACCGCTGGTTCCTGCCAGTGCTGGAACTGGATATCCACAGCAAGCTTGTGCAGTATATCAAACTGGCCGAAGTACAGACGGGTATCGGCAGCGAATATGTCCGTGCTCCACGTCTTACGCTGGAAGGAAAGGAAAGAGAAAAAGTATTGAAGATCATTGGTGAGAGTGTTGCTACACGGCCAGCCCTGCCCGATTATCTTTCTATCAGGCTTGAGAAAACTTTTGCTTAATGGCGGAAGAAAAAACGGGCTTCAAACAATCGCTTGGTCTATTGGACGCCACGATGATCGTGGTGGGATCCATGATCGGCTCAGGGATCTTTATTGTCAGTGCGGATATAACCCGTAGTGTCGGTTCGGCCGGATGGCTGATCCTTGTCTGGATCCTTACTGGCGTGCTCACGCTTACGGCGGCGCTGAGCTATGGAGAATTAAGCGGGATGTTCCCGAAGGCGGGAGGGCAGTATGTATATCTGAAAGAAGCGTTCAATCCGCTGACGGGGTTCCTGTACGGGTGGAGTTTCTTTGCGGTCATCCAGGCGGGTTCCATCGCAGCTGTTGGGGTAGCTTTCTCGAAGTTTGCGGCTTATATCTTTCCCGGGCTAAGTGAACATAATATTCTTTTTGATCTGGGTTTTTTGAAAATATCGGCGGCGCAGGTGACGTCCATCCTGTTGATCGTGGTGCTGACCTATATCAATACCATGGGGGTCAAGGAGGGGAAGCTGATCCAGACGGTCTTTACGCTGGCCAAGATAGTGGCGTTGGCCGGTCTTGTCATCTTTGGTTTTCTGCTTGCAGCGAAGAAAGGGATCTCTGCCGCCAATTGGAGCACTGGTTTTGCGCTGGGGAAACTGGAAGGCGGCGTGATAGTTCCTTACCTGGGATTTGCCGGGCTTGGCGCGATCGCGGGCAGCATGGTGGGCAGTCTTTTTAGCAGTGACTCCTGGAATAACGTGACGTTCATTGCGGGGGAGATCAAGCAGCCGCAACGGAATATAGGTCTCAGTCTGTTCCTGGGTACGCTGATCGTGACTGCTATCTATGTAGCGACCAACCTGATGTACATCAATGTATTGCCTCTCGATGCAATTGCCAATGCGGAGAATGACCGGGTCGGCGTGACGGCGTCGCTGCAGATCTTTGGGGCCAGCGGGACGACGGTGATGGCCATTTTATTGATGATCTCGACGTTTGGCTGTGACAACGGGCTAATTCTCTCGGGGGCCAGGGTTTATTATACGATGGCCAGGGATGGGGTATTCTTTAAGCAGGTGGGGGTGTTGAATAAGAATTCGGTACCGGCCCGGGCTTTGTGGATGCAATGTATCTGGGCGTCTGCCCTTTGTCTTAGCGGCAAATATGGGGAACTGCTTGACTATGTTATCTTTGTGGTGCTGATATTTTATATCCTGACGATCATTGGTATTTTCCGGCTGAGAAAGACAAGGCCGGAGGCTCCGCGTCCTTACAGGGCGTTCGGTTACCCTGTGCTGCCGGCACTATATATTTTGTTAGCCGGGGCAATCTGTATACTCTTATTCATTTATAAACCTAAATTTACCTGGCCGGGTCTTGGAATCGTGTTGCTGGGTATTCCGATCTATTATTATATAACGAAAAATAAAAGTCCTCATGTTGACTACACCGATTAAGCTGGCATCACTGCTGGTTTTGGTTAATGGATCCCTGCTATTCTTAGCGGGGATTTGTGCTTACGGTCAGCCTGCGCCAGGAGTGCAGGGGGCCGGGGGCCCGGCGCTGAGTAGAGCGCCTTCGGCGCAGCGGACCATTACCGTAGACTATTCGAAGCAGGGAAAGCCAATGTCGACGTTCTGGGCGCAATTTGGCTATGACGAGCCGAACTATACCTATATGAAAGATGGGCGTAAGCTTTTGTCCGAGCTGGCTGCATTGAGTCCTGTGCCGGTGTATGTGCGGTGTCACAATTTGCTGACGACCGGGGATGGGGAGGCTGCGTTGAAGTGGGGTTCCACCAATGCCTATACGGAGGATGCGGGTGGTAATCCTGTTTATGACTGGCGTATAACGGACAGCATCTTTGATAGTTATATCAGCCGGGGAATGAAGCCGCTGGCGGAAATCGGGTTTATGCCGGAGGCTTTGTCCGTTCATCCGGAGCCATACCGGCATCATTGGAGACCTGGGGTAAAGTATGATAGTATTTATACGGGATGGGCCTGGCCGCCGGTGGACTATAATAAATGGGGCAGGCTGGTCGAACAGTGGGTTCGGCATTGTGTGCAGAAATATGGAGAGAAGGAGGTGGGGACCTGGTTGTGGGAAGTGTGGAATGAGCCGAATATCTCTTATTGGAAGGGGACGAGGGAAGAGTATTTTAAACTATACGACTATGCGGCGGCAGCAGTGAAGAGGGCGTTGCCGGCGGCGCGTGTGGGTGGGCCTGCGACTACGGGGCCGGGCTGGGATAAGGCGGCGGACTGGCTCGAGACGTTCCTGGTGCATTGTGCGACGGGAGAGAATGCGGCTACCGGTGCGAAGGGTGTGCCGCTGGATTTTATCAGCTATCATGCAAAGGGGAGTCCGAAGTTTGTGGATGGGCATGTGAGGATGAACATGAATCCTCAATTGAAGGATGTGGTAAAGGGTTTTGCGATTGTGAAGGGATCGGCGTTCAGTCAGCTGCCTATCTATATTACAGAATGTGATCCTGAGGGGTGTGCTGCCTGCGGGATGGCTACGAATCCGGAGAATGCCTATAGAAATGGGACGATGTATTCGAGCTATACGGCCGCTTCGTTTGCGCGGATATTGGATTCGGCAGCGCGATATGGGGTTAACCTGGCGGGGGCAACGAGCTGGTCTTTTGAGTTTGAGGGGCAGAAGTGGTTTGATGGGTTCAGGGATCTGGCTACTAACGGGGTTGATAAACCGGTGTTGAACGTGTTCAGGATGTATGGGATGATGCGGGGGAACAGGGTGGATGTGGAGGTTGGGGCGCAGAGGGGTGGAAGTGTTGCTGGTGCGGTGGGAGGGGATGGGCGGGGTGCCGGTGGGATGAGAGGGGATGGGAGTGTTGCCGGTGAGGGGGATGTAGCGGCGAATGTGCTGGCGGCTGCAGATGGGCATACGATGACGGTCATGTTGTGGAATTATAGTGATGATGATCTGCCCGGAGAAGTGGTGAATCGGGTCTTACAGTTGAAGAATATACCGGCGAAGCGGGTGAACGTACAGCAGTTTGGCATCGATGAGGAGCATAGCAATGCGTATACGGTCTGGAAGAAGATGGGTTCGCCGCAGGATGTCAGCGCCGCTCAGTATACCGTTCTGGAGAAGGCTGGAGGGTTACAGCAGATCGGGAAAGATCTGGCTGCTGTGGTGGTTGATGGGGGGCTGTCTGTTCCGGTGAGATTGCCGGCTCATGCGGTGGTTCTGGTGCGTGTGGGCTGGTGAGATCTTTGTGCGGGAAGTGCCGGTTTTGTTGGTGCGGGCAGCACTGGTTTTGTTTGTGGGGGCAGCCCAGGTTTTGTTTGTGCAGGGCGCCCGGGTTTTGCCTCGTTCTTTTTGCGGTTCTTCTTTATGTTTTCGAAATTTTGATCTGCCCATTTGACCATCTCTTTTATCAGGGGCAGGAGGCTTTTACCCAGGGGGGTGAGCTGGTATTCTACGCGTGGAGGGATCTCCGGATAGATCGTTCTTGACACCAGGCCGTCGGCTTCGAGACTGCGCAGGGTTACGGTCAGCATTTTTTGTGAGATGTCACCGATGGCATGGCTGAGCTGATTGAAGCGTAAGATGTCTTTTTCACCGAGCAGAATAATGATAAGGGTCGACCATTTGTCGCCGATGCGGTCGAGGACATGGCGGACGGGACAGTTGATCGTGTCGATCGGAGGGGTAGTGGAGGATGTTGTGGGGCCGGTGGTGGTGATGGAGTCAGGGCGGGCTATTTTTTTCACGTTTTTTTTCATTGTATGTCGTTGAGTCCCAGTAATAGTTACTCCGGAGTTACTGTGTTCCGCGAGCGTGCCTTATTGGAGGTATGGCGGGTTTGCTGTTACCTTTGACTCTCTAAAAGTAACTAAATTACTAAAATTATGAAAATAGCATTGATCGGGGCCAGCGGTTTTGTTGGAAAGGCGCTTACGCGTGAATTATTGGATCGGCATCATGATGTGACGGCCATCGTCAGACATCCGGAGGTGATGGACTCCGAGGGGATAGCGGCCGCGACGGGTAAGGGTGCGGGGGCCGTGATTGGTAAGGGGATAGGGGCCGCGACGGGTAAGGGTGCGGGGGACGTGATGGATGAGGGCACAGGGGCGCCGGCGGGTGGCGGAGGCTCGCTTCATCCTGTCAAAGGGGATGTCTTTCAGCCGGATCAGATCGCGGCACTTGTCAAAGGGCATGATGTTGTTATCAGCGCGTATAATCCGGGCTGGACAAATCCTGCTATTTATGAGGAATTTATCAGAGGGTCGGAGGCTATACAAGGGGCGGTGAAGAAAGCGGGTGTGAAACGTTTTATCGTGATCGGCGGAGGCGGAAGCCTTTATGTCGCGCCTGGCGTGCAGCTGGTGGATACACCTCAGTTCCCTGCGGAATATAAGGCGGGTGCGCAGGGGGCAAGAGATTATCTGAATATACTTAAGAAAGAGCAGGACCTGGACTGGACCTTCTTCAGCCCGGCCATACTGATGAATCATGGCACTTCGGGGGTGCGGAAGGGGCATTATCGCACAGGGCTCGATAATCCTGTGTTTGATGAAAAGGGGCAGAGTGTTCTTTCCGTCGAGGATCTTGCGGTGGCCATTGTGGATGAGGTGGAGAAGCCGAAGTTTATTAAGAAGCGTTTTACGGCCGCTTATTAGGATAAGGGTGCCGGCGTGCCGCCGGGGGAATATGCCGGTGACGGGCCAGCGATATGCCGTATGTCTGCCGGTGAGCATGGGGGCGGGGGTGCCAGTGAGTGATGGGGGCTGCCGGGTCTCATCGCCAGCCTCCGCCGACACTACGATATAGATCGATCGTGCGAAGCAGGATACTTTTTTTGGCTGAGTTGACCTCGAGTTCTGCATCGAGCACGCTGCGCTGTGCGGTGATGACCTCCAGATAGGAGGCTCTGCCTACCTTGTAGAGGTCGTTGGCTACTTCGACCGCATTGTTCAAAGACGCCGCCTCCTGTTGTTTCAGCTCATAGTAACCGGTGAAGTTGCGGATACCCTTCAGGCTGTTGGTGACCTCCATGAACCCTGTCAGTACTCTCCGCTGGTAGTCGTACAGGGCGATGCGGCCTTCTGCAATGGTTCGCTCATAGTCGGCCTTTATCGCATTGCGGTTGAATACCGGCGCTGTCAGACCGGCTATGATGCCATATGCGATGGATGTGGAATTAAACAGCAGGGAGGGTTTGAAGGCGTTGTATCCCACATATGGGGAAATGGTCAACGAAGGGAAGAAGGCTGCCCTGGCTGCGCGGATGTCGGCGTTGAGCGCCAGCAGGTTTAGTTCCGATGCGTGGATGTCGGGCCGGTTTAACAATAGCTGGGAAGGCAGGCCTGCTGCGAGATTTTCGGGCAGGGCGATGCTGAGCAGGGAGCTATCGCGTTGAATGGATCGTGTAGTTCTTCCTGCGAGGAAATTCAATTGATTCTCCGTCTCTGTGATCTGCTGTGCCGTGATATAACGAAGGCTTCGGGTATGGAGCAGCTGGGCCAGGAACTGTTGTATGGCCAGCTCTGTGGCCCTGCCGCCTTCTTTTTGCACTTTTACGATCTCGAGGGCGTTTTCCTGCAGTCGTATATTTTTTGTCAGTACTTTTTGTTCATTGTCGAGGGCGAGCAGCTGGTAATATAATGTTGCGATATCCGAGATCAGTGTTGTCGTCATCAGTCGTCCTGCTTCGCGGCTTGCCAGCCAGCGGTTGAGAGCGGCTTCTTTCCGGCTGTGAAGCTTACCCCAGAGGTCTATCTCCCAGGAGCTGCGAAGGCCGATGAAATAGTCGGGGGTGGGATTGGGGATATGCTGGTCGCCGTCGACGTTGGGGGAGAGGTTGGTATCGTGGTTGCCGACCCCGTTCATGGTGTAGTCGCCGTATTTGTCGACGCCTGCTGATGCTGCGGCATTTACCTGCGGAAGCAGGAAGGCCTTATTGTAGCGCATGCCGGCGGCGGCTACCTGAATCCGTTGGAAGGCGGACAGGAGATCGGGATTGTTGCTGAGTGCCGTGTCGATGAGTCGCCGGAGGTATGGGTCGGGAAAGAATTGGGCAATGGGGATAGTGGCGATGGATAGGGTGTCATGGGCTGGCGCGATGGTCGTCGCGTCAGAAGAGGTGGTTGCCGTGTCGCTGCTTTGCTCAGGAGATGTGGTTGCCGTGTCGCTGTTTTGCGTAAAGGTTGCGGGCAGTGAGGGCTTTGGCGTTAGCACCGGGGCCCCGGTCTTGCAGGAGGTGATCATTACTATGATGATCAGTGTCAGGGCTGCGGGAACGGGAATGACTGTTTTGCGCCGGGTGGCGAGGGCGAGTGTGCCGAACAGGACATAAAGACCGGGGATCAGGATAAGTCCGAAGATCGTTCCAAAGAGCATACCGCCGGCTGCGGCGGTACCGATGCTGCGGTTGCCCATGGCGCCGGCTCCATCGGCGAAACACAATGGAAGCAGTCCTGCCACGAAGGCCAGGGAGGTCATCAGGATCGGTCTTAGTCTTTCTTTGGCCCCTGCTATGGCCGCCTGTAAGACGCCTGCGCCTTCTTTTTGCCGCTGGATGGCAAATTCCACGATCAGGATCGCGTTCTTCCCCAGCAGGCCGATGAGCATAACCAGGGCTACCTGTGCATAGATATTATTCTCCAGCCCGGCGATCTTTAAAAAGAAGAAAGCGCCGAAGATGCCCGTTGGCAATGACAGGATAACGGGAAAGGGCAGCAATAGGCTTTCGTATTGTGCGGCGAGTAAAAGGTAAACGAACAGGAGGCAAATGAGGAAAATGAAGATGGCCTGGTTGCCGGACAGGATCTGTTCGCGGGTCATGCCCGACCAGTCGAAGCTGTAGCCTTTTGGGAGCTTGTCCTTTGCGGTGCGGGAGATGGCGGCTATCGCGTCTCCGCTGCTGTAGCCGGGGGCTGCGTCGCCGGTGATCATTGCCGAGGTATACATATTGTATCGGGTCAGCTGTTCGGGCCCGTGGATCTTTTCCATCTTAATGAAGGTGGCGAGCGGAACCATTTCTCCTTTTTCGTTCTTAACATGAAGCCTGAGTACATCTTCCGGCTTGGTTCGGAATTCAGGAGAAGCCTGGACCATTACCTTATACATCTGGCCGAAGCGGATGAAATTGGAGGCATAATAGCTCCCCATGAGGGTTTGCAGGGTAGACATGGCATTGTCGATGGTGATCCCTTTTTGTGCGGCCACTGCCTGGTCCACCGAGATCAGATATTGAGGAAAGCTGGCATCGAAGGTGCTGAAAGCGCCTTTTATCTCGGGTGTGCGATTCAGTGCGTCGATGAAATTATTGGACGTAACGGCCGTCTTTTGCAGGTCATCCGAGCCGCTGCGGTCGAGGAGTCTGATCTCGAAGCCGCTGGCATTGCCGAAACCGGGTATGGTAGGCGGCGGGAAAAACTGGATCGTTGCATCGCCGAAAGACCTTGTCCTTTTTTCGAGCTGGCTGATGACATCGTCCAGTGAGGACCTGCGTTCGTCCCAGGGCTTGAGGCTGATCATCGCCATTCCATAGGAAGCACCTGCGACTTCGTTAACGAGGCTGTATCCGGCCAGGGTGGACACCGACTCCACTGTCTCCATTCCTGACGCTTCCTTCTGTACCTGGCTCAGCACCTGTTCAGTACGTTCTACGGTTGAGCCGGGCGGCGTAGTGACGTTGACATAGATCATGCCCTGGTCTTCTGTCGGGATGAACCCGCCCGGCAGGAAACTGCTGAAACCCCATGCCGCTGCAAAGAAAAATAACAGCAAGCCCAATGTGATCCATTTTCTTCCTGCTATACGCAGGAGCAGGCGACCATATCCCTCCGACATTGACTCATACCCTTTGTTGAAGCCGGCGAAGGATCGCTGGACCAGTGACTTTTTGCGACGCGGCGGGGTATGTTTTAGCAGGATGGCGCACAAGGCAGGTGTCAGGGTCAGCGCGTTGATACCCGAAATAACGATGGAAATGGCCAGTGTCAGGGAGAACTGCCGGTAAAAAACGCCCACTGGCCCCGACATGAAGGCTACCGGAAGGAACACGGCAGACATGACGAGTGTAATGGCGACCAGGGCGCCGCTGATGGCTTTCATCGCGCGGAGGGTAGCATCCATGGCGGAGAGATGAAACTCGGTCATGTTGTAATGTACAGCTTCGACGACGACGATGGCATTGTCCACCACGATCCCGATCGCCAGAACGAGGGCGAAGAGGGTAAGCAGATTGATGGAAAAGCCCAGCAGCTGCATGAAGAAGAAGGTCCCTATGAGGGCTACGGGAACGGCCAGCGCGGGGATCAATGTCGAGCGTGCGTCCTGCAAAAAGATAAACACTACGATAAACACGAGGATAAAGGCTTCGAACAGGGTTCGCAGCACTTCGTGGATGGAAGCGTCGAGGAAACGGGACACGTCGTAGTTGATGTTGTATGTCATGCCGGGTGGAAAGGAGCTGGATCTCAGTTCGGCCATTTTGGTTTTAATCCCGTTGATGACATCGCGTGCGTTGCTGCCTGGTCGTTGTTTGATCAGGATGGAAGCGGAGGCCTGGCCGTCTGTCTTCGAGATCATGTTATAGGTCTGCGCTCCGAACTCGACGTCTGCGATCTCTTTCAATCGCAGGATCGAACCATTGCTGTCGGCGCGGATAACGACATTCTCGTATTGGGTCGGCTCGAAGAATTTGCCAGGGTAGCGGAGTACGTATTGCAGGGGCTGGGGGGAGCGGTCGGAGCTCTGGCCGGTTTTGCCGGGTGCGGCCTCGACGTTCTGATTACGGATGGCCCGGATGACCTCGTCGGTCGCCACGTGGTAGGCCACCATGCGGTCGGGTTTTAGCCATACCCGCATGGAATATTCTTTGGCGCCCATGATCTCGGCGCGGCCGACTCCTGAGATGCGTTTGAGCTCCTGCAGGATATTGATATCCGTGAAATTGTAAATGAATTTTTCGTCGAGGGTGCTGTCCTGGCTTTGGATATTCAGGTACATCAGCATGCTGTTGACCTCTTTCTCGGTGGTAACGCCGGCACGGATAACCTCTTCCGGTAGTTCGTCGAGGATGGTGGCGACGCGGTTCTGTACGCTTACGGCGGCCTGATCGGGGTCTACGCCGACGTTGAAATTGATCGTGATGACGGTAAGTCCGTCATTGCTGCATACGGTGGACATGTAGGTCATGCCGGGAACGCCGTTGATGGCTCTTTCCAGCGGGGTCGCGACGGCCTTTGTACAGACCTCGGCATTGGCGCCGGTATAATTAGCCGTCACTGTCACGGATGGGGGGACGATATCGGGGAACTGGGTGACAGGAAGGCTTGTCAGAGATAAGATGCCCAGTAAGAGGATGATCAAAGAGATCACCAGCGACAGCACGGGTCGCCTGATAAATAGTTGCAACATGATGGATTATTTTTTGGGAGCCTGCAGCACGTCTGCGCTGACAGGCTGTGGCCGGATTGTCATTCCTTCGCGTACATTTTGCGCGCCTTCATATAGGATCCTGTCTTCGGCTTGAAGACCTTCCCTGACCAGGTAATTACCTGCGAGGCGGGTCAGCGGCACGAATCTCTGTGTCCGGAGGGTATTGTCCTTGTTCACTATATACACATAGGATCTGTCCTGGATGTCGAATGCGGATCGTTGCGGGATGAGGAGGACGTTGTCGATCCTGTTGGAAAGATAGAGCCTGCCGGTGGCTCCATGCCGAAGCAGGCGCTGTGGATTGGGGAACAGCGCGCGATAGTCGATCGAACCGGTGTTCTGTTCGATCTCTCCTTCTACCGTCTCGATGGTCCCTGTATGGGCATAATTACTGCCATCTGCAAGGATCAGCTTCACTTCGCGGCTGCGCTGGCCGGGGGAGGACAGCCTGGTCTTTTCGTACTGCAGGTATTCATTTTCGGGGATGCTGAAATAGGCGTAGATGGAGCTGATATCGGATAAGGTGGTCAGGAGCGTTCCCTCGTCTATAAGGCTGCCTGCTTTAAGAGGGATCCGGTCGATCAATCCATCGAAGGGCGCGCGGATCAGGGTATAGGAAAGGTGGTTTTCGGCGCTGGTAACGGTGGCTTTTGCTTCTGCGATAATGGCGTTGTCGGCGGCCAGCTTCGCCTCTGCCACTTCCAGTTCCGAGGCGGCGACCACGTGTTTGTCAACCAGGAGCCGAACGCGCTGGACTTCCACTTCGGAAGCTTTGGCTGTCGCGACTGCGTTGGACAGTGCTGCTTTTGTTTTGGACAGGGTCACTTTGTATTCCTCGTCATTTATCCGGAAAAGGGGCTGCCCTTTTTTTACCAGCCTGCCTTCATCGACATAGATGGTTTCGAGGAAACCTCTTACGCGGGTACGGATCTCTATATTTTTTATCGCCTGGATGTCGGCTACGTAGGCTGTTTGCAGGACGGTATCCTGTGTTTTCAGCGTTAGTACCGGCAATTGTAAGGTATCTGACTTTGCGCGATCGGGCTGGCCATAGGAGGTGCAGCCTGAGTGGGAAATAAATAACAGGATGATCAACACGGCATTGACCGGGAGAAGATGTTTCATTATTACTGTTTTCTCTGGATGAAATAATTGTCTCTTGAAAAAACAGTTCTTAGAACGGACTTAGCCGGAAGAGGAAATTGTAGTAATCAGGAAGAATGGGTTTGCGGATAAGGCGGTTGCTGTAGAAATGCAGGGTTATACCCTGGAGCCGGAAGGCGCCGAAGATGGTAACCAGCGGGACCTGGATATTGACTGCTGCTCCGCGGATGACCGACAGGAAGTGACGGCAGGAAGCCTTTGCAGGTGTCTTATCGTTATCGTCGTCGTCCTGGACCTGGCCGATAAGCATGTCCAGCAGCGTGCCCGAACCTAATATATGCGAATGAAAATCTGCCAGCAGCGGTTGGCTGTTGGCGAGACAAAAGATGGAGAATATATAGATCCACTTTTTCAGCATAGGCTAACGGTGCCAAAGATAGTAAAAAACGGACAATCATGCGGCGCCGTTGAGGATATATGACGAAGCTTATCAGGGGGTGCGGAGACTTGAATCGCGGATCTTCAATTCTGTTTCGAGGACCTTTTTTTGGAAATGTGTTACCGGGCGCCGGCTTTCGATCAATTGGATAAGGAGCTCTGTTGCGAGGGTTCCCATTTCGAGGGCCGGCTGCACTACCGATGTCAGGGAAGGGTGGAAGATGTCGGCGGAGATGGAATTGGTAAAACCTACCAGTCCGATCTGGCGGGGGACGGCGATCTGCATTTTCCGCAGCAGGCTCAGGGTGGTTGTGCTGAGGCGGTCGCTGGCGGTGAAGATGGCATCCGGTCTGACCTTTAGCTGCAGCAGTTCGGTCAGCGCCTGGCGGGTCTCTTCGTGGAGCATACCGCCATGGGGACAAAATTTAATATATCGGGGGTCTGGTTTTAGCCCGGCATCTTCAAGGGCTTTTTTATATCCTTCGAGTCTCTCCAGGGTAATGGACAGGCTTCCGCTGCTGGTGATGTGGGCGATATGCCGGAAGCCTTGTTGTAAAAGGTGCCTGGTCGCCTCGTAAGCGCCCTTAAAATTGTTGGCGATGACCTTATGGGTGGCTATTTCATCGGTGATCCGATCGAAAAGGACCATGGGCAATCCTTTTTCATGCAGTTTGATAAGATGATCTACATTTTTTGTCTCGGCGGAAAGGGAGATGATCAGGCCGTCTACCGATCGGGAGGAGAGGTGTTCGCTGTTGGCGACCTCCCGTTCGTATGATTCCTGGCTTTGGGTGATGATGACATTATAGTCCCTTTGGCGGGCAATGGATTCGATGCCGTTGATGACCTGCGAAAAGAAGTTGTTGTCGATATTGCAGACGATGACCCCGATGGATTTGCTATGGCCGCGTTTGAGGCTTTGGGCGATAGGATTGGGTTTGTAGTTGTGTTCACGGGCATAGGCGAGCACGTTCTTTTTCGTTTCTTCACTGATCTCATGGCTCCCACGTAGAGCTTTGGATACTGTGGAAACAGAGAGGTTCAGGGCCTTCGCAATGTCCTTTATGGTGATGGCTTGAAACTTCATTCATTGATCGGGTCGCAAACGTTTTCGTAAATAAAATCGATCTATTCTACTTTTCTTATGGAATAACGATGTACAATTGTTCAAAGTTAACGACTTGTTCACTAATAATTTATGGCGAATCTGTTTAATTTAAAAGGTAAAGTTGCGCTGGTCACAGGCTGTAATAAAGGGATAGGGCGTGCAATGGCGCTGGGGCTGGCGGAGGCTGGGGCTGACATTATTGGTGTTTCGGCTTCTCTGGCGTTAACGGGCAGTGAGATTGAGAAGGAAGTAAGAGCTATGGGGCGCAACTTTTCAGCCTTTCAGGCTGATCTTACGGATCGGGCGAGCTTATATGCTTTTATCGGGCGGGTGAAGGAAAAGCACGAAAGGGTAGACATTTTGGTAAACAACGCCGGTATGATCCTGCGTCAGCCTGCTGCTCAGCATTCAGACGAGTTCTGGGACAAGGTATTATCTATAAACCTGGATGCGGCCTTTATTCTCGCCCGTGAATTTGGGAAGGAGATGCTGATCCGGCGCAGCGGGAAGATCATCTTTACTGCTTCGCTGCTGACTTTCCAGGGGGGGATCAATGTTCCGGGTTATGCGGCCAGCAAGGGGGCGGTGGGCAGTCTTGTAAAGGCGCTGGCCAATGAATGGGCTTCGCAGGGTGTCAATGTCAATGGCATAGCGCCGGGGTATATCGCGACGGATAATACGGAGGCGCTGCGGAATGATCCGGTCCGCAGCAAATCGATCCTGGACCGGATACCTGCCGGTCGATGGGGGGAGGGAAATGATCTTCGCGGCCCGGTGGTCTTTTTGGCTTCTGCGGCGGCAGACTACGTACATGGGACTATCCTTACCGTAGATGGCGGTTGGATGGGACGATAAAAATAATATAACTAACTTATGGAAATAAGATTTGAACATAGCCCGAAGGAAGTTCGGGGGATGACCACGGAAGAATTACGCAGCTCGTTCCTGACGGACAAACTCATAGCCGAAGATGTTGTCAGACTTGTATATACGCATTATGACCGGGTTATTGTCGGCGGCGCCTGCCCCGTGAAGAAACGGCTTGTGCTGGGGACGCACCCGGAATTAAAAGCCGATTTCTTTTTGCAGCGCAGGGAGATGGGTGTCATCAATGTTGGTGGGAAGGGGAAGGTATTGGCGGATGGGACTGCCTATGAGCTGAACAAAATGGATTGTCTGTATGCTGGAAAAGGGGTGAAGGAGGTAAGTTTTGAAAGCGAGGACCCTGCTGAGCCGGCCTTTTTCTTTTTATTGTCGGCGCCGGCGCACGGCGTCCATCCCGTGCAATTCCTGCCGAAGGAAAAGGCGTTGCCGGTGAACACAGGTGCTCCGGAGACATCCAATGCGCGGACGATCTACAAGTATATCCATGCAGAAGGCATTCAGAGCTGCCAGCTCGTGATGGGGCTTACCATTCTGAAGACGGGCAGTGTCTGGAATACCATGCCTGCACATACGCATACCCGCCGGATGGAGGCCTATTTTTATTTCGATGTGCCGGAGCAGCAGCGGGTGTTCCATTTTATGGGGCAGCCCCAGGAAACGCGTCATCTGCTGGTGGCGAATCACCAGGCTATAGTCTCTCCGCCCTGGTCGATACATTCGGGTTGCGGCACCAGCAATTATTCCTTTATATGGGGAATGGCGGGGGAGAATTATACGTATACAGATATGGATATTGTTAATATCCCGGATTTGAGATAATTGTTATAATTAATGGTATTTTCGGCCTATCATGTCTAACGTTTCCAATGCAACTTCGGCGACAGCGATCAATACCGGCATCGGCCGCTACCGGTGGACCATATGTGGCCTATTGTTCTTTGCTACGACGATCAACTACCTGGATCGTTCAGTGATCAGCTTTTTAAAATCGACGCTGACGAGGGAAAGGAACTGGGATGATGGGGATTACGCCAATGTGGAGATCGCGTTCAAGTTCGCATATGCTGTCGGACTGCTTTTTGCCGGCCGGCTTATCGATAAGCTGGGTACCAAGATGGGATATGCGCTGGCCACGGGTCTATGGAGCGTGGCTGCGATGTGTCATGCGTTCACCAGTACGGTATTCAGCTTTGGTGTTGCCCGGAGTGCGCTGGGGGTCAGCGAAGCGGGGAATTTTCCGGCCGCCATTAAGACGGTAGCAGAATGGTTCCCAAGGAAGGAGCGGGCTTTTGCAACGGCCATATTTAATTCCGGAGCGGGTATAGGGGCTATTATCGCGCCGTTGAGCGTGCCTTTCATCAATGCATACTGGGGTTGGAAGGCGACGTTCATCATAACGGGAGCGGTTGGTTTTATCTGGCTGATATTCTGGTTCCTTTTATATGAGGTACCGGAGAGGCATAAGAAGGTGTCTGCGGCGGAGCTGAACTATATCAACAGTGATCCGGGATCGGTGCAATCGACGGAAGCCGCGGAGGGCGGAGTATCCGAAGATGCGAAGCGGAAATTCTCCTGGGTCCGGCTCCTGGGTTTCCGGCAGACCTGGGCTTTTGCGCTTGGAAAGCTGCTGACAGATCCTATCTGGTGGTTCTATTTGTTCTGGCTGCCGGATTTTTTGAAGAGTCAGTATAAACTCAGCGATGAGGCGGTCTCGCTGCCCACGGCCACTGTATATATCATGGCTACCGTGGGCGGCATATGGGGAGGGTGGCTGCCGATGAACCTGATCAATAAGGGCTGGGCTAATTTCAAGGCCAGGAAAACGTCGATGTTCATTTTTGCTTTGCTGGTGCTGCCAATTATGTTTGCGCAGGTCGCCGGCGGTGTCAATATGTGGCTGGCGGTGGTGATCATCGGGATTGCCGCCTCGGCGCATCAGGCCTGGAGCGCGAATATCTTTACTACTGTTTCGGATATGTTCCCGAAGAAGGCGACGGGGTCTGTCACAGGGATCGGGGGGATGGCGGGGGCGCTTGGGGGGATATTGCTCTCGGCGCTGGTGCAGAAAAATATGTTTGTGTACTACCGGTCAATAGGGAAGATCGAGGTAGCGTATTATATTATGTTTGGGGTGTGCAGCGGCGCGTATCTCATCGCGTGGCTGGTGATGCATCTTTTGGTGCCGAAGATGGCCCCTGTGGAGTTGGATTGAAATTAGTGTTACTTTAGGGGACAAAATAAATTGTTTGCCTATGCTTTCTTACCCCGTTAGAATTGCTCTGATCGCTGCTCTTGGCGGATTTCTTTTTGGTTTCGAGACTGTAGTTATTTCGGGGGCGGAGCAGACGCTTGAAAAGATATGGCATTTAAGCTCCGGCTGGCAGGGTTTTACGGTATCCTCCAGTCTTCTTGGTACCATACTTGGCTCTCTGATCGCTGGTTTTCCTGCGCAGAGATATGGCCGTAAGAAGACACTGCAGGTAGTGGCGGTGTTCTTTATTATCGCGGCGGTGGGTTGTGCATCGGTGTCGGCCTGGGCGCTCTTCGTATTCTTTCGGATCATCGGCGGTCTGGCGGTCGGCGCCTCTTCGGTGATCGCGCCGATGTATATTTCCGAGATCGCTCCGGCCAAACTGCGCGGACGTCTTGCCGGGTCCTTTCAGCTGAATATCGTGGCGGGGATCTTTATCGCTTATCTAACGAACTTTGCTTTTTCGGGGATCGGGCCTGATGCGTGGCGGTGGATGCTGGGTGTAATGATCATCCCGGCGGTGTTGTTCTGGATCTTACTGCTGAGCATTCCTGAGAGTCCGCGCTGGCTGATCCTCAATCATAATGTGGCTGCGGCGGTTCCTATTCTGGGTAAGCTTGGCGAGGCGAATGTTGAAGCGGCTATCAATACGATCCGGGAGTCGGTGCACGAGGACCTGCCGGGGGCGTCAAACGAAGGTCTTTTTCAGCGCCGGTATATCAAGCCTATTTTGTATGCCGTGCTGCTGGCGATGTTCAACCAGCTTTCGGGGATCAATGCTATCCTTTATTATGCGCCGCGGATCTTTAAGATGGCCGGTTTTGACGAGGCGCAGGCCTATCTGCAGCCGGTATACATCGGGGCTGCGAATCTGTTGTTTACCTTGATTGCCATGACGGTGATCGATAAATTCGGGCGTAAGAAATTACTGATCGTGGGATCGCTTGGGATGATCGTTTTTCTTGGGCTTACGGCTTTGTTCTTTAAGAATGTGGATGTGGCGGGCGCCGCGGGTGCTGCTGCGGTTGCCGGCGGCGGGAATAAATTTGTGCTGTTGTATCTCATTGGGTTCATCGCCTTTTTTGCTTTCTCGCAGGGGGCGGTGATCTGGGTCTTTATTTCGGAGATCTTTCCGAATTCGGTGCGTTCGAAGGGTGGTTCATTGGGGAGCTTCACCCACTGGATCATGGCGGCAATCATTTCCTGGACTTTTCCTGTGATCGTGGAAGGCAGCACGTTTGGAGGCTTTTATTCCTTTACCTTTTACAGCGTGATGATGTTGCTGCATCTGTTGTTCGTATGGCGTTTCCTCCCGGAGACCAAGGGCAGGACGCTGGAGGAGATACAAAAAGAGTTAGGTATAAAATAGTTGAAAATTAAATTGAATAAGATATGAAAAATACGATTCTTGCCCTGGGCTTGCTCCTGGGTTCCGGTACCGGCGTACTTGCGCAGACCTCTTCGTCTGAAAAGGAGGTGGCGGCTGCGGTGGAGTCTCTGCGGAAAGCGCTGATCGATCCTACGAAAACCAATCTCGATAAGATTGCCCTTGATGAGCTGACGTACGGGCATTCGAATGGGACGATCCAGGATAAGGCGGCATTTGAGGAGGCCTTGCTGACGGGGAAATCGGATTTTGTGACGATCGATCTGACGAATCAGACGATCAGGGTAATGGGGAATACGGCCTGGGTCAGGCATGAGTTTACGGCTGCGAATAATGATGGGGGGAAGCCGGGGACGGCGCATCTTTATGTGCTGCTTGTGTTTTTGAAGCAGAAGGGGGAGTGGCGGCTGCTGGCGCGGCAGGCGGTGAAGGTGCCGGTGTGATCGGGCAAGTAGGATTGCCAGGCGGGTGTTGGTCAGAAAATAGAAAGGTCCTCGTTTTTCTTTGTTGTCAATACGGCATAGGCATTGGGCTTTATTCCTCTTAAGTAGGGGAACATCCGCAAAAGCAAATGCCTCAACTTCATTTTGTACAAGCCGCTTCTGTTATCCTTGTACATGATCTTCAATGATTCATTGGAGCTTAAACGGCAGATGTCTTTTTTTATAACGAAGTTTTCAGACATCAGCATGAACCGGAACAGGCTGGGAGTATAGATATTTATATGTCCGTAAGAGAGAAAATGCTTTAATTTCCTGTCCACATAAGGGGAAAAGTCAATAGGGACTTCAAAGATCTGGTACCTGGACACTCTTTTTATCTCTCTCAAAAGGATCCTTTCGTGTTCAACATGCTCTATAACATGTGAACAGTACACCAGGTCAAATTGATCGTCATCGTAAGGTATTTTGTAGCCATCGAAAAGAAGGGCATCTTTCAGATGCTGGATATTTTTGGCCCTGGTCATTTCCAGGCCGCTTTCGGAAATTTCAACGCAATTCAGGTTATCTGAAAAATTCCATTTTGAAAGCCAGTATAAGATACTGCCTTCTCCGCTGCCCACTTCCAGGACGGTATTAAATTTTATTTCTTTAGCAAGCTCTACGATGTTCTCAGCCTTGGACTTTGCGCCCATTAATCGCCATTCGGCCATACTATCGCTGTATTGCTTACTGTAGGATTCCTTGACATTCTGCGATATTTCCATGAAACAGGTTTATTTTAAGATTAAAATACTTTTATATGCAAGAATTGAGCCCGAGCTCCCAAATATTGCCAGAAATATGATTATTTTTTAAAATATAGACCATGACAGTACATGACAGATGAATGGGGTGTCTCCCTTACATTTGGTCCTTATTGCAGCCATATCGAAAATTTTCGACCACATGATACTATTCGGCATTCTCTTTCATTTTATAGGCGGATTCGCTTCCGGCAGTTTTTATATACCGTATAAAAAGGTTCGGGATTGGTCCTGGGAAAGTTATTGGATCGTCGGGGGGCTTTTTTCCTGGCTGATCATCCCGCCGCTGGCCGCGTGGCTGACTGTCCCGCATTTTTCGGAAATCATATCCCGGGCTTCTGCCGCTACGCTTGGGTGGACCTTTTTTTGGGGGATCCTTTGGGGGATCGGAGGGCTGATGTATGGGCTGGGTATGCGCTACCTGGGTATGTCGCTTGGGAATTCGGTGCTGCTTGGCTTTACTTCTGCATTTGGGGCCCTGGTGCCTTCCATCTACTACAATTTTGTCCCCACTCCGGGTAAGACCACTTTTCATGAATTGCTCACCACTTCGTGGGGAAGGATCGTAATGGGCGGTGTCGTGCTGTGTCTGTTGGGCATTTATATTTGCGGAAGGGCGGGGGTATTAAAAGAAAAAGAGTTACCTGAAGAGAAAAAGAAGGAAAGCATCAAGGAATTCAATCTTGTCAAGGGGCTGATCGTCTGTACCATTTCCGGTATTCTCAGCGCCTGTTTTAACTACGGCATCGAGGCGGGAACGCCGATGGCGGAAGTGGCCAACCAGTTCTGGAAGTCGTCGAACCCCGGTGCTACCAGCGAATTCCTGTATCAAAACAATGTCACCTATATCGTATTGCTGTGGGGTGGGCTTACCACTAATTTTATCTGGTGTATGTTCCTGAACGCAAAGAACAGGTCTTTTGGGGACTATACGAATAAAAAGACGCCTTTGGCGAGGAACTATTTTTTTGCTGCATTGGCGGGTACCATCTGGTTCCTCCAGTTCTTTTTTTATGGAATGGGAGAGAGCCGGCTGGGGAATGGCGCAAGCTCGTGGATATTGCATATGGCTTTTATTATCCTGGTGGCCAATTGCTGGGGTATCGCGCTGAAGGAATGGAAGGGGGTTAGTGGGAAGACGAGGGTTACGATCACGGTTGGGATCATCGCCATTTTGTGCTCGGTGATCCTGGTGGGTTATGGAAACTCGTTGAAGTGAGCGGGGTGGGGTGAGGCTGGTGAGAGTGGGGTAAATTTGTAAAGTAAAGTTTAAGTATATGTCTGTTACAACATCAACGAAATTCAAACATGTCAGTTACCTGTGGGACGAGAAGAAAGCAGCCGAACTGGCGGGCGACGAGGTCGCATTATTGATCTACCGGTCCAATCTGCTGGGTGCGGATCTTCGACTCACCAATTACGGCGGTGGGAATACTTCCTGCAAGGCGATGGCTAAGGACCCGCTGACGGGGAAAGAAACGGAGATCATGTGGGTGAAGGGGTCAGGCGGTGACCTGGGCACGCTGAAACGTAGCGGTCTGGCGGCTTTGTATGTGGACAGGCTGCTTAGCCTGAAGAATGTTTACCGGGGCATAGAATTCGAGGACGAGATGGTCGAGCTTTTTAATCACTGTATTTATGACCTTAATTCCAAGGCCCCTTCGATAGATACGCCGCTGCATGGTTTTTTACCCTTTGCGCATATCGATCACCTGCATCCTGATGCTGCTATCGCCATTGCTGCCGCGAAGGATGGTAAGAGAATCACGCAGGAACTTTTTAATGGAAAGATCGGGTGGGTGGAATGGCAGCGTCCCGGTTTTGACCTGGGGCTAAAGCTTCGCCAGTGCCTGGATGAGAATCCCGGCATCCGGGGGATCATGCTGGGCTCCCATGGACTTTTTACCTGGGGTGATACTGCCTATGAGAGTTATATCAACACGCTCGAGGTGATCGAAAGATGTGCGCAATATCTCGAGGATAATATCGGGAAGAAAGCTCCGGTGTTTGGTGGTCAACGTCTGCAGTCGCTGCCTGCCGAAGAGCGGCTGAAAAGGGCGGCCGCACTGGCCCCGGTATTGAGGGGTTTTTGCTCTTCGAAAACGAAGATGATCGGTCATTTTACGGATGACGATGGCGTTCTGGAATTTATCAACTCCAACGACCTCGCGAGGCTGGCCCCGATGGGCACCAGCTGTCCGGATCATTTTCTCCGGACCAAGATCAGCCCGCTGGTGCTGGATCTGACGACCAACCAGGACCTTGAAGATGTTTCGGCGTTGAAGGAAAAGCTGGCTCCGCAGTTTGAAAGTTATCGCCAGATGTATGCACACTATTACGACTCCTGCAAACATGCCAACAGTCCCGCGATGCGTGACCCCAATCCCGTGGTCATCCTTTATCCGGGTATCGGTATGTTCACCTTCTCCAAGGACAAACAAACGGCCAGGGTAGCCGCAGAATTCTATATCAACGCCATCAACGTCATGAAGGGGGCAGAAGCCGTGTCTTCCTATACCTCGCTGCCCCGGCAGGAGGCTTTCAATATCGAATACTGGCTCCTGGAAGAAGCAAAATTGCAGCGGATGCCAAAGCCGAAAGCATTATCGGGGAGGATCGCCCTTGTGACAGGCAGCGCGGGAGGGATCGGGAAAGCCATTGCAAAAAGATTTGCTGATGAAGGCGCCTGTGTTGTCATCAACGACAACGATGAGCAGCGGCTTGAATCGGCGCGTATCGAGTTCCTGAACCTATATGGTAAAGATGCCTTTGCCGGGGAAGTGCTGGATGTGACCAATGGAGAAGCGATCCGTAAAGTCTACCGGGCGGCGGCGCTTGCTTTTGGCGGAGTGGATATCATCGTTAACTGCGCGGGTCTTTCTATATCCAAGCCCATACAGGAGCATACCGAGAAGGACTGGGACATCCTCTATGATGTATTGGTGAAAGGACAATTCCTTGTGACGCAGGCGGGGGTAGAAGTGATGCGCAAACAGGGGATCGGCGGGGACGTGCTGAACATCGTCAGCAAGAATGCATTGGTCTCGGGCCCCAATAATGCCGCCTATGGCTCGGCGAAGGCCGCTCAATTGCATCTTAGCCGTCTCAATGCCGCTGAGCTGGGTGGAGATAAGATCCGGGTCAATGTCGTCAATCCGGACGCGGTCATTTCCGACAGCAAGATCTGGGAAAGCGGCTGGGCGGAAGGGAGGGCTAAGGCTTATGGTGTTACGGTTGCCGAGTTGCCGGGGTATTATGCCAAACGCACTTTGCTGAATGAAATTATCCTGCCGGAGGATATTGCGAATGCCTGTTTTGTCCTTGTGGGCGGTCTGATGAATAAATCTACCGGGAATGTGCTGAATGTGGATGGGGGAGTAGCTATGGCTTTTGTACGTTAACTTTACTTGCGTTAAATGATAATGACATGTCTATAGAAAAATATAAGATAGAAGCGTTCAACCAGTCCCAGCTGAAAGATCATCAGCGCAAGCTGGATTTTATCATGGGGAGTGTGTCCGATGCGGAGGGGATCTTACAGAAGCTGGTCGATTTCCAGGTGGCGATACCCAGCTGGGCGTTGGGTACGGGTGGGACGCGTTTCGGGCGGTTCTCCGGTGGCGGCGAGCCCCGCAACCTGGAGGAAAAGATCGAGGATGTGGGGCTGCTGCATGCGTTGAATCGCAGCAGCGGAGCCATTTCCCTTCATATTCCCTGGGATATCCCCAGCAAACCTGCCGCCATCAAGGCACTGGCCGCGCAGCACGGGATCAGGTTCGACGCCATGAACTCCAACACTTTCCAGGATCAGCCTGGTCAGGCAGAAAGCTATAAATATGGATCGCTTCAGCATGTTCGTAAAGAGGTGCGTAAGCAGGCGATAGACCACAATATCGAAGTTATCCGTTACGGCGAAGAGCTGGGCTCGAAGTCCCTCACGGTTTGGTTGTCGGATGGTTCCTGTTTTCCGGGGCAGCTGAATTTCCGGGAGTCCTTCCGCCATACGCTGGAAGGGCTGAAGCAGATATATGCGGCGTTGCCTGCGGACTGGAAGCTATTCGTGGAGTACAAGGCGTTCGAGCCGAATTTTTATTCCACCACCGTCGGCGACTGGGGGCAATCGCTTTTGTATGCTTCCAAGCTGGGGCCCCAGGCATATACGCTTGTCGACCTTGGGCATCACCTGCCTAATACCAATATCGAACAGATCGTGGCGCTGCTGCTTATGGAAGGCAAATTGGGTGGATTTCACTTTAATGACAGCAAATACGGGGATGATGATCTCACGGTGGGGAGTATTAAGCCTTATCAGCTCTTCCTTATTTTTAACGAGCTGGTGGAGGGGATGGATGCCCGAGGGATGAATCATGCTACGGATCTGGGCTGGATGATCGATGCGTCTCATAATGTAAAGGATCCCCTGGAAGATCTGTTACAGTCGGTGGAGGCGATCATGCTTAGCTATGCGCAGGCTTTGCTGCTGGATCGCAGGAAGCTGGTAAGTGCTCAGCAGGCCAATGATACGGTGGCTGCCCAGGAGATACTACAGCATAGTTTCCGGACGGATGTGCGGGCGCTGGTTGCCGAAGCGCGGCTGCGGGCTGGCGGCGCGCTGGATCCCTTGGGTTTGTACCGGCATGAAAAAATAAGAGAACAACTGGCGAAAAAGAGAGGCGCAGGAGCCGTCGCAACAGGATTGTAATTATGAACGTGATAGCCATACTCGATATTGGCAAAACCAATAAGAAGCTCTTCCTTTTTGACGAGCACTACAAGATCGTCTGGGAACAGTCTGCCTGTTTTGAGGCCACACTTGATGAAGATGGGCAGTCGTGCGAGGACCTGGCGCAGCTTACCGAATGGGTCTTTCAATCGCTGGCGGGGCTTTCGGCCTTGCCGGAATATACGGTCCGCGCTGTCAATTTCTCGGCATATGGGGCGAGTTTTGTGAATCTGGGAGAGGATGGAAAGCCTGTCACGCCCCTTTATAATTATCTGAAGCCATATCCCGAAGAGCTGAAGAAAAAATTTTACGATACTTATGGTGGGGAGGTGACCCTGTCTATGCTGACCTCCTCTCCTGTATTGGGCAGTCTTAATTCGGGGATGCAGCTGTACCGGCTGAAGGAGCAGCAGCCTGAGCTGTTTTCCCGGATAAGATATTCTTTACATCTGCCTCAGTACCTGAGTTATTTATTGACGGGGCAGGCCTGTTCGGAGATCACCAGCATCGGCTGTCATACGAATCTATGGAATTTCTCCCAGTCGCATTATCATGAATGGGTATACAGGGAAGGGATAATCGACAAGCTGGCGCCGGTTCTTCCCTCTACGAGCGTATTGCCGCTGCGTCCTGAATTTGGGGAGGGGGTTGCGGGGATCGGGCTGCATGACAGTTCGGCGGCGGTTATTCCTTACCTGGAAAGTTTCAGGGAGGCGTTTGTCCTCATCTCGACGGGTACCTGGTGTATCTCGATGAATCCTTTTAATAACGCGCCGCTGACGGTGGCGGAATTGCAAAAGGATTGTTTGTGTTATCTGAGCTACCAGGGGGCGCCGGTGAAGGCGTCGCGGTTATTTGCGGGTTATGAGCATGAGCAGCAGGTGCGGAGGCTGGCGGATCATTTTCAAAAGCCGGTGACGTATGCGGCGGGGATCGATTTTGATCCGGATATGGTGGAGGCGCTGCGGGCGGGAGAGGTGGTGGCACCGGGTGGTTTTGGGGCATACGCTTCTGTTTTCGGGCGGCGGGAGCTGGGGGCTTTTAGCAGTTTTGAGCAGGCTTATCATCGTCTTATGATGGATATAATGGAGCAGCAGGTTGCCTCAACGCAGCTGGTGCTGGAAGGTACAGCGGTGAAGCGGATTTTTGTAGATGGGGGATTTGGGAAGAACCAGGTCTATATGCATCTGCTGGCTGCGGCCTTTCCGGAGATCGAGGTATTTGCGGCTTCGGTGCCTCAGGCTACGGCCATGGGGGCGGCTTTGGCTATTCATCCGCACTGGAACAGCCGTTTTTTGCCGGGGGATATCATAGAATTGAAATTTTATAAGTAGTTTTAGTCCCATGCGAGTTGGATTGTTTATACCTTGTTACGTAGACCAGTTTTATCCGCAGGTGGGCATCGCTACCCTGGAATTGTTGGAAAAGTTTGGATGTGAAGTTGTTTACCCGCCTAATCAGACCTGTTGCGGCCAGCCGATGGCCAATTCGGGGTTTGAGCATCTCACCCAGGGATGTAATGACCTTTTTATCAGGAATTTTGAGGAGTTCGATTATATAGTTTCCCCGTCGGGGAGTTGTGTGCTGCATATTAAGGAGCATTTGCATGGGGTTGGGGAGCGGGGCACGACGATACCGAAAAAGATCTATGAATTGGTTGAGTTTATGACTGATATCCTTAGGGTCGAGAACCTGGAGGCCAGTTTTCCCCATAGGGTAGGCATTCATCAAAGCTGTCATGGTCAGCGCGGGCTCAAGCTGGCCCAGATGAGTGAGCTGATGGCTCCGGGTTTCTCCAAGCCGGAGAAGCTGTTGAAGATGGTCAGGGGGCTTGAGCTGATCAGGCTGACGCGGGCTGATGAATGTTGTGGTTTTGGCGGTACTTTTTGTGTGGCGGAAGAGGCGGTGTCCGTCAAAATGGGGAAAGACCGGGTTGCGGATCATCTTCACAATGGCGCCGAATATATTACCGGTGCGGACATGAGCTGTCTGATGCATATGGAAGGGATACTACATCGCCAGAAAAGCAGCGTACAGGTCAGGCATATTGCAGAAATATTGAATAGTCAATTATGAGCGGAAAAGATCATGCCGCGCTTGCGGATGAATTTAATAAGGACGAGCCGCGTGTCAACTGGCATGACGAGACCTTGTGGTGGGTGCGGCAGAAGCGGGATAAGGCTGCATACAAGGTGCCGGAGTGGGAAGAGCTGCGGGAGACTGCTTCGCGGATCAAAGACAATGTACTGTCCAATCTGAGCGAATATTTGCAGCAATTCGAGGCGGCGGCTACTGCCAATGGCATTACCATCCACTGGGCCGCCGATGCGGCGGAGCACAATGCCATTATCCTTTCTATCCTTCGTCGTCACCAGGTCGACAAGATGGTGAAGAGCAAGTCCATGCTGACGGAGGAATGTCATTTAAATGAGTTCCTGCTGGCGGAGGGGATAGATGTGGTGGATACCGATCTGGGTGAGCGGGTCGTTCAGCTGGCGGGGGAGCCGCCCAGTCATATCGTTCTGCCTTGTATCCATAAGAAAAAGGAAGAGATCGGGGAGATCTTTCATGAGCATCTTGGGACGCCGAAGGGCAATGCCGATCCTCAATTCCTGACGCATGCGGCGCGTCTGCATCTTCGGGAGAAGTTCCTGACCCGGCGGGTAGCCCTTACCGGTGTGAACTTTGCCGTGGCGGAGACGGGTGAGTTTGTGGTTTGTACCAATGAGGGGAATGCGGATATGGGGGCGCATCTGGCGGACGTTCATATCGCCTGTATGGGGATCGAGAAGATCGTTCCTTTGAGAAGGCATCTGGGCGTGTTTCTGCGATTGTTGACGCGCAGTGCGACGGGGCAGCCGATAACGACCTATTCGAGTCATTTTAAGAAGCCGCGTCCGGGGCAGGAAATGCATGTGGTGTTCGTCGACAATGGGCGGAGTGCTCATCTTGGTCGTAAAGATTTTCGGAATTCGCTGAAATGTATTCGTTGTGCTGCGTGTTTCAACACCTGTCCGGTATACCGGCGGAGTGGCGGGCACAGTTATCATACTGCGGTGGCGGGGCCGATCGGGTCTATTCTGGCTCCCAACCTGGATCGGGAGAAATATGCGGATCTGCCGTTTGCTTCAACGCTCTGCGGGTCGTGTTCGAATGTATGTCCGGTGAAGATAGATATTCATGAACAGCTGTATAAATGGCGGCAGGTTATTGTGCAGGGAGGTACGGCGCCGTTTGCCAAAAAGGCTGCGATGAAAACGATGAACTGGGTCTTGTCGAATCCTTCGGTTTATCATGGCGCCGGCAAAGCGGGGCGATGGTTTATGTTGAATGCGCCGTTTACGGTGAACAATGGTCTTAATCCGTGGTATAAGCAGAGGGATATGCCGGGTGTGCCGAAGGAGTCTTTTGGGGAATGGTATAAAAAGAATAAGAAATGAGTAGTCGGGATAAGATATTAGCGACGGTTAAGGGGAATCAGCCTGAGCAGAGGGCGTTGCC
>DATJJA010000052.1:0-8223 GCA_035492595.1 Puia sp.
GAGTGCGCGTCGGGGTCGATGGAAATGAGGGCGCCGTGGTCGAGGGCGTAGGTGATCCAGCGCCAGTCCATGTCGAGGCGGCGAGGGTGAGCATTGAGTTCGATAGCGACTTTGTGCCGGACGCAGGCGTCGATGATGGCCTTGTGATCGACGGGGTAACCGGGGCGTGATAAGAGGAGTCGCCCGGTCATGTGGCCGAGGATGGTGGTGTAGGGATTTTCGATGGCCCGGAGCAGGCGGGTCATGGCCTTTTCTTCGCTCATCTTCAGATTGGAGTGGATGGAGGTGATGACCAGATCGAAAGTCGAAAGGATATCGTCGGTGTAGTCGAGGGCTCCGTCATTGAGGATGTCGCACTCGATGCTTTTGAATATGGTGAAGGGGGCGAGTTTTTTGTTGAGCTCGTCGATCTGCGCGTGTTGTTCGCGGATACGGTCTTCCTTTAGGCCGTTGGCGTAGAAGGCGCTTCTGCTGTGGTCGCTGATGACGAGGTATTCGAAGCCTTTTTCGATGCAGGCTGCGGCCATTTCTTCGAGCGTGTTGGACCCGTCGCTCCAGGTGCTGTGACTATGTATGATCGCTTTTATGTCGGAGGGTTGGAGGACGGCGGGAAGGGGGGCGTTGGCGGCCCGGTCCAGGATGGCGCTCTGTTCCCGGCGGAAGGGTGGGATGTAGGAGATGTTGGCGGCGGCGAAGAGGGCGGCTTCGGCGCTGTCGGCGGCGCTGGTGTTGTTTGACGCGGTTGTGTCGGCAGCGCCGGTTGGGGACGATGGGGCGCTGGTTGCGGCGGCCTTGTTTGTGGAGGAGGCGCTGGTCGCGCTGGTTGAGGCGCCGTTGGCGGAAGTTCTTTTGCGCCAGGCTTCGAGGAATTCGCCGCTGCAGCTGGTTTCGAAGAGGGTAGTGATAAAGTTGTCTGCGGCGGTGTGGATGATCTCGATGTGGACTCCTTCGGTGCCTTTGTAGGTGCCGTCAGTCTGAAGGGTGAGGCCTTCTTTTTCGAAGAAGGGTTGGATCGCTGTTGGGGTTGCAGTGGTGACCCATTGCAGTTTGTCGATGATCTCGAGTTGTCTTCTGAAGTCGCCGGTGAGGGCTAGCTGCTCTGCCGGGAATTGTTGCTGAAGACGGCTGTGCAGGGTTTGGACATAGGCTTCTACTTCTGCGTAGAGGTGGCTGCCCTGGTTTTTGAGCAGGAATTCAATTGCGTCGCGGACGTTTTGCTGGGTCTTTTCGCCGAAGCCTTTATAGAGAAGCAGTCTGTTCTCCTGGCAGGCGTAGAGGAGCTCGCCGATGGATTCGATCTCTATTTCTTTCCAGATGGTCGATATTTTTTTTGGTCCGAGGCCTTTGATCTGCAACATGGCGATGACTCCGGGAGGGGTCTTATTGATGTATTCATGCAGAAGGCGGAGTTCGCCGGTTTCGAGGATCTCCTGGATCTTTTTGCCGATGGCGTCGCCGATGCCTTTTATGGAGGTGAATTTGTCGGGGGGCAGGCTTTGGATAGGTTGGGGTAGTTTTTCGAGCGTGAAGGCGGCTACGGAGTAGGATTTGGTTTTGAAGGAGTTTTCGCCGTGGATGTCCATGAGTTTGGCCAGGAGGCTGAATTGGTCGGCTATATGGTCGTTAGAGATTGTCATGGGGCTAAGGTACGATGCTCATAGCAATCTTGGATGGGTGTCGATGTTGGGTTTGAGAGGGCGGTTTTGGGATGCTGGAGTTTGTGATGAGTGAGGAGAGGTGGCGCGGCTGAAACCTGGTGTTGGCGCTGGTTTGGCCTAAAAAAGAAAAGTCCCGAATTGCTTCGGGACTTTGATATTGTTCTGCTTAAAATTATAGTTGGATTAGAACTATTTCTTTTTTGCAGCTTTCTTAGCGGCTTTCTTCTTAGGAGCAGCTTTCTTTTTAGGAGCTGCTTTTTTCTTAGCGGCTTTTTTTGCAGTTGCCATAATTTTAGAATTTAAATTGGTTAGTAAAACAATTTACACTCATAAAAATAGAAATATCTTTGGAAGTTCCAAAAAATTTCTTGAAAAATTCCAAAATATTTCTTACGGCATAGCCGGATGGAAAAAGTCGTTGGATACAACTAAGCCCCTATTTCAGCTTCGTTGATGCTGACGATAGTCCTGTCGCCTTTTGTTTTTCTGAATTCAACAGTGCCATCGGTAAGTGCGAACAGTGTCCAGTCTCTTCCAACGCCGATGTTCTTTCCAGGATGGTATGTAGTACCACGTTGACGGATGATGATGTTACCGGCAACGGCAGGCTGACCACCATAGATCTTTACTCCCAGACGTTTGCTGTGTGAGTCACGACCGTTCTTTACACTACCTTCACCTTTTTTGTGAGCCATGATATCTAAGTTTGATAGTTATTACTTTTGTTTTTGATTGCTGCTACTACGCGATGTCAAGGATGTTGATCTTCGTGTAGTGTGTACGGTGTCCGTGTTTCTTACGGAAGCCTTTCCTTCTTTTCATTTTGAAGGCGATGACCTTATCACCCTGTACGTGGCTGATGATCTCCGCTTTGATAACAGTCTTTACGTCTTTTCCGACGGAAAGGGAACCATCACCGGAAGTCAGAAGAACTTCTCCGAATTCAACTTTGTCACCGGCGTTGCCCGCGATACGGGGAACGTACAAAGTCTGGTCTTTTTGGACCTTAAACTGCTGACCGGCTATTTTCACTACTGCTAACATAATATTCAATATTAGGGCTGCAAAGGTAAGGGGATTTGCGGATAAAAAGAAAGAAGAAATGGAATTTTCCGTGTAGAAGGGCAAAAATAGTGGTTTTGGGTTGATGGGGTGCAGGTTTTTGAGGGATGGATTTGTCGACCTTTGGAGTAGGTGCTCAAAATCAATTAATTATGAAGAGGGTTGGGATTGAATAGCTCTTTATTGCCCATTGAGCTTTTTCTTGTAGGTTTGCCCGCATGAATATGAAGATCAAATCGTTCCTTGCCAGGCCTTTTGCATCATATATATATAAGTCCATTCAGAAGGGGATGACCACGGCGGTAGCGGATCAGGAGGCAATTTTGAAGGAGCTGTTGCGGATAGGAAGTAAGACCGTTTTTGGTGCCGAGCACAAGCTGGGCGAGGTGAAGACCTATGAAGAGTTCGTGGCTGCGGTGCCGGTAAGGGATTACGAACAGTTTGCTCCCTATATCAACCTCGTAAAGGAAGGCAGACATAATATATTATGGAAGGGTCTTCCCATTTATTTTGCCAAGACGTCCGGGACTACGAGCGGTATCAAGTATATCCCTATTTCGAAGGATTCCATTTCCAATCATATCAATACGGCGCGTAATGCCCTGTTATGTTATATGGCGTCGACCGGGAATTCGTCCTTTTCCGATGGGAAGATGATCTTTTTGTCCGGTAGTCCTGAATTGGAGCGGGTCGCGGGGATCCCCACGGGCCGATTGAGCGGGATCGTCAACCATCATGTGCCTGGTTATTTGCGCACCAACCAGCTGCCTTCGTATGAGACCAATTGTATCGAGGACTGGGAGACCAAGCTGGATAAGATCGTCGAGGAGACGATCGACCAGGATATGCGGCTCATCAGTGGCATACCACCGTGGGTACAGATGTATTTTGACCGTCTGACGGAACTGAAGCAGAAGCCGATCAAGGAGATCTTTCCGAATCTGACGCTGCTGGCGCATGGCGGGGTGAATTTCGAGCCGTATAAGAGCCGGCTTTTTGAGAGTATCGGGAAGAAGATAGACACTATTGAGACCTTTCCTGCCTCGGAGGGATTTTTTGCCTTCCAGGATTCCCGGGAAGAGGAAGGTTTGTTATTGAATACGAACAGCGGGATCTTTTATGAATTTATCCCTGCTGCCGAGATCGGGAAGGAGAGTCCTTTACGCCTTAGTTTGAAAGATGTGCAGGTTGGTGAAAACTATGCGCTGGTCGTCAGCAATAATGCGGGACTTTGGGCGTATAGTATCGGGGATATGATCCGTTTCGTTTCCGTGAACCCTTATCGTATAGTTGTGACTGGGAGGACGAAACATTTCATATCGGCCTTTGGTGAGCATGTCATAGGTGAGGAAGTGGAGTATAGCCTGATGAAGGCTGCTGAAGAGGAGGGGTTGCGGATCACGGAGTTTACCGTGGCGCCGATGATCCAGCAGGAGAAGGGGAAGTCGTATCACGAGTGGTTTGTGGAGTTTGGGGACCGGCCGGGGGATCTGGCGGCATTCTCTCTGAAAGTGGATAATTATCTGCGTGGGAAGAATATCTATTATGAAGATCTGATCACGGGGAATATCCTGCAGCCTTTACGGATCCGGCCGGTGAGAAAGAATGGGTTTATCGACTATATGAAGTCGGTTGGGAAGCTGGGCGGCCAGAATAAGGTGCCGCGTCTTAGCAATGACAGAAAGCTGGCGGGCGAATTGGAGAAATTTATTGAGTAGGCGCACCGGGATGGGTGGTTTATTTTGAATAGAAAAATATTTGCAATGATGGCAAACGGCTTAGTTAAGAAACGCATCGCTTTGTTCGGTTCCACAGGGTCGATAGGCCGGCAGGCGTTGGAGGTGATCGATGCCAATCCGACGGTTTTCAGTGTAGAAGTGCTGACGGCGCAGACCAGTGATGAGCTGCTGATAAAGCAGGCCTTGCATTTCAAGCCCAATATCGTGGTCATCGGCGATGAGAAGAAGTATGGGGTTGTGAGGGATGCGCTGGCGAGTCAGCCGATCAAGGTTTTTGCGGGGGAGAAGGCGCTGGAAGAAGTGGCTTCCATGGACGTGTATGACATGATGCTCGCGGCGATCGTCGGTTTTGCGGGTCTGCGGCCTACGCTTCGCGCGATAGAGAACGGCAAGGCGATAGCCCTCGCGAACAAGGAAACGCTTGTCGTGGCCGGGGACATCGTGATGAAGAAGGCCCTTGAATTCAAGGCGCCGGTGATCCCGGTGGATTCGGAGCATTCGGCAATTTTCCAGTGTCTCATCGGGGAGACCCGCAGCCGGATCGAGAAGATCATCCTTACTGCATCGGGAGGACCTTTTTTGGGGAAGAAGCCGAATTTCCTTGTGAATGTGAAGCGGGACCATGCTTTACAGCATCCCAACTGGAATATGGGGGCCAAGATCACGATCGATTCGGCTACGTTGATGAACAAGGGGCTGGAGATGATCGAGGCGAAGTGGCTTTTCAGCCTGCAGCCCGACCAGGTGAATGTAGTGATCCATCCTCAGAGTATTATCCATAGCATGATCATGTTCGAGGATGGCAGTATCAAGGCGCAGATGGGTCTGCCGGATATGAAGCTGCCGATCCAGTATGCGTTGGGGTTCCCGCGAAGGTTACCGAGCGCTTTTCCGCGTTATGACTTCAGGAAGCCGAACACCCTGACCTTTGAGGAGCCGGATGTGAAGACCTTCCGGAACCTGGTGCTGGCGATGGATGCGTTGAACAAGGGGGGGAATCTGCCCTGTGTGCTGAATGCGGCCAACGAGATCGCTGTTTTTGCGTTTTTGAGGAATAGAATTGGATTTTTGGATATGACGGATCTTGTTGAGAGAACGATGCAGGAGTTGCCTTTTATCGAGAAGCCTACGCTGGAAGAATATTTTGAGAGTGATGGGGAGGCGCGTAATTTTGCGGCTTCTTTGATCAAATTATAGGGGAAGCGCCGGGGGCGGCGAGTTTAGGGTTGCGGCGATCTTACTGTTTTGTTATAAGTGGACCAACGGTTAAGGCGTTTGATCAAAAAGACGTTAAATTGGGAAACTTTTGGAAGGCTTTGACGACTAAGTCTATTGGCCTTATTTCATTAACCTATCATTAAATACCCACAAAAAGTGGACCTGGTAAAAGCAATATGACACTATTAGCAATCGAATGGGCTTCCATAGGTACAAAGGTACTGCAGTTCATCTTATCCTTCTCTATCCTGGTCGTACTCCATGAATTGGGGCATTTCCTGCCGGCCCGCTGGTTTAAGTGCCGGGTCGAAAAGTTCTACCTTTTCTTTAATCCCTGGTTCTCGCTTTTTAAGAAAAAGATCGGTGAGACCGAATATGGTCTGGGTTGGATCCCTTTTGGGGGGTATGTAAAGATCTCGGGGATGATCGACGAGAGCATGGACAAGGAGCAGATGAATCAGCCGGCGCAGCCCTGGGAGTTCCGGAGCAAGCCGGCGTGGCAGCGTCTCATCATAATGCTCGGGGGGGTGACGGTGAATGTTCTGCTGGCCTTTACCATCTTTATCATGATCGCTTGGGTATGGGGTGACCGGTATGTGCCGATCGCGAATTTAAAATATGGCGTCTATGCGGACAGTCTGGGTCGCCGGATGGGGATGAAGGATGGTGACAATATTATTGCCGTAGCGGGTAAGCCGATCATCCGGCAGGGTACTGCGGGGTCGGAGATCATTATGAACGAGGCGAAGACGATCACGGTGTTGCGCGACGGGCAGCATGTGGAGTTGAATGTGCCTGCGGGGATCATCAGCCAGCTGAGTAAGAACCGGCTGCGGGGGATGGCGATAGTGCGTTATCCTCTGGTGGTGGATTCGCTGCTGCCTTCGATAAAGATCCAGGAGGGGACGGTGCAGAAGGGGGATACGCTGATCAATATTGGCGGGTATCCTATACAGTATGTTTCCGATCTTTTCAGGGATAGTGTGTTGGAGCACGTGAAGGAGCGCAAGACGATCGATGTGACGTTCCGCCGCGGGCAGGATACGGTGCATGCGGTGGTGGCGCAGACGGAGAAGAACGGGAATGGCATTATCTATAAGGCTATGGAGGATATCCTGGGTGAGGAGCACCGGTCTTATACGCTGGTGCAGGCGATACCGGCGGGGATCCGTAAGACAGGGGAGACGCTGACGAATTATATACGGAACCTGAAGCTGCTGTTTACGTCGAAGGAAGTGAAGGTGCAGGATAACCTGGGAAGTGTGATCAGTATTGCGAGTGTGTTCCCGTCGGTGTGGGACTGGCAGAGTTTCTGGACGTTGACGGGGATCTTTAGTATTCTGCTGGCCTTTATGAACGTGTTGCCGATCCCGGCGTTGGATGGGGGGCATGCGTTGTTTACGCTGGTGGAGATCATCTCGGGGAGGAAGCCGAGTGATAAATTTATTGAGTATGCGCAGATGGTGGGGATGGTTTTGTTGTTTGGGTTGATGATCTATGCGCTGGGGCTGGATATTTTTCATGTGGTGAGGCCGAATTGATTTATTTGACTCCGGCGGCTGTGCCGCCGGCTAATTAATATTTGTTGCGGCGGAGTTGACGGAACCTGAGGTTTCGGCGGCTCCGCCGCTGGGTTTATAGGGTGGGTTGCGGCGAATTTGAGAGGTTTTTGCGAGTGGGGATTGGCGGCGGGAGAGTTATTCGTCGCCGATCGGGCGGATGACCCGCGCCGGGTTTCCTCCGACAAGCGTGTTTGGGGGGACGTCCCTGGTAACTACAGAGCCGGCAGCCACGACCGAGTTTTCGCCTACTGTTACTCCGCCGATAATCGTTGCGCCAGCGGCGATCCAGACGTTCCTTTCAATTGTGATGGGTTTTCCGATCGTTGTGCTGCGGCGTTGCGATGGTTCAAGTGCGTGACCCGTCGTGATGATGCTTACGTTGGGTCCGATCATCACATCGTCAGCGATGTCTAGGCCTCCAAGATCATAGAAGGTGCAGTTCTGATTGACGAAGACGTTCTGTCCTACGCGGATCTCGTCGCCGCCAGCGGTATAGAAGGGCGGGATCAGTAAAAAGCTTTTGTCAACCGGTTTACCGATCAGTTCGCTGAATAAGGCCCTGATTTCATCTGCGTCGTTGTAGGTCAACCGGTTAAGTCTGGCGGTAATGGCCATCGCGCGTTTGACGTTGGCTGCCATGGCGGCTGATTCGGGTGTTTGGCTGTGAATTATCCTGGTTCTGTCGATTTTAGACATGGGTTATTGTTTTTGGGCTGCCGCTGACCGAATTTATAGGAAGTGATATTAAAAAGCAAATTGGATGTTCCGGCGAGTTGGTACGCTATTGGTTGCTGTTGATCCAATAATTTTTTGTAATTTTGTAGTTGCGTTTTTTCTGGGGGTGCCTGGTTTTGACAGCATAGATCTTTGAAGGTGTAAGCATGTCGTGCGTTGGATAATTAGCACGTTAATCTGAATATTCAAAATCTCAAATGGCAATACTTCGTATGCCATGGCTGCCTAATCAGTGATTAGATAGTCATT
>DATJJA010000053.1:0-11262 GCA_035492595.1 Puia sp.
GTGTATGCACCTAAATTAAGGAATTTATCCTAAAACCGCATCCCCAAACTGATATACGGATACCAGCCCTCGGCCGAGTGACCGGCGATGACCCTGATCACGGCCAGTTGAGCCGGCGCATAATAGATGCCGCCGCCTGTCCCATTGTGCCAGGTATCGGACTGGTCATTGGAAGTCCAGACCCTGCCGATATCAAAAAAGCCGGAGACACCCAGTTCGCCGGGGAAGATATAGCTGCTGATATCGGCCAGCTTCGCCCTGCATTCAAAATTATTGTAGAAGGCATTCCGGCCGGCAAACCGATACTGGCGATAGCCAAGAAGGTTCCCCTGTCCGCCCAGGAATGCCAGCTGGTAAAAGGCAGGATTTCCGAGGCTGATGATACCTCCTGCCCGATCGCTTACCACGATGGTCCCGGCAGTGTTGAGGGCCTGGTCCAGGGCTATGAACGGTGTGATCTGTCCATAATCCCTGGTATAATCACCGGCTCCTTTAAAGGTGCTGACATTGATGCTGATCAGCACCCCTGAATCGGGAAGCAGCCTGTTCTTTCTGCTGTCATAAGTAAAGTTCAGCTTACCGCCGAGATGCAGCTTGCTTTTGTCGAGGGTTAGACTGTCATATGTCCCGACGACGGAGGGCTGGCTGATCAGTCTTCCGTCATTATCGTGCTTATCATAGGAATAATACTGCAATGCCGGACCAACGGTAACGGACCAGTTCTTTTTATGCCGCCAGCGCAGACCGGGCGAAAAGTCATAGGTGCTGAAGCGCGTCCGGTAGAATTTGACCCCGGCCGATTTCTGATAGAACGTCTCGTTCCCCAGCCCGAAGTAATTGATAGTATTATGCGGGGCATTGATCTCTGTTTGCAGAACGACGTCCGTTTTGCCCATTACATGGATCCATTCGCTGCGATAGAATAATTTGAAGGCCTTTGTCGAGAAGGAATGGGTCAGCATCAGTTCATACATCGCGGAGTACGGTTCCTGCCGGAAACCCTTCTGCCGGACAAAGCGGAAGCCGGCCCCGAACAGGACGCCATCGTCTGAATTCAACCCGGCGTTGATCAACGGGAAGGTGAGACTATATAAATTGACGGGGCTATAAGCCAGATTGGCCGGGTCATTGGAAAAATGCAGCCGGGCGCCGGCAGCGCCTCCAGGCAGCGAGATATTGTCGGTACGGCCATAAAGATCAACGGAACGGTCAGCCGCTGCAATGGTGATGACCTTGGCTCCACCGGCAGTGATCAACCGGACCTTTACCGGGACAGTGGAGTGGTTGATAAAAATGCTGTCGCTGCCATCCATCGTATAGACCCGCAGCTGGCGGGTAAGGGCAGACGGATAGACCTTCGATACAAGGACGGCCCCGTCTTCACTTCGCCGGACGGTCAATTTTATTCCATCGGTCGTATCGCTGATGAAAACTTTCTCATCTTTGTTGGTAAGACGGACATCTACTATCTCGTTGATGAACTGGTAATAATCTTCCATAGCTGCCCGAAGCCCGTCTCTCCTGGATCGCAGCTTGCGAAGGAATTCATCGTGCCGCAGCTGGTAAACAGGTTTGGGCAGCCGGGCCACGCTTTGTTCCAGGACAGAATCGCTAACGGCGCCGATGAACTCCTCCACGATGGCCGTCCACTCCGCATGGGAAAGCTGGGAAGCCGGTTCGGCGTTCATAAATGCTGATTTGAAGAAATAGTGCCTTGACTTGCGGATCTTATCCGTAAAACCCGGAACTCTTGGCATGGTATAGAGGTCTTTTACGATGCCGGGTATTGCTCCCTGTGTAAGACTGACCACCTGGTCCCTGTCACGGGGGAGGGGTATGAATTTCTGTCCTTTCCCGTCGTTGACGTTATGCCAGCGCCACTGGTCCTCGTGACGATCCCAGTCTGCAAACAACAGATCGATCATCCTGGCCTTTAAAAAGCCGGCAGCGTCATAGGTGTTATTGTTGCTGGCGATCAGCTTCTGCACCACTTCCGGGGTATTTTCCGATTTTTTATACGGGGAGCGTTCTTCCAGCAGGACGACCGTACCATCAAACATTTTTTCGTATTGTCCCAGCGCCTTATCGGGGGCGACATAGCAGATGACCGGGTTGGTATGGGCAACATGAACGGCATCTGAAACGGGAGGGACCAGCAATGCGGCAAAGGGGTTCTGAGCGCTGGTAGCGTCATCGACCAGGTCTTTTGCAAAGGTCTGACGGAGCTTTTCCGGCACGACCAGGTCGGGAACCTTTTCGACACTGCGGATCATCCATTCCCAGCCTTCCCCGTCAACCAGCCGCAGCGACTTTGTTTGCATCCCGCCGCCCAATTTATCGGGAGTGAGACCTCCTCTAAAGCTGGAAATATGTAATATGGGAACCCGGACCTCCATCGACCATTCCTTGCGATAATTTTCGCCCAGCAACGATTTGTGGAGGCCGTTCGCGTGCCCATATGAAGGGTGAATCTTTACGACTATACTGTCCTGGGCGAGGTTTTTTTGCAGGAAAAGACCGGAAAAAGATAGCAGGAGTAGCAGGTTTTTTGGACGCCCAGGCATTTGGTTCTGATTGAAAGGTTAGTCAAAACGCGAAAATAGTATTTTGGATAGACTGTCGGGGTTGGTTTCTCAACACTTTATGCGTACCTTTCGCACGCTGACACGAGTCAACCCAATTCAACCTATGACACCTAAAACACGCAAAAGGCTTCTTCGTTTTATCCTGATCCCCGTATTATCCCTTTTGATCCTCATTGGCATTGCCGTCGCCATCCTTTTTACCCAGCAACAACGGCTCGTCGGACTGGCTGTCGACCAGGTGAACAAAGAGCTGCCAGGCGAGCTGACGGTAGGCGGCAGCAACATCACCATTTTTCAGAACTGGCCGTATATCTCGATCGGCTTACATAATGTAAAGTTCTACGCCTCCAAACAAACCAGCGAAAAACCCATCTACGAAGCCGAACGGATGTTTGTCGGTTTTAGCCTGCCGGATATCCTGAAACAGAAATACCGGGTAAAAGCTATTGTTCTTAAGAATGGCCGCTTACAGCTGGTGCAGGACACCGCAGGCCGCCTGAATATTGTAGAAGCAAGCCGTATACAAACTGATTCGACCTCGTCTTCCGGCGCCAGTTCCCAACAAATGGATCTGGATATCAAAAAGTTCGTGCTGAAGAATATGGATATCAACTACCAGGACAACCAGAGCCGTCAGCGTGTCAGCGCCCATATCGACCGGATCCAGGCTTCCTTCCAGCTCGACAGCAGTTCAAAAGTCGCAGCAGACCTGAAAGGCGCCCTCCTGGTAGATTTCATCCGCCCCGGGGACACAACCCTCTTCCGGCACAAACGCTTGGAGACGGATATACGGCTGTCCTACGACATGCCCCGCAAGTTCCTGAAGCTGACAGAAGGAAAGCTGAAACTCGAAGATGCCGTGTTCAATATCACCGGAACGGCTGATATGCTTCATGACAATGTAGTTGACCTGAAGATCGCAGGCGACAAACCGGACTTCAGGCAATTGTTTGCCTTTGCTCCGTCACAAGTGGCAAAAGAGCTGAAACATTTCAAGTACGATGGCAGGCTGACCTTTCAGGCCCTGATAAAGGGAAAGCTGAAAGACGGGGAAATGCCCGGAATAGAGCTCAACTTTTCCTGTTCGAATGCATGGCTGCATAATACAGAAGCCAATAAGAAACTGGATTCTCTTTCCTTTAACGGTTACTATAGCAATGGAGCGGGGCACTCTTTAAAAACATCGGAGCTGCGTCTAACAGACATGCATGCCCGCCCCGACAAAGGCATATTCAGCGGGAACTTCGTCATGCGTGATTTTACCGATCCTAAAATACTCATGCAGATCAATTCCGAGCTGGAGCTGGGGTTCGTCGGCGCCTTCCTGGGCATAAAGGACCTGCAGCGTATTACCGGTTATATCAACCTGAAGATGGACTTTAAAGAGCTGGTGGACCTTAGTCTGCCTGAAAAGTCGATGGCTAAGCTCACCCAGGGTATTCAGAGTGAGCTGACCGTAAAGAACCTCACCTTCCGGATCCCCAACTACCCCTATATCATCGAAAACCTCGACCTGCATGCAGCCATGAAGGATGGCCTCGTAAAGCTGGATTCCATGGCTTTTAAGCTCGGCAATTCCGATCTTCGAATGGATGGATCTATCAGCGACCTGCCGGCACTTTTTCACCACCAGGAGAAACCGGTCCAGGTGACCCTCAATGCGCACAGCAACAAGCTGGTCTTCAAAGAACTACTGGCCTTTGATACAGCCCGAAGCAAAAAGGCAAATGAAGAGATCTATGGTTTTAACATTGGCTTGTCGCTGGAAACTTCCGTCAACGAGCTGCGGCACCCTTCCCCCCTACCAAAAGGGAAATTCAAGTTGCAAAACCTCTATGCCGCCTTCAAACAATATCCTCATGCTTTTCATGACTTCGGCGCAGAGCTGACCATCAATGATACGGCCCTTCTGCTCAGGAATCTAATGGGCAACATCGATAGCAGCGATCTCAAGTTTAACGGCAGAGTAAATAATTATCAGCTGTGGTTCGAAAAAGTGAAAAAGGGTAAGACCCTGATCGCCTTTGACCTGAAGTCCCGGCACCTGGCCATGAAGGACCTTCTGGGCCGCCGCAGCCGTGAATACGTCCCCAGGGACTACCAGAAAGAGGTGGGTTCCAATATCTGGCTGCGGTCGAAGTCCGAACTGCGTTATGATTCCGTGTTCCGTTTTGCCAATATCAGGATTGCCAATATTTCCGGCGCTCTTAAGGAGCATCCATACAAGCTGGACAGTATCAGCGGGAACATAAAATTAGGCAGGGATAATTTTGTAAAGATAGATACGCTGAAAGGCAAGATCGGGAATACCGATTTTAATCTTAGCATGCGTCTTTATACCGGGCAGGACACGCTCAGAAGGAAAAAAGAGAACTTCCTCCAGTTCTCCTCCCGGCTGCTGGATGTGGACCAATTGACAAATTATGTACAGACAGCAGAGCAGACAGAAACAGAGACGGCGGGTTCCGATAATCCTAATCCTGCTGTCACTACCGTCGCTGCTACTACCGCTGCGGGGCATACGGATGCCTTCAATATTTTTAAGATCCCCTTTATAGACTTCAATGCGGCGATAAATATCGGGCGGGTCAGGTACCACCACCTGGGTTTAAAGAATATTTCTACCAATATGCGGATGCTGGCCAACCAGAATATCTATCTCGATACCCTGAGTGTGGAGTTGGCCGGAGGGAGGATAACCGCGAACGCACATTTCGACGGCAGCAATCCAAAAAAGATCACCCTGAAAAGCAAGATCGGCGCTGAAGACCTCAACCTTGAAAAGCTGTTCCTAAAACTGGACAATTTCGGCCAGGACTATACGATCAACAAGAATTTAAAGGGCATACTGAGCGGGCAGATCCAATCCAACCTGCTGGTGCATCCGGACCTTACACCGATAATGGATCAATCCGAAGCAGTCATGGACATCGAGATCGTCAATGGTCTGCTGGTCAACTTCGGGCCTATGCAGGCCATGTCGGCCTATTTCAAGGATAAGAATCTGACCAAAGTGCGGTTTGATACCCTTCGGAACAGTCTGACCCTTAAGAACGGGGCCCTGTTCATACCCGATATGAATATCAATTCCTCTCTGGGTTTTATGGAGATCTCCGGCCGTCAGTCGCTGAACATGCAGATGGAATATTATGTGCGCATTCCCCTGAAAATGGTCACCCAGGTTGGGTTCCGCATGTTGTTTGGAAAAAAACAGGAAGAGGTGGACCCGGACCAGGTCGATGCCATCGAATACCGGGATAAGGACAAACGCGTGCGGTTCATGAACCTCAAGATCACCGGTACACCCGACGATTATAAGGTCGGACTTGGAAAGGCGAAAAAGTCATAGGAAGATGGGCGCCTCGGTCAATTTCAATGGTCGCCATCGGTCAATTTCAATGGTCATACCCGGACAGCCGCCGACTCAAAACCGAACACTTCAGTCTCGGATCAAAAGCATAATCAGCTAAATATCAATCGATTAAAAAAATGGCATGGTATAAGCAGGTACTTGGTCAAAACAAGTACAGATGCTTCTCAACTATATAAAGACATCCTGGCGGAGCCTCCGCCGTTACAAGGCTTTTTCCACTATTAATATTATGGGGCTTGCCCTGGGCATGACCTGCAGTCTCCTGATCCTGCTTTGGGTAAAGGACGAACGCAGCATAGACGGCTTTCATACGAATGGCAAAGATCTTTACCAGGTATATGAACGGGATCACTCTGATGGAAAAGTAAGCGGGGGTTATTCCATGCCAGGACTGCTGGCCGACGAGCTGAAGCGGGTAATCCCCGAGGTAAAATATAGCAGCAGCCTGGATGATGCCGCAGCCCCCGGCGCCAGCAAAACGATCGAGGTCGGCGGGAAGATCAATAAGATGAAAGGGGTCTTTGGCGGTGCTGATTTCTTTAGCATGTTCAGCTATCCACTGTTGCAGGGAACACCGGCAACGGCCTTGAATGCTCCTGGTGTTATTGCCATATCGAAGAAGATGGCGATCATGTTCTTTGGTGGTCCGCAGCAGGCGATGGGTAAAACGCTGCGTTTTGACAATTCGAAAAGCCTCCAGGTCTCGGCAGTATTTGAAGACCTTTCCTCCAATTCCTCCCTGCAATTTGATTTTTTAAGAAGCTGGGTTGACTATATAAAAGAAAATAACTGGGTCCACAACTGGGGCAATACCAATCCCAACGCTTATGTACAGCTGCGGGAAGGAACAGATCCGGCAGCCGTCGAAGCAAAGATCAAAGACTTCATCTACCGTTACATGTCCAAAAACCCGGATTCCTATACAGAGCTGGGCCTGCAATCCTATCCCGAAAAATATCTGCACTCCAATTTTAAAAATGGCTATATCGATGGCGGCCGGATCGAATATGTCCGCATCTTTACGGTCATCGCCATCTTTATACTCCTGATCGCCTGTATCAACTTTATGAACATGGCCACGGCCCAGGCCGCGGGAAGATCGAAGGAAATAGGCGTCCGCAAGGTCATCGGTGCGGGCCGTTTCTTACTGATCCGCCAGTTTATCGGCGAAGCGCTGCTGCTGACCTTTTTGTCTCTGTTGGTTGCAATCTTGCTGAGCGCGATCCTGTTGCCGGCGTTCAATGAGCTTACCGGGAAGCAACTGTCCCTTCCCGTTACACAGCCTGTATTCTGGCTGTCGCTGACCGGGTTGTTGCTGGTCACAGGTTTTGTAGCCGGGTCTTATCCCGCCTTCTTTCTTTCTTCCCTCGATCCCATTAAAGTATTAAAAGGAAGCCTGAAATTCAGCTGGCGGGAGATCCTTGCCCGGCGGGGCCTCGTCGTCTTCCAGTTCTCGCTGACGATCCTGCTGATCATGGGCATGATCGTGATCTACCGGCAGCTGAATTATATCCAGACAAAGAATATCGGTTATGACCGGGAGAATCTTATCTATATACCCGTGGAAGGCGAACTGGCGACAAAGTATCAACTCTTCAAAGCGGAAGCGGTCAGGATCCCCGGTGTTCTTGCCATGTCAAAGATGAGGAACTCTCCTACCGTCATCAGCCACCATAACGGAAGTATCGGCTGGCCGGGCAAAGACCCCAACCTGGTCGTACACTTTGCGGATGAGATAGTGGCTTATGACTTTGTAAAGACCCTGGGCCTGCAGCTGAAGGATGGCCGGGACTTCTCAACCGAGTATCCCACCGATTCGGTTGGATTCCTGTTGAATGAAACGGCAGTGGAAAAGATCGGGCTGCAGAACCCGGTCGGGCAGACCATCCTATGGGGTAATCAACCCGGAAAGATCGTGGGTGTGCTGAAGGATTTTCATTTCAACTCGATGCACAGCAGCATCGACCCGCTGATCGTGCGGCTGAAAGAAGACTGGACGTGGGGGAATATTCTTGTCCGCGTACAGGCGGGTAAAACGCGGGAAGCCATCAGCGGACTGGAGAAGCTGGCAAAGACGGTAAATCCGAAATTTCCTTTTACCTACCAGTTCTCCGACCAGGAGTTTGCCAAACTTTACCAAAGTGAACAGCTGGTCAGCAAGCTCTCGAATTATTTTGCATTTTTGGGCATCTTTATCTCCTGTCTTGGTCTTTTTGGATTGGCGACCTTTGCTACAGCCCAGCGCCGAAAAGAGATCGGTGTGCGTAAGGTCCTTGGAGCCTCCGTGACAAGCATCAGTTTTTTACTGGCGAATGATTTTCTTAAAGTCGTGGCGCTGGCTTTTCTGGTGGCATTTCCTGCCGCCTGGCTGATCATGAACAACTGGCTGCAGAACTTCGTCTACAGGATCGACATCGAATGGTGGATGTTTGCGCTGGCTGGTTTCGTGACGCTTGGCATCGCCATGCTGACCGTCAGCTACCAGAGTATCCGGTCGGCGTTGGCTAACCCGATAAAGAGTTTGAGAACAGAATAATAACAATTATTTGATTTTCGTACCTTTACTTTATGGAGCCGATACAAAGCCTGGAGGACTTCTACCGCCATAAGCTGAACTGGATGCCTGACAACCTCAAGAACGGGATGGGGCATTTCAATGTATTCAGAACCGAAGAGTTCATCGGTAAACATGCACGGCATGTTCCGTATAGCCGGAAGGATTACTTCAAGATATCGCTGATGCTGGGGAAGAACCGCCTTTTTTATGCAGATAAGGTGGTGGAAATCGATAAGCAGGCTCTCATCTTCAGTAACCCGCTGATCCCTTACAGCCATGAATCCCTTTCGGAGGAACAGTCCGGGCTGTTCTGCATCTTCACCGATACCTTCTTCAACCATTTCGGACATATCAGGGAATACCCGATCTTCCAGCCCGGCAGCATGCCGGTCTTCCTGCTGACCGATGAACAGGTGCCGCCGATGAAGGATATTTTCGTCCGGATGCTACGGGAGATAGCCTCAGACTATGCCTATAAGTATGATGTGTTACGCAACCTTGTTTTCGAGCTTGTCCATGACGCCATGAAAATGCAGCCGGCATCCACCTCTCTTTATTCCGGCTCCAATGCGTCTACCCGTATCTCTTCCCTGTTCATGGAGCTGCTGGAACGGCAATTTCCCATCGAATCGACGGTACAGCAGATCAGTCTGCAATCCCCTTCGGATTTTGCCAGCCAGCTTTCTGTGCATGTCAATCATCTCAACCGCGCGCTGCGGGAGAACACCGGTAAGACGACCTCGAAGATCATTGCGGAAAGAGTGACCCAGGAAGCCCGTTCGCTGTTGCTGCATACCAACTGGAATGTCAGTGAGATAGCCTGGTCGCTGGGTTTCGAAGAGTCTTCGCATTTTATCAATTTCTTCAAAAAGAACACCTCCCTGTCCCCGGGGGCGTTCCGCGCATCGGCTGTTTGATTTTTGCAACTATTGGTTTGAATCCTGCATGACGTTGTACGGATGACCGTCCTATCTTTGCTGCCTTAACTCACAATTATGGAAAACAAGAAAGTATGGTATGTCACCGGAGCCTCAAAGGGTCTGGGACTGGCTCTTGTAAAGGTTTTGCTGGAACAGGGTTACCGCGTAGCCGCCACTTCCCGCTATCGCACCAGCCTGACGCAGGCCGTGGGACCCGATCAGAATTTCCTTCCTCTCGAAGTCGATCTCACCAGTGAAGGGTCCATAGCCGCTTCCCTGAAAGCTACCAATGATCATTTCGGCCGGATTGATGTCGTCGTCAACAACGCGGGTTACGGCACCGGCGGCACCGTTGAGGAGCTGGACGCCGAAGAAATAGCCCAGAACTTTGACATCAATGTTTTCGCCACCATCCGTGTCATTCAAAAAGCCATGCCTTATCTGCGCGCCCAGCGAAGCGGTCATATCCTGAATATCTCTTCGATCGCCGGTTTTGCAGGGGCCACCGGCTGGGCCATATATTCGGCGGCGAAAGCGTCGGTTATAGCCCTGTCTGAAGTGCTGGCACAGGACGTAGAGTCCCTGGGTGTAAAGGTGACGGTCATTGCTCCGGGTGCGTTCAGAACATCCTTCCTGACCGCCGATTCGCTCGCCCTGCCAAAGAATACGATCGATGACTATAAAGAAGTAAGGGCATCCCACGCAAGATATCTTTCGATGGATGGAAAGCAGATCGGTGATCCGGTAAAAGCGGCGGAAGTCTTTATTCAGCTGGCTGAGAGTGCAAACCCTCCTGTCCTTTTGTTCATGGGGAGCGATGCGTATAACAGGGCTGCTGCAAAATCAGCTCATCTCTGCGATCAGCTGGAAACCTGGAAAGAACTTTCTTTTTCTACCCAGATCAGGGAAATGGCCGAACTGTAAAGTTCGGCTATTCCACGTGGCGGTCGAAAGCCGCTGTCAATATCTCTCCATTCCGTCGCACCTGTACCCAGATGCGATAATTACCGGTTTGAGGAAAAGTATAGGGAAAGCTGATCATATTGGTCATGTTCATGGTATCTGTTCTATCCGCTGTTCTGCCCGCTGGCACCGGGGAGATCATCCCCATCTGTTTCATCAATACGGCATCCCGCTCTGCTTCCGGCATCTGTTTGAGACCGGCCACTACTTTGCTGATGCTATCTTCAAATCGGCCGGGGTCCGGAAGACGATATTCATTCTCAGGCTGCGCTATCCGTTGTCTCAATCCTTCCTGCGCAGCTACCGAATATGTCCCTACCGGATGCAGGTGTATATAGGTGCTGCCGTCGTCTTTCAGGATAGCCGCATGCGCCATCATGCCGAGATAAGGCTGGAGTTTTGCCGGTTGCCTGTTTTCGTCGTAAACAGCAAATTTGAGGTTGTATAGCTGTCCTGCTTCAAGCCTTGTGTTGCCCATCCCCTCTTCCATCATGGTGGAACCGTCCCTCATCTTCACGCCGCTGCCGGGTTTACCGCAAACGATGGTTTGATCATCGGCGGCCCGTGGGTAGCGGGCCGCATCCGCGTCGGCGGCACTGGCGCTGCGGGCTGGATCCGCGTCGCCGGTACCGGAGCTGCGCGCTCCGTCTGCGAGTCCATTTGGCAGCGCATAGGCATAGGCGTCATCCGGATCGGTCCTGTGCAGGCTATCCGCCAGATTCACGCTGATGTCGAAAGTGTCTTTTATGGTTTCGGCAAAACCCGAGAGATTTACGATGTCGGCAAATGCCAGGTAACGCCCCTTTGGCAGCGGCGGCAGCACCGTCCTGAACGTAGTTGTATTCAGCCGTTCGGGATGCAGAT
>DATJJA010000054.1:0-16670 GCA_035492595.1 Puia sp.
GAAGCAGGACGCTATCTGGGCAGAACGGAATTCGACTCCGTGGAAGTAGACAACGAGGTGATAGTACACAGCGAAGAGAAACTGGTCATCGGTGATTTTGTAAATGTGCGGATCACAAAGGCATACGATTATGATCTCGAAGGAGAAGTAGTTAGTTAAAATCTGCAAAGAAGAGATTAAATAGTGCCCGTTGCCCTGGTGACTAAACCGGTATTTTTGTCGAAAATACAGATCACATGAGAATAAACTGGAATGGAATATTCCCAGCCCTGACGACGAAGTTCACTGCCCAGGACAACTTAGACCTGCCTATGTTCGGAACTAACCTCGACGCCCAAATGGATGCCGGCATCAATGGCATCATTCTTGGCGGTTCACTCGGAGAGGCCAGCACACTGGAGCTGGTCGAAAAAGAAGCCCTGACAAAGTATGCAGTAGAAAGAGTTGGAAAGCAGATCCCCGTAGTTTTGAATATTGCTGAAGGAAGTACCCGCGAAGCCGTAAGACAGGCCGGACTGGCAGCTAAATGGGGCGCACATGGCCTGATGCTTTTGCCGCCCATGCGTTACAAAAGCGACCATCGCGAAACCGTGACCTTTTTTAAGACGGTAGCTGCCTCTACAGATCTGCCCATCATGATCTACAATAACCCGGTCGATTATAAGATAGAGGTAACATTACAGATGTTCGAAGAACTGGTAGAGCTGCCGAATATCGAGTCGGTAAAGGAATCCACAAGGGACGTATCCAATGTCACGCGTTTGATCAATACATTCGGGGACAGACTTAGTATCCTTTGCGGAGTCGACACCATTGCGATGGAAGAACTGGTAATGGGAGCGATAGGGTGGGTAGGCGGCCTTGTTTGTGCTTTCCCGGCAGAGACGGTAGCTATTTACAAGCTGGTAAAAGCTGGCCGGATAGAAGAGGCGCGGGAGATCCATCGCTGGTTCCTGCCTCTGCTGGAGCTGGACCTGCATTCCAAGCTGGTGCAATACATCAAGCTGGCCGAGACCGAGGTTGGCATCGGTACCGAGCATGTCCGTGCGCCAAGACTTCCGCTGACCGGCAACGAACGGGAACGGATATTGGCCGTGATCCGCAAGGCCCTGGCCGTCCGCCCGGTATTATCGGAGTATGCGTCTTTGACCTTATAGACAATTTTAAACTTTATATGTATGCAATATCCCGATGCGTCCCTACAGGAGATAGACAATATAATGAATGAAGCCTGGCTGGCATACGGAGAGTTCCGTCAGACCTCGTTAAAGCAAAGGGCCGACCTGATGCGGGCCATCGCCAAAGGTCTGGAGGCCGCCGGAGACGGGCTGATCCGGACGGCTATGCGCGAGACCAATCTGCCGGAAGCCCGGCTGAAGAACGAAAGGATCAGGACCATGTTCCAGCTGACCAGCTATGCGGACGCATGCGAGGCCGGCAGCTGGCTGGAGGTGCGGATCGATACGGCGGCTGCCGAAAACCCGGATACCCGTAAGCTGCAGGTGCCTATCGGCCCGGTAGTAGTATTTGGGGCCAGTAATTTTCCCTTTGCCTATTCTACGGCTGGTGGCGACACCGCGACGGCCCTGGCGGCAGGCTGCCCCGTAGTCGTCAAAGGCCATCCTGCTCATGCCGAAACCTCTGAGCTTGTAGCACAGATCATCTCGAAGGCCGTGGCGGATGCCCGTCTTCCAAAGGGCGTTTTTGCGCATGTACATGGAGTCAGCTTCGAGACCGGTAAGGCGCTGGTAACGCATACCCATACCCGTGCCGTAGGTTTTACGGGCAGCTATGGCGGTGGGAAGGCCTTATTTGACTGGGCCAACCAGCGCAAACAGCCGATCCCGGTTTTCGCGGAAATGGGCAGCATCAATCCTGTTTTTCTCCTGCCCGGCAAGCTGAAAGAGTCTGCAAAGGACCTGGCGGCAATGCTGGCCGGCTCGGTAACTCTTGGCACCGGTCAGTTTTGCACCAACCCCGGTCTTATCCTGGGCGTGGATGGCGAAGAGCTGGACCTTTTTATCCATGAGCTGGGTGCAGCCATCGGGAAGATCAACCCCGGTACGATGTTGCATCCGGGCATTGCAAAGGCCTATGCCGAAAAGCGATCGGCAGCCTTATCCCAGACCGATGTGGAGACGATTGCAGTTGCAGCCGTCGCCGCACAGGAGAACCAGGGTGCTCCTACGATAGCTTCGGCCAGTGCGGAAGCCTTTTTCAAAAATCCGCTCCTTCACCAGGAAGTGTTTGGCCCTTATTCCCTGGTCATCAGGTGTAAGAACATCGCCGAGCTGGTAAAGGCAGCCCGTCATATCGAAGGGCAGCTGACCACTTCGCTGATGGCCACGGACAAGGACCTGATCGATAATCCCGAACTGATAGATGCTGCGCAGGAGATCTGCGGCCGGCTGATCCTGAACGCTGTTCCTACCGGTGTACGTGTGGCTTTGTCCATGCAGCATGGCGGACCATTCCCGGCTTCCACGGACAGCCGTTTCACTTCTGTTGGCGCAGACGGGATCAAACGCTGGGTAAGGCCCCTTGCTTTTCAGAGCTGGTCGGATGCCCTGCTGCCCGACGCCCTGAAGAACAGCAATCCCCTGAAGATCTGGAGGACGGTAAACAATGAACTGACGAAAGACCCGATCTAAGCCGGGCACTTTTAATACGCGACAACATTTGCAATGAAGAAGACCTTTTTTTGTATCGATGCGCATACCTGTGGCAATCCGGTCAGGCTGGTTGCCGGCGGAGGACCTGTACTGGTTGGCAATAACATGAGCGAGAAGCGTCAGCATTTCCTGAAAGAATACGACTGGATCCGAAAGGGATTGATGTTCGAGCCAAGAGGACATGACATGATGAGTGGTTCCATCCTTTATCCAGCGCATGATCCGGCTAATGACGTTGCCGTCCTGTTTATCGAGACCAGCGGCTGTCTGCCGATGTGCGGTCACGGCACGATCGGCACCATAACCATCGCCATCGAAGAAGGCCTGATCCAGCCAAAAGTACCGGGTAAGGTCCGGATGGAAGCTCCCGCTGGTCTTGTGCTGATCGACTACAAACAGGAAGGAAAGAAGGTCACATCCGTCAAGCTGACCAATGTCCCCGGATACCTGGCCCCGGAAAATGAAAATATCTCCGTGGAATGTCCTGAGCTGGGAACGTTGAAAGTGGATGTATCCTATGGAGGTAACTTCTACGCCATCGTCGATGTCCAGGAGAATTTCAAAGGACTCGAACATTATTCCGCCGATCAGCTGATCAGCTGGAGCAGGGTCATGCGCAAACGGATCAACGAGACCCATACTTTCGTCCATCCGGAGAACCCCACCATCAATACCTGCACACATATTCTCTGGACGGGTAAGACCATCAGCCCTGAAGCCACGGCCCGGAATGCCGTTTTTTATGGCGACAAGGCCATCGACAGAAGCCCATGCGGAACCGGTACCTCGGCCCGGATGGCCCAGTGGTTTGCAAAGGGAAAGTTAAAAGAAGGCGATGTTTTTATCCACGAAAGCATTATCGGGAGCAAGTTCACCGGCCGGGTGGAACATGCGGTCTCAGTTGCCGGAATACCGGCTCTGGTGCCCAGTATTGAGGGTTGGGCAAAGATTTACGGGTATAATACGATTACGATAGATCCGGAAGATGACCCCTATGCCTATGGTTTCCAGGTGTTGTAGATCATGGTTATGAACAATCACTCAGTTTTAACGTTGTAGTTGCGGTTCCGGGAAATTCGATAAATTCGCCACTACTCTTATGGATTGGACATCGACTCATTTACCATACAGGCAGACAGGATATTTCTCCCACATTATTACTGATTATCTGAATCAGGCTGCCGAGCTTTCTCCTTTTTACAGCCATCGGGTGACTGGAGAAGGGTTGAAAGCCGCTATAGATGCGAGAAGAAGATCCCCGGTCGACCGGGCTGTATTGGTTGACGCGCTTCGTCAACAATATGCGGATGCATTACCTGCCCCGCTGGTTGAACAGAATATAACAAGGCTGGGGGACGACAATACCTATACCGTCGTCACGGCCCATCAGCCGGCCATTTTTACCGGCCACCTTTATTTCATCTACAAGATCCTGCATACGATCCGCCTTGCGGACCATCTGAATAAACAATATCCTTCCGATCATTTTGTACCGGTCTTTTATATGGGCAGCGAAGATGCCGACCTCGAGGAGCTGGGCAATATTTATCTTGGCGGGGAAAAGCTGGTCTGGGACACAAAACAGACCGGAGCTGTAGGCCGGATGAAGACCAAAGGTCTTGACAAGCTCCTCTTCCGGATAGAAGGAGAGTTGTCGGTCCAGCCCTTTGGGAAGGAACTGATCGGCCTGCTAAAGGAAGCCTACCTCGAAAGCCCGGATATCCAGACGGCGACGTTCCGGCTGATCCATCGATTGTTCGCACAGTACGGGCTGGTCGTCCTGATCCCTGACAGGGCCAGTCTCAAAAAATTGATGATCCCGGTGTTCGAGGATGACCTGTTCGACCGTAAACCGTCCGAAATAGTCAGCAGGACCATCGATCAGCTGGCCGTCCACTATAAGGTGCAGGCCAACCCCCGACCGATCAACCTGTTCTATCTGAAAGACGATATCCGGGGACGGATAGAGCAGGTCGGGGACAGCTTCATGGTTCATACGACGGACCTGCAATTCACAAAAGAAGCCCTTCGGGAGGAGCTGCACCGCTATCCTGAACGTTTCAGCCCCAATGTGATCCTGCGCGGCCTGTTCCAGGAGAAGATCCTGCCCAACATCGCGTTTATCGGTGGGGGCGGTGAGACGGCCTACTGGCTGGAGCTGAAAGGACTGTTCGATCATTACAACACGCCCTTCCCCATGCTTGTGCTGCGTAATTCCTTCCTGCTGATCGAGGAACAGTGGAAAGAGAAGATGGAGAAGGCAGGTGTTAGCGTAGCCGATCTCTTCCGGCCGATGGAAGAGCTGATGAACCTGCTTGTAAAAAGAGATTCTCAACAGACCCTCAGCCTCGAGGAAGAAATAGCCGCTGCCAATCGTTATTATGAATCTTTAAAAGAACTGGCGCGTCCTGTCGATCCGACACTGGAACAGCACGTCACGGCATTGCAGACAAAGGCCGTAGAACCTTTGCGGGTGCTGGAGAAAAAACTGTTGAAAGCGGAGAAACGGAAGTTCGCCGATTCGCGGCGGCAGCTGGAGGCGCTGAAGTCGGCCCTGTTCCCGCAGGGCGGTCTGCAGGAAAGGGTAGAGAATTTCATGCCGTGGTATGCCATAAAAGGAGAAAAATTCATCCGCGACCTGTACGAGCTCTCACCCGTGCTGGAACAGGACTTTGTCGTACTGATAGAAAAATGACGAGCCATCGCCGATAAGCTCATACGCCCGTGGCTGGCCGGTAGGCAGGTCGACATGAGAGATATCGGCCTCGCTGATCTTTTCCAGGTACATGACCAGCGAACGCAGACTGTTGCCGTGGGCGACGATGAGCATATTCTGTCCTTTCTTTAGAAAGGGCTCGATGCTGCTCTGGTAATATGGTATGACACGTCCGGCAGTATCTGCCAGGCTTTCGCCGCCGGGTGGCCGGGCAGAAAAGCTCCTGCGCCAATCCACAACCTGCTGCTCCCCATATTTTTTTGCGACCTCGGCCTTGTTGAGCCCCTGAAGCTGGCCATAATTCCGTTCATTCAATGCGCGGTTACGTGTTACCGGCAGATCGGGATAACCTGCCGCTTCGAGCAAAATAGTCATGGTGTCGATGGCGCGCTGCAATACCGAGGTAAAACCCTGCGAAAATGTCACGGTCCTGAGCTTTTGCCCTGCTGTACGCGCTTCTTCACGACCCAGCGGAGTCAGCGGCGCATCCTCTTCGCCGGTAAAACGATTTTCGAGGTTCCAGGTAGATTGACCGTGGCGGACAAGGACCAGTAAAGACATGGGGGTAATTTAAGTGATCGCTGCAAATATAGGTTATCGGCGCGCGCCATCTGCTGTGCCGGGTACGGGCGGCTATGATTTTGTACCACTCAACAGCGCCACCGGCCATTGCCTCCACAATTCTTCCAATACCAGATCGCTGCCGGAGGCGGCAAAAACGGCATCGGTCAATAGATGTGTCCAGCTGGCCGGAGCCTCTCCGGGTAATTTTAAAGAGATCGTGTCCGGCAGTCGCCTGCCGGAACGGATCAGTGGCACGATCACCAGCACCCAGTCGGCGCCCAAATGCCGTATGTACGCTAAAACAGGCCCTTCGGCAACCACCGGAAGATATTCCCCTTCTGTAAAAAGACGGGGATGTCTTTTCCGGAAGTTCAGCGTGCGATAGATCGTAAACAGCTTTTCCACGCCTTTATCGCGGTGAGTACGCAAAAATGCGAAGAGGGCATCGGCCCCCCTGGCTTCCTCTGCCATTATCTGCCGTAAAATACCGCTGCGCAGGGCATAGTCTACGGGCCGGCGATTGTCCGGGTCTACAAGGCTGATGTCCCAAAGCTCGGCGCCCTGGTAGATGTCGGGAATCCCGGGAGCCGTCAGCTTCATCAGCAACAGCGACAGGCTGTACGTATAAGACTGCCGGACGATCGTGACGGCAAAGGGGATAAAGTCATGCAGGAATGCAGAGTCCTTTTTCAAAAGCGCAGTTGCAAACGCCTGACATGCCTGCTCGTATCCTTCGTCGGGGTGCTCGTAATCCGTTTCGGCTTTTGCTTCCCGAAGGGCCTTGGTCAGGTAATCTGCGATACGCCCGCGGTAGCTGTCGCTAACGACAAAGTTCTCCGGAAAGCTGCCAAGCAAGGCCTGGTAGATCAGGTATTCATCGTTGGGAGAGGGGGCCGGTCGTCCTCCCACTTCCTGAACAAAGGGACTATTGATCTGCCGCCAGCGGCTGACGGCGTCTATCCATTCCTGTGGTATGGAGCTGAGCAGGCTGAGACGGATGCGGCTATCTTCGCCGCGTTTCGTATCGTGTGTGGAGCTGCCATTCATGGTACGGGGGAAGCTGGCCTGACGATACAGCATCTTCTGATGGAACTCTTCATTAGAAAGCCCGGCTTTGCCGGGGGAGTCTCCCACCTCGTTCAGCGCGATATAGGGATTATAAACATAAAATGTAGTATCCTCGATCCCTTTGGCGGCCAGCGGACCGGTATACTGCATCAGACGGTTCCGGAAGGAGCTGGGACCCTTCAGAAAAAATTCCAGGCAGCCGAGTTCCGCTCCATAACCGGGACCAAGCCGGCGCGCCTGGTCAAAGGCAGCGTATATCACCTTTTCATCGTCCCGGGTCAGTGGCTCTTCGTCGGGATACGCCCGGTAGACGGGGAATGAAGCCATCAGTACGGCCAGCGCCTCCCTGAGGCGCACGGTATCCTGGCCCAAAGTAAAGAGCGAGTCACCTGTAAGGATATATAGAAGATTATCGAGCTCTCCGCCCATATATTTAACGAGGAAAGTATATTTCCGTTCAAAGACAACATCCGGATAATCGGGCAGAGCGATGATCTTTTCTTTATAGAATTCCAGCAAGGACCGGCTGCCGTCCGGATCGGTGAGCAGCTGACCGGCAGCTGCCAAAAAATCATAACCCGTGGTGCCGGCAATACCCCAGCTTTCCGGAAGGCGTTCGTCACCGGTCAGGATCTTTTCGGCGATGATATAACAGTCTTCGCCAAAGAGCCTCCGAAGCCGCTGAAGATATTTTTTGGGATCGGCAAGCCCGTCGATATGATCGATCCGCAGCCCCTGGATCCAGCCACGCTGATACCAGTAATGGATCCTTTTGTGATAAGCGTCAAAAACGGCTTCTTCTTCCATCCGCAGACAGATAAGACTGTTGACGGTGAAGAACCGCCGATAGTTGATCCGCGAAGCAGCGAGATGCGCTGCCGTCAGCTGGTAGAACTGATCCTGGAGGAGGGTTTCCAAAAGAGGATACCGCTCGTTGATAAAGGCGATGCGGCCTGATATAAAAGATCGAAAGTCTTTTTGTGTGCTTACGGCTAACAGCCACTTGTTCTTTGCGGCAGCCCAGCCGGCGGCTGAGCCTTTTGCGGTAGCCTGGTCTGAAGCTGAGCCTTTTGCGGCCCGCACCAACTGGTCAAGAGCAGGGATCAGATCAGCCGGATAACCTTCCGCAACTGTACAGATCCAGGGATACAGCCACGGCGCAACGGGATAGTCCTTGTCGTAATACCGGATGATAAATCCTTTCTCCGTGAACTGCAGGCTAAGCTCCCCTTTTTGCAGACATTCCGTCAATGTCCGGCCAAGAAAAGGCGCCATGAGCTGTTCGCCCAGCAGCTCGACAGGATGATCGGTTATATCGAAGAAGGAATGATAGAGTGAATCCTTTCCTCTCTCCAATACATCATATAGCCACGGGTTATTGCTGTCATAGGCCATGTGGTTGGGCACAATGTCCTGCAACCAGGTCATGTCATATTTTTCCAGGGTGGAAGCCAGCCTTTCCAGTTCTTTTTCGGTTCCTATCTCAGGGCTCAGGATCAGAGGGTCGATCACATCATATCCATGCGAGCTCCCTTTTAACGCCCTGGTAATGGGAGAGGCATAGATGGCGCCGACTCCCAGCTGGTGCAGGTAGTCGATAATCTCTTCCAGGTCCCGAAAGGTAAACCGGTCATTCAGCTGTATGCGATAAGTGCTGGAAGGCGGATACATGTTGATCGTATTATTTTTTTTCAAAGACAACGGCAGAATGAGGACTTATTTTCATGGGTCGTCCAGGGTTGATCTCCAGCTCCGGACCCTTACCCGGCCCGCCCCATTGGGTGTCGGCGCTGTCAAAGACCTTTGTCAGATAGTGGCCGGTAATATTATCCAGCGAGACAGGGGCCTCGCCAAAATGGAGCCAGACAAAAAGATGATCGTTGAAGATCTTTCGCTCGAAAGGCAGGGTCATGCCTGTCGACGGATGTACGATCATGCAATCCCGGCTCCGGCCCTGCATGGCAGGTCTTGTTTTACGGAAGTTGATAAGGTGCTGGTAAAAAGGAAGAAGAAAAGCCCCTGCTTCACCGTCATAGTCCCAGGAAAGGACGGCGCTGTCAAAAGTCTCCCTTGCCATCGGGTCGGGAAGCTCAAAGCCTTCGGCGAAGCCCTTGAACTCTGCTGCCCGGCCCTTCCGGACCGCGTCGATCAGTTCCGCGTCGCCGAAACTTCCAAAAAAAGGAAAGGGATTGCGCTCGCCATATTCTTCTCCCATAAAGATCAGGGGAACGTAAGGAGACAACAGCACGGTAGCTGCGGCAAGCTTCAGCTGCTCGAAGCTGAGGTTGTGGGTAAGCCTGTCACCGATAGCACGATTGCCTACGTGGTCATGGTTCTGTGAGAATACGACAAACTGGTCATAGGAGTTCCCATCCGCATGACCGCCGAATGTGCGTTTGCGATGCGCCGAATATATACCATCATAGACATAGGTATTCCGGAATGCTTTTTCGAGATGGGATATACTTCCAAAGTCTTCGTAATAGGCGTTGGTCTCCCCGGTCAGAAGGCTGCGCAACGCATGGTGGAATTCGTCGATCCATTGCCCGTCGAGGCCATATCCCCCCTTCGAGGGCGGATTGATATAACGGGGATCGTTGAGGTCTATTTCTGCGATCAGCTCTTTTTTACAATTGCAGCGCCGCTCGATGTCTGTAGCCAGCTCTTTCAGCTGCTGCATGATATGTTCGGCGCTGAAGTCCCGGATCGCATGTACGGCATCGAGCCGAAGGGCATCGACATGATAATCTTCCAGCCAGAGCCGGGCATTTTGCAGGACAAAATTGCGAACGCCATCCGACCAGGCATCGTCGAAGTTCAATGCCTTCCCCCAGGGGGTCTTGTATTTATCCGTAAAGTAGGGACCAAACTCACCGGGATAACTGCCTTCCGGCCCGAAGTGATTATAGACCACATCGACGATGATCGCCATTCCTTTCCCGTGTGCGGCATCGACAAGGCGCTGGAAGCCGGTGATACCGCCATAGGAGTTTTGTATGGCAAAGGGATAGACACCGTCATATCCCCAGTTGCGGTCACCGGGGAATTGCGCCAGTGGCATGAGTTCGATTGCATTGACGCCCAGCTGCACCAGGTAATCGAGCCTTTGTATGATCCCTTCGAAGTCATGCGAGGAAGAGAAAGCGCCGGTGTGCAGTTCGTAGATGATCTTGTTGCTGAGAGGGATGCCTTTCCAGTCGCCATCCGTCCAGGCAAAGTGCCGGTCGGTGACGGCGGAAGGACCGTGTACTCCCTGCGGCTGATAAAAGGAAGCGGGATCGGGGCAGGTAGTCCCGCCATCGAGACGGTATCTGTAGAGCGTACCGGGGCTGACGGGAAGACTTAATTTCCAGTATCCATTGTCTTCTTTTTGCATGAGGTGGAAGCTGCCGTCCTGCAATTCGACTTCAACCGACCCGCGCAGAGGCGCCCAGACAATAAATTCCGTAGCGGTTGGAGTATACCACGCGCCGATCTTTTGTATGAGCAAATTTTTCCCCATTATTCCTTATTCTTTTTTTTAAAGAAACCCCGCAGGAGGAAGCTATGTTGCACCGCTTCCAGGTCGTCACTTAGTTCCTTGCTGCTCACGCGAAGGTTTTTCAGCGTGCGTTGCAGATCGGCGGCCGCATCTTCGTCGTTGAGCAATACGCCTACCGGGGATGTCTTGTTATTGAGGTTCTGACCGGCCGTCCGAAGCGATGCCGTGAACTGGCTCGCCTGGTCAGCCGCCAGGTTGAGCTGAACGATGGCGCCTTTCAGCCGGGAGAAGACGGTTGTGTCGGTGATCAATTGATTAGCCAGACCATCCGACCGGCGCAGCCGTTCGGAGAAGTTCTCCAGGTTGGCGATGATGGCTTCGCTGCCGGCGGTAGCAGTACGGAGATGCTGTACAGACGATCTCATCTGATCGGCGATAGCCGGATCATTGATAAGCTGTCCGAGCGTGCCTTGTCCATCGCTGATCTTTTTGCTGATGGCTTTAAGGTTGCCGGTGATCTCCAGCAGGTTGCTGCCGCTGGCTTGCAGAGTGGCAAACATCTCCTGTGTGCCGGCCAGGTGTTCGGCGTTCAGGCGGTCGTTGTTGGCGATGGGCGGGGCGCTGTCACTCCCACCTTCGATGATGACGATCTTATTGCCGACAAGTCCGTCGGTGCTGATCCGGGCTTTTGAGTCCTTGCGGATATGCGGCTGCGCCTTCTCTTCGATGTTGAGGACTACTTCCACCTGGGAATTGCCATAAAAGGAGATATGGCTCACCGTGCCGACCTTCATGCCGGACAGCCAGATATTATTGCCAGATTGCAGACCCTGCACGTCGTCAAAGATCACATGGAGGTGGAACATCTTTACAAAAGTCTTATGCTGACCGCCGATGGTGAAAATGGTCACCAGCAGGATAGCCAGCCCGATAGAGATAAAGATGCCTACGGCCAGTCGTTTACGGGTGTTTACTTCGCTCATGAGTCCGATATAAAATTGTAAGTATAAAAGTTCCTTATCCTTGGATCATCGCTGTCGAATACTTCGGCAAAGCTGCCCTGGCGCAGGAAGCAGCCTTCGGATAGCATGACGACCCTGTCGCCGGTCGCTTTCGCACAGGTAAGATCATGGGTAATAATGACAGCGCTGGTGTTGTAACGTTCCTGCACTTCGTTGATCAGGTCGTTGATCTCTACGCTGGTCACGGGGTCGAGGCCCGCGGTCGGCTCATCATAGAGCATGATCTCCGGCTGCAGGATCAGGGTGCGGGCGATGCCGATCCGTTTCTTCTGACCACCGGAGAGTTCGGATGGCATTTGCCGGATCGTCTGGCTCAGCCCAACGTCATCCAATACCTTGGCGATTGCGTCGTCGATCTCCTTGCGGCTGAGATGGCGTTTGTTCCGGACAAGAGGGAATTCGAGATTGTCCCGCACATTCATCCCGTCATACAGGGCGCTGCTCTGAAAGGAAAAGCCGATCTTGACCCGCAGCGCCCGCAGCTCGCGGGTATCCAGCCGGCCGATCTCTCTCCCCAGTACATTCACGGTACCCTGGTCGGGAGACAGCAACCCGGCAATGATCCTGATCAGTACTGACTTGCCACTGCCGCTACGGCCAAGGACAACGACATTCTCCCCTTTGAAGACGTCCAGGTCAATACCTTTCAGGACCTGCAGGGAACCAAACGCCTTGTGGACATTCCGCAGGGAAACAACAGCGTTGTTCCGGTCAATGCCGGTAGGCGCGATCTTGTATTTCTCTGTTGTAGCGGCCATTTATCTGAAAAGGTTTTGCGTTTGAACGATGATCATTTCTTCAACGAAAATGAGGAACATGGAGACGACGACGGCGGTATTGGCGGCCCGCCCCACGCCTACGGTCCCCTGGCTTGCGTTGTAACCATTGTAACAGCCCGCCAGTCCGATAGTAAAACCATAGACGATGGACTTGACCACCAGGGTCCAGACATCGAAAAAGCCAACTTTCATGAATGCCTGCTGGAAAAAGGAAGTAAAGCTTGTCTGCTCATTGTGATGGACATTGAGGAAAGCTCCCAGCATGCCGATGAACCCCATGTAGATGGCCAGCACCGGTACTATACAGGTTGTGGCCAGGATACGGCTGACCACGAGAAATTTAAAAGGATTCGAGGATGAAACCTCCATGGCTTCTATCTGTTCGGTCACTTTCATCGAGCCCAGCTCTGCCCCCATATTTGAACCGACCTTTCCGGCGATGATCAGGGCTGTCACCAGCGGTGCGAGGGCGCGGACGATGGCAATAGCCATGAGGGAGGGCAGCCAGGAGGTAGCTCCAAACTCCGCCAGTGAAGAGCGGGATTGTTTGGTAAACACCAGTCCGGTAATAAATCCGGTCAGGGAAATAATGGACAGCGAGCGGATGCCCACCTCAAAGAACTGATTGAAGATCTCTTTGACCTCATAGGGTGGGAGGAAGGCTTCCCGGAAGAAACGAAGAATAAATTGATAGATATCATAAATGCGTAAAAAGAAAGCCTTCATTCCTTTATAGTGTAAAATAATGTGCCAGAGTTCCTTGCGGGGAGGTGGGGTCTAATTTCCACAAAGCCCGTTGCCAAAACAAGGGAAGCTTTGAGCCAAAAAAAACTTCCGTCTGCGAAATCTATTTCCTCTCGTTTGTCGTATATAAACTACATCTGCTTAGAAAAAAGCAGTATCTGGATCGAATAACTGGCACTCGTGCCTTTCAATAGTGTTATAGTCTTCATAGGCAGTTAGGTTTGGTAATTCAGGGAGACTCTTCTCCCTGATTTTTTTGCGTTCTCAAAAGCGGCTTTTTCATCCCATTTGTCCTTTATTAGGGAAGGTTTTCCCATAATGGGAGCCTGACACCCCTTCAAACTGCCTATATGCCGTTGATAACCAGTCGGATGTGCTTTTGGTACACGAGTTGGAGTTCATACTTCAAATCCGTTTTTATGAAAAGTATCTCCCTCAACCCCCAAAAACGTTTAGTCGTACTGGCTATTCTTCTTTTTTCTTCTTCTCTGCTGAAAGCCGCTCCTGCTTACAATGCAGCCGACGCTATCAAGACGATCATGAGCTACAGGATATCTGCTTCTTCAGTAGCGGCCCGTTCGGCTACCGAAGCAAAAGAATTGAAAGCCATGGCAGCCCGCGCCGCGAAGAGAGCGGAAATGAAGATGATCCTTGCTACGGCAACCAGCATATATGATGAGATGGATCTGGAAGATTCCGGTCTTAGCCGGCAGGCTTTCCAGAGTGCCTGGACTGGTTATTATAAGTTAAAGAAAAAGGGGCTTTTGCGTAAATCCAGCGTTTTGTCGATCTGTGATTTCAGTCAGTCTTCCAGCAACCAGCGGCTGTACGTCATAGATGTACGTAACCGGAAGGTCCTGTATCGTACCTATGTTGCTCATGGTATCAATTCCGGTGAGGAATTTGCCAATGCTTTCTCCAATAAAATGGAGTCCTGCAAGAGCAGCCTTGGTTTTTATATCACGCAAAGGACCTATACAGGCGTAAATGGCATGTCTCTCCGTATCGAAGGGGTGGACAAGGGATTTAATGACAATGCTGCCCGCCGCGCTATCGTTATTCACGGCGCCACGTATGTCAGCCAGCGGATCCTGCGCAAATATGGTGTCATGGGCACGACTTTCGGCTGTCCTGCTATTCCTTCCGAGATGACCAGCCAGATCATCCCGGTGGTAAAGAACGGAAGCTGTTTCTATATCTACTACCCTTCGAAGAAATACCTGGCGCATTCGCCGGTCCTTAACAGCTAATTTTCCTCTCTTTTTACCCCCTGAACATAAGATGCATAAAAACGGAGCCGTTCCCCCCGGGGAGCGGCTTTTTGTTATTCCCACTTTTGGGTACCGGGAAACTGGGGAGTCTTATTATCTTTGTTCCATAAGCCAAATCTATGTCCCTTAGTTTCACACCTCCTATGACCCAGCCGGCTGCCTCCTCGAGAACGAGGCCTTTGAGTGCCGCTGCCTCCGTTCCCGTTTATATCTATGCAGTATCGCTGGCTTCCCTGCTGACCATCGTCGGGGTACTGTGGGATATTTCATGGCACCGGTCGATCGGCAGGGATAAATTCCTTTCGCCGCCGCATATCCTGATCTACCTGGGAGCCATTTTTGCCGGATTATTTTCCGGCCTGCAGGTCTTGTGGAATTCGATCTATCGCAAGGAAACTTCAAAGGCGACGATGATCAGGGTATGGGGCATCTTTTACAGCAGCCTTGGGTCCCTTTTCTGTATCTGGGGGGCCATAGCCATGCTGACCTCGGCGCCGTTCGACGACTGGTGGCATAATGCATATGGTCTGGATGTGACGATCCTTTCCCCGCCTCATACGCTGCTGGCGATGGGGATGATGTTCTTACAGTTCGGGGCCTGTGTGAGTATCTGTAAATACCTGAATGCGGGGTCAGCAAATCAGCCGGCAAATGTCTCATCCCCCCACAATCGCGCCCTGCTCAGGGTCCTGTTCGTCGTCGCCGCTACCAGCCTGTTGACGATGATCTATACTTTATTCACGGACTATCTCCATATTCGCGGCATGCGCGCGCCTTTGTTCTATATCGTTGCAGCGGTGACCAGCCTGTTGCTGTTGCCCGCTTTTGGCCGCGCGCTTCGTTTTAAATGGGGGATAACCGCCATCACGGCTGGCTATTTCCTGCTGATAGCCACCAGCAACTGGATCCTGCAATTATTCCCTTCTGAACCTAAGCTGGGGCCGATCCTCACACACCTGACGCATTTTCAGCCGGCACAGTTCCCGGCCTTTGTATTTATTCCCGCATTAGCCATGGACCTGATCCTGCAACGCCAAATGCTCAACGATTGGGGGAAGGCTCTGCTGATGAGCCTGGCATTTGTCAGCTTACTGGCGGCCGTGCAATACCCGTTGAGCGGCTTCCTGCTCGAGTCTCCCGCATCCCGGAACTGGTTCTTTGGCGGTGACACCTGGTATTTCGGAAATTCACCGGATTTCCCGTTCCGGTATAAATTCAGGCCAGAGGACCTGGCCCCACTGCCGGCGCTGCTGAAAGGGCTTTTCGTCGCCATAGTGATCGGCGGGCTCTGTGCGCGGCTCAGCCTGCGCTGGGGGAAATGGATGCAAACTATTCAACGCTAATACATAATCGATGAAACGACTTAGTGGCAGCCATTTGCGAACGGTGCTGATCAACTTTATCCTGCTGTTTATGCTGGCTTGCATAACCCTGCCGGCGCTGGCGCACGTAGGAAGCCCCGATGTGGCCCTTGAAGGCAATGCAGGGCCCTATAGACTACTGGTAAGCGTCAGACCTCCCGATGTGATCCCCGGGACGGCCCTGGTGACAGTATTCATGCAGAACGGCAGCGCCAGCGTAGTATCAGCACAGCCTATTTACTTCTATTCCGGCTCGAAGGGAGCGCCCTCCGCTGATGTATTACAGCCGGTGCCCGGTCAGCCCGGTCAGTATAAAGGTCTTGTCTGGCTGATGAACGATGGCTCCTCAAGTATCTTATTGCGTGTGGCAGGCGCTGCAGGCAAGGGCGACCTGATCGTGCCCATTGTCGCTGTATCGACGGCGCAGAAGAAATTACCGGTAGTGACGAGTTACGTGCTGATCCTGCTGGGCATCCTGCTTTTTATTTTAATGGTCACCATCATCGGCGCGAGTGTCTCAGATAGCCTGACCCGAAAGGGGGAAGCCTTGTCTGCCAGTGGTAGAAGGGCCAAACGGATCGGCATCGGAATGGCGGCGTTGTTCTCTTCCCTGATCGTATATGGTGGCAACTCCTGGTGGTCGCATTGGGCCGGCAGGTATCGTCATTTTATGTATCGTCCTATGCATGCTGACTATCAGCTTCGCCAGGACAGCGGGATGAACCAGCTTACCATTCACATCGACACGACAAATGCGCAGCGTAAGGGATGGCTTCCCTATGTGGTGCCCGATCATGGCAAGCTGATGCACCTGTTCGTCGTACGGATCCCGGGGATGGACGCGTTTGCGCATCTGCATCCCGAACGGCTGAATACAACTACGTTCAGGACGGTGCTGCCGCCGCTGCCAAAGGGGCGTTACCTGGCATTTGCCGACATCGTAAATCTCTCGGGTTTTGCCGAAACCATAAAAGACACTTTCGACATCAGCG
>DATJJA010000055.1:0-18044 GCA_035492595.1 Puia sp.
GAAGTGGATGGTTATCATGTTGTGATCTATGCCTGGACGAAGCCGGAAGGGTTTAACGAACGCAGGCTGGCTTTGTTGTCACGGCTGATGGCTGATATGCGTAGCGCCAATATCAAATGGCCGGGTATGGCCTGAGACCGGGTGAATGGCATCCCCGTCTTAAGAAATATTTTCAGGGAGAGACTATTGGCCAGCTTTACAGCTGTGTCTTTGCAGCCAGCGTCGGGATAGAAAGAACGACCGGCATCCACCGGCGAATAGAAAGAATGAACATAGATTATATAAAATTATCTGCTTCTCTATATGCTTTGATCAATGCCGTTTCTCCTTCAAGACCCGTACCCGCCATCCCGTGTTCCATACCCAGGACGCCTTTATAACCTTTTTCGTAAATATGTTTGAAGATATTCCGGTAATTCATTTCTCCCGTGCCTGGCTCTTTCCGTCCGGGGTTGTCTCCGATCTGGAAATAGGCTATATGTTTATAGGCCCGGTCGATATTAGGTATCAGGTCCCCTTCATTTCGCTGCATGTGATACATGTCGAAGAGGTATTTGCAGGAAGGGCTGTTCACTGCCTCACAGATCATATAGGTCTGATCGGGGTGGCGAAGGAAAAGCTCGGGTGTGTCGCTGAGCGCTTCCAGGACCATGACGAGTCCGTGGGGCTCGAGGATCTCGCAGCCGCGGCGCAGGGTGTCGATGACGTTGGCCGTCTGGTAACCCATGGCCAGCTTGTGGTCATAATTGCCGGGGACAACGGTAATATATTTGCCGTGGCAGCGCCGGGCTACGTCTATCGATTCCCGGCAGGCTTTGAGGAATTTTTCTATCCAGGCTGCATCTCCGGAGCAAAGGGAGGTGCTTACCGGCCAATGGTCAAAGTTCAGAACGAATACGCCCATCGCCATGCCCAGCTGTTGCAGGGTGTCCCCGATACGGGCCTGCTGTTCGGGGGGGCGATCCATCATCCCGTTGTCTTCTATCGCCCGGAATCCCTGGTCGTAGGCAAATTTGATCTGGTCAGTGAAGTCAGGGCCGGCATGGGCCTTGAACAAACCGTCGTGAATGCCATAATTGAGGTGGAAGGGAGCGTCTTTGGGTGCTGCGGCGGGCTCGGTTGGCCTGGCCTTTGACGCTGCAGCGGCGGGGGCAGGTGTTGCGGCGGCGCTGGCAGGTGCTCCGGCCAGGAGAGAACTGCCAACGCCGGTTAATATCATTTTTGACAAGAACTCTTTTCTTTCCATGTGATAAATGTAGACATTTTCCTATATTCATATCCTATATGACCCAAGCCAAAACTTTAACTCAAGCCACGTCTTCACAACGCCTTTATTCATTGGATGCCCTGCGGGGGTTTGATATGTTCTGGATCGCGGGGGGAGAAGAGTTCTTCCACGTGATAGCCAAAAATACCAATTCCCCTTTCTGGAGGGCTCTTTCAGACCAGTTCGAGCACCCGGAGTGGAACGGGTTTCATTTTTATGACCTGATCTTCCCGCTGTTCCTGTTCATGGCTGGAGTGGCCACGCCTTATTCGGTTGGCCGGGAGCTGGAAAAGGGGACGCCCAGGCAGAAGCTGCTGCTGCGCGTTATCCGGCGCGGGCTCACGCTGGTGCTGCTGGGTATAATTTACAATAATGGCATGAAGCTGCACCCGCTGTCTGAGGTCCGATTCTGCAGTGTGCTGGGCCGGATCGGCCTGGCGTATATGTTTGCCAACATCATTTATCTTTATACGAAGCAAAAAGGACAGGCTATCTGGTTTGCTGGTCTGCTGATCGGGTATTGGTTGCTGTTAGCCTTTACATCCGCTCCGGGTTTTCCAAGAGGGGATCTGACCATGCAGGGAAATTTCGCCTCCTATATCGACCGGTCGATAATTCCCGGAAAACTCTACCTGGGTATCCATGATCCTGAAGGGTTGATGTCTACGATCCCTGCCATCGGCACCGGGCTGCTTGGGATCCTGGCCGGTCAGCTCTTAAAGAACAGCCCGCTGACACCTTCGCGAAAAGCAGGGCGGCTTGCCATTGCGGGAGTCATTTCCGTGGTATTGGGACTGATCTGGAATACGGTGTTCCCGATCAATAAAAATCTCTGGACCAGTTCATTCGTATTGAATGTAGGAGGGATCAGTCTTTTACTGCTGGCTGCTTTTTATTATGTCATCGATGTGCTGGGCTATCGGAAGTGGGCCTTCTTCTTTTCGGTCATTGGAATGAACTCCATTCTCATATATCTGTCGGGGCATTTTATCAACTGGAAATACGCGACCGATGGCTTCTTTTTCTGGGTAGGACAGATCATAGGAAGCCCGTGGAATGCCCTATCTTTCGTCTTTTGCCTTATGACGGTGAAATGGTTATTCCTCTATTTCCTTTACAAAAAGAAAGTATTCCTTCGGGTATAAGGAATACTTTCCTGGAAGTATATCTTAACTGACCTTCCGGGTAAGAACTTCCGCCATCAGGATGTCGCTGAATTCGCACATCTTTTCAAGCAGCTCGGCCAGCTCGTCTCCTTTTTCGGTGAGGGCATATTCAACCTTTGGGGGGATCTCATCGTAATCTGTACGGGTGATCAGGCTATATCGTTCAAGAAGCTTGAGCCGGTCGGAAAGGATGGTATCGCTGATATACTTAAGGTCATCCTTGATCAGCTTGAAACGATTGTTGCCTTCCTGTATGCAGAACAGGACGTCGCTGAACCATCTTTTGCTTACCAGGTCGAGCAATTCATTTAAACTGCATTTCTCTTCCAGGAAAGACTGGTTGCGATAATTTGTCGAGCTTGTTTTTCTCTCTGTCATTACTCTGTGTTTAATGTGTAGTGTACTGGACCAGGGTCGAAGGTTAATAAGTGCATTTGCAAACTTAGTTTTTTACGACCTGATTCTTTTTCCAATAAAAGTGTAAAATGACCGGTTATACTAATTAATCGCTAAGCTAAAAGATAAGTTAAAAATTAGTAACCCTACTCCCTCAAAGAACGATGTTTTTTTTACCTTGGTTGGCTGAATATTAACCAAGTATGGCTATATTTTAACCTTGGTGCAGGAATTGCTTAAATAGGGCAGGAGACAATAGGTTATGAAGAAAACACGTAAAAAAGACGCACCCGAGCCTGGGAAAAAGGACGCTACCCATCCCATAGATCAGAAGGAAGAGGTCCAGCAGAGCAATGACGAACACATTGACCAGGATTACCCGGGTTTCCCTCACCATCCAGCCAAGGCAAAAACGATCCACAACGGGAGTGCCGGGGCGTTTGACGCTACGGAAAGTGTGCAGGATGATGACTAGAATTCCAACCTTTTACCCTGTTCGGGGAAAACGAGCTTTACCTGCAGGGGATTATTTGTTTCGAGCTGCCGGCGGATGATTTCTTCCTGGTTGCCGGTAGGCTTCCGGTGTGTGATGACAATAGGCAGTCCTTTCAGGCTGCCGGTTCCGGCCAGTTTTTCAAGCGCCTCCATTTCCTGCATCAGCAGCCTTGGGGTGAGATGCCCGAAGAGCAATTTATCGGGCTGTTCGTTGGGAAATGAAGTTTCTATAAAGATCGCTTTTAGCTTTCCCGATCTTATCAGGGGGCTTATCTCCGCCCACAAGCTGTGCAGGCGGTCGGACTGTTCGACCGTATCTGCGCCGGTATCACCCAGGTATAAAAGATAAGTATCCCTGCTGCGAACCAAAAAGGCTGTGCTTTCATAGGGCTTACCATGACTTAGCGGCCAGGCCCGGATATAAAGGGATGTCCGGGCGGCAGCGATCTCCTGTTCCGGCTGCAGGGTGACATAATGATATTTTTTCAGCAGCGGCTTCTCGCCATCATCCGCGAAATTGGCCCAGCTCTGCCAGGAAAAATACTTTTCCTTTAAGACGCTGAGACAGGCAGGGAGCCCGTAGATGTTTTTGGAGCTGTCATCAGGGGAATTGATGATAAGTCCGGCCACATGGTCGAGGTGCGGATGTGAAATGAAATATCCTTTGATGGTGCTACGCAGGACCTCACTGGCCGGTGGCGCGAAGGTCCCCAATTCGACGGCTTTGCGGATCCCGCTATATAATGTCCCGGCATCAAGGCAGATGTACTCATTGGTTCCTTTTGCCGCGACCATATAGGCGGACAGATTGCTTTCATCCAGTCCTCCCTTTATTCCAAGCGGAACTACCGTAAAAGATTGTGAAAAGCCCGTCGTTGTGTATAGAAAACAGGTCAGAAGCAACAGGATATGTCTATTCATGACGTAAAAATAAGGTCTTTTGCCGGGACCTTATTCAAGGGAGCCGTTATCGTAAGATTACGAAGAGACGCCCATCAGCATGGGCATTCCGTCAGCCAGCTTCTCTAATAAGCGCATAATTCGATCCCTTTCCTTTCTCAGGAAGCTGAGCTCATTTTCGAGGTTGGCGATCTTTTCGTCTTTGCTGGTAATGACCTGCCCGTACAATTGCCGGGTGCTCTCGATCATTTCTTTCCACTGTTCGTCTTTTGCAGATGGGACAGGTGCCAGGGAAGAGGGTGTTTCGGCGAACTGGATCACCGGCTCTTTTTCCGATAACAATTCGAGGAGAGGCACATTGAGTATGCCTGCCAGCTTACTGAGACGGTCTGCGGTAAGCCGGGTTTGATTGTTCTCAATGCGGGAATACGCATTTTGTGTGATACCTAATTGGTCAGCAATGTAAACCTGGGAGTAATTGCGATACTCTCTCAACAGCCTTAGTTTTTGTCCAGTCATAAGGGGATGGGTTAGGTGTCCGGATAGGGCGCATCCGGTTTAATCTTATGTCCTGACAGGGGGGCCTTGCGGTACTAATCAGGCCTGTGAGTGAGAAACAGGTAGACACATACGAAAAAAGGGGGTTTATGGATTTAAAATGACCCGGTTTTTTATATAGGAAATATACTAACAGAACCCCCAAAAAAGGGACATATATTAAACGAATTACGCATAAACTATTACTGAAGTGGATAGGATATCCAGCAGCTTACTCGCAATTTTACGTTACGCTGCGCTATTGCAGTGCTTCTGAAAAAACCAGAAAAAGATGAAAAGCTTAGACTTTGCCGCTATGGAAAATGTACAGGGTGGCTCCTCCGGAAACATTTCGATCAACTTCCCGATCTCCAGCCTGTTGTCTGTATTGGGTCTGGGATCACTTCTCGGCGTTGGCCTGGGACTCGGTGTATCGGTCAGCTATAACATTAGCGATCTGACACTGCCTACTTTGCCCTCACTGTAATGGCATTGTAACAGGATGATAATTCCCGGCAGGTTTTATCATCCTGTTCCTTAACTGGACGGAGTCCATCCAATTCCCTACAGAACAACCACCAAATTATTTTTATGACTGATCTGGCCGCAGCGCAACAGAAGAATAGCCTTCCGGGGGCATCTCTCTATGCTACCAATGCGTGGTTTGTGTTTGGCTTCTTTTGTTTTATCTATCTCTTCTTCAACTGGTACCTACAAACGCAGGTATTGACCGACCAGGTTTATATGTATACGCTGTCAGGACAGGTTAACCCCGACAAACTGGCGGCTTTCCTCGCGGGGCAGCATAAGATGGTCTTCCTAAGCTATCTGATGGTGCCGTTCACGATCCTCTTAAAAATGATATTGGTAACGTTGTGTTTACTTACCGGCCTTTTGCTTACCTCTCAAAAATTACCGATCCGGACAATATTCAAGATCGTACTTTTTGCCGAATCGGCCTTTGTGGCGGGCGTCCTGCTTCGCCTTTTATTACTGGCGTTCTCCGGCAGGATAGAAAGTCTTGGCCAGTATATGAGCTTTGCCCCGCTGTCATTGTATAGTCTTTTTAAAGTTTCGGCGGTTCCCAACTGTATGACCTATCCGCTGCAGACACTCGATCTTTTCCAGGCCGGGTATGTCCTGTTACTGGCCGTCGGTCTTCAATATTATATGGGGCAGCCCTTTAAAAAGACTATTTCATTCGTATTGAGCAGCTATGGGCTGGGATTGCTCTGCTGTATGATCGGGTTTGCTTTTATTTCGATCTGTTTTAATCCATAATCCATCCAATATGAAGATCAGCCAATCCGTGCCTTTTAAGCTGCAGCATGACCAATATGACTGCGGTGTCGCCTGTCTGCGTAATATCCTGAATTATTACCAGGCGGAGATCTCGCTGGAAAAACTAAGGGAATGGAGTGGCGCCGGGCGTCAGGGGACAACATTGCTGGGTCTGCACCAGGCCGCTACTCAATCCGGGTTTATCGCAAAAGGCGCACAGGCCGATTCTCTAGCCGAGCTGCGTAAAATAAAGTCTCCCTGTATCCTGCATGTAACTCCGGATGGTCAGCTGATGCACTACGTCGTGTATTATCCCGATGAAAAACCTTCCTTTCTTATTGGCGACCCGGCTACGGGGCTTGTTCGGATCTCGGGGACCGACCTGGCGAAGATATGGACCAGCCGGACCTTGCTGATGCTGGAACCGGGAGAACGCCTGGCCCAATGGCAGCAGCAGCGGAAAAAGAAATTCAGCTGGTTATGCAAAACACTCAATGAGGATATACATCTTTTATATGTAGCCCTTGCGCTTGGGGGAGTCTGCTCATTGCTGGGGCTTTCTACCGCCATTTTCTCCCAACAATTGATAGATCATATCCTGCCGGCTGGTCGTCTTTCCTCGCTGTATCTGGGACTTGGCTCGCTGGGTTTATTGCTGATCGTGAAGGGGCTGATTTCCTTCTTTCGCCAGGATCTCCTCATCCGGCAGGGCTATGGGTTCAATTTACGGGTCACCGGTAACTTTTTCCGTTCGATCCTTTACCTCAACAAATCATTTTTTGATCATCGCCAGACCGGCGATCTTACCGCCCGTCTTGGAGACACGCTCCGGATCCAGCAGGCTGTCAGCTACATATTGGGTGATATGGCTATTCAGGCTTTGCTGATGCTGGTATCGCTGATCTTTCTTTTTATTTACAGCTGGCCCATTGCGCTGGGCTGCCTCGTAATGATACCCGTTGTTTTTTGCATTGTAAAATATTATGAAGGCGATGTCATCCGGGGTCAGAAGGAAGTAATGATCACTCATGCGCGAAATGAGAGTAACTATGTGGACAGTATCCGCGGGATCCATACCATTAAAGCTATGAACAGACAACCTCTTTTTGCTTCTACGGCGGCCGGCTTCTTTCAATCTTTCCAGGATGCAATCTTACGATTGGGAAAGACGCGGATCCGTTTTGGCGTCTTCCTGGAGATCGTCGCGGCTTTATTCCTGCTTCTGATCATCGGCTGGGCTTCCTTAAAAGTCATCCATGGCGGTCTGCACACCGGGGGGCTCATCGCTATTATCCAGCTGGCGGGGCTGCTGATGCAGACGGTGATCTCGGTTGCGCTGACCAACCTGCAGGTGCAGGAGGCGGGTGTTGCGCTGGACAGGATGTATGAGTTCACGATACTGGAGCCGGAGTTCGAATTGCCGGCGGCGTCATCGGGTCATCCCGAACCGTTTCGCCAGCTTACTATTGACAGGATCGGGTTTCGTTTTCCCGGAAAAAAGCTATTGCTAAAAGAGGTATCCCTTGACCTTAAGAGAGGTGAGATCATTGCGCTGGCAGGAGAGAGCGGTCAGGGAAAGAGTACGCTGTTACAGGTGCTGCAAAAATTTTACCCCTATGAGGGCGGTTCGGTCCGGTGCAATGGCCGCGAGCTGGTCGCGGTCGACACCTGGGCCTGGCGGCAGACCATCGGAGTGGTCCCGCAGGACACGGCCATTTTCAGTGGCAGCCTGCTGGCCAACATTTGTCTCGATCCGGCTGCCGACATCCGTCGTTTGGCGGCCTTTTGCACGGAGTATGGTTTTGACCGGTATTTTGAAAAGTTCCCTCAGTCCTATGCTACTATTTTAGGCGAGGGTGGGGTAGCTCTTTCAGGGGGACAGAAGCAACTGCTGGCATTGGCGCGTTGTCTGTTTGCCGGGCCTCAATTGGTATTGCTGGATGAACCGACGGCTGCTATGGATGTCTCGACTGAAAAGTTCGTCATCTCGGTGCTGCAGCGTTACCGTTCGCAGGCGGGGGTGCTGATCATTTCACATAAAGATTCGCTGACAGAGATAGCCGACAGGGTCTATTTGCTGGAGAATGGAGTAACTTTACCCTATGGGAAAAGAACACCATTACACCACTCAACTTATGTGGACAGGTAATACAGGCACCGGCACGGCCCATTACAGAAGCTATGACCGGGATCATATTTTATCGGTAACGGGCAAGCAGGAGATACCGGGCTCTTCGGACCCTTCTTTCCGCGGTAATCCGCAGCGTTATAATCCCGAGGAATTGCTGGTCAGCTCACTTTCTTCCTGTCACATGCTGTGGTATCTGCATCTCTGCGCTGTCAATGGCGTAGTGGTCATGGATTATAAAGATGAGGCTACCGGCACGATGGTCGAGACGGCCGACGGAGGCGGATATTTCAATGAAGTGACCCTGAAGCCGGTAGTTACTATTGCTGACGGAGGGATGTCAGAAAAGGCCCGGTCTCTGCATCATGATGCCAATAAGCTTTGTTTTATTGCCAATTCGGTTAAATTTCCGGTGAACCACGAACCGACGATCCGGGTGGGGCCTGCCGTCTAGCTAATGCGTAAGAGGATCTTTCCCATATGTTCGCTGCTTTCCATCAGCTGTTGGGCTAATGGAGCCTGTTCGAGCGGCAACACCTTATAGATATGAGGTTTTAGTGCCCTTTTTTCGATCAGCAGCGGCCAGACAAATTTTTCTACATCTGCGGCCAGCTGTGATTTAAAGGCTGTATCCCTTGGTTTCAGCATACTACCGGTAATGACCAATCTTTTTTCCATGATCTCCCGGATGTCGATGGGGGTGTCTTTGCCCCGCATCGAGCTGATATAGATCAGCCGGCCTTCTTCCCGCAGCAGACGCAGGTTTTTCAGGGTATAGTCTCCTCCTGTCATGTCCAGGATGACATCGAAACCAATTCCTTTCAGCTCCGTTTCGAAATCCTGTGTTTTATAGTTGATCGCTTTTGTCGCTCCCAGGGATTCGCACCAGCGGCATTTCTCCTCTGTGCCGGCCGTGGTATAGACGGGGATGCCCATGCTCACAGCCAGCTGTATGGCAGTAGAGCCGATGCCGCTGCTGCCGCCGTGGACGAGAAAATTCTCACCGGTTTGTAACTTTCCGGTACGAAAGGCATTCAGCCAGACTGTCAGCACGGTTTCCGGAAACCCTGCCGCTTCTTCCAGTGTCCATCCGGGTGGTATCGGCAGACATTGTCCTGCCGGCGCGGCTACGTACTGTGCATATCCGCCTCCGGTGATCAGCGCGCAAACCTCGTCGCCGGGGGACCACCGGTTCGGACCCGGTCCGCAGGCTTCGATGATGCCGGAAACTTCCAGGCCAGGGATCGTCGGCTCTGTGCCGCCATAGGCATTGCTTTGCCGGGTATAGATATCGCTGCGATTGAGGCCGGCCGCTTTTACACGGATAAGCACTTCGCCTTCGGCCGGTACGGGTACCGGCACTTCGCGGAGCTCCAGCACTTCGGGGCCGCCTTTTTTTGTGATGAGGATGGCTTTCATGGTATAAAGTTAGGGGGGCTGTTAAATAATAATTGTATATTTTTATGACTGCATGGAAAAAAATGACTATGTCAGGATCGGGTTTTTAATGCTTGTTCCGATCCTTGTATTCTCTCCTCTTTTTTACACCCATTATTTTTATACGGATGAAGTGCTGCAATTGTGGCTTTACCGAAAGGGATCGGACTTTGCGATGTTCGTGCCGCAGGGACGCTGGCTTACGGACAGGCTGTTTCGATCGCTATATAGTCATATCGACACGATCGGTCAGCTCCGTTTGCTGCGGTTGTTTTCCCTGGCTGGCTGGCTGATCTGCCTGCCTGTCTGGTATTCCGTGTTTAAACGGGTGGCCAGGGAGGAAGGACTGCCTTCGCAGCTGCCTTTTTTTTCCGTGCTTTTCCTGATCTGTAGTCTGCCTTTCAGCATTTCTATCCAATGGGCGGCTTGTATGGAACTGTTCATCGCCAATACGAGTGGATTACTGGCAGGATATTTTGTCTATCGGTATAACAGGCGTGGCTGGCTACCGGCTTTGTTATCCGGATTGATCTCGCTGTTTTTTTACCAGAATGGGTTTGGCTGTTTTCTGCTCCCTTTTTTCTTAGCAATTGTCGCCCGGCAAAAAGCTGACCGGAAGATGTTGGCACCCCTGGGGGTTTATTTTGCGATCTACCTGATCTATTTTTTGCTTTTCAAAGGGATGTTACAACTGGTCCTTCATGCAGGCGCCTCGAATCGGACAACGCTGCTGGACAACCCGGTCAATAAAGCGGTCTACCTGTTTGTCAGAGTGCTTCCGCAGGCTTTCCTCTTCAATGGTGTAGTGAATGAGCAAAGTGTAGCCGGGTTGATCAGCTTCGGGCTGATAGGCGGTGTTTGTCTGGGTTTGAATTTCCGGAGCGGTACGAAACAGAATTTCCTGACTTACTGTCTTCTTATCGTTGCCAGTTTTGTTCTCATCTATCTTCCGTCATTGATCATTCGTGAGAATTATGCTTCCAATCGAACCTTGCTGGGATTGGATATGGCTGTCTTCTTTTGGGTTTTTATCACCCTGATGAAGGAATTTGGAAAAACGCGTCTGCTGCCGGCTTTCCTGACGATATCGGGGTGTTTACTTGTATTGACTTCGGTGTACAATTTCCGTGCTGTCTTTCTGCGTCCGGCCGTTGAGGAATATGAATCCATAAAGACGTCGCTCGCTCAGCACTATAATCCCGGTATCACTTCGATCGATTATATCCGTACCGCGGAAGGCCAGGTCCGGGAGAAGTATGGGGTTCAATCTTCGTGGGACGAATATGGGATGTCATCGTCCTTTTTCGGCTGGGTGCCTGACGTCCTTGCGCGCCAGCTGGTTTTTGAATTGACGGGGAACCGGTCTGTTGCTGAAAAACTGACAGTAAGGGTCTGGGTTAACCGATCGGCCTTTCAGGCTTCGGGGAGTCCTGGCACAGAGGGAAGTCTGGTCATCGATGCTTCAGCGATCCTTCATAAATAAAAATTGCTCATGGCAGGTCAAAAATTACCTTTTAGCAGACAAGTCGCGTATGCCGCCGGAATGATGGGCTGGAGTATCCTGAGCAATACGATCATCGTGATGCTGCCCTATTATTATCTTCCGCCTTCCAATGCGGGATTGACGCCGCTGGTACCCCAGCTGTTGTTGCTGGGCGTATTCAATATCCTGTCGGTGATAGAGGCGTCGGGGCGTCTGGTGGACGCGCTGTTCGATCCTTTTTTAGCTTCGCTCAGCGACAAAAGCAGGAATCCGAAGGGTCGGCGGATCCCGTTTATGAAACTGGCTGCTCTGCCTGCCGCCGCCTTTTGTTTTCTTACGTTCCATCCCTGGGAGAAAGCGGCCACTACTTCCAATGGCTGGTGGCTGGCGCTGACCATGATCCTTTTCTTTATTGCAGCCACGAGCTATATCATCCCTTATAATGCGTTGTTGCCTGAAATGGCGAAGACGCCGGCTGAAAAGGTGCGGCTCTCTTCTTTTCAGCAGGTAGGTTTTGTACTGGGGATCATCGTTGCGGCGCTGGCCAATAATTTTGCAGATCTCGTACAACGGAGCTTTCATATTACGGATCGCGGGCAGGCTCTGCAGATAACGATCGGCAGTATCTGCGGCCTGGCGGCCCTGATCCTTCTGATCCCGGTGTATTTTATCGATGAGAAAAAATATGCATCGGGCAAACCTTCTCACCTGCCTATCTGGCCGGCTATCCGCAAGACATTTGCCAATCCGAATTTCAGGTACTACCTGATCTCCGACTTTTCATACTATATGGCGTTGAGCATCATTTCAAGTGGCCTTTTATTTTTTGTCACGGTGTTACTGGGATTGCCGGAATCGGAAGGAGGCATGCTGATGGCGACGATGGTGCTGGTATCGCTGGTCTTTTATCCCCTGATCAATCTACTTGCGGCGCGTTGGGGTAAGAAGCCCGTTGTACTATTCTCTTTTGGGCTGCTGAGCATCTTATTCATCGCGATCTATTTTCTTGGGCAGTTCCCAGCCTCCCCTCATGTGCAGATCTATACCCTGCTGATCTGTGCTGCCTTCCCGCTCGCTTCACTGGGGATCCTGCCGAATGCGATCCTTGCGGAGATCGCGCAACAGGATGCCTCCGAAACGGGGGAGAACCGGGAAGGAATGTTCTTTGCCGTGAAGTATTTCTTTGTCAAGCTGGGGCAGACGCTGGGTATTGCGTTGTTCGCCTTTCTTACCGTTTATGGGAAAGACCCCGGGCATGATCAGGGGCTGCGGCTCAACGGCGTTTGTGGCATGGTGTTATGTCTGCTGGCGTTGGGCTTCTTTAGCCGGTTCAAAGAGCAGAAGGATTGAATTTTCGGGCCGGTTGGTTTGGGATAACGCTGATAGACAGCTCCGGGGGGTTAGTGCCTGGCATATACGAGCTGCATCGCATGAATGTTCTGCAGGCGGAAGGCGGCCTCACAATGACGGAGATAATAATTCCATTTTTGGATAAAATGCTCGTCGAAGCCGAGATCCCTGATCTCTTTCAGCCGGCTGTTGAATTGCATGAACCAGACTTTTAGCGTGGCCGCATAATGAAATCCCAATTCCTTTATATCGATCATGGTCATTTCCCCTGTGCGACGGATGGCTGCATTGATAGAGGCCAGCGAAGGAAGGGCACTATCATCCTGCGAATCGGGGCAGGCGATGACCTGCAGGGCTAACAAACCATTCTGTTTTAACAGCTCGTGACATTTCCGGAACCAGGTGTTCAGGTAGGCCTCTCCTGCTGCTTCCAGCATTTCCAGGGAGACGATCTTGTCGAATTTCCCGCTGAGCTGTTGATGGTCCTGGAGCAGGATAGTCACCTGTTGTTCGAGTCCCTCTTCCTTTACGCGCTGGCGCGCCAGCTTGTACTGTTGTTCCGAAATGGTCAGTGAAGTGACCCGGCAGCCATGATTCTTTGCTATATAGATGGCATTGGCGCCCCAGCCGGTTCCGATCTCCAGGACATGATCGGAGGGCAGGACATGTAACTGTTCGCAAAGGCGCCGGTATTTGGCCAGTTGGGCCTCTTTCAGGTCCATGCCGTCGCGTTCGAAATAAGCCCCGGACCAGGTCATTGTCTCGTCGAGGAACAGGCTGAAGAATTCATAGCCAAGGTCATGCTGTTTGTTCCACCATTTGAGCCGGTTCAGCATCCGGGCTTGTGTGCTGTTACTGCTGTTTTCGATATAGGTAGTGTTTGCCATTTGTATTTTAATAAATAGGGTTACCGCCGATGGATAAGCGCAGCTGTTCACCGGGAAGAGCGGGGAAATCAGATCAGGTAGCCTTATAAGGCAGGGATGTTTCTATTCTATATACGAGATTCCTGGACGTATAGATGCAGGTGATGATCACAATAATGCAGATCGTGGCCGGATGGGGAGGCGGGGCTATCGGGGGGCGTTTTACATTTTTCTCAACTTGATGATCCGCAAGGCATGTAAGCCCCGGATAATATAATAGGTCGGGTCGAGCTCAAACCACTTCTTGGCAAAATTCGCATCATTTGGGCTCTTGTGATGGTTGTTCTGAAACAATTCCCCCATCATCAGAAAATCGAGCGGAATAGAATTCTTACTATGATCATCATTATCATAATTGGAATAACCATATTTGTGTCCGCACCAGTTGACAGCCGCCCCATGTATCGGTCCCATGAAAAAATGGATCGGCAGCACCAGAAACATCCACCAATGGGTAGCAAAAACTACATAAAAGGCCGTGTAAAGCAGTCCGAAACCGATCCGGGTCACCCAGAGGTCGCTGATGCGATCGAGCGTTGGCCAGGTCGGATAATTGCCACGAAAAGCAGGCTCTGGTTCCTTCTTATGCAAAAGGTAATCCATATAGATGTTTTTCGTTTGCATCGTCATACTCCACACATCCTTAAAAAAATGGGGGGAGTGCGGGTCTTTTTCCGTGTCGCTGTAGGCGTGGTGCATCCGGTGAAGGATGGCGTATGCACGGGGATTGAGAAAAGACGAGCCCTGCGAGATAAAGGTCAGTCCGTAAAAGAATCTCTCCCAAAACTTATTCATTTTGAACATCTTATGCGAGGCATAGCGGTGCAGGAAGAACGTCTGTGAGAATAGGGACAGGAACCAGTGACAAAGAAAAAACACTAAAATAGCCATAAAGATCAGGGTAATAAATGCCTTAAAAAGTACCGCGAAATTAGGTTGTTTTTTGGTTAGAAATACGAAAATAAAATAGGCGTAATCGGTTGGCGCTCAAAAATTAACTATTTGCTAATAGAGGGAAGGGGCAAAATATACTTATGCACATCCTTACGCTTGGGAATGCTATTTTGTTTAGCATTTGGGTAAATTAGTTAGTATTTCTGAGTAGCTATTTTAACTCTTGTGGGGACAAGATCATACGATGCGAAGTAAAAAACGACATCCGGTGGCAATTCTCCCCCTTGCCAGTCGTGGTAACGATAAGCGATGTCATCAATTCATGCATGATGGGCCGGATAAACGGGCGGGCGCTACGTCGAGAAAAATGCGACGGTCCAAATAATTATAAGGATCATCGCGGTTTGATAAGCGCCCCAGAAAGTGCCCATGCCATTATCCTTTTCATAATGCACCAGACTGACAAATACCCCTACGATGGGTATCCAGTATATCAGCTTATTATGCATAAACCAATTACTCCCTTAAGGCAAAATTACATTAAATGCAGGCCCCTTACCTGTTTTTTCCAAATTTTCTCCTCCTCCATTCCATCGCTGCGGCGGCGATCAGCAGGGCCAGCAGTACCAGTCCGGCCAACATCTGCAGCGTTTTTCCCGTGTAAAAGGAGGCCGGGTGGAAGGTGAACCGTATCGTATGTTTTCCCGCCGGAACGGACAGTCCGCGCAGCACATAATTGGTGCGGATAATGGGGCTTTCGGCCCCGTCGATATAGGCGTGCCAGCCCCGGTCATAGAAAACTTCGCTAAAGACGGCAAAGCGTCTACCCCTGCTCTGGCTACTATAAAGCATTTCGTCGTTATCGGCTTTCTGAAGCATGATGGTGTCGCCTGCTGAGGCTGCGTCATAAACTGCTTTCCCCTGATCTTTGGTAAAAAGGACAGCAGTATCTTTTGTATCCAGGCCGGTCAGTCCATCCATTACGGCCTTTGGTGTAGCGGCATATTTTACTGTCTGAACGAGCCAGGCCGGACCGAGTGCTCCGGGATTAAGCATCACCGAGTCATGACCGTCCTGTGCCGGCTGAAAAATGTATTTGGTGTTTAGCATGTTGAGCACCGGCATACAGTCGGGAAATTTGGATAGCTGATTTTCGATGAGGTCGTTGTAGATGCTCAGCTTTGCGGGGTGATAACCGCCGATGCTGTGATGGAAATAAGCGGTTGGGGCGCCATAGTTCAGGGAATTAAGACCGCTCTGCCGAAGGTCAAATACGCGGAACCAGGAGGGATCGCGAAGCACGGCCTGGTCCGATGGGGTGGGGGTGTAAATGGCCTGCGCCTCATCTTCTTCCTGGTATTTATCGTAGTTCAGGTATAACACGTCCATTCCGATCAGGTCGATAAAGGCAAGCGCACCGATGACGCCTATCGCAAGTAATGGTTTTAATTTGCCTTTGATAGCCAGGCCGGCGAATACGGCAGCGGCTGCGGTAAAAAAGAAACTGCGGATCAGGCTGCTGAAGAACAGGGACTGTCTGTCTTCCCGAAGGGCGGCCAGAAAGCTATGTACGTAATCGAGGATCTGTGGCTGCATGCCAGCAGTCCTTTTCTGGATCTCCCTGTCTGCAGCAGTCGTATAGTCGAAGCTGAGATACATCAGCAGCAGAATGACAAAGAGCCCACCGGTAAAGTAGAGTCCTTTTTTATATTTTTTCCAGAAGGCATCTTTATCAGAGGCCGGTATGGTGAGCAGCTGCTGAAGGGTCAGGATAGCCAGTACACAAAACAGGAAATTGGGAATGACAAGGATGACGCTGGGTGCGCGGAACTTGTTGTATCCGGGCAGATGGTTGAGCAAAAAGGCGTTGAAGTTCAGGAAATAACCGCCCCAGCTCATCAGAAAACTCAGTACACAGACTGCGAGGATCCACCACTTGTGCTTGTTGTCGAGTATAAAGAAAGCGAGAATGGCCAGGAAGCAGACGATGGCGCCGGCATATGCAGGGCCGCCCGTTCCTGTATCGCTGATCCCACCCCAATAAAACTGCAGGTTTCTCTGTAATGCCTGACCCAATTGTGGCGGCATGCTTTGCAAAGCCTCTATTGCCTTGGACTTATCGATCATATCACTTCCATCTCCGCCGCCCCCATATATTTTAGGGACCAGCAGCTCGAAGGATTCGGTTTTGTAAGTGCTGTAGCTGAACGCATATTCCTGGCTAAGCCCGCTTTTTGTAACGATGCCCCCGGCTACGGCCAGCTCGCTGCCTCCGCGGTTGGAAGCCGGAGCATAGTCATAGGTGGTAAAAGTGGCAACAGCGTTGCAGAGAAGGCCGATGCCGCCGGCGAGCAGGGTCAGCGAACCGGCTATGGCCAGGTGACGAAAATCTTTTGCCTTTATCCAGCGGATGATATAGGCCAGGCTCATGAAAGCGACGATGATCATTCCATAGTAGATGATCTGGGGGTGGTTGGCTCCGACGAAGAGCATGGTGAAAAGGGCTGTCAGGGCCAGTCCTGTGAGATATTTCTTTTCGTAGATCAGGAGGATCGAACCGATAAAAGCCGGCAGGTAGGCAAGATTGGTCATCTTGGTGTCATGGCCTGCTACCAGGGCTGTCGGATTATAGGTAGCATAGGCAAAGGCCAGCGCCCCGATGATCCCGATCCATGGATCTACCCGCAGCACCTGGGATAGAAAATAAAAGCAGATGCAGGCCAGGAAGAAGAAGGCTGGCAGTTTTGGCAGCCAGAGGGTCAGCAGGTCATGGGCGATCCCTTGCAGCGTGAAGACGTTGCCCTCAAGGGCTATCTGGTAAGCCGGCATCCCACTGAACATGCCCTGGGTCCAAAGAGGAAACACGTTGTGTTTATCCTTGTACTGGTAGGAGTTCTGAGCCATTGCTTTCCATTGGGTGACGTCTGCCTGCTGTAACACTTTATGTTCAAAAGCGGGTTTACAATAGATGACGGCGATCAGCAGGAAAACGATAATAGCGATGAGATGTGGCAGCAGCGGGAGCCATTTTTTTTGCATAGGGGGCAATATTAAGGAAAAGAATCGTTAACGGACAAGGGCTGTCCGCTACCGGACATGCTGGTTTCTAATACGATATATAAATAACGGAGACTCATTTTTTTATAAAGATGGCATCCTTTCTGAGGCTGTTGGTCAAACCGCACATTATGTTTAAAAGCTATTGCCGGCTTGCAGACGCTGGGTATGACGATCATCAGCGGGCGTGCCTTCTCCCGGGAATTCCCTTCGGATTCCAATGGGAGTGCTTCGGTCGGAGCTGCTTCCCCGCCCGTAAACTTCGCAGGCTCGTTTATCTTTAATGAAACGGCTATCCGGCGGCTGGGTCTTGATCCGCAGACGGCTGTCGGAAAGCTCCTCAACTTTGATCAGCAAAGACAAAATTATAAGATCAGGATCATCGGAATCGTCAAAGACTTTAATTTTCAAAGTCTCCGGGAGCCGATCCATCCCTATGGTTTCACATTGGATCCGGAAAACGATTTTCTCTTTGCTCATGTGAAGACGCGTGATTATCCGAATCTTATCAGCCGGCTCAGCGGCATTTGGTCCCGGATCAATCCCGGTACACCTTTCGAGTACTCCTTTATGGACCAGGACTTTCAGCGTACCTATGAGCAGGAATACCGGATGGCGCGGATCATCGGTCTGTTTACCCTGTTTACGATCATTATTGCCTGTCTGGGTTTGTTTGGACTGGCGGCTTTCAGCGCGGAGCAAAGGATAAGGGAGATCGGCATACGAA
>DATJJA010000056.1:0-33000 GCA_035492595.1 Puia sp.
GCCGGCAAAAATACATGATTAGGCACTATATTCGCAATATGGGCAACTGTGGATAACTATGTCCCGTATTTCAATACAATAAAGAGGAGAAAGAAAGCGTTTTTCCTCTTTACAACCCGAATGGGCTTCCTGCCCGTGCGGATTAAAAATTACGGCAAAAAGCGTCAACTATGAATTTGAAAAACCTAGCAATCCTGGCATCTACCGTATCCCTTATTGCTTCCTCCTGTCACAAGAAGCCGGACCAGTCCAGCGTAACAGGGTGGAACTACAATGACTCCAAGATGGGTGGCTTCCAGGTTTCCAAAGAAAAAGAGCAACGCACCGGTCCGGGCCTGGTATTCGTCCAGGGTGGTACCTTTACCATGGGCGCTACGCAGGAAGACGTCATGCGCGACTGGAACAACGTTCCCCGCCGTGTAACGGTCAACTCCTTTTACATCGACCAGACCGAAGTGGCCAACATCCACTACCGGGAATACCTTTACTGGCTCAACAACGTTTTTGACGCCGACGAATACAAACCCGTACGCGACGCTGCCCTGCCGGATACCCTCTGCTGGCGCAGTGAGCTGGCCTACAACGAACCGATGGTGGAATACTACTTCCGCCACCCTTCCTACAACTACTACCCTGTAGTAGGTGTAACCTGGAAACAGGCCCATGACTTCTGTCTGTGGAGATCTGACCGGGTTAACGAAAAGTCCCTCATCGACCGCGGGTATATCAACCCCAACTCCGTTAAGAACATCACCGGCCTGGGCCAGGAAAACTTCAACACGAAGGCTTACCTGATGGGTGAATTCCAGGCCACTCCCGATAAAAAGGCAAGATCCAAGAGCAACCCCCTCAAGAACCCCAACGGTACACCCCGTACACAGGTCACTTTTGAGGACGGTATCCTCCTGCCAAACTATCGCCTCCCGACAGAAGCTGAATGGGAATATGCCGCACTGGGTTATATCAACCAGAACCCTCTGCCCGGCAAGAATGACAAGAGCCGTGGTGAAGAGCTCATCGCCAACAAACAGGTCTACTCCTGGAGTAACAATGTCAACGGTCTGCGCGACACACGTCACGGCAGCTGGCAGGGTACCTTCATGGCGAACTTCAAACGCGGTGCAGGGGACAACATGGGTGTCGCCGGTGGCCTGAATGACAACGCCGTTTACACCGCCCCCGTCAACTCCTTCTTCCCCAATGGTTTCGGTCTTTATAACATGTCAGGCAACGTAAGTGAGTGGGTTGGCGACGTTTACAGACCAATGACTGGTCAGGACGCCGACGACGTAGCCCCCTTCCGTGGTAATAAATTTACGACCGTTGATTATGGCAAGGAAGGCAAAGCCGAAAGGGATAGCCTGGGCCGTATCAAGGAACGTTTCGTCACTGACTCCGAAAGCATCAAACGCCGCAACTATCAGAAAGGCGACGTGATCAACTACCTCGATGGTGACTCTACCATCTCCGGCATCGCCTATGGTTATGGCAAGACGACACTGGTCAGCAACAAATCCCGCGTTATCAAAGGCGGCAGCTGGAATGACCGCGCTTACTGGCTCAGCCCCGGTACCCGCCGATTCCTCGAAGAAGACCAGAGCAACAGCACGGTCGGCTTCCGTTGCGCCATGGATCGCGTAGGCAGCCCGGCAGGTAATGGCCGCCAGACCGGTATCAACTACAAACAAAGAAGACAGAATACGCGTAAGCAGTAAAAGATATTTGCCGTATAATAATGAGGCCCGTCTAGTTTTAGACGGGCTTTTTGTTTTATTATTAGGGCAGCCTATAAGGCGCCTTCAGGCAGATTTAAAAAATGCGCCTTAACCCCGGAAACAACATCAGGCTCATAATCTTCGGACATGATGACCTGGGTCTTCAGGATCTGCCTGAAACAAAAGGCGACAACCAACGCAGCAGGTATACTGATCGACAGCCAGGTGGCTATATCCCTCGCAATTCCTTGCAGGTTCTTATAGTAAAAAGAATAAGCGCCAAGCCCTATAACAATACCAGCTACTGCCGCGAGAAAATAGACCAGGATACATTGCCCTACCCATTTTCCGGGAAATTTAACCAACGGTTTCAATTGTATGGCATTGATCATACCGATTGACAGGAACAGGAACAATATGTCGAAAGGGACGAATAGGGTATAATAACCGAACCAGAACGCCCAGGGCGTAAAGAACAGGAACGGCCAGATACCGGCCATGGTCTTCCGTTTCCCTATCATTTGAAACGTCCGGTTCTGCGTTCGTACAAGAAGGAAAACAAAAACAAACAAAGACACGGTATGCATAATAAACTGCGGGGTTGTCAACAGTTTATCATGATCGCCGGTAAAACCGTGCGCAATCAGCGGGTGAAAAAGACCAAGCGCGCCGGAATAAACAGCCAGGCTGCCAGTCACCCATTTTTTTAAAAATGCATTTTTACTTAGCTTCATATATTTTAAATTTACAATGCAAAGCACCTTCATTTCACGGACGGGAAAAGGGGTATTTTCTGCCTGAAACGATATATTTTATGCCATGGCTTTAGCGGGTACAGTCATTCGCACCATTTTTCAAACGGCTGCTTCATTTGGAGCAGCTTTCGATACACTTTGCCAGATGTCGGACATCAATCCGAAGGAAATTGGCGACTCGGAAAATATGGTTGAATGGGAGAAAGCGGCGCTCATTTGGGTGCCACTTCTAAAGCTGTCGGGCGATCCATTGATCGGCCTGCATATAGGCATGGGTGTAAACAGTCTGCTTCACGGAATGGTTGGCTTTCTGGTCCAAAGCAGTAAAGACCTTGACCAGGGTCTTCAGATGTTATGCCGGTATGGCCATATGTCATCGCCGATGGTTGAATACAGGTATACCGTCAATGATGCGGCCGTTCTTGAGATATCGCAGAATAAGATGTGGATAATGAAATACCCGGAACCAGCAAGGCACGCCAATGATTTCTTACTAGCAGCAATCGTCAATACGATCCGTACCCTGTCGGGAAAACACATCGTGCCTTTAAGGATCGAACTGACTTTTGGAATGCGGGAAATTTCAGAATACAGGAAGTTTTTTGGTTGTGAGGTGCTTTTCAATAAAGATGTCAACCGAATAGTGGTAAGTAAAGAGGATATATCGACCTCTCTACTCACCAGCGATCAATCCATGTTTCAGCTATTCAACTCCATTGTGGCTGACAAGGAGGCACTTTTGGAAAGTAACAGTACGGTAGAAAATTTAAAACAGGTACTATTCATGCAGTTTAGGGGAAGGATTCCTTCGATCGAAGAGGCGGCCTCCGCATTAAATCTGACACCGCGCAATTTGCAACGCAGGCTGCAGCAGGAACAAACCACTTTCCGCGATATTGCAGGAGAGATAAGAAAAGAAATCGCCTTCCAGTTAATGCAAAACCCCGCCATAAAAATATCCGAGGTTTCCGACATCTTAGGTTATTCAGATCTTACTGCCTTTAGAAAGGCCTTTAAATCGTGGACGAATTCAACGCCAAGGGCAATAAGGAAGGATTATTCGCCCAAAAAGTCATTCAGATAATCTAAGATTGTCTTTGTTTGCATCATCAGGCTCACATGTCCTTGCGAAGGAACAATGGCCAGATGAGATTTTGGCATTGGCTGCATGTCGGCGGTGCCACCACCACCCAGCAATTGATATGTTCTCATCAACTCAATTTTATCCAGTCCGTCATTGTCACCCGATATGATTAATACAGGCGCAGCAATTTTCGCAATATTAGAATCACCTACGTTGAATGGAACTTTAGCGAAGTCGAACATTTGCTTTAAGAAGCTCCGCCATTTTGTTTTATCAGGCGCCACCGCATCGTACCCGATTTGTAAAGGTGTATTATCAAAAAATTCGGGTTTAAATTCCTTAAACGCATTGTTTACTATCGGCAACCAACCATCTGTTTTATAGGTAGAAGAAATGATCACTAATTTTCTTACCCGTTTTGGGTTTTGTACAGTAAACTGGTAAGCTACAGAGCCGCCCATACTATATCCTGCTACATCAGCACTGTCAATTTTCAGGTAATCCATCACACCCGCCACATCACTTGCGAAATTTGTGATCGATAATTCTCTATCAGAAAAGGGCGAATGTCCATGTCCCTGCATTTCAATGGCAATTACTTTTCTGGTTTTTGACAGATCAGGGATCAATTGGCTCCAGTTCATACCGATCGTGTAAAAGGCTCCGTGCAGTAAAACGATCGGCCTACCCTTGCCATATACCTCGTAATAAACTTTGATGCCATTAACGGGCGCGTAACCACTGCTGGAAGGCTTGATCTGCTGTGCTTCAGATCGGGATGCTGTTACCATAATGATTAGAATTAGCAGTATTGACTTAAGTGGATTATTCGTTTTGAGTAGATTTTGCATAACGTGATTTGGCGTGTGTTTGAATTTTATTGACAGGGCAAAGATGGGATCCCTTATTTTCCGTCAAACTCCACCATCCATTCAATCCCGTATTTGTCCCTGAAACATCCAAAATACGAACCCCAGGGACTATCTCCAATAGGGCCTTCTATTTGTCCTCCTGCTGAAAGCCCATTAAATAATTTGTCTGCTTCTTCTTTGCTTTCCGCAGTGATTACAATCTTACTTCTGTTCTCATTTTCGTTGGTTCTTCCCATACTTTCGGGAACATCATTTGCCATCAACATACTACATTTACCGATAGGCAAAGCAATATGCATAATTTTATTTTCTTCTTTTTTCGCTATCGGGAATTCAGGGCCTGCAAGGTCTTTGAAACGAATAACTTTTGCAAACTCACCGCCAAATACTGATTTGTAAAAGGTGAACGCTTCTTCGGCATTTCCGTTGAAGTTAATGTGAGGATTGATCTGTGCCATGGTAATTAATTTTTAGATTGTTAAATTATTTATTTCCCGGATAAAGCTGCCAACACGTTTTCCAAATTCCTCATCGACATCTTCATTCCTTCTGTAAAGCCCATTTCGATCATCTTCTCCATGCGGGCAAGAGACTCGTTATAAATAGTGATACGCACTATTGTCCTTCCGTTCTGTTCGCTAAAAGTGTAGTCCCAATCAGAACCGGGTAATTCAGGGTTTTCATCTTTGTCCGCGAAGGCGTTGAACATCTTGAAATTGGTTTTTGGGCTAATTGAAGTGTATCTCTGAATTGCCCAACGCTCCTGTCCTTCAGGGCTTACCATCGCATAAAATCTTCGTCCACCAACCTTGAAGTCCATAAATTTTGTCCTTGACGTCCATGGTTTAGGCGCCACCCATTGGTCAAGAATCTCCGGTTTGGTAAAAGCATCCCATACCAGGGATAGGTCGGCATCAAACTCCCTGGTTATGAATACCGTTTTTGTCGCCTTGTCTACTGTGAAATCAAATAGCAAACTGTTTGTCATTTTTTCTTTTTTTTAATTATTGATAATACATCGTCGAGTTGATTAAATTGAGTTTCCCAAATTTTCCTGAATTGGGCTAGCCAATCATCAAACTCCTGCATTTTTTTTGGATTAAAATGATAATAAATTTCTCTGCCAGACGGCTCGGGTTTGATCAATTCGCATTCCTGCAATACTTTAATATGTTTTGATACTGCCTGCCGGCTCATATCAAATTTTTCCGCCATTGCGTTTGGCGTTAATGCCTGAATAGCAATTAAAGTTAAAATAGCCCTGCGTGTCGGGTCAGCTATGGCCTGGAATATGTCTGGTTTCATGTTTCACTATTTAATTACGCAACTATCTAATTACGCAACCCTCAGGTTGCAAATATATGTGCAACTTTTGAGTTGCGCAAATTTATATGCAATTATTTTTTTCGCGGTTAAATATGGGGAGTATTATAGAGGAATTGTGACAATCTCAATGCATCAAAATAAAGAAAATGTTGATTGGTATGTAGTCCCGGACGGAGGTTTTTCGAACCGGTTTTTAAGTGATCTGATGGGTTTGTTGTTTTAGCCGAGTGAGTTAGCCAATCCAAGACACTCCGTTTTAGCTCAACTGTCTTTTAATAAAAATATACCGTCGGAGCTATAAAACCCTTCATTTTCTGCGTGTATCATGCCTTGATAATTATCTGCAAAAAAACGCAAAAGACTGTCGTTAGCCCGATATCCATCGTCATCCAAGTCAGATAGTAATTGATTGCAGATTATATATTTTGTGTGTTTTAGGAGCTTAATGACCTTTCTCTTTTTCAATGACCATCCAACTGGTCCTATTTCGTCCAGGAATTCTGCCAGTTCCTCTTTTCCGACACTACTTTCTTCTTCGCACCAATTCAATTCAACAGGAATAGGATGCTTGCCACTTTTATAGAATAAATCAAAGTTCGACCAATGCCGATTTTTGTCGTCAACATCTCCTTCCAATCTATACAAGGGGTTGCAATTACGCATATATTCCTGAAGCTCGAAAAAAGCCGGAGATTTTTCTGACCGGCAAAACACCCTTGTATAATAGCCCATTAAACCTATCTTATTGAAAATGAGAGTTGTTTGTTTCCAACTTTATACATGGTCAAGCAAAAAGGCCGGATCAATATTTAATTTTTTATAGAGTGCCTTTAAAAAAGGCACATCCGGTTTTCTTTTTCCAGACAGTATTTCCGAAAGTTTCGAGCTCCCAAGCCCAAGCGTGCTGGCCAATTTTGCCTGAGTCATTTTATTTTCGTACATCTTCCGCTCCAACAATTCCGCTATTGATTCGGGCTCTTTAGGCGGTTTCAATCCTAATACATTGTCTTCATATTCCTCCGCTGCCTTAGCCATTGCCTCAAGGGATTTAAGTTCTTTTGAAGTAAGATTAGCCTCTCCCTTGTTCATTAAATTATAAACAGCAACCATGGTTTCATGGTAGGCTTTTTTGGATGGAATAGTATGTTTCATAAACTATTTTTTATACTGAACTTTAGATGCGTCGACCTTATCATACTCCTTATGCGTTCCAACGAATATGATAAATACAGTTCTTGTCCTAAAAATAATCAAAGCAATCAGCCGATACTGATTACCTTTTATATCAAAAATATACCTGTCGTTGGCTACGGCATCAGCTGTATTAAATGTTCGCTTCAGATCGCTGAAATTGCGCCAATCAGCCGCCTTGGTCTCATTATACCATTTAACCAAAGCACCCTCCGCATCCTGATGTTTTTCCGCAAACTCCTTGAGAACTGCCTTGGAAATTACAACCATGCAAGCAATTTTTATAAAACAAATGTAGAATAATATTCTGAATTTTAGAATTATATTCTATCAGTTGGAGGCGAAAGCAACCTGACAGGAATCGAACCAGTGCTCGCTGATAAATAATAGATTATGTATTATAAAGAAATTGACGGCGTCGTTACCGAACCAAAAAACTCGCTATAGTAGCGAGTTTCAGAAAGAGGGTAAATGCTGGTAGGCCCAACCGGAATCGAACCGCACAGCCAACGCGGTCTTCGGGCTGGGAACGTTCCTTAGCTTGTAAATATATCGCCCATTAAACGAGAAAAAGGCCGCACTGCTAGCGCAGACCTCCCGCATCTAAAGATTCATGCCGCCCGACACTTCGATCCGCTGCGCCGTGATCCAGCGTGCGTCGTCCGTACACAGGAACGCTACCACTCCGCCGATATCCTCCGCCTCACCTACCCGACCCAGCGCCGTCACGGATTTTATAAGAGCGTTGAACTGGGGATTGTCCCGAACCACTCCGCCGCCAAAATCGGTGGCGATAGCACCGGGCGCCACCACGTTCACCCGGATGCCGCGTGCTCCCAGCTCTTTGGCCTGGTAGCGGGTCAGCGTCTCGATCGCGCCTTTCATACTGGCATACGCCGAAAAACCCGGGGTCGAAAAGCGGGCAAGACCGGTGGAGATATTGATGATACCGCCGCCATCGTTCAGATAGGACAGTGCCTTTTGTGTAAGGAAAAAGACGCCCTTGAACTGCACGTTCAGCACCTGGTCGAACTGAGCTTCGGTAGTGTCCTGGAATAGCGCGTGAACTCCAGTCCCGGCGTTGTTCACGAGGTAGTCCAGACGCGTGGCGCCGAACTCATTCTTCAGCGTGTCTGCCAGTATAGCGAAGAAGGCGTCGAAGCCGCTGACTTCCGCCGTATCGAGTTGCAGTGCGGCTGCCTTCCTGCCCTGCTGGCGGATGCCGCTGACAACGGCAAGGGCTTCTTCTTTTTTGCTGTGATAAGTGATGATGACATCCAATCCTTTTTCGGCAAGCCGAAGCGCCATGTCCTTGCCCAGTCCGCGGCTCCCGCCGGTGACCAGGACGATCCTGTTCTTTTTTTCCATTATTGTATTTTTTTTACCGACACAAAGATGACATCAAAACAAGGTCTTTCCATATACTATTCAAACCAAAGTTTATAACATTCAAACACCCGGAACTATGTCCATCAACTCCGGAGACCAGGCCTATCCGCGAAAACCGGCGGGGGATAGTCCCGATCCGCGGAAACCGGCAGTGGCCAGGCCCTATCCACGGAAACCGGCAGGGGACAGGCCCGTCTGTTTCTTAAAGAAGGTGCTGAAGTAAGAGGCCTCTTCAAAACCAAGACTATAGGCGATCTCGGCGATGCTCCAGGAGGTGTTGGTGAGCAGGGTCTTTGATTCGCTGAGGATCCGGGCGCTGATGATCGCTGAGGTAGTCCTGCCGGTCGTCTCTTTCAGTGCGCGGTTGAGATGGTTGACGTGAACGGAAAGCCAGAGGGCAAAGTCTTTCGCGGTCCGCAGGGTAAGCCGCTGATTTGTCGATCCGATGGGAAACTGCCTTTCCAGCAACTCCAGGAACAGCTGGGAGATCCGGTTTGCGGCGTTCCGGACCGAGCGCTCCACCGGAGCAGGTTGTAATTTCTGTCCCAGATGGATCAGATCGACGACAAGATTGCGCAGCAGATCGTCCCGATAGGCGTAGTCGGAGTTCATCTCGCGCTCCATCCGGTGGAAGGTGTATTCGATGTCCGCGACGTCCTGGGCATTCAGCTCGAAGACCGGTAGTCCGCCCTGGCGGAAGATCGGGAGACTGTCCAGCAGGATCCCTCCATTCCCCTTCTGCATGAACTCTTCGGTGAAAACACAAAACATCCCGCTCTGCTGCGTATCCAGCGGGATCCAGTGATAGGGTATCCTGGGTGTGGCAAACAGCAGGGCCTGATCGTTGATCCGGATCACCTTGTCGGCATATTCAGCCCGGTTCCGCCCCTTGATCAAACTGATCTTATAGAACACCTTCTTACTATAGGGCTGCCTGCCGTCCACCGCATAGGTTTTCGTCAGATCATCGATATTGATCACTCTAAAATCAACGGGCGAGTTGTGCATGCCGGGCGGCAATGCCGAGCACAACTGGTCATATGCCAATGTGTTCATGTTGCAAAAATACCGATTATTCTCCCATCCCCAATGCTCAGCTGTTTAGCATTGATCACTATTAATATCTTGTCGCCCCGTACCGACACCTTCGGTATACCCGAGCGCAGCGAAGGGTACGAGTGAGATAACCGAGTGAAACGAAGGTTACGAACGTTCCCTTCGCTTTGCTCGGGAACGAACGAGATGGCGGAGCGGAGCGAACGCCACGAATGTTCCTGAGCGCAGCGAAAGGAACGAACGAGAAAAGGCAAGGGACGCCGCCTTTTCGAAGTTCTGAGCAAGGGACGCCGCTCCGGCGAAGTTCTGAGGGACGAAGCCTTTTCGAAGTTCTAAGCAAGGGACGACGCTTTTCGAAGTTCCGTGGCGAAGCAGCTCCTTCGAAACTCCAGGGCCAATATATTGACGACAAACCCGGCTATTCGCCGGTCCTAAGGGCTTCGACCGGGTTTGTCGTCGCGGCCCTCAGCGCCTGCGCACTTATAGTCACAAGGGCGATCAGCGCTACGAGCGCTCCCGCACTCACAAACATCCACAAGCCGATATTGATGCGATACACATAATCCTGCAACCACTTATTCATACCCAGGTAAGCTATCGGCGACGCGATCACAAATGCGATGAGCACCAGCCTTAAAAAGTCCCCCGACAACATCCCCATCACCTGCATCACCGTCGCGCCCAGGACCTTTCGGATCCCCATCTCCCTGCGCCGCTGTTCCGCCATGAATGCCGACAGGGCAAACAGTCCCAGACAGGCGATGATCACCGCCAGGGTCGCCAGTGAAGTAAAAATATTTCCTGTCCGCTGCACGTCCTCATACATTCTGGCAAACCGTTCGTCCAAAAAGGTATACCGTAATGTCTGCTGTGGGGCGAAACTCTTCCATACCCCATTGATGCCGGCTATCAATCCTGAAATATCGGCCGTATTCGCTTTCACCGCCACGATGGAAGACCATCTGCCCAGGTGGAGAACCAGCGGCCCCACATCCTGTTTTACCGACTCGAAGTTGAAATCCTCTACCACTCCGATGACCGGTGTCCCTGTTCCTCCGTTGGTGATGGTTTGCTGAAGCGGATCTTTCCATCCCATCTGTTTTACAAACGCCCTGTTGACGATGACAGCCTGCGAGTCCGAAGGCATCGTCGGCGAAAAGTTGCGCCCTTCGGCTATCTTCATCCCCATCACCGACAGGTAATCCACGTCTACCCACCAGCTTTGCGCATGGGTACCCGCCTCGATGTTCTTTTTCCCATCATTCCAGAAAGTATTCATATTGCGTTTGCCCCCCGTCACCGGCAAAAAATCGCTGTTCGACACCGCCTTCACTCCCGACAGCTTCTGCAGCTGGCTCTTGAACGCCGGCAGCTGACGGTCAAGTGTACCCGTTCCTTCTATCAGGACCACCTGCCCCTTGTCAAAACCCATCTTCCTGTTCATGATCAGCTTCATCTGGCTATATACGACCATGGTGGCGATGATAAGGATCACCGAGGTCGTGAACTGAAAGACAACCAGTACATTCCTCAGGCCCGAATGCCGGCTCCCCCGGCTTATATTGCCCTTTAGCACCTGTACTGGCCGGAAAGCAGAAAGATAAAAGGAAGGATAAAGACCTGCGAGCAATCCGACCACTATTACCGACAAGGCCAGTCCCGGTATAAACCACCAATCCGTCCAGGGAAAGTGAATGGAGGTCCCTGCCATCTTATTAAAAAGCGGCAATAAGGCCCAGGCCAGAACCACTGCCAGCAGGAAGGAGAAAAAACTCAGGAGCAGCGACTCCAGCAGGAATTGCTGTACCAGCCCCGCGCGGCGTGAACCCACTACTTTTCTTAGCCCCACCTCTTTGGCGCGGCCGGCGCTGCGGGCGGTCGACAGGTTGACAAAATTGATACAGGCCAGGATCAGGATAAAACCCGCCACTGCGCCGAACAGCCAGACATATCGCCGATCCCCATGCGAAAGATCGTCCTCGATCTCCGCGTTGATATGTATATCGTCCACGGGCTGGACATAGTAGCTGAGGTTGTTGAGGATCAGATCGGCGTCCTTGTTGCCGCCCGCAACCATTGCCGAATACCAGTACTTTTTTGTGATGGACTTCAGGCCGTCTTCGACCCTTGCCGGACTCACACCCGGCTGCAGCTTCACATAGGTGATGTAATTGCTGGCGAACCAGGTCTCCTGCTCGCCGTTCCAAAGCTGGTAGCCGGTCATCGAAAGCAGGAAATCATATTGCAGATGCGAATGCCCGGAGGGGTTCTCCATCACACCGCCGATCTTCCAGGGCTTGGATTTGTCGTCATTGATATAGATGAGTTTGCCTACAGGGTCCTGGCCGGGAAAATATTTCTCCGCCTTTTTCCGCGAGATGAGGATCGTGAAGGGCTCCGCCAGCGCCTTTGACCGGTCCCCATAGACCATCTTCATCCCGAACATACCCGGGAGCGAGGAGTCGGCATAGGCAAACCCCTCTTCATAGGTATCCTGTTCCCTGTCGGCCGGTCTGAACTGGTTGCTGCCCGCGCCCCAGAATAAGGCGGAGGGCATCAGCCTGGCGACGCTGGCCACTGCGGGGATCTCTTTCTTCAATGCCGCAGCCATCGGGGCCTGCCAGGAAGCGCCGCGTTTGAGCGTTCCATGGTCGTTGAAGACACCGGTGACCCGGAAGATGCGATCTCCATCCGGGTAGTCGCGGTCATAGCTCAGCTCGTTACGGATATAGAGTGTGATGAGCAGACAGGTGGCGATGCCGAGGGCAAAGCCGCCGATCTTTACCGCCGAATAGAATTTTTGTTTCCGCAGCTGCCGCCAGGCGATCTTCAGGTAATTTTTGAACATGAGGATTGGTTTTGGATTGAACGAAAGAGCCCTTTTCAGCCTATAGGACGCAGGTTATGGGAAAATGTTGCACCTCCCCTGCTCACGGCCGCCGCCGCCCGCGCTACGCCGGCATGCCCGGGTTCAATGCCCCTCCTCAATTTGCCGGGGCCATTGGAATTCCGCATCTTTGTCCCATGACAATTTCGCAGCTATATGAGATCTTCCTTCGTCATCCATCTGTCGCCACCGACACCCGCCAGATCAAAGAGGGAGACCTTTTCTTTGCATTAAAAGGTCCCAATTTTAATGGGAATGCGTTTGCCGTTCGCGCTCTGGAGATGGGGGCGGCCTATGCGGTTATCGACCAGGCGCCGGGGCTGGGTGCGGGCTCCGCCGGGGCAGGCGCAGCTGGTGCGGGTGCAGCTGGTGCGGGCTCCGCTGGTGCGGGCTCCGCTGGTGCCGCAGCTGCGGGGTCCGGGGCTGCGGGGTCCGGGGCCGCTGGCTCCGCTGCCGATCTACAGCATCAGGGTCTGTCCGACCGCCTCATCCTGGTGGCCGATGTCCTTGAAACCTTACAGGAGCTGGCGCTGCATCATCGCAAGCAGTTCAATATCCCGTTCATAGCGATCACGGGCAGCAATGGCAAGACCACAACCAAGGAACTGGTCCATGCCGTTCTCTCTTCGGCCTATATCACCTACACTACCAGGGGTAATCTCAACAATCATATCGGTGTCCCGCTGACCATCCTCTCGGTCCGTCCTGATGCGGAGTTTGCGGTCATCGAGATGGGCGCCAATCACCAAAAAGAAATTGCAGGTTACTGCCGTTATACTTTGCCGACCCATGGCATCATTACCAATATCGGCAAGGCCCATCTCGAAGGCTTTGGTGGTCCGGAAGGCGTGAAAAAGGGGAAGGGCGAATTGTATGACTGGCTGAGGGATAATGGCGGAACGGCGTTTGTGCTGGCGGACTCCGCCGACCTGCGCCAGATGAGCCGCGGCATAGCACATATCATTACCTATGGGACGAAGGATGCGGATTATACGGGGGTCATAAGTGGTGCTGGAGCATCGGGGTCACAGGCTGGAGCATCTGGGTCCGAGGCTGGTGCAGCCGGGTCGCAGGCTGGAGCATCCGGGTCGCAGGCCGCCGCAACCGCCGACAGCTCCACTTTTCTCAATGTACAAATGGCTGATGGCGGCACCATCCATACCCAGCTGGTTGGGGACTATAACCTCCCCAATGTGCTGGTCGCAGTCGCCATCGGCAAACATTTTGGTGTCTCCGACGCCAAGATCCATCGGTCCATCGAACAATATTCGCCCTCCAACAGCCGGTCGCAGCTGATACAGCGCGACGGGAACCATATTATCCTGGACGCGTATAATGCGAATCCCTCGAGTATGCGCGCAGCTATTGAAAACTTTGCCCGCTTGCCGGTGGCGGGGGGTGCAGGTGCGAAAGGCGCGGCGGCGGGTTTCGATAAAAAGATCCTCATCCTTGGCGCCATGGCCGAACTTGGCCCCGAAAGCCTCAACGAACATCGCGCCATCGTCTCGCTCATCGGCCAGTACCCCTGGCGCGAGGTGGCGCTGGTAGGCGGCGACTTCGAAAAGATCGACCATCCATATAGACGTTTTGGCGACAGTAAAGAGGCCGCTGTCTGGTTGGCCAATGCCGGATTCCAAAATATCTATATGCTGATCAAAGGCTCGCGCAGCAGTAAAATGGAGCTGGTGCTGCCCGGTTAAAAAATCTCAAACTGATCTATTATATGAAAAAGCTCATCTGCCTCGCAGCCCTGCCCACCATATTCCTTCTCACGGCGTTTGCGCACCGGACGATCAGCTGGGTAGCCATCGGAGACTCCATCACCTATCTCAACGACCATACCGATGAAACGGGCCATCGCCTGACAAAAGGATATCTCACCCAGGTGGCCACCCGCCTGCCCTATGTCCACTACACCAACCAGGGTCATAATGGCTGGACCGCCTCTAAGATTGCTAAAAATATCGAAAAGCTGGGAATTCCACCGGCCGATGTCTACAGCGTTTTCCTGGGAACCAATGACTGGTGGCACGGCAACCACATCGGCAGCTGGTCCGACTATGAGAACAACACCGGCGACAGCAGCGTCTATGCCTCGTTCCGCATCATCCTCGACAAGCTGCGCAGCCTCAACAAAGATGCCACCATCATCCTTATCACACCCATGCCCCGCGCTGACTTCGTCTATATCAACGACTCAAAGAACAATGCCTGGGGCTCCTATAAAGAAAAGGGCGGACAAAGCCTCGAACAGGTCGCCGACGCTATCCGCTCTATCGCCGAACACGAGCATCTGAAACTTATCGACCTCTATCACGAAAGAAAGCTTGCGGTACCGTACCTCGTGCGATTCAAACGCCTGAAAGACCCGCAGACGGGCCAGTACAAGGATTATACCTACCCCGGTTATACGACTATTCCCTTTAACCCCGCTGATGAATACCCCTATCCCGTTGAGGCGATGAATATGACCTACGATGGGTTGCACCCCTCTGATAAAGGGGATGCGCTGATCGCAAAACGCCTTATTAAAATAATGAAAAAATTATGAGATCCCCGTTAGGCGCCCTGACTCTGACCGGCCTTATTGCCTTCGCGGCGAGTGCGCTGACCAGCCTCCTTCCGTTCGCAGCAGGCGCCCAGCCCCCCACAGTTCACCTCGAGGCCGCGACTGCCAAACCTTTTCTCAAACCCTTTCCTTTCAAGGCCGTCCGGGTCCTTGACAACCAGGCAGGTTCTATTATGAACAGTCCTCCGGCCATTCTTTTGGACCGCGCCGTTACCGAAGCCATACAGGGTTATATCGATACCGTGACCCGTCTCAGCCCAAAAGGAGACAAAAACCTCCTGCTCAATATCCGCGAAATGCTTTTCGCGAAATTTCCGGCCGGCTCCTTCTTATTGTTAGAGGCCGATGTCTATTATAGCACGGGAAAAGATATCTATCACCCCTTTCTGAATATAAATCTCCAGGAAGCCCGTTGGAAAAGCACCCCCAAAAATAATTATGGGTTCCTCCTGGACCAGCTCATCGCTATCCTTAGCGAAATACCCGATCCTTCCACGCCACCGACCCCTCTTCCCGGAAGAATAAAAAGAATGGTCAAAAACGACCGCCTTCATCTGCTTGATCCAACCCCTTCCCTCACGCTCGAACAGATCGATATCCCCGCACGAACACGCTGGTTTAGGCAATATCCCGCCTTGCAAAGCCTGGGGGCACAGAACGGGGTATATTGGAACTTCCAGGCGTTCCGCGACGGGGAGCTACAACACGATATGATCGATCTGCAATTCGACACAAAGGATAGTACCTATCATGTGCCGGATCAGAGACGGAAACAAACCTTACCCTATGTCATCGCCCGGGACGGAGAGCTTTTTAAGCTGCTCCCCAACAATTGCTATGTACGTCTCAGCCACGACAGCGCTGTATTCCAGTTCTACATCCCACACTCATTACCGGATATGGAGTCGCTCTCCAGGGTAAGAAGCCTGCAGACTGCCACGAATCCTTCCGGCAGCGATCCCGATCATCCGTTGGCTGGCGCGGCGATGGATCTTACCTATGCGGCCGTCGCAGGATCGATAAGAGCCGGAGAAATTAAGCGAACGCAAAAGACAGGGCTGAATACAGACGAGTATCGAAATTGTATGATCAATATGGATAATGGGAATATTATGTATAAGTAGAGGCGGGCAATCCTACGCTCAATATACACCCTTCCCCCGGCGCGGACTGGATCTCCACCGACCCATTAAACAACTCGGCCCGGCTGATAATATTCGTGATCCCCACCCCTTTTCGATGACGGTTCACGTCAAAGCCCACTCCATTATCAGAAACGGTAAGCACAATATCCGGCCCTTCGATAGACAACCGGATCAGCACCCGCGTCGCCTTTGCGTGCTTGACGATATTGTTCAGCTGCTCCTGTACCATACGGAAAAGGGCCAACTTTCGCCTGTCCTCTATCTGCTCTTCGGAGATATTTTGCAAGTCGAGTTCGATGGCCAGGTCCTCTTTGACAAAACGCATGTCATCGATAATATCTTCTATCGACTCGATCAGCCCGATCTCGCGCAAACCGGGTGTGATCAGCGACTTGGAGATCTTTCTTATCTCATTGATGGCCTTGCTGACCAATTCAGTACTGCGTTCCAGCAGCTCCTGCCGCAACTCGTCATCGGTCATCGCCGTATTGATATAAAGATTGCTGGCTCCAAGGATCTGGTTGACGTTGTCATGCAGCTCCTTGCCGATCTCGGTTCTCTCTTTTTCCTGCGCCACGATGACGGCTTCGGTTATCTGCCGCTGACGCGTCACCCGCTGTTCGTTCAGTTCGTTCTCCAGGATGATCCGTTCGGTGACGTCATTGGCGAGCGCCAGCACTGCGGGACCGCCTTTATACATAATGCTATGCCACGCGCCATCGACAAAGATGACCTCCCCGTTCTTCTTAACGTGCTCCCGGATCCCCTTCTTTACCCCATCCCGGATATGCCGGAGCGAAGCCACTTCCTCCTGAAGGTCCTCCCGCCGGCCGCCGACACGGATGTCAGCCAGCGTCATGGAGAGAAACTCTTCACGCGTATAGCCGTAATGTTGTACCGCCGCCCCATTGGCCTCGAGAAAATGAAAACTTTTCGCATCAAAAACCCACATGGGCATAGGATTGTTATTGAAGAGCTCGCGGTACCGCTCCTCGCTCTCCCTCAAATTGAGCAGGTTGCGCATACGTTCCCGGCTATAGCGGATCGCGCGGGACAGCAGCCTCTCGTCGAACTCGCCCTTTACCAGGTAGTCCTGTGCACCGAGGACCAGGGCATGCAGGGCCAGCTTGGTGTCGGAAAGCCCCGTCAGCAGGATCACCGGTATGCGCTGCGTATATGCCTGCAACCCGGTATAGGATTCCAGCCCGAAGCTATCGGGCAGGGACAGATCAAGAAAGACCAGCTCTATCGGCTCTGTGCTGAGGATCTGTCGTGCTTCGCCAAGACTGCCGGCATGTTTTACCTCGCCGATGACCAGGTCGGTGCTGCGCAGAAATTCACCCAGCAGGAAGAGATCGCCGGGGTTATCTTCCACGACAAGTATCGTTAGTGGTTGAGTATCATCTGACATTTTAGGATGCAATTTTTGGCAGTTTTACAATACTGATCCAAAAATCTTCAATGGTACGTACCACGTCCATGAACCTGTCCAGGTCTACCGGCTTTGTGATATAACAATTGGCATGGTTGTCATAAGAGGCCAGGATGTCTTTTTCCGCAGAGGAGGTCGTGAGCATGATCACGGGAATGCGTTTCAGCTCCGGGTCATTTTTTATGATGCTCAGCACCTCCGTTCCATCCATCTTCGGCAGGTTGATGTCCAGCAGGATCAGGTCAGGCATATCGGTCCCCCGGTAAGGCGGATGCTTTTTCAGGAAGTTAATAGCCTCTACGCCGTCATAGGCGATGGAGATCTTGTTGATGATACGCGCATCGTCCAGGGCTTCCCGTGTCAGCAGGATATCACCTTCATTGTCGTCTACGAGTAAAATGTGGATCTGTTGCATAAAAAAGAATGTAAAATTTGATAAGGCTAAGATTTCTTTATTATTGTAAAATAGAATGTGCTTCCATTCTGCGGCGTCGACTCCACCCAGATACGGCCCCCATGTCTCTCGACTATCTTTTTACAAATAGCCAGTCCGATACCCGTCCCTGAATAGTCGCTCTTGTTGTGGAGCCGCTGGAAGATGATAAAGATCTTATCAAAGAACTGCGGATCGATGCCGATGCCATTGTCCGAGATGGAAAACTGCCAGTAGCCCGGTTCTTCTTTCGCCATGATCCGGATCACCGGCGACTGGTCACTGTGATACTTCAGCGCATTGCTCAGCAGGTTCTGGAACAGCTGTGTCATCTGTACCTTGTCTCCCCAGACACAGGGCATTTCCCCGATGTCGACCCGGGCCCGGGCACTGATGATCTTCTCGCGGAAGATGTCACCGACTTCCTTTAACACTATGGCCGTGTCGATCAAACCAAAGCTCTCTTTTCCCGTACCCACCCGCGAATATTCCAGCAGGTCCATGATCAGGGCTTTCATCCTTTCCGCGCCGTCCACGGCATAGTGGATATACTGATCGGCCTTATTGTCCAGCTGTCCGCCATATCTTTTTTGCAGCAGCTGAAGGAAGCTGCTCACCATCCGGAGCGGCTCCTGCAGGTCGTGCGATGCAATGTAGGCAAAACGCTCCAGCTCACCATTGGAAGAAGCCAGTTCTGCGGCGCGTTTGGCAAGATCCGTATTCAGCTGCCGCAGCTGCTTCTCATAGATCCTGCGATCGGTAATGTCATTGACGACGACCATCCGGGCATGATGTCCTTCGAAATTTATCGGATACGCCGTAACATCCACGTCGATGATATCACCATTTCTTTTGATATGCCGCCACTGGCTGTCGCGGTATGACCCGGGATTGTTACGGACATCTTCCACGTCCTTTATCAGGCGATCCCTATCCTCTTCCGGACGGATATCCAGTATCGTCATGCCCAGGAATTCCTCCCTCGAGTAGCCATAACTGCGAATAGCCGTGTCATTTACTTCCAGGAAATACAGCGTTTCCTCGTCATAGATCCACTTTGGCAACGGGCTTTTATAAAAAAGGGTCTTGTATTTGTCTTCGGAGGCCTGCAGGTTGGCAGTCTGTCTCTTCACCTCGTCCTTCAATTCGATATTGAAGCGTCGCAGCTGTTCACGGGCCCTTTTCTCCCGGGACAGATCCACACGGATCTTCCGGAAAGTCACAAATGCCAGGATGGCGACGGCAGCGATAAGGGACCACATTATCCATTGCAATTGTGATGCCTTGTTCAGGTTGTTCCCCCGCCGTATACCGAGCAGGCCCCGTTCCTCCAGCGCGATTTGATTGAGCATGTGCTGGATCCGGTAGGAATACCCCGTGGTCGCCTCGCTGGAGATGATTCCGGCGGCCTCCTCGAAATTCCCGGCCCGGCTCAGGAACATGGCATTCTCCAATATGCTCCGGTTCCTGCTAATGAAGGCCAGAACAGAATCGATACGCCTCTGCTGCCGGGGATTGTCCGCCGTAAGCTCCTTCAGCGTGGCTATTTTGGAAGGTAAAAGTCTTATGGAATCACCGGCCCTGTCGAGAAAGGTGCTATCGCCGGTAAGCAGAAAATTCCTGACATCCAACTCATAATGCACCGCGTCGTTCAACACCTCCTGCGTCTGATATAATACCAGATTCGTATGCCGGATCATGACGCCATTATCCTGGATCTGGCGATACTGCCAGATCAAAAAGACGACGATCACCAGCACACCGGCTATCGCCACGGCGACGCCATTTGTTAATCTTTTCTCTATGGCTCCTTTCATGTAAGCTTCCCGGATGAGGTAAATGGAGTAAATGATCGAACCGGTAGGTAATATACTAAAAAAACAATTACTGACTGTCCGGTACCGTCAGTCTCAGCCATCGGGCGACGGACGGAAGCATCGTACCCTGCACCAGGACAGAGGATACGGCGATGAAAAAAACGAGATTAAAAATCAGATCGGATTCCGGCAGACCTGCGATGAGGGGATAAGTGGCAAAAACGATCGGGACGGCGCCCCTTAGTCCCACCCACGAAAGGAATAGTTTGCTACGCAGGTCCATCCGGAAGAACAAAAGCGTCCCGAACACCCCGATGGGGCGGGCAACCAAAATAAGAAATGCCGATATCAGGAGCCCCGGTCCCGCCACGGCCAGCACCCGTGAAGGGAAGACCAGCAGACCCAGGGTAAGGAAGAGAATGATCTGCATCAGCCAGGCGATGCCGTCATAGAACTGGATGAGGATGCGTTTGTGTACGAAATCCGATGAGCCCAGCAGCACGGCACAGATATAGATCGACAAAAAGCCGTTGCCGCCGACAAATTCGGTCGCAGAATAGCTGAACAAAGCCAGCGCCATCAGCAGTACAAAGTATAGTCCCTTATTAGGCAGGTGAATGCGATTGATCAGCCAAAGACTACCCTTCCCCGTTGCGTACCCCATCAAAGCCCCGATGACAAACCCCTTACAGCACAACAGCAGGAGCTCGCCTGCATGAAAAGAACCTTCTTTTACGATCGTAGTGAGGGTGATCGTGAGGAAATAGGCCATAGGATCATTGCTGCCGCTCTCCAGCTCCAGCATCGGCGCCAGGTCTCTTTTAAGATGGATACCCTTCCCCCCGAGAATGGAAAAGACCGCTGCGGCATCGGTCGAGGAGACGATGGCCCCCAGCAGCAAGCCTACCGGCATGGAAAAACCCAGGAGAAAGTGCACGAACACGCCGACAGCCGTTGCGGTAAGCAGGACTCCCAGGGTAGACAGCGCCAGCCCCTTCTTCAGGACCGGCGAGATGGTCCGGAAATTGGTGCTAAGTCCGCCCGAAAAAAGAATGAAATTCAAGGCGATGATGCCCACCAGCTGCGCCGATGGCGGGTCGTCAAAAGGGATCCCTCCGAGCCCTTCCGATCCGGCCAGGATGCCTACCAGTAAGAAGAACAGCAGGGTCGGCACCCCCCAGCGGCTGGTTGTTTTACCACCCAGGATGCTCAGCAGCAGCAGGACTGAGACGACCAGTAAGATATTTTCGCCGTGAAGGTGCATGTTGTACCCAATTTACGGTATTTGGGCCGGGTTTGGGCCGGTGCCCGCGGGTTTGAACCGGTGCCGGCGAATTGAGCCGGTGTCCGCGGGTTGAGCTGGTGCCTGCGGTTTCGGCTATTGCGCGGGTTTGGCTGGTGGCCGCGGTTTCGGCTATTGCGCGCAGTTTCACTCGTTTACTGCACCATCTTTAAACAGCTGGGAGACGGTACTTCCAGCTGCCGACCTGTCGGCTCCAATAAGCCGGTCCTTTTGTCTATGCGGAATATAACCACGGCGTTGGAGTCCTGGTTGGCGACCAGCAGAAAATTCCCCGTTGGGTCCAGCATAAAGTTGCGGGGTTCTTTGCCCTGCGTCGACTGATAACCGATGTTTTTTAGCGTTCCCTTTGCCGGGTCTAAGGCGAATATGGCGATGCGTTCGGACTCCCGGTTGGTGGCATACAGGAACCGTCCATCCGCCGACACGTGGATGTCCGAGCTCCGGAATGGTCCCTTTGCCGTATCGGCATGTGCAGCTATCCGCTGCAGCAGCTGCAGATGCCCCGTGCCGGGATAATATTTGAATACGTCTACACTGCCGCCCATCTCTTCTATCAGGTAGGCATACCTGCCGTTGGGGTGAAAGGTCAGGTGCCGGGGGCCTCCGCCGGGAGAGATGGGGATTTTGGCGCCGGCGCGTTGGGGCGGCGGGTCTGCGGCATTTGCCCCCCGCGGTGGCTTGCCTGCGGCATCCGTCCCTCGCAGTGGCGGGCCGCCAGCGGCATCTGCCCTCAGCGGCTGCCCCTCTGCCGAATCAAACCCATATATACTTATCGAGTCCTCCCCCAGGTCCTGCGCATAAAGTGTACGGTTATCCGGCGAAAAGACGACCGAGTGTATATGTGACTTCTCCTGCCGCGCCGGATTAATGCCATGCCCCGTATGCTGAATATTCTGCACATATGACAGCAATGCCCCATCCGCCCGTATCGGGAAGACCGACAGACTCCCGCCGGTATAGTTGGCCAGCGCCACCCAGCGGCCACTGCGATGTACCGCTACATATACGGGATTGTCCCCGCCGCTGGGTTCTTTATTGATAAACTGCAAGGTCCCCGATCGGCGGTCCAGCAAAAAGGCGCTGATGCTGCCCGCACCCGTTGTCCTCGTCTCTGTTGCGGCATAGACGTGTTGCCCGTCCGGGGCGATGTCCAAAAAGGAAGGGTTTACGACACCCGTTGTATGGCTGAGAAGAGTGGCCTGCCCGGTGGCGGCATCCCATCGGTAGACATAAATGCCCTTGCTCCCGGTGCTGTCCTTTGGCGGTCTGGGGCTGGTGCTACCCATATTGGTATAGGTGCCGACCAGCAGGTAATAAGACTGGGCGTCAGCCGTTAGGGCGGACAGCAACGCGAATAAACAGATAAGTCGACCCATAATTTAAAATTCAAACTCATTATCCGGCATCCCGATAGGCGCGCCCGGTGGCATCTCCAGTGCTGGCTGGGGGACAAACTTGTCCGGTGACTTTTCGAACTCGTCTATCTGTGACAATGCGAAATAGAGCGCTGCTTTTAGCTTGGCATCGGTGACCGCGTTGCCAGCGCCTCCTCTTAGCCGCCCCTTCATATATGCCCTCAACTCATAGATCTTTAGCAACGCCTCTCCGCGGACGTTCTCCGCATTCTTCGGATCGGCGGCCAGCGCGAGCAAATATTTCAATACGAGGTTGTCCACCAGCACCTGCAGCTCGCCCTTATAACCCGCGGGCATCGGCGCCTTCCAGGTCCTGTCCAGCAGCTTGTCCAGCACGGCCAGCAGACCCGGCTGGCGTTGGTCCCTTGCCTGGTATTCGATCAGTCGCGCGGCCCTCTCGTCGTTGAGCAGATAGGACAGAGTATTGGCGGCGGCGGCCTCGGCCACTGCAATCGGATCAAACGTCGGGCCCGTATGGCCATTGAACGTCTCGATACCGGAAGGATAACCCGTCGGACGCGGAGGGATCTTTTGGATCAATCCTTCCGGCAGCGCAAGCGCATCGGGCGTGATGGTATTGACCAGCGCATCAAAGGCCCGCCATTGTTCCGCCGGGTCGACCATCTTCGTCGGCTCCTGACCGTCATTCTTGACGGCATGCGTAAAATAAAGCCCGCCCAGCGACTTGGCCGCGGCCTCCACCTGGTAACGGTGCAGCAGGTAGATAGGCACCAGCACTTCTTCCAGTGTCGCCATGGGCGCGTCCTTTTGTATGGCTTTCTCCGAGAAATTGTCCAGCAGCTTGCGACGGATCGTCATCAGCTTGTCCAGCTGGTCGATGGGATTGACCCCATCATCCCACTGATTAGACAGAGGATGCGCCATGCCTCCAATGTCCGGAATATATTTATACCCTTCTTTCAGGGTCTCATTCATGATCCTGTCAAGCGCAACATCCTCATCGGCGCCTTTGCCGAAGTCCGAATAACCCCACATGATGGCCCGTTTGTCCCATCCACCAATGCCTTTGGCATATACTTCGCTCAGGTCGATGGTGCCGTCCGGCTTCATGCTGAAACGCGGGAAAGGATAGTCCATTACTGAAGCCCTGTCTTTTACGCTTGCCATAAAATTGTGCATCAGCCCCAGCGTATGTCCTATCTCGTGAGCCGACAATTGCCTTATACGGGCCAGCGCCATCTCCTCCATCGCTTTTGGAATGGGCTTGCCGTCGATATATGGCTGCAGCAAACCTTCTGCGATGAGATAATCTTCGCGGTGGCGATCGGATCCCAGGGTCACCATTCCTTTTATGATCTCTCCCGTCCTGGGGTCGACATAGGATTGCCCATAGGAAAAGGCGCGCTGCGGACTGCCGCTGCGGTTTACCCAGTTGACGACATTATAACGGATATCCATGGGGTCTGCTCCTTCGGGGAGCTCCTTTACTATAAAGGCGTTCCTGAACCCGGCTGCCTCGAATGCCTGGTTCCACCAGCTGCCGCCTTCGATCAGGGCCTTGCGGATAAGGGGTGGTGCTCCATTGTCGATATAATAAACGATGGGCTCCACCGGTTCGCTCACGGCAGCAGAAGGATCTTTCTTTTGCAGGCGATGTCTTGGGATATATCTTTTGACAAGCGACTCGGTCATCGGCGTGGAAAAATCGAGGAAGCTAAAGGCATTGTATCCCGAGCGCGGATCATACCGCCGCGGTTTGTAGTCACCATCGGGCAGCTGTACAAATGACTGATGCATCCGGACGGTCACCGAAGTTGGATCGGGGGCTACGCCACCACCACGACGTCCCCCGCCGCTGCCGCTGCCGGCAAAGGTCACGAGCGCGTCGAACTCTGTATTCTTTGGGAAGTTCTTTGTACCGTTGATCAGCACTGCGCTGCGGGTGTCGTCGAAGCGATAGCCGGCTCCTGCCGTGCCACCGTTCCTTCCGGCGGCGCTGGCGGCAAAGGCCGCTCCCGGGTTGGCGCGTCCCGAACCGATGTTCTCTCCGATATGCAGGGCGTCCCGGACCACAAAGGGCGTCAGGTCTATCAAAACCTTCTCCCCTTCTATGGCCACTGGCGCAAATCCAAAAAGGACAGACTGCGAAAAGGCGTCCGTCACGTCTTTTTGTTCGGCCGGGCTGCCATTGACAGAACGTTCACTATAATTGGGCTGGAGCAAAAAAACCTTTGGGCCGGCCTTGATCCATTTTACGATGACGGCTGAAGCCTGTCCCCGCTCGGGCCCGCCATTGCCGACGCCTTGCGGCAGGCTGCTGAAATAAAGGAACTCCTGGTCGAAGCGATCGACCTCCAGGTAGATCTTTCCCGTTTTCTCGTCATAATAAAAATTATAGAAGCCTTCGAACTTCTTACAGTTCTGGGTGACCGAAGCGATGGTAGCTGCGGGGCGGGTCTCAGCGCTGCGTGCGCCGGCGGCGTTCTCGCCACTTCGGGCGCCTCCTTCGGCATTGCCAGGGCGTTGGGCCGATGCAGGAAAGGCTAAACTGGCGAGGCAAGTGGTCAGCGCAATGACCGGCAGCGACAGGCCGGTAAGGGACGAGGTGATCCGGGCCGGAAACAAATTAAAATAAACCTTCATAACAGTGTAGTGTAGTTTTTGGTAGCGACAAGTTATTGAATTTTCCGCACCCTCGTACCGCATTTTGGCTAACGTTTATAATCAACGACTCTCTCTCTCTCTGCGCAGGGTGCGATCCGGAATTATTTCCCTTTGGCAGCGTCCAGCTCTTTCAGCAATTCCTTCACCGCGGTCTCGGCCTGCGCATCCTTGCCTGCCGGCTGACCGATAGGATTGGAGACGGGGATATCCACGGGACGGGGATGCAGTTCCATGTTCTTGCCCTCGTGGTCGGTGATCTTGCTGAAAGGAAGACGTACCGTTGACCCATCGATCAGGTTGACGCTGCTGGTATAAATGATCCAGCCGCCGGTAGGTTCGCCCACCACTTTACCAAGACCCAGCGTACGATAACCTTCCGTAAAATCTTCTGCATCGGAAAGGGAATGCTGATTGGTCAGCAGGATGGTCGGCACTTCCAGGGCCCGCTGCCCCAGCTGAGCCCGCGCCGGCGCGGATGGCAAACCCCGGTTGGTCATCGTGAGATAGGGTTTGCGGGTCAGGACGTCCAGTGCATAGGCGTTGACAAAACCTCCGTTGTTGTTGCGCACATCCACCACGACGCCTTCCTTACCCTGGTTTTCGACATCCAGGTCGAGATACAGCTGATCCAGCGATTCCTGGCCCATATCGTTCATGTGGACATAACCAAGCCGGCCGTTACTGATATGATCGATATAGGCGCGCTCTTCGGTTACCCACTGGCGGTATAACAGAGTTTTTTCGGAAGCCAGGTTTATGGGCTTTATGGCCACGCCTGCGCCGGCAGCTCCGCGTGATGTGGCACCGCTGCCCTCGCCATCTGCCGCAGCTCCTGCGCCAGCCGCACCGGCTTTTCTCACGGTCAGCACGAGCTTGCGCCCGACCTTATTCTCCAGGATCTCATCCAAATTATCATCGATGGTCAGGGTCTTCCCGTCTATCGCCGTCAAAAAGTCACCCACATGGATCGCACCCGTCAGAGCGGCCGGTCCGCCATAGACGACCTCTGCGACCTTGAACTTCCCATGATCTTCATATTCCACGCGATCGAAGCCAAGCCCCAGCCGGCCCGTAGGGGACACAATGGCCCCGGCCCCACCTCCAACACCCGAATGCGAAGAATTCAGTTCGCCAACCATAAGACTTAGTATCCTGCGCAGCTCGTCGGAAGTTGCGGCTCCTGCTGCCAGAGGCTCGTATTCTTTGTAGACGGCATTCCAGTCGACGCCATTCATATCGGGATCGGCATAACCCTTTTTCTGCGCCGTCCACGCCTGCCGGAAGACCTCGACCTTTTCCCTGTCAAAGTTGGTTTCCATCTCCGCATTGACGGGGAGTGGTTTTACCATTTTATTGTCCAGTGAGATGGTTTGTATCGTGCCTTGTGAAAGAAAAAAGACTTCCTTGCCATCGGGGGAGAATTGTGCATCGGATTTCATACCCGGCATGGCGGTCAGCTGTTTCAACGGCGACCCGGCGCCCCCTCTGCCTGCCTCGCCACGACCTCCTTCCCGCTCCGCCTGATCTGCCGACCAGGTATATAGGTTTACCTGTCCCCCCACCGAGGCGGTGACCAGCACCAGCCCATCCTTGCTGATGGTAAGATCATTGACATCTGCCCCACCCAATGGTATCAGACTTGCTCTCTCATGGATGCCTTCGAAGACAATATCAGTCTTTGGGATGACTCCGGTTCTCCTGCCCATATGAGGATGGCCACCCTCACTGGAAGCGCTGTCCGCGCCGGGGGAAGGTGCGCCGGGGGCGCCGGGATTGACGCCGGGACCTGTCACTGGAGCAGTCGTGCCGGGGCCTGTTGCGGGCGCCACATTCTCCTCGCTAAAAAGATGGTGAAAACGATCTTCGCTAAACTCTGCCTTTTTCGGCGCCAGATCCACCCGGACAATATTCCTTGTCTCTGTCCGCTGACCTGTGCCAAATAAAATATACTTCCCGTTTTCTCCCCAGCTGATATTGCCGCTAAATGAATTGGCCAGGAAACTGACTGGCCTCGCCTCCAGTCCACCCGATAAAGGCACGGCCTGTACATTGCGGAACCCCTTTACACCGTATGCGCTGTAGACAAGCCACTTGCCGTCGGGTGACCACTTGATGCCTGTACCACCGATAGGCGCCCGGCCCATATAAGATCTGGCCAGCACCGTTTCCTTACCCGTCGCCCGGTCCAGCACCCTCAATTCCTTATTGTCGCGGACAAAGGCCAGGGTCTTTCCATCCGGAGAATAGACCGGGGCCGCATCGTCCTTAGCGTCTGTAGTCAGCTGCGTCTCCTTATTGGTAATAAAGTTATACTCATAAATATGCGACACTTCGTCCCGGTCCGAAACATAACAGATCGCATTGCTGCTGGCGGCCCAGCTCAGCTGGGACTCACTGGCAGTCGTATACGTAGTTCGAAAAGCCTCTCCTCCTGTCGCGGCGGCAACAAAGATCTCGCCGTGAGAAACAAAGGCGATCTTTTTTCCATCGGGGGACAGCTTCAGATCCCGGAAAAGCTCGGCCCTGCGGCCTTCGGCACCACCCGGCGAAGGAAGACCAGTCCGTTGAATATTCACCATTGCAGCCTTACCGGAAGCGATATTGTATTTCCAGATCGTAAAGTCCCGTTCAAAGACGATGTCGGAGCCATTGTTGGAAATAGCCGGCCAGAGAACCCGGCCCTTTGAAAACGTCGTCAGCTGCCGGGGCTTGCCATGTAAAGGCATCGACCAGAGATTTTGTGTGCCGGTACGATCGCTGACAAAGTAAAGGGTAGAGCCATCCTTGCTCCACATCGGCCATAAGTCTTTTGCGCCGCCTTCGGTCAGGCGTTCGAACGCGGAAGAAGCGGCCGTGCCCTCTTTCGACCGGGTAGCGGCGTCTTTCGACCCTGCCGCGCCCTCTTTCGGCTGAGCCGCCGCCTCATTCCACAACCAGATCTCCGACTCATCCAGGTGGCTATGGCCATTCCTCCACCATTGACCTGAGGCAACGCCCCTCGCATCGAAGGCCACGGTCTTCCCATCCGGTGAAGGTGCGGCCCAGAATTCTGTCATATAGCGACTGTTGCTCACGGGCATTGGCGTCCCACCCTGCACCCGCACCCGGTAAACGTCCCGCATCGCATTGATGTCGTGGCTGGCCGTGGAGAAGTATACGTATTTGCCGTCGGCCGACCATCCGCTTACGTCTTCATTACCGTCGTCATAGGTAAGCCGTCTTAGCTGGCTGTTAGCCAGATCCAGTATATACACATCCCCGTTGCCCGTTCGATTGGAATTGAAAGCAAGGTATTTGCCATCCGGGGAGTAGAGTGGCCGGGATTCATAGGCGGGATGAGCGATCAGCAGACGCGCCTCACCTCCGGTGGAGGGGACGGTCCAGATGTCACCGCCCGAAGAAAAAGCGATGACCGATCCATCGGGGGATAGGGAAGGGTCGGAAAAATAGGGTTTGCCTGTTATCTTCTTCTGCGGGTCAAAGCTGATGTTCTGGGCCTTTGCCGGCACCGTTGCCACAAGCAAAATGGCGAAAAAGGAAAACACAATAAGATCCTGTTGCAAAAGTCGTCTTCTCATGCTGCGTTTAAATTTTGGTATAGCAAGTGTACACCAAAAACCGGCGTTTTGAAACACATTTGCACTGGCGGTCAATTACTGTTGGGAATGGGGAAAATTCGGCGAATATCGGCCGGGTCGATCAGGGGGGTGATCTCCTGTCCGATAACAGATCACGCCCCGTTCTGCCGGAACTCCTTTGGCGTACATCCTTTCAAGCGTTTGAAACTCCGGTGAAAGTGCGTCACATTATTATATCCCGCCTGGAAGGCGATCTCGCTGACGGTATCGGAACTATTGAGCAGACGCCGGCAGGTCTGGTTGATCCGGATCTCGTTAAGGCTTTCGGCGTAGGTCTTACCCGTCCTTTTCCGGATGCTCCGACAAAAGGCTCCCTTTGTCATCCGCGCCTTCCGGGCCACTTCTTCCAGCGTTATGGGGTGAGAATAATTGGCCCGCATGTAGGCTACTGCCGAATTGAGACGACTATCCCCCGAATTGAGACGACCATCCCCGGCGGAGCTATGGGGATAAGCATAGACTTTGTCGGCTACGGGGCGGCTACCTGAGGCAACCGAAAGATGATGCAAAAGGGAAAGGAGACCATGGACCGATTCAAATCCGCTCTTTTTCCTCAGGGCTTCGAGCAGGGACTCCGCAGAAGATGCCGTCTCCGGAGAAAAAACGACACCGCGTTGTGCATTTTGAAGAAGCATACCGATCGGATGGAGCTGATTTTTTCCAAGGAACCTGTCCCCCAGAAGGTCGCCGGGCCACCGCAAGACAAGGGGAGATGGCGGAGTTTCGGCCAGCGCCGGTCCGGATGACGAGACCCCAGCTCTTGACCGTCCGGATGACGAGGTCCCGCTTTTTGGCAGCCCGGATGGTGATGTCCTGGCTTTTGACGGTGCGGAGGCCGGGCTCTCAGCCAGTGTCCCCTCCATGCTGCTCCAGGAATGCGGCACTGCGGGCGCCAGCAACACGAGTTGCAATCCCGATAATACCAGGGCCATATCACCGATAGTTAATTTCGCATGTAAAGCAGCCGGAAGAAGGGTTAGTTCGTAATCCCCGATACAACGCGGTGCCGGAGAGCCTGGTTGCAGCCGGGCGGCGGAAAAGACCAGGCAGTCCCCGGCATCCAGCGATGAGTTCTCATGTAAGGCACTGTTTTTCATGGCAATATCATTGTGCCTTAAAAATAGTTTATTGGATTTGAGTCTCCATTTTTTGGCATATCTTGATAATTCTTTGCACAATATGATATGAAAAGGGACCGATGGTCTGTGTTCTGCGTGGCTGCCTGCTTAGTAGCATGTCTTCTTTTCGCCCCTCTTTTTTCCCGGGGCCAGATGGAAGCGGGTCTGAAGTTCAGTTCGTTGACAACGACGGATGGGCTATCGCAAAACAGCGTCAACTGTATTTTGAAGGATAAATATGGGTTCATGTGGTTCGGTACCCGCGATGGGCTCAACCGTTGGGACGGCAATTCATTCACTATCTATCGCAATAATCCAAAGGATTCCTCATCTCTCCCCGACAACCAGGTCAGTTGCCTTTTCGCGGACGGGAATTCCCTGCTCTGGGTAGGCACGCTGGGCAAGAGTCTTTGCATTTATGATCGCAACCGGGATATCTTTCTCCGGCCCGAAGACCTGGGCTTCCATTCCGACGGTCCTATCGACCCTGCCATACTCTGCATGAGCGAAGACCGCAACGGCAATCTCTGGGTAGGAACTTTTCGCGGTCTGCTTCTCATCGACAGGGAAAGAAAAACCATTCGCCATTTTTCGGCCGATCCCGCCAAACCAACGTCCCTCACCAACTCCACTATTCAAACCATCCTCGAGGACTCGGACGGTCGCCTTTGGGTCGGCACCTATCACGGACTTCACCTTTTTGACAGAGGCACTCAAACCTTCATCCGGTTTCTTCATGACCCTTCAGATCCGCATAGTCTCACAAGCGATAAGGTGATGGCCCTCGCCGAAGACCGCTACGGGAGATTAAACATAGGAACCGACGATGGAGGCCTCAACTATCTCGATATCCATGGCCTTCCCACTCACCCCGACCCCCGCAAGACCCGTTTTTTCTGTTTCCGCCAATCCGGCGGGCCCGAGGGCATCAGCAGCAACAGCATCCGGACCCTCTGCCAGGCGCCTGACGGCCGGTTATGGGTGGGCACAGAAAAAGGGCTTTGCCTTATGAAAGACAGCACTCATTTCGATCAATATCGCAAGACGCTGATCGGGGAAGGAAGTCTGACCAATAATACTATCCTGTCTCTCTTCGAGGACAGAACCGGCATCCTCTGGGTGGGCACATCCCAGGGAGGCGTCAACAAATACGATCGCAATCTCACCTATTTTGATCTCTACCGCCATACAGCCGATCCAAATAGTCTTAGCGGCGACCAGGTCACTTCTTTTGCGGCCGATGCCGGCGGCGACATATATATCGGAACGGACGGGAGCGGACTCAACCAATGGCAGCGATCAACCGGCCACTTCCTCCATTACCATCCCTCACCGGGGAAAAACTCCCTCGCCGGAGAAGTGATCCTTTCACTGCTGCCAGCAAGGAATAAGCAACAGCTGTGGATCGGCACTTATGGCAACGGCCTGGACAGGATGGACCTCAGAACGAAACGCTTCACGCACATCGCGGCTGGGCCCGGCGCGGACAAACTCAACAACCCTTTTGTATACGCCCTGCTGGAAGATCGCCGCGGTAACCTCTGGATCGGCACCAACGGCGGAGGTGTCAACGTGCTCCGGCCCGATGGCACTGTTATAAAACATATGTTTACCGGTCATCAGGACAGCCTCAGCAACAACTATGTCCGCTGTCTGCTGGAAGACCGGTCGGGCCTCATCTGGATCGGCACGTATTCCGGCGGCATCAGCGTGTATGACCCGGCGACAGCGAAGTTCACCGGATATAACAATAGTGCCAACCACCTCAGCAACCAGGTGGTTTTCTCACTTTTCCAGGATTCGCAAGGTCGTATCTGGGCCGGTACAATGGGAGGAGGGCTCGACCTTTTCGATGCCGGCAAAAAACAGTTCATCAACTTCAATGAATCGGACGGGCTGACCAGCAACATCGTCAACAGTATTACCGAAGACAGCAGGGGTTTTATCTGGCTGAGTACGAACAAAGGTATCAGCAGACTGGACCCTGCCACGCGACAGATCAGGAATTACGGCATCTACAGCGGTCTCCAGAATCCGGAATTCACCAATGGCTCCGGATACCGGTCGCCGGATGGCCGCATCTTCTTTGGCGGCATAAATGGGTTCAACGTCTTCAACCCACTGGAAGTACGCGAGAATCGTATCCCGCCCATCACCCGTTTCACCGGGTTCTCCCTCTTCGGCAAACCTGTGCGTCCCGGCGCAGCGGGCTCTCCGCTGAAAGGGGATATCAATCAGGTAAGAGATATTACGCTCTCCTATGATCAGTCCGATTTCAGCATCGGGTACGCGGCGCTGAATTTTACGGTCGCTTCCGGGAACAGGTACGCGTATTCGCTGGATGGGTTTGACAAGGGATGGAACCAGGCGGGCATGGGGCGCAGCGCAACGTATACCAATCTTTCTCCGGGCCATTATACCTTCAAGGTCACCGCAGCCAATAACGACGGAGTCTGGAACCGGTCTCCCACCACGCTCAGCATCATCGTGCGGCCCCCGTTCTGGAAGACATGGTGGGCCTATGTTTCCTATCTTGTACTTTTGATCATCCTGCTGTACGTAATCTACAGGGACATTACCGGAAAGGAAAGACTGAAGGCGCAGGTGCGCATCGAAAGGCTGACTGCGGAAAAGACCAGGGAACTCAATGAGATCAAGCTGAATTTCTTTACGCATGTATCCCACGAATTACGCACCCCCTTATCGCTGATCATCGATCCTTTGCGGAAAATGCTCCGGGAAGATATGAGCAGCGAACAGACACGGGCCTATAGCCTGCTCATGTACGACAATGCACAACGACTCACCCGTCTTATCGATCAGATGCTGGACTGGCGCAAGCTGGAAACGGGACATCTCAGGCTCAACGCCCGGCCGGCCAATATGGTCGCTCTGACCCGTAACATAGCCGAACTGTTCACCGTCCATGCCGACGAACGCCACATCCGATATTTTATCCGCGCGGAGTCGGAGGATATCCGGGTTATGCTGGACACTGATAAATTTGAGAAGATCATTTTTAATCTTATTTCCAATGCGTTCAAATATACCCCGGACAATGGGAGTATCAGCATCGTCATCTGCAAAGGCCACCACGCGACTATCGGGGCCTGTGCGGAAGTACACGTCACCGACACCGGGGTAGGTATCGCCCCCGACCAGAAACAGAAAGTGTTCGAGCTGTTCTACCAGGTGGAAGATTCCGGCCGCTACGAAAATGGGTCGACGGG
>DATJJA010000057.1:0-35807 GCA_035492595.1 Puia sp.
GCCTGACCCAACCCCTGTACTGACATTCCCGCCATTCAGCTTCCACTGGTATAACGGAGTTGTACCCCCATCGACAGTCGAAGCTGTGAACACCGCTACATTACCCGCACAGACATAAGGAGACGAGCTGACCGTCACCGACGGGACCGGAAATGGGATGATCCTGACCAGCTTCGGCAGAGAAGCCACGCTGCAGGAAGTTATACCGGCATTGCCGGGCTGGGCAACAGCCATCCGGTAGAGATAATTACCCGGGACGCTCGCAGCCCGGTCGTAAGTCTGACCGCTCTGCCCCGGGATCGCCGACCAGCTCACTCCCCCGTCCGTACTCACCTGCCATTCGTAAGTAGCCGAAGGAAAACAGTTCTCTATCATCGCGCTGAAATGAAGTACCTGCGGGTCATTCTGGCAAAGTGAAATAGTATCACTGGAAAATCCTGCGACAGCCGTCGTTATGGAAGGACCAGCCGCCCGGAAAGTAATGTCGTCCAAAGCAAGATCATTACCGGCGCCCCCCGGCGCATTGTTGATCATCCTGATGACTACAGAGGAGACACCTGGCGGCGTATCGAAATAGAACGCATATTGATTCCAGGTAGCGCCCCCCCTCGTCAGGCCTATATCCCCTGTCCGCGATGTCTGCAGCAACGTCCCGTCCGTCTTTTCGATCCGGAACGTGACATTGGGACGTATCTGTGTAGTGATAACCCCCACATTCATGACCCAGGCGGCGAACTGATAAGACGTTCCACCGCAAAGACCATCGATCCGCTGTACATAAAAATCACTCGGGGTAAAGCTGGCGTTGATCAGCATAAAATACCCGTTGTCATTGCCGGTATGATCCTGCGGCACCGTGATCCAGGTGCCGCCCCAGCAGTTGGCGGTATAATTGACAATGGCATATTGACCGTCATCGGGACAACCGCCTGAGATCCAGTTGAGATTTGTGATACCAGGCGCCAAAGCAGCCCCCGGCCCGGAACCCTGGCCAAAAGTGATATTGACGATAGGATCCCCGAGTCCGCCCATACAGGTCTGCGCCGACGCCAACCCGCACAGGAAGAGAAAGAAGATGGTAGCTACATATTTCAATTTCTATTCCTTCACACCGGTCGTATTGGTAGGTTTGTCAAATTTCCATTCACTCATATCCAGGGCACGCGCCGCCGGATAGATCTCGTTACAGCTGTTTCCATCGTATAACCGTCCATTCTTCATCACATATTTCACCGTATTGGTATTCCGGATATTATCCAGCGGATTCTGGTCCAGGACGACCAGATCGGCCAGCTTGCCGACCTTCAGGCTGCCCAGATCGCGATCCAGTCCAAGACCCGTAGCGCCAAGGATCGTCGCCACCTTCAGCACATCGTGTGGTTTCATTCCTCCCGATCCCATCGCCCACATCTCCCAATGATATCCGATCCCGTTGAATTCCCCATGGCTTCCGATCCCCGCAAGACCTCCCTGCTCAACAAGGGATTTCATCGACTTTGCATGTTTGGGAAATACCTGCTCCTCCAGCATGAACCATCCCGCCTTATCCCGCCGCGTCTTACCGGCTAATTCCTCATATGGCATAAAATGCTGCAGCTTGGGATCGTGATAAGGGTTTTCCGTCTCCCAGAAATAGTTCTCGGCAAAAGGACCGCCATACGATACTATCAGCGTTGGAGTGACACACATCCCGGACAACGCGATGGATTTGACCAGGTCATTATACAGCGGATAAATGGGAATAGCATGCTCATGACCCGGGTAACCATCCAGCAGATTGGTGATATTGAGCTTCGTGTTCAGCCCGCCTTCCGTGGTAGGCATCAGCTGCTGGTTGCGGGCAGCCATGATGATCCACTGCCGCTGCTGACGGTTCCCCGACAGGTACATCTTGATATAATGCGTATTATAGTATTTGCTATATTGACTGAGGATACTCTCCGCCTGCGCCGAGTCCTTGATATTGTAGTCCCAGAAACCGACGCCTGGACCCGTTGAATAGATCCTGGGCCCGAAGACGCTGCCTGCATCTACTTCATCCTCATACGTGAGGATATCCGTGGTAGCCGTCTGCGGATCACGCGTAGTCGTGACACCATAGGCCAGGTTGATCGCATATTTCCAAACCTGGTTCTTATGCACTCCCCACTGAGGCCACATATGCGCATGCGTATCCACAAATCCCGGAACGATCGTCTTTCCTGTTACATCGATTATTTTGGCTGATGCAGGCACGGCTATCGTACCCGAGGCGCCGATAGCTTTTATACGATTGTTCCCGATCAGGATATCTCCGTTCCTGATGACCTGCTCTCCTTCCATCGTAATGATGGTGGCGCCCTTCAGCAACACTTCACCGGTTGGCATGTCCCGCTGATAATAGACCTTGACGGCGGTCTCCGCCGCGCGGAATGCAGGTTCCTTCTTCGGACCACCCTTTTTCGCGACACTGTCCGCCTTGAATTTAGCAGCGCTGTCCACACGCGCTTTCGCAATACTATCTGCCCTGGCCTTCAGCGAGTCGGCCGGTACACCGGGCTTTATCGCCGCCAGCGAATCGGCCAGGTGTTTCGCTAAAGCCTTCCTGGCCAGCCTGACGCTGTCATCAAAAGCCTCTGCCGCATCTACATCATATACAAAATGCGCATTCCCAAGACTAAAATGAACTTTCTTCCCGTCGGCTTCCCAGCTCGGGAATTCACCACCCAGCTCGGTCAGCTTGCGGGCCGGGAATTGAGCCGACCCCGCATCAGCCAGGGATATATTTACCGTCTTGCCCGTACGGGGTATCGTCGCGACATAGATCTCATTATTGATCTCGGCAATGGCCCTGTTCCCATTGGGTGACATCGTCACCACCGCAGCCGGTGAGGGCTGACTTACTTCACTGGCCTGCCCGGCAGCCTCGCTGAGCATGTCATTGTCACCCGTCGGACGGCCATTCTTATAGATGCTGATGCCATAGGTGGTGATCCCCGTGACATGCGCAATAGTCTTCTCGTCTGTCCCATCCCATTTGATCGAAAGCAGGTCCCCATTCCCATTGTTGAGATAAATGCGGTCCTCCCCCTGCACAAAATGAGGATTGGCCCGGCCATTGGTCCTTTCTATCAGCGTGATGTCGCCACCCGCAGCCGGGATCCAGCAGAGCTCATCCTCCGCATCATCATAGCTCATCTCTATCGCATTCTTATACTGCTGCGCATGCGTCCGCACAAAGACAATTCGATTTCCCGTGTTGTCAAAAACAGGGTTCTGATACAAGGCCGGCACCTTACTCAGCTGTACGACAGGACCGCCCGCCGCAGGTACTTTCGATAGCTGTCCACCCTGCGGAGCCCAGGTCACAAAGACGATGGTCTTCCCATCCTTGCTCCAGGCCGGCTGAGCTTCGGTAAAATTATTATTCGTCAGCCGCCGGGGTGTGCCCTTCGGATAGTCCATAACATAGAGTCGGTCCAATGCCGTAAAAGCCAGCCGCTTTCCGTCGGGCGAGGGGATGGCATCCCTGATCTGCGTGGCCAGACCATAAGCCGAATCAGATACCGGGTATTTGAACTCCAGCCTTGGTCCCAGCTCCAGCTGCATGTCCGCAGAGAAAGGTATCTCCTGTGTCGCACCGCCCTCGATGGCGATCTTATGAATCTTACCGCCATAGGCAGCTACAAGATATTTGCTATCCGGTGTGAAACTCATTCCCGGCAATACCCCCATCGTTGCAATGGATTCCTGGTCATCCCGCTGCACCGGGTAGGCCAGCCACTTTTCATCCCCGGTAGCCAGGTCACGGATCACCAGTCCCGTCTTATCCTCAAACCGGCTGCCATAGACCATCCATTTCCCATCCTTTGAAAGCACCGGCGTAAAACCGCTGCCATACCGGGAGGTGACAGTCGTGATCTTACTGTTCTCCCGGTCATACCGGCCTACCTCATATTGCGGGAGGTCAGCATTGTAGTTCCAGGGACCTGTACGCCGCGAGAAATAGACGAAACGGCCATCGGCACTGACCGCAGGGTCGATGGTCTTCAGCGTCGGTGGAGCGCTGATCAGCTGAATGCCGCCGCCGCCATTCTTATGTACCATATATAATTGTACCTGCATCTTCCCTTTCGAATAGACGATGTAGTCTCCGTCGGGCGTCCAGGTCGCACTGGGGAAGTTTTGATCCCTTTCTTTCGTGACCTGGAAAGTATCCTTTTTCTCAAGATCGATCCACCAGATGTTCTCCGCACCGCTGCGATCCGAAGAGAAGAGGATCTTCTTTCCATCCGGACTATACCGGGGATGAGAGTCGAATGCAATGCCCTTTGTAACCGGCGTAGCCTCGCCTCCGCCAATGGGAACAGTGTAAAGGTCCCCCATCATGTCAAAAACAATGGTTTTCCCATCCGGACTGACATCCAGCGAGGTCCAGGTACCTTCCGTCGTCGTAAAACGGATACTGCGCTGAGGCTTCAACGGCAGATCGGCGAACTTTTCAAACTTCGTTGTATCCTTCCCGGTGGAGTCTGCATCGCAATGCGGCGTACCACCGCCACTAAGGGAAAAAAAAGGGGCAAAAAGCAGCGATATAAGCAGTGTCATACTGAAAATTAACAAATAAATCCGAAATTCACTCGGGGCATCTTCCCTGCGGCGAAGCCGCCCCAAAACCAAACTAAAAACAACTGCACATGAGAGCAAAAACTGTCCTTACCTTCGCGGCCTTATTCGGAACCCTATTCTTCGGATCCGTCAAATTCGCAAGCGCTCAACAGACCCAGCCCCAACCCCTTACCAGTATCCCTACCCCAAAGTCATACTTCGGGTTTTCCATTGGTGACAACTATCAGCTCGCCACCTACACCCAAACCGAAGCCTATCTCAAAAAGATCGTCGCCGCTTCCGACCGCGCCCGGTATACAGTCATCGGCAAGACCGAAGAAGGACGCGACCAGCTCATGCTCATCGTCTCCTCTCCCGAAAATCTGAAAAATCTGGATCATTATAAGACTATCTCCCAGCAGCTGGCCCACGCCGAAGGACTCACCGAAGAGCAGGCCCATGCCCTGGCCGAAGAAGGTAAGACCGTTGTCTGGATAGACGGCGGACTCCACGCCACCGAAGTGGTCGCCACCCAGCAACTGATAGAGATAGCCTACCAGCTCCTCAGCCGCAATGACGCCGAAACGAAGCGGATACTGGACAACGTTATAATACTGATAACCCAGGTCAACCCCGACGGCCAGGAGCTGGTCTCCGACTGGTATATGCGTAATCCAAACCCCCAGTCCCGCTCGCTCGAACAGGTGCCCCGCCTCTACGAGAAATATGCAGGCCATGACAACAACCGCGACTTTTACATGCTCAACCTGAAAGAGACGCAGAATATCTGCCGCCAGCTCTTCGTGGAATGGCTGCCCCAGGTCATGTACAACCACCACCAGGCAGGCCCCGCAGGCTCCATCGTTGCAGGGCCGCCCTACCGCGATCCCTTTAATTATGTCTTTGATCCCCTCGTCATCACCAGCCTCGACGCCGTCGGCGCAGCCATGAGCAATCGCCTCAACATCGAAGGCAAGCCCGGGTATACCGAGAGAGCCGGCTCCGTTTACTCCACCTGGTATAATGGCGGCCTGCGGACCACTACCTATTTTCACAATATGGTCGGACTGCTGACCGAGATCATCGGCGGCCCCAATCCCACTGAAGTGCCCCTCGTCCCCCAGCGCCTCATCCCCAACGGCGCAACGACCAATCCCGTCACCCCGCAGAAATGGCTTTTCCGGCAGTCGATAGACTACTCCGTTTCTCTCAACTATGCAGTACTGGATTATGCCGTCCGCTACCGCGACGAGCTTTTATATAATATTTACAGGATGGGCCGCAATTCCATCGAACGCGGTCAGCAGGACCACTGGACCCTTTCGCCGAAACGCGTCGACGAGATCAGCCGCCTCGCCCAGGAATCCACCCCCGCTGCCCCAGGTCGCCGCGGTCCTGCCGCCAATAATGAAAGCACCCGTGGCTCATCCGGCGAAGGTTCCCGCACCGATTCCACCCGCCGCCGTCCGGCTCCCGACTCAGCCTCGGCCAATCCTCGCCGCACCGCCCCCGCCGATCTCCTCTCCGATCGCCCCGGCACCGTCCCAACCCGCTTCTACGACAGCGTCCTCAAAAATCCCGCCCTGCGCGACGCCCGCGGTTATATCCTGCCTTCCGACCAACCGGACTTCGCCACCGCCACCCGTTTTATCAACGCCCTCATCGGTACCGGCATCTCCGTCCTCAAGGCAACCGCCCCCTTCTCCGTAGCCGGCAAGTCCTATCCCGCCGGCTCCTTCATCGTCAAAACCGATCAGGCTTTCCGGCCCCATGTCCTGGATCTCTTCGAGCCCCAGGACCACCCTAACGACTTTGCCTATCCCGGCGGCCCGCCCATCGCCCCCTATGACGCCGCAGGGTGGACACTCGCCTATACCATGGGTCTGCAATTCGATCGCATCCCCGAGGCCTTCGACGGCCCCTTCGAACGTATCCCCTATGGCCAGCTGCAAACCGCCGCCGCCCCTACCCCCAAAAATGGATGGCTCGACGCGCGCAGCAACGCCTCCTACACCGCCGTCAACGACCTGCTAAAAGCCGGCAAAACAGTGTATCGGTCCAACACCAATGGCGACTTCTATGTCTCCCAGGGCCGGCGCCCCGATGGCACAACAAAACTTTCCCCTGCCCGCATCGCCCTCTGGGATGCCTACGGCGGCTCCATCCCTTCCGGCTGGGTTCGCTTTATCATGGAGCAATATCATTTCCCTATCGATATTATTTATACAAAGGACATCGACACAGGCAGTCTAAGATCCAAATACGACGTCATCATTTTTGTAACCGGGGCTATCCCCGCTATCGCCGGCGCAGAAGGCGGCCGTGGCGGCGGCTTCAACCGACCCGAACCCAACCCCGACAGCCTGCCCGCCGAATACCGCAGCCATCTGGGCCGCATCACGCCAAAAAAATCCATCCCCCAGCTGGAGCAATTCCTGAAAGCCGGCGGCCATATCGTCACCATCGGCTCCAGCACAAACCTGGCCTATCACCTGGGTCTACCCGTACACGATGCGCTCGTCGAGATGGTCAATGGAAAAGAACGCCGGCTGCCCAACGAAAAGTTCTATATCCCCGGCAGCGTCCTGCGCATCAGCCTCGACAGCACCAGCCAGCCCGCTTGGGGCATGAAAGGCGAAGCCGACGTCTATTTCGACGAAAGCCCCGTCTTTCATATCAACCCCGACGCGATCGCAAACGGCAGCGTCCGCCCCATCGCCTGGTTTCCCAACGATAAGCCTATGCGCAGCGGCTGGGCCTGGGGACAGGCCTATCTCCGCGACGGCGTTGCCGCCTTCGTCGCTACCGTCGGACAGGGGAAGCTCTATGCCTTTGGCCCCGAGATAACCTTCCGCGCACAGACACACGGAACATTCAAGCTATTGTTCAATCAGCTGTATAAAATAAACCCGGGTCGCTAGACCCGGGTTTTTCCCTTGCTTGCCAAATTTTATTGATTGATCCCAAACTCTTCCCAACCCTGCGCCACAGTCCGCGTACAGGTCATAGGCTTGGTCCCATTCTCGCTCGAGATGAACAACCCATTGCTGCTCCGCAGCGTGGCCTTCCCATCACTGGCCAGAATGTAATCCCACACTTCCCAGGTACTGTAAGCCGGGCGGTTACAGGTGATAGCCTGCTGCCCATCTTCAGAGGAAACATACATCCCCATGGACTGCAACGCTATTTTACCATGACCGGCATCTACTACCAGGAAGTCTTCCCATGCCTGCGGAGCCGTCCGGGTGCAGGTCATAGCCTTTGTCCCGTCCTCGCCGCTGACATAGAGATTGTTAAATCCCTTCAGGGTAACCGTCTGCCCTACAGGCGCATTCGTCGGCACCGCGCCGCCGGCCGTCACTACCTGGTTGATAGCCGTCAGCAACGAATTGGTGCCCGTCGCATCTCCCGAGAGTTCCCAGATGCCTACCCCTCCGCCCGTGCTCATGGCATAGCTGGTCTTGCTTTTCATCGTCAGCAGACCATTGTACCCAAAGGTGCTGAAAACATCCAGCGTAGCGCTGGCGCCGTCGCCAAGAATGGTATTGTACTCCACCTCGGCCGCATCGGAGTTGGGGTCCTGCGAAGAGTCATGCCCGTAAAAAGGCACACCCAGGATGGCCTTCGAAGCAGGACAGCCCCTGCCGAGCCAGTACGACATGCACTGCGCGCCCAGTTCATAGGTCGAATGCTGGAAATTGTTGTCGTCATACGCCATGATCATGACAATATCCACCACGCTGAAGATCCCATTGACAATGTAGTCTCCGCCATCACCGATGACCGCCACGCTCAGGATCTTGCCCTGATTATGCAGCGCGGTTGACAGCGCCGTCATCATCGTCAGGAAATTGTTGGCCTGCGTACCCGCACTCGGATACTCCCAGTCGATGTCGACCCCGTCAAGACCATACTGATTGCAAAAGCTCAGCATGCTGTTGACAAAATTGTTGATGTTGGCAGAGCTGGTGACAATACCGGCAAAACCATTGCCGCCACCTCCTCCGCCCACGGAGATCATCGCCTTGACGCCATTCGCATGTGCGGAAGAGACCATGCCCGATAGCTTGGAAGGATTGTCAATAGCCTGTAGTCCGCCGGTAGATGTCGGTAACAGAAAGGCATAGTTGATGTGCGTCAGCTTACTGAATTGGATCGAGCTGACACTACCCGCCCAGGAAGGCAGATAACCAATGACTTTGAAAGAAGAAGCCGTCGCCGCCCTGGCGACCGTCGGTGTTGAAGATTTGCTGTTGATGTCTTTTTTGCAGGAGGTAACAGACAAGGCAAGAACCGAAAGGCCGGTCCACATAATGGATTGGATTGCTTTCATGATAGAACAGGTTTAATTAACTAATACCCGAAAATATCCTTTTGATACATACACCTTCATTCGGGAACTACGTTTTTTCTACGCAGTCCTTCTCAACTTTTCCACAAATCCCCCCATCCCCTTATACTTTATACCTATTTTCCCTTCCATTTTTGGGATTTTCCCCTTAAATTTGGTGTCTAGTTTAAACGCAGGATGGCCATGCCCGAAAACAGTGATTTTTATCCACAGGTAATGCAACGATATACTGCTCAACAGATAACATCCGGTGAGCAGACTGAATTTATAGCGACTTTACTTCGCGTATTCGAAGAGAAACTGTTTGATTCCCGGGAATTCGATTGTTTCCCGCTCGGCATGATCGTGGATTATATCCAGCGAACGCATGTCTATTACCTGCAAAAGAAGCTCCCCGAGATCGAACAGAATATTATCCTGCTCTCGGGTCACTACGAGTCACAGCATCCCATTCTCATTGCGTTACAGAATTTCTTCCACCGTTACGTAGTGGATCTTTCCGAACATATCGAGGCGGAAGAAGCGCTTCTTCTTCCTTATGTCCAGCGGCTTCGCGATGCCAGCCATAGTCCCGCTGACTTTTCCCGCTTCCTGGTGGCACGTCGCGACTATTCCATCGATCGCTTCCTGGGTGATCACCACGATACAGAAGACGAGCTGAAAGACATCCGTCAGACCATCCGCCTGTACGAGCCGCCCAAAGACAACGAGTCTCTCTACCGCATCCTGCTCCTGCAATTGCAGGTCTTCGAACAGGACCTTTGCGTACATGCCCATATTGAGGAGGAAGTGCTCATTCCAAAGGCCCGGCAGCTGGAAAAGGAGTTAAATAGTCAATTGTTGTACCTGGCGCCCTTTAACTGACCGGAGGTCAGTTAGCGAAGCGTTCCCGAGCGATAGCGTTCCCGAGCACTGCGAAGTTCCGCTCCGCCGAAGCTCTGAGCAGACATGTTACCCCGGCTAGACCCTGCAAAGCAGGGTCGCAGCAGAGCAACCACTATATAAACTGTGTCAACGACAACATATTCCCATCCAGGTCCTTAAACCACGCCACCTTCGTCCCATCCGGCGCAGCCCAGACCCCATGCTCATCCTGCCCTAATCCCGGGAACACCTCGAACTTCACACCACGCCCGCTCAATTCCCCGATCATGGCCCGTATATCCGTTACCACCCAGCTCAGCACCGAATAAGGCGCCGGCTTAAAATCCCTCACAACAGACATCCGTAAAAAGATCCCATTGGAATCAAACATGATCCCATACGGGTCTTCACTCTTCACCTTCAATCCCAATACCGTCTCATAAAAAGGACGGGCTTTGGCCGCATCGTCCGTGGCCACAAAGGCCATGATGTTTTGGGTGGCAAGCATAATTGATAATTTAGACTATACCTTTTGAAAAAAATCGAATTTGTATATACAAATTCAAAAACTCCAAAAACACATATGTTACTCCGCCTTGACCATTATATTCCTAAAATGCACCTTACTATTCGGATCATGCCCCTGTAACGCAAAAGTCCCGCTCGACAACACCCGCCCGGCCATATCCTTCGGCCGCTTCACATTCTCCGGCTCGGTATAATCCACAACCGTCTTGTCGTTGATCTTAATTACAATATGTTTCCCCTTCACACTCACATATTCCGTAAACCAGACATTGTCCTTCACATACACTTCCTTTACATCTTCCACAGCATACAGACTTCCCGTCCTGCGCCAGTCCGTATGCGAGTTGTTTACCTGCACCTCATACCCCTTTGACGGCCAGCCACCCTGCTGATATTCCGTATGAATATAGATCCCGGAGTTGGAGCCCGGCTCCGTCATCACATCCGCCTTGAATTCAAAGTCCTTAAAATTATGCCCGTTCACATCGCCCTCATAAAAGAGATGCGCGGTCTGCCCGTGAGCGACAATCGCACCATCCTCCACAGAGAAAGTCGCCGCATTGTCCCCAACCTTCCAGCCATTCAGCGTCTTGCCATCAAATAAAGAGACCCAGCCATCCTGCACAGCCGCCGGCCTCAACGCACTGCTCCCTAAAAAAACCGCAGCCATCGCTGCCAGAGATAATATCTTTTTCATATCACAAATTTTATAATACAACAATAAATATATCGAAATCTTTCTTTAGCAAATAAACAATTACTATTTTTCACACAAATCCAATATCTGTCAACATGACCTCCCTCAAGAAGTTATTCCTGTTTGTATTACTCGCATGTTTTAGCGCCCGGCTTCAGGCGCAGATAGAAGTAGCCCGCTTAATGACAAAAGGTATGTCCTCCACCGGTTTCGGCACATTCATTCATGGCGCCTTTCCTATAGGCCGGGCAGACGATATCAGCATCGAGGCAGGGCTGTATTATTTTACGCCCTCGGACACCCATGTCGCATTTGTCCCCTTTCTCCTTGGTTATCGCCATAGCCTCGACAACAGCGGCGCCGGCTTCTATGTCGAACCCTTCGGTGGGTATAGCATCGGCGCTACCGACATCCAGCAGACCAACGCCAGTAGCGGTCCGGTCTACAACAGCGACGGCACCCCCAAAGACGTCCGGCTCTCGGGAGCTACAGCCGGACTTGGCTTCGGATATATCATCCCGTCACCAAATGTCCCGATCAACTTCGGCCTCCGCTACGAACATATTTTCGTCACCGGCGGCGGGCCCGCTCAAAGCCTGCTCGCACTGCGCATTTCCTGGTCCCTGCTGACGGGCCGCCGGTTACAGGACCGCAAAAACTAACTCAACCTACTCATAAATAACGCAGTGGCTGCCCCGGCAGCCATTTTTGCTTACATTAGGCTCACCAAAACAAATTCATCCACATGAGAAAGCTGCTATACCTGCTTTGTCTTACCGCGGCCCTGTCGACAACAGCCATCACCGCGTCCATTGCCCAATCCCAGCCCCGCTGGATCATGCAACCCGCCATCAGTCCCGACGGCAAATTCATCGCCTTCGGATACAAAGGCCACCTGTTCAAAGTACCTTCCACCGGCGGCGCCGCTGTCGCGCTGACCCTGAACAATTCTTACAACGGCTACCCCGTCTGGAGCCATGACGGGAAAAAAATAGCCTTCTCGTCCGACCGTTATGGCAATTTCGATGTCTATGTGATCTCCGCGGGCGGCGGCGAAGCCACCCGCCTCACCACCAACTCGGCAAAGGATATCCCCTATGATTTCAGCCCGGACGACCAGTCCGTCGTCTTCGGCACCGATCGCCACGACGTATATACCTCCGTCCGCTTTCCCTCTGACGCCAATTTCATGAAGCTTTTCCAAGTGCCGGTAAAAGGCGGCGCCAGCATCATGATCAACAGCGCCGGTACAGAATTCCTGCATTACAACGACAAAGGGGACAAGTTCATCTACCAGGACCGCAAAGGGTATGAAGATCCCTGGCGCAAACACCATACATCAGCCGTCACCCGCGACATCTGGGTGTATGATCTCGCCAAACACCAGTATACAAAGGTCTCCGATTTTAAAGGCGAAGACCGCGAGCCGGTCTGGGGAAAGGGCGACGTGTTCTACTACCTGAGCGAACGAGGCGGCAACCAGAACCTGTTCCGCAGCAGCCTCGCCAACACCGGCGAAGTACAGCAGCTGACCCATATGGACAAGAACCCCATCCGCCAGCTCTCCCGCAGCAACGACGGTCTCTTTGCCTTTACCTATGCCGGTGACCTGTACACGATGACCGAAGGCGGACAGCCGCAAAAACTGAATATCAGCCTCGAAGCCGATTTCTCCGGCGACGAAACCACCATCACACCGGTAAAAGGCGATGTCTCAGAAATGGCTGTCTCCAGCGATGGAAAACAGGTAGCCTTTGTCTATCGCGGCGACATCTTCGTCAGCTCCGCCGACGGCGCCACCACCCGCCGCATCACCAGTACCCCCTACCAGGAGAGAATGGTCCAGTTCAGCCCGGACGGCCGCAGCCTCCTCTATTCAGCAGAACAAAAAGACTCCTGGGATATCCTGCAAACAAGCATCGCTGGTAAACAGGAGCCCTATTTTTACGCAGCTACCACACTCAATACCATACCCATCGTCGCCACCGATAAAGAAGAGTTCCAGGGCGTTTATTCCCCCGATGGAAAAAAGATCGCCTATCTCGAAGAAAGGAATATTCTCAAGTCCTATGACCTCGCCGCAAAGACCAGCTCGATCCTTATTCCCGAAGGCGTGAACTATTCCTATTCCGACGGCGATCAGTATTTCGCCTGGTCACCCGATAGCAAATACCTGCTGGCCCAGTCCGGTGAAGGCGGCGGCTGGAATACCCATGAGGTGGTCCTTATCAAAGACGACGGCTCGGGCAAACGCACCAACCTGACCTGGAGCGGTTTCAACGACGAACATCCCCAGTGGGGCCTCGATGGAAAGATGATGTACTGGCTCAGTAACAAACAGGGTCTGAAGAACCTCAGCCGCGGCGGCCAGACAGACGTTTTCGCCATGTTCTTTGATCCAAAAGCATGGGATCGCTTCTCCCTCAGCAAAGAAGATTTCGATCTGAGACAGGAAATGGAAAAGAAGGATACGACAAAAAAGCCCGCCGCGCCGCTGACCTTCAATCTGAAAAATATCGAAGACCGTACGGCACGCCTTACGTCAACCTCTACCATGCTCAGCGGAGCACAGCTCTCCAAAGACGGAGAGAAGCTGTATTATCTCGCGAGCTATGAAAAAGGTTTCGACCTCTGGGTAGCCAGCCTCCGCACCCACGAGACAAGACAGCTGGCTAAGCTGGACGCCACAGCCGGCCGCCTCGAAATGACCAAAGACGGGAAATCCCTCTTCGTCCTCGCCGGCGGAAATATGTACCGCGTCAGCACAGAGGACGGAAAGATCTCCCCCCTAAGAATCAACACCGAGATGGAGCTCAACGCAGCCGGCGAACGTTCCTATATCTTCGATCACGCCTGGCGCCAGGTAAAGAAAAAACTGTTCGACCCGAACCTGCAGGGTGTAGACTGGGATTATTATCATACCACTTATAAACAGTTCCTCCCCCATATCAATAACTATTATGACTTTCAGGTCCTGCTAAGCGAGTTCCTCGGTGAGCTGAATGCTTCGCATACAGGGGGCCGTTACAGACCAGACTTCCCCAACGGGGACGAGACCGCCGCATTGGGCCTGTTCTATGATCTTTCCGGAAAAGGCGATGGACTGCTCGTAAAGGAGGTCATCGGGGGAGGCCCCTTTGATATCGACGGAACACATATGGCGCCGGGGATGATCATCGACAGGATAGACGGCCAGCCCATCACCGCCACAGCAGACTGGGCTTCCCTGCTGAACCACAAGGCGGGACAGCTCACCCTCATCAGCTTCCACAACAGTGCCGGCGCATATGAAGAGAGTATCAAACCCATCAAGCCACAGGTAGAGACCTCTACCCTGCTTTACAATCGCTGGACCCGGATGATGGAACATATGGTCGATAGCCTTTCAGGCGGAAAAGTAGGGTATGTTCACGTTCGCAGCATGGACGACCCCAGCTTCCGTGTGACCTTCGACAAGGTCCTGGGTAAGAACATCGATAAGTCGGCCCTCATCGTCGACACCCGCTTCAACGGCGGCGGCTGGCTGCACGATGACCTCGTAACCTTCCTCGGCGGAAAATTGTACTTCACCCTGCATCCCCAGAACCATACCACCAAGGGAGGCGAGTCTCTGAACAAATGGACAAAACCCAGCTGTGTGGTGATGAGCGAAGGCAACTATTCGGATGCCTTCATGTTCCCATATGCGTATAAGGAGCTGGGCATCGGCAAGCTCATCGGCATGCCGGTAGCCGGCACCGGGACAGCCGTCTGGTGGGAAACACAGATCAACAACCGCATCGTGTTTGGTATCCCGATGGTAGCCAGCTATGGCGCCGGAGAGAGTCATCCAACGGAGAACCATCAGCTGGACCCCGACATCCGCGTGCCGAATGAATATAATAAGGTCCTGACCGGTGAGGACCAGCAGATAGAGGCAGCAGTAAAAGAGATGTTAAAAGACTCCCGCTAACAAAAAGCCCGCTTACTGAAATGCCCCCAAAGTGTTGGACACATTTTGGGGGCATTTTAATTTTATTAATTTTATTTTACTCGTGCAGGACCAATATGGCCTTGATGCTCCTGTGCAGCACCTTGTTCACGGTGCTGGTATTGAATACCCGGTACACGATATTGTGATGCCGCTTCACAAGACAGAGAATATCCGTTTCGCTGGTTGCGATAAAATTGAGGATGCCGCCGGTCGTGCTATCTTCCTGTATGTACTTGAAATCCAGCTCCGCATGCGGGATCAGCTGCTTTAAGCCGGCCTCCCCGGCCTCATTGGTCTTCCAGGCAGCGCCTTCGACAATGTTGACGACATTCAGCCTCGGGGCGCCAAAAGCCAGGACCAGCTCGTTCAGAGCGTTGACATCTTCTGCCGAGAGCGAGACAGCAAAATCCGTCGCCAGGGTAATGACCGGGTCAATGGAGAACTTACTTTCGAGCGGTACTATCAGCGTCGGCGTCTTGGTCTTTTCCACCATCGTGCTGGCATTGCTGCCAAACAATCCGGTGATGCCTGTCGAGCCCATCGTACCCATCACCAGCAGCTCTACCGGGTTGGTTTCGATATATTTTGTGATGACCCCGCTGACCGACCCAACCTCACAGGTCGTGCTGACGGACACTCCTGCAAAATTGCTCCGGGACGAGAACGTCGCAGCCCATTTCACAAGAGCCTCCCGCTTGCTGTTGTGATAGTCTTCTATATACAACGCATTGTAAGTATTATTGAAGATGCCTTCGAAAGATCCGATGGCATGCAGTGCACAAACTTCGTATCTGAGTACCCTTGCCAGCTCCATGGCATATTCCATAGCATTGGTGGCGCAGGCCGAAAAATCAGTTGCAACTAATATCTTTTTCATATTGAACTTTGATGGGGTATTTAAGCAAACAAATGAAACAGTAAGAATAAGCCCAGACCCAGCGCGATACAGACAGGCAGCGTAAGCACCCAGGCCATCCCAATGGCTTTTAGCGTATTAGGATTGAGATTCTTTGTTCCGTTGGACGCTACCATCGCTCCGGCAATACCGCTGGACAATACATGCGTGGTGCTCACCGGCAGGCCCAGCCCCGTACTTAATCCAATAGTCCCCGCAGCTACGATCTCGGCAGTGGCGCCCTGCGCATAGTTGAGATGCTCCTTACCGATCTTTTCCCCGATCGTAAGCACGATACGCTTCCAGCCGATCATCGTCCCGATCCCCAGCGAAAGGGAAATGGTGGCGATGACCCAGACCGGTGCATAATCGGTCGTCTTACCCAGATCCCTCGGAACAGCCGACAAGGTCGTCCGGTCCGCAGCCGGGATATCCGCCGTCTTACTCAGCATGAGCGTCTTTACATCCTTGACAACCGCCTGTACCTGCTTTCTGAATGTAAAGACCTTTTTATCATCCCTTGTATTCCCACCCGCTATCGTCGACTTTGCTTCGATAACGGCGCCGCTCAGCTGATCCATGGCTGCCCGGTCTTTGGGATCGGGTGCACTTATCCGGGGCAGCGTCTGCTCCACCTTTACTAAAGATACCAAAATTTTATCGTCGCTCACATCCCTGTCCAGCGCGAACTTCGCAGGCAGGAAGGCGATGAGTATCAGCATCAGCAGACCCACACCCTTCTGTCCATCATTGCTGCCATGAAAGAAGCTCACCAGCGTACAGGTGGTTATCAGCAGCAGCCGGATCAGGATCGGAGGCCGGTCATTCTCGCCCGTAGGAACATGGAACAGGCTATGCGCCTTGACCACATTCTTCAGGAAATACATCAGCAGCACAGATACCCCGAAACCAAACAGCGGCGACAGGATCAACGACATCCCTATCTCCCCGGCCTTATCCCAGTTGACACTTCCTTTATAGAACATCGTAAACCCGATCCCCGCACCGATCATCGCGCCGATCAGCGTATGCGAGCTCGAGCAGGGTATACCCAGCCACCAGGTCCCCAGGTTCCAGATGATAGAAGCAAGCAGCACAGCCAGCACCATCGACGCCCCCACCGCAGTAGGCAGAGCCATCATCTCATTCAGCGGCACCAGCTTGAGAATACCCATTGCTACGGCAACCCCACCCGTAAAGACACCGAGAAAGTTCCACATCCCCGACCAGGGCACAGCAACCATCGGTTTCAACGCCTTGGTGTAGATGACCGTCGCCACCGCATTGGCAGTGTCGTGAAAGCCATTTACAAATTCAAAACCTACTACCGCCAGCAGGCAGATAAAGAAGAGGACCAATAGACCAGTGCTGAGATTGACCTCGCCGATCAATGGAAGGTTGATCAGATTTAACACAACATGCATGATGCGTCAGTTATTTTATTTACGAATGATTGTTTAAGGTACAAAGGATCAACACCCCGTTTATAGGTGTATACACAGGAACGATTAGTGGACCGAACGCGTAGTCGATATAAACCTAAGGAAAAACTTCGCAGACAAAAAATTTCCAGCGTCACAACAGGCTTAATTAATACGGAGTTAATATTGGCCGTATCTTTGCCAAAACCTGTTTTATGGAACCCAGGCGGTATAGTGCGCAAAACGACGCCTTTGTCGTGATCGTTACTAATATTGTTCTCATGGCTTGTGTCATGGTGGTTTTCCTCAAACCCCTCGACCCTTCTCCTGACCAGCACCTCCGGTTCTCCATCCTCTTTTTCTTCCTCCCTGTTCAATTCCTTATCTGGTTAATGCACCCGGTTCATTATTCGATATCGGATGATACGATCAATATCAAAAGACCCCTGGCCACCCTGCAGATCCCCTTCGGAAATATTCTCGAGGTCCGGACCATAGAATGGAGAGAGATGGGCTTTACCTATCGCCTTATGGCATCCGGCGGCCTCTTCGGCTACCTGGGTATCTATTCTTCATCGGTGTTTGGCCGTATCATCCTATGGTGTACGAACAGAGACCACCTGGTCATGATCACCTGTACCGACAAGATCATCGTGATCAGCCCCTCCGAGCCGCTGGCCTTTGTAATGGATTATAATAGCAGATATAACTCCGCAACATGAAAATAACCGATCTTTAAACCTATGATCATCCGGAAAAAACAGCACTGGTTTATAATGATCTTCGTCTGGAAGGGCTCGGTATTGCCAAAGTTATTGCCACGCCTGATCCTGCTGCTGCTGCTGTCGATGGCGGTGGTATATTACAACGATACCATCACCCGATGGAACCTGCGGATCAGCTCCGCCCCCTTTGCCCTCTTTGGAATTGCCCTGGCCCTCTTCCTTGGCTTCCGCAATAGTGCCAGCTACGAACGATGGTGGGAAGGTCGCAAACTCTGGGGCTCCCTGGTCAATACCACCCGTTCCCTCGCCAGACAGGCGCATACACTGGTCGAACAACCCAGCTATGCTACCCCCTTTATCAACTGCCTCATCGCAATGGCCTATACGCTGAAACACCAGCTTCGCGAAACCGACCCCGATACCGACATCGACCGGCTCCTACCCCTCGCCCTCGCCTTCCGCGTCAAGGCAGCCCGCTGGAAACCCATCATCCTTTTAAAAGTAATGGGCTACTGGGTGCAGTCTGTAAAACAGTCCCGCCACATCGACTCCATTCAACAGCAGTCCTTCGACCAGCTGCTCAACCAGCTTTCCGATATCATCGGAGGATGCGAACGCATCCAGGGCACTCCCCTGCCTTATTCCTACAGCGTAACCTTACACCGCATCGTATATATCTATTGTTTTCTCCTGCCCCTCGGCCTCGCAGAAAGCCTTGGCTGGATAACACCTCTGATCGTCGTATTCATCGCATACACCTTTGTCGCTCTCGAGGCCATCGCAGAAGAGCTCGAAAAACCTTTTGGCACGGACCCCAATGACCTCGCCCTCGATACCATGTGCCGCACCATCGAGAACTCTTTACTGGAACTCGACGACCGCCCCCTGATGCCCGATCCACCCACCGAAGATTTTTATTACCTGACCTAAAAACATAAAGAACCCGGACCATAATGATCCGGGTTCAAAGCAGCGCCACCTCTTATTGTTATAATCGAGCGCCCATGCTTAAAAATTTCCTTTATTCACATCCCACCACAATCTCGTTCCTCCATTGTCCGGGCCGCCCAGCAGCGTCTGTACCGCACTGCTCACCGCAGCCCCATTCGTCTGATATTCCAACTGGGGGTAGGCCAGCCTTCTGATCTGTGTTTTTGTATCTATCAGCCCACCGCTGGTATTCACAGCCACAGGAAACAGCTTCGGATATCCCGTGCGCCGGAAGTCGGCCCAGGCCTCCTGGCCATCAGGGTATACCGCTATCCATTTCTGTGTTATGATCCGCTCCAGCATTGTTTCATTGTTCGCTGACGCATCCCATTGTATCGTCATCGTCGATATCGCCTTCGTGTTGTAAACATTAGTGCTGTCATAAGGATCTTTGTAGTTCGCTTCTGTGCTGGTCGCATCACTGAGGTAATTGCCGGCACTGACGCCCCATTGCTGGAAAGAGGTAGTGACGCCCGTCTCATAGTTCGTCTTCACATCTCCCGCATTTTTCCATCCCCGAAGCGCGGCCTCTGCCTTCAGGAACCAGACTTCCGCGGCCGTCATCAGATATTGCGAAGCCGTCTGCTGGAATGTGGTATTCGTATTAGGACTGGAAAAATTTCCATAGAGATCTTTAGATACGAATGTGCCAAGACGAATGCCCGCATACGCCCCTGCACCCAACGAATCGGTCATCCGTTTTCCGGTAACAGGAAGAGCATATACAGGGAGGCGGGGATCATTGTAGCCCGTCAGATAGGTCATCAGCGCAGCGCCCATCCGGTTGTCCCCATAGGAGGCCGACACCAGCCATACATCATTGTTGCGGCCGCCCGACTGCGCAAATTTTGCGTCATCGGCAGGGCTCGTCATCAGACCACCCGCATCGGATAAAGCCGTTTCACCCTGAGCCTGCGCCGTAGCCGCATCGGCTTTCACGATCCGCATAGCCAGCCGGAGCCGCAGGGAATTGGCAAACTTCAGCCATTTCACATAGTCGCCCTTATAGACCAGGTCACCCGTAGCCAGGTTCGAAGTATTACCCGGGTTGGCAGCGATATAGGCCTTCAAATTGGCCACCGCCGTATCTATCTGGCTGAAAAAACGCGCATAAACGTCCTTCTGGCTGTCATACGCCACACTTGTGAACGAAGTACCAGCCTTGCTGTATGGGATCGGACCAAAACGATCTGTCACGCGATCCATCGCATCCACCTGTATCAGCAATGCCACCGCCCACATGTCGGGATGAATAGCAGGAATGCCCGCGGCCGCGATCTTAGCCACTGGCGCCATCACCTGGTTGTACTGATCCACAAAAGCACTCCTGCTCCAGCCATCGATAAGCGTATAGGTCTGGTCATTCAGGGAAGCAGAGAAGTTGGTCGGGGAAGTAAAATAACCCGCATACCCATCTGCGTTGAGATTCTGTGCCGTTTGATAATCTGCATAAATGGCTTGTTCCAGCGGACCATAGGACTGTGCAATAATACTCTGCGACTGCTCAGGCGACAAATAGGTCGGATTGGTATTATAGTCTTCGAAGTTTTTGGTGCAACCTCCGGCTCCCATCAACAACAAGGCTGAAAGGACCGTTACACCACTATTGAGATTTATTTTCATTGCCGTAAGTTTAAAATTGATGATTAGAAGATGGCGTTTAGCGTCAGACCATAATTCCGCGTAGCCGGCTGGTTGAATACATCGACACCGGAAAGCCCGTTGCCCGAAGACATCGTCAGCTCAGGATCGAAAGGCGCCTTCTTTGAAAAGTACAGAAGGTTCCTTCCCACTAACGATACCTTTATGTTTTTAAAGAAGCCCTGCGGAACAGGCAGCACATAGCCCAGGGAAGCCTCACGAAGACGCACTACAGTCGCGCTGTAGATATATTGTTCGGAAGCGCCTGTCGTCCCCCCGATATTGGTATACCAGGTGTTCGCATCTACCGTAGTGACAGGCTTGTTGTTAGCATCCACTCCATTGACCTTTACTCCGCCGGCCTTGCGTGCATCACCAGTCACCTGGCTGACCCCATACTGATCCATTACAGCCTGGGTCAGCGAGAGTACCTGTCCGCCAAATTTGCCATCCACCAACAGACCAAGACTGAACTTCTTATAGGTAAAGTCATTCCGCCATCCCAGCTGGAATTTTGGATTGGAATTGCCTATTTTGGTGAAGACAGTATTCTTGACGGGAGCATAGGGCTGCGTTACCCCATCCCCGCTAAACAATATACGCCCCTGCGCATCCCGCGACAAAGCATATCCATAAATATCGCCATACTGACCGCCCTTTGTCAGGTGCGATTCATAGTTGTTGTTGTAATTGGACGTCAGCACGAAGGAATTGATACCATCCTTGGAATCCACGTCAAGGATCTTATTCCTGTTCACCGCTCCGTTGACCGACGTATTCCACGTAAAGTCTTTCTCCCGGAGAACATCATATCCCACCGTGAACTCGATACCCGTGTTCTGAACATTTCCCGCGTTGACATATGCAGTCGAGAACAGGGAAGCCGTCACCGGCTGTATCGGGAAGTACTGATCCAGCGTATTCGTCTTATACCAGGTAAAGCCCACGTTCAACCGGCTGTTGAAAAACCGCCATTCTGTACCCAGTTCCCAGGATTTCGTCTTCTCCGGCTTCAGCGTACGGAAAGCGGCAGCCGTATTGAATACCAACTGCCCGGCCGCATTCTGGAGATTCTGCACGTTGGTCAGATAAGGCGGTACCGTATTGCCGACCTGCGCATACGTACCTCTGACCTTGCCATAGCTGATCCAGGAAGGCATTTGCAGCAATTGGGAAAGAATTACCGACAAACCCGCCGACGGATAGAAAAAGGATTCGTTTGGCGTAAAGGCCAGGTTGGATGACCAGTCATTGCGACCCGTCAGCGTCAGATAGATCCAGTCCTTGTAAGACAGGTCCGCATTGGCGAAAACTGATTGTATCTGGCTGTGTACCGGGAAAGGACTGTTAAAGACCGTGCTCCCATTTGGACCAGGCACATAGGACGTAGCAGGGCTTGTCGTAACAGAGGTCAACCCTGGCTGCGAAGCAATGATATTACCCGCGGTAAAGAAGTCAGGAGTGGAAAGATCGCCCTGCAGATGAAGACCGGTCGTCTTCGTGTCCGTAATGCTCGTTCCTATCAGACCGTTGAGCTTGAAGCTGCTATGAGAAGGAATGTTGAAGTTGAGAATGGCGTCGCCATACTTCTGCTCGGTCGTCTGGTTGTTGATGAGCATATTGCCCCTGCCATTGGCATTGGATACACCATCGGTCCCGGCATAAAGATCACTTTCGTAGTTGTCGGCGATATGATCCACATTGCCTCTCACCTGCACATTCAGCCAGGGCGTGATCTCGTATTTCACGCTTGCATTGAAGAGGATCCGGTTGCGCGTCGCTACATTTGGATCGCGGTTGATGACCCACCACGGATTCTGCTGACGTAATGCATCACCTTTAAAAGGCCAGTTCTGCCTGGCATAACCCGTTGAGTCGGGAAGCAGGTAGTTGGACTTGTAAGGTTGGATATCCATTCCCCGCGCAAAAAGGTAAAGCCCCGTCAGAGGATTGGAATAAATACCTAATGCAGGACTGTTATTGATGGTCTGGGTAACATAGTTGACATTGGCGTCAACAGTCAGCTTGTCATGCAGGAATTTGGCCGTTTCACGTAAGGTGAAGTTATTCCGCTCCAGCTTATTCCTCGGCTCGACTCCCCGCGCAGTCGTATTGGCATAGGAAAAATAGGTCTGCGCATTTTGTGTACCGCCGGAAAGGCTTATCGCATTGGTAAGGTTAGTCCCTGTCTGAAAGAAGTCCTTCAGGTTGTCATGCCCGCCGCCGGTTAAAGCAGGCCCCCAGCTGTCGATCTTACCCGGTGCGGTCAACCCATAGGAGTTCTGGAACTTTGGCTTATAGGCGATCTGGCTTGCGAATGCAGAGGACGTGAAATTAATCTGCATCTGACCGGCCTTCCCTCTTTTGGTAGTGATAAGGATCACCCCGTTCTGGGCCTGGCTGCCATACAATGCCGCCGCCGATGCACCTTCCAGCACGGTAATGGTGGCGATGTCCTCAGGGTTGAGATTGGAGATACCGTCGCCGCCATCGGGAGTACCGCCATAAGTATTGCTCGGCTGACTATTGGCGTTGCTGCTGTTGCTGATCGGAATCCCATCGATGACATACAAAGGCTGGTTATTGCCGCTGGCAGAACGGCTGCCCCGCAGGATCACCTTTGCCGAACCGCCAACACCGGAGGCGCTGGGAGAAATAGTCAGACCCGCGACCTTCCCGTTCAGACTGTTCATCAGGTTGTCCGTCTTTACGGACGTCAGCTGATCGCCGCTGATCTGCTGAGTAGCATAGGTCAGCGATTTTTCACTCCGGCGAATACCCAGCGCCGTGACAACCACCGTCGTCAGGGAAGCATCCGCCTGTTTCATAACGATCTGGAGATTCTTTTCGCTGCCCACCTTGACATCCGTGGCATCATACCCCACGGAGGTCAATTCTATCACATCGGTTTCACCCGCCAGGACAGCAAACTCCCCCTTTTCATTGGTTAAAGTTTGTCTGGCCGATCCTCTTACAGACACGGTGACATTGGAAAGCGGCTCGCCCTTTTCGTTCTTTACAACACCTTTTATCGGCGAAGTGACAACAGATCCGGCGCCCCTACCCCCAATCGTGTCGGTGGCCCTTTGTGGCGTTTGAAAATAATTTTTAGCGGAAACCGGAGTGGTCGAGCCTAGTAAAACACTGATTATCAATAGCGCAGCGGTCGTTAGTCCTCCACTGGCGGATAGCGGCTGCATCCCTGCATTTACAGGTTTACAGTGAAACGGAGATTTCATACTTTTGTTTCGATTGGGTTTTGACAGTAATGTCGTTAATGGAATGATGGCAGTCTGTGGGGCTCAATTTTGTTTACTCCTGGTTGCAAGCCTGGAATATTCGCACCGGAAGTGTTGCAAGCGCTTCCGGTTTTTTTATTAGCACCCTTTGTATATCGGGTTATGTGATCATACGCAATTTTTTATGTTTTCGGCAATAGCAATGTCGGCATGGGATGCCTTTACCACAGCGTAGGAGTTTGAGAAAATAATTTATGATGTTTTCTGATAGCCTGCAAAATTAAGGTGTTTAGCATTTTAGTAACTCAAATTAGTTGAATTAAAAATCTTTCCTCTATACACGGGGATGCAAACAACGTTCTTCAACAATTGTTTATTGCGGGGAGCAATAGCTGTAATTTATACAACTAAAAAAAAACTTAGGGCGGTTAATTGAAAGCTTCTTTATTATACTTATTGCGATAATCGACGGGCGACATGGAAGTAACTTTTTTAAATATATCCCTAAAAGCCTTCGTGTCGCTATAGCCTACTTCATACATGACCTCTCCGACAGTTTTGCGGCTTAGTTCCAACTGGCGTTTGGCCGCTTCGATCTTGACCCGCTGCCAGTATTCAAGAACGGTATTGTTGGTCGCCTTCTTGAATCGTCTTTCGAAAGTCCGCCTCGCGATCCCAAACTTCTCACATAATTCATCCACCGTGATCTTATCCTGGTAATTGGATTCGATGAACTCCTGCACCTTTACGATGTCCGGATCATTATGCACTTTCTGCCCTTTGAATATGCTGAAAGGTGACTGGCTGGTCCGGTCGATGTCCAGCACAAAGAATTTGGAAGTGAGAATGGCCATCTCGCGGCCCGTATATTTTTCGATCAGGTATAACAGGAGATTCCAATATGAATTGGCGCCGCCGCTGGTATATAACCCGTTCTGTTCTGTGACGATCTTATCGTCGATGAGCTCGACGGCAGGATACATATCCCTGAATTCATTGGCAAACAGCCAATGCGTCGAACAGGTCTTGCCGTCCAGAAGACCTGAGCCGGCAAGGAGAAAGGCCCCAAGACAAAGACTTGCGACTTCGGTCCCCTCTTTATAGTGCTGAACTACCCACGGCAGGAAATCCTTATTGAGCCTGACCGCCTGCTCCATATTGCCGCTGACCGCCGGGATGATGATCAGATCCGGTCTGCGGGCATTGGTCAGCACCGCATCCGTATGGATCGAGAATATGCCATCCGTCACCCTCACCTCGGGTGTCAGCCCGACCAGCTGCACGCTGAACAGGGGTGGCTTGCCCGCACTCTTCAAAAATTCATTGACAGCCGTAAAGGCATATCGGGGATCGGCCACCGCCTCTACAACAGCAGTTTCCGGAACAAGGATGGCGATATTCTTCATAGTGCTAGCTTTTCATAAAGATAACCCGATTTGTTGTCGCAAACAACCCCTTACAATGTCGGATTAGCGCCTTCCCGAAACCATAAATGCCCTTTAGCTTTGTCGAAGCAAAAAGATCATTCATCGTCTGCCAAAAGCCCGCAACCAATAAAACTCATAGATATGACACAATTGATCGCCTACATGCAGTTCAAAGGCCAATGCCGTGAGGTGCTGACCTTTTACCACAAATGCCTCGGTGGAGAGCTCACCCTGCAAAAAGTCGGCGAGTCCCCGATGGCGGCGCAAATGAGCTCGGAAGAAGCCGCGAATATCCTGCATGGTTCACTGACAAAAAATGGCGCACCGATCATCATGGGCTCGGACATGATGGGAGCCCGGCTAAAACCCGGCAATTCGGTTGCCTTCTGCCTCAACTGCAGCAGCGATGAGGAGATCAACGAATTCTTCGAGAAGCTTTCAGCCGACGGGCAGGTCCTCACCCCGCTTCATCAAAGTTTCTGGGGATCTACTTACGGCGAGCTGACCGATAAATTCGGGATGTTGTGGATGCTCAATTATACAAAGAATAACCAACAATAAATTGATAACCATTAAAAATCAAACACCATGCAACGTACAAAAGTCACCTACTGGATCTGCACCATCCTCATTGTGCTGTTTGAAGGCCTTATGCCTGCTCTTTCCTTCAATAGCGACCTCGCCAAACAGGGCATCAGCCATCTCGGCTATCCCGATTATTTCCGGGTGGCATTCACCTTCTTTAAAGTGCTGGGAGCTATCCTGCTCATCCTGCCCCAGGTATCCCTCAGATTGAAAGAATGGGCTTATGCAGGCTTTACCTTTGATTTTTTATTTGCCTTTATTTCACTGGCGGCAGTCGACGGTCTGAGCAACGGGCAAACCTATTTCCCATTGCTGGTGCTGGCCGTGCTGATAGTCTCTTACATTTGTTACCATCGCCTGCAGGATCGCAGAAGCATCGCCGTCAGCCCCCGTTCGACCGCAAATCCGTCACTCGGCTGATACAATCCCGCTGCTCTGCCTGGCTCACCACCGGAGCCGCCTCCAGCGCCTGCATCTCTTCATTTGTAAATACCCGGCCGCGGGTCAGAAACCGCATTCCCAAAGGGATCTCAAGCGAGAAACTGCTCCCACGGCCCGGTGTTACATCCAGTATCAACTGTGTATGCTTCCAGTATTCCCACTGATCAGCACTCATAAAAAACCGGCAGCCATTGACCTCACCCAGACATACGTCACTGCTGCCGGTTTTGAATTCGCCCTCCGCAAAACACATGGGTTGAGACCCGTCACAACAACCACCGCTCTGATGAAACATCAATTGGCCGTGCTTTTCCCTGAGCCGGTTGATCAACTCATCCGCTTTTTCTGTCGATATGATGCGCAGGACATTCATCAGAAGAATCCTAGTTTGGCTTTACCATAGGAGATCAACATATTTTTTGTCTGGCGATAGTGATTCAGCATCATCTTGTGCGTTTCCCTGCCAAATCCCGATTTTTTATATCCGCCGAACGGAGCGTGCGCCGGATAGGCGTGATAACAGTTGACCCATACCCGACCCGCCTGGATAGCCCGCGGCACCTGGTAGAGTTCGTGCGCATCGCGCGTCCAGACACCCGCGCCAAGTCCGTAGAGAGTGTCGTTGGCGATGGCTATCGCTTCTTCCGTAGAAGAGAACGTCGTCACGCAGCTGACCGGCCCGAAGATCTCTTCCTGGAAAATGCGCATTTTGTTATTCCCTTTGAACAGGGTAGGCTGGATATAGTAGCCGTGTTCCAGACCACTGTTCTGGTGGAAAGCTTCGCCGCCGCAGAGTACCTTTGCCCCCTCCTGCTTACCGATATCCAGGTAGCTGAGGATCTTGTTATACTGGTCTTCCGAAGCCTGCGCCCCCATCATCACCGTACTGTCGAGGGGGTTTCCCATTTTAATGGCCTTGGTGCGACGGATGACGCGGTCCATGAATTGATCGTAGATCTTTTCATGCACCAGGATACGGCTGGGACAGGTACATACTTCACCCTGGTTGAGGGCAAACATCACCGCGCCTTCCACCGCCTTGTCGAGGAAATCATCGTCCTGGGCCATGACAGATTCGAAAAAGATGTTCGGGCTTTTACCCCCCAGCTCCATGGTGACGGGAATAAGATTTTCAGAAGCATATTGCATGATCAGTCGCCCCGTGGTGGTCTCGCCGGTAAAGGCGACCTTCTGCACGCGTGGTGAAGAAGCCAGCGGTTTACCCGCTTCAGGGCCAAAGCCGGTGACGATATTGAGCACCCCGGGAGGTAGCAGTTGTCCGACCAGTTCCATGAGGACCATTATGCTGGTGGGCGTCTGTTCAGCGGGTTTCAGGACCACGCAGCAGCCTGCGGCCAGAGCCGGCGCCATCTTCCAGGTAGCCATCAGCAGCGGGAAGTTCCAGGGGATGATCTGTCCCACGACACCGATGGGCTCGTGGAGATTGATGCTCACCGTCGTTTCATCGTGCTCGCTGATCGTCCCTTCTTCGCTGCGGATGACACCGGCAAAATACCGGAGATGATCTATTACCAGCGGCAGGTCGGCGCCGCGGGTCTCCCGGATAGCCTTTCCGTTGTCGATGGTTTCTACTATAGCCAGGTATTCCAGGTTGTCTTCCACGATCTGCGCCATTTTCAGCAGGATATTGCTGCGATAGGCTGCAGCCGTCCTGCTCCACAGCGGGAATGCAGTGTGCGCAGCATCGATGGCCTTTTCGATATCCCGGGCATTTCCCCGCGCGGCTTGTGTGAAGACCTTTCCGTCGATAGGTGAGATATTATCGAAGTATTCCCCGCTGTCAGGGCTCACCCATTTGCCACCGATAAAGTGATCGTATCTTTCTTTGAAGGAAGGGCGGGATGCTACAGTAGAAGATGGTGCAGCAACCGTTGCAGATGTAGGCATAGCAAAAAGTTTAGACCACAAATTTGCCGACCAAACGCCATTGGCATGTTAAATTTTGTATTTATTTATAGCACAATCGTACCTGTCTTTTTAGCGTGCAGAAAAATTGCGTAACTTAAAGTGTATATCCCCGGATTGTTGATTGTCTAACTCACGACTGTTATGCCTGTAAAAAATCCATTGAAAACAATTCCATTGACCCACCCCGGACGGCTGCGGACGCTGACGGAGAACAGAACTGTTTTTAACCTGAAGCACTGCGAGCTCAACGTCTTCGAGAGTTACGAAAAAAGCTACAATGTCCCCCTGCGTTTCAATGACTTCGTGATCACCAGCATGGTGCGGGGAAAGAAGATCATGCACCTTTTCGACCAGCCGGCCTTCGATTATCTGCCGGGGGAGACGGTCATCGTCCCCGCCAGCGAGACCATGGTCATCGACTTCCCCGAGGCAGGACTGGACAATCCGACACAATGTATCGCCCTGGCGGTCGACAGTCATTATATTTTGGATACCCTGGAATATCTGAATGATTATTATAATAGTGCGGAAGACGAAAAAGGCGAATGGAAACTACATTTCAATCAGTACCATTTCAACAACGACAACGACGTTACCGAGCTGATCAACAAGCTTATCCGGGTTTGCAGCAGCGGCGACGGCACAAAGAACATCTTCGCCGATCTTAGCTTGAAGGAACTGCTCATCCGAATCCTGCAAAGCCAGCACCTCCAGCTGGCAGAAGATGTCGGGGCAGGCAACAGCAGCCGTCTGCATTTTGTATTGCAATACATCCACGAACATCTTACCGAACGGATACCGGTAGATCTGCTGAGCCGGAAGGCCTACCTCAGCCGGAATGTATTCTTCAAGTGGTTCAAGGAACAGTTTGGGATCACACCTCTCGAATACATCACCCGCGAACGGATAAAGCTCGCCCGCCAGCTGCTGGCAGATGAAGCCAACACCGTCAGCCAGGTCAGTGGCTTATGCGGTTTCAGCGATGTCAATTATTTTGTCCGGACCTTTAAAAAATCAGAGGGCCTTACTCCCGGAGCATACCAGCGCGCCACCCACCCCAATGCCGGATGATCTGCCATCAAGCCCGCTACGCATCACCAACACGGTCCTGCGCCCCCTTTGCCAATTCAATCAATGGTCCTATCTTTAAGCATGTCCCCGATCACCGTCAGACCCGCAACTAACGCAGACCTCGACACACTGTTACGCTTCGAGCAGGGCGTCATCCTGGCCGAGCGTCCCTTCGACCCCACTCTTAAGCCAGACCCCTTACATTATTACGACCTCAACTATATGATAACCGCTCCTGAAATAGAGCTCGTCGTTGCCGAACAGGATGGCGTCCTCATCGGCTCGGGTTATGCCCGCATCGAAAAGGCCAAACACTATAATAAGCATGCCCATCATGCTTATCTTGGGTTTATGTATGTCGTCCCCAAATGGCGCGGCAAAGGGGTCAACAGGCTGATCATCGACGCCCTTTCAAAATGGTCACGGTCACAAAATATTACGGAACTCCGCCTCGACGTCTACAACGACAACAGCCCCGCCATCGCGGCGTATGAAAAAGCAGGTTTCAAAAAACATATGATCCTGATGCGGCTTGGACTGAATGACTGAGCCGCAGGCTGCCCCCGATGATCGCACATCCTGATCGCTCAGCCGGCAAATGACCCCGCAGCCTGGCTCAGATGACCGCACAACCTGGCCTCGATGATCACAAACCCTGATCGGGCACCGCCAGCTAACTCTGCATTTCTCTCACCTCGGCATACCCGTCAAACTCATAAATAGGACAGCTCTCGGCTATCCCCGTCGCCTCCTCCAGGCTCTCCGCCTTCAACAGTAAAAAACCTCCCACGATCTCCGTCCCCACCCGGTGGATCCCCTCACGTACCTGGCCCTCCCCCTTTATCACTTTACCTTCCAGGCTAAGCCCGCTTCCACCCGCTATCTTCCCCTTTCCACCCCACTCACTAAACCATGACCTCCAGTTCCCCTGATGCCGGAGTATTTCCTCTTCGCTATGCGGCAGGGTCCTGCCATCCGGCTCCCGAAACAATACAATGTAATTTTTCATAAAGCTGATTTATATCGCAAAGATAAAAAATACATCGGATTCGATGTATTTTTTAAACTATCTTTGTCCGATGGCATCTTCCTCCAAAACAAATGACGGGGCTTTCCGGCTTTCCCGAACGCTCGGCCGCGTAGCTACCATCCAACGTACCTTCCTGAAAATGGCGCTAAAAAAACAGCTGGATCTCGAACCGGAATGGTATTATTTCCTCCACACCATCAATACACGGGATGTTATTCGTAAAACGGATATCATCAGCATCAACCTGCTCTTCGAACCCACCACCGGCATCGATATCCTCAACCGGATGATCCGCGCCGGCCTGCTGCTCGAAAAGATCGACCCCGCGGATAAACGAGCCCGCCTGCTGAGTCTGACGACAAAAGGCATCGACGTTTTGCACAGCGCCCAACAACTGGCCGAGCAAACGGCAGGTATCGTCTTTGGGAATATACCGCCAGCGCTGCAAAGGGAGATGGAGTCACATCTGATAATGATAGAAGAAAGACTCGGAAAGCAACTGAAACAAACCCGGGGCAATGAGCCAAACTAGATCCAGGCTCACCTTATACCCACTTTGAGGTATGCCGGTTTTTCCGGCAATCCTTGCTATTTCAATATCTTTTAATTAATTTTAATATATCCGCCGACCCCCGTCCACCACTTCCTGAATTTTTTACCGCATCCTACGCTGCTTCGAACCACTTCACCCGGTAAAAAAACTGCAATGAAACACACCAACCCGATCCCCCAATGGATGGGCATCTTCCTGCTCTGCCTGCCCCTTTCACATTTTGCACAGTCCGACACAACAGCAGGGAAGCCCATTTCTATCCGGGCTGAGACACGCATCGCAGCGAAGCAGGCTGCCGCAAATTCTCAATCCGGAGTACCGTCCGACACGGCGCTCTTCCGCGTCATCCGGTCCGGCGATGTCTCCGCGCTGAAACAAAAAATAGCCGCCGGCGCCGATGCCAGCGCAACGCTGAATGGCTTCTCCGCCCTGATGATCGCGACCCTCAGCGGCACAGTAGAAGAAATGCAGGTCCTGATGGAACATGGCGCCCAGGTCAATTATGCCGATAACGACAGCATCACCGCCCTGTGGCTCGCCGTCCCCAATGAAGCTAAAACGCTCTTCCTGCTCGATCACGGCGCCGACCCGAATATGCTTTCAAAGGAACACTACACGCCGCTGGTCAAGCTGGTCAGCTTTCCCGGCACGACGCCCCTGTTTAATAAGATGGTGGCCCGTGGCGCCGATCCCAAACGCAGCGCCCGCGATAATACTTTACTTTACCTGGCCGCCAGCACCAACGACACGGCATTGGTCGGTACGCTGCTGTCACTGGGATTCCGGCCCAACGACACCATCGCCATCGGAGACTATCCCATCTGCGCCGCCCTTTCTTACCGGGGTTTCCTGACAGTGAAAATGCTGGTCGACAATGGCGCCGATGTCAATGTCGCCACACCCAAAACCTTCCTGCCCGATCTTGTTGGCCTTACCCCGCTGATGCTGGCCGCCCTCAACGACGACGAACCTTCCTTTTATTATTTACTTGACCACGGCTCCAATGTCAATACCAAATGTAAAAAAGGATATACGGCGTTAATGTGCCTGCAACAGTCGGAGACCGATCATCCCGCTCTGACGCAGGCCCTTCTCGAACACGGCGCACTGGCTTCGGAAAAGACGAACGGAGGCGTCGACGCCCTGTCCCTCGCACGGAAAAAAGGGAATACCAGATCCGCCGAGCTCCTGCAATCATCGCTAAAATAAATTGTCCATCCACTTCAATCAAAAAAAATGCGCACAAAAATAATTCCCGTTCTATTGCTGACAACGGCCACGGTGATCGTCGCCGCTACCGCCATCAGCTGGATGAATCCCACTACCGGAGCCGAAGCTTCTGCTGCCCTCGCCGACCCCTCCGCAGCCTCCGCCAGCAACCCCGCTGCGATCTCGGGCGCCAACCCCTCCTCCGGCAACCCCGCTGCGATCTCGGGCGCCGACCCTTCCTCCGCCGACATCCGGCTTTCCATCAGTAAAAGCCTGTCCATCCTGCAAACCAGCGGTTATAAGTTTACGGCCCGGGCAAAGCTCCATTGCGCCTCCTGCCATCACAATACCATGACCTCCATGCTGGAAGAAAAAAGTAAATTAAAAGGAATAGCCTTTGTAGACACCTTCAAAACGCAGCGGATCGAGTCGATGGTCGGCAATATCCGCTTTGCCTGTAATATCAATCAGCCTGACCTGTTCGTCCCCGCCAAGTTCATCGCACCTTATGTCCTCATGGGGCTGGCCGCTGAAAAATATCAGCCCGACCCCTACACCGATATCGCCGTCGATTATCTCATAAACCAGCAAAAACCCGACGGCACCTTCGGCGCAGAGTTTGGCCGCCCGCCATTGGAAAGCGGGGAGATGCACCTGGCATCCATCTGCGTACGTGCTATACAGTTATATGCTTCACCCGCCCAGCATATCAGAGTGGAAGGCATCATCAACCGTACAAGAACATATCTGGAGAATTCTGTCGCCGGCATCCAGCAGGAACTCAACTTCCAGCTGCTGGGACTACAATGGTGCGGCAGCAGCAGACAGGAAAAAGAGAAAGTAGCCGCCCGCCTCCTGGCCCTGCAACATCCCGATGGCAGCTGGTCCCAATTACCGACGATGGGCAGCGACGCCTATGCCACCGGTCAGGCCCTCTATGCCTTGTCCGAAAGCGGCGCCGTCCAGCCACAGGACCCGGCCTACCAAAAAGGCGTCGCCTGGTTATTGAAACACCAGGATGCCAGTGGAGCCTGGATCCTGGAAACAAGGGCCTTTGCCATCCAGCCTTTCTTCAACAGCGATTTCCCGCCTTATGACGAAAATCAATATATATCGGCTACCGCCACCAACTGGGCCGCGCTCGCTTTGCTCAATGCACTGCCGGATCAGGCCCTCATGGCATCCACGCCTTAGCCGCCAGGCGCCGCCGCACCTGGCGGCTAAGGCGCCACCGATGGGCCCCTGGCCCCACAGCACCTAACTGTCCGGCACCGCAGCATCCGGCCACCTAACGGCGACGCAACGCTCCAGGCTCTGACCTGGGTCTCACTGCGCCCAACCAAATGTGACCCCAGGGTCTATTTTTTGGATGCTAATAAAAAAATACTTTTAGACGCGGTAAAATATCTACCGGGAAACCCCTAAACCCCCCATTCGATAAACCCCGTTGCTGGATCCAGTAAATGTAACAGCTATTAGTAGCCCGATAGACCCAGATCTATCGGGTTTATTATTGCTTGCTGCGGCAGCAGCATCAGATCTTTAATAATTGATATACCGCTCCTCAAATCCTCCATCCGCATAAAGATCGATCACCCCATAACCCGGCGCCGTCTGACGCCTGTTGCCTTCCCACCAGGCGCCGCTGACCGCCCCATTACAGATATAGGTCACGTCATTATACACCACTTTGTCCCGTAAATGGATATGTCCGCTAAGACAAAGCCGCACATTCCGGTACCGGTAAAAAAGATCGATGATCTTCGCCGTATCCGTGTGCATGTCCCCGCCCGTCATCGCCCACTTGTTGACAATATTGTCCGCGATCATCAGGGTGGCCGTCAGCAGCGGGATATGCGACAGCACACACACAGGCGTCGTGACCGGCGTCGCCGCCAGTTCCTGTTCCAGCCAGCTCATTTGCGCCTCTCCTAATTTACCGATATACCAGGTATTGTCGATATCCAAATGTACACTGTCGAGCACGATAAATTTCCAGCCCTTCCTCGAAAAAGCATAATACGGCGTCGACATGCCCAGCTGATCCAGCGAGAACTTTTTGCCATATAAGACCTGCCCCTTATCATCCTCATTCCACCAGATGTCATGGTTGCCCAGCGCATACAGCATCGGCAGGCTACACTCGGCCCGTACGATGGAATGCCAAAGCTCCCACTGCGTCCGGACAGTATCCAGGTTCTCCTTGTTCATATCAAAGACAATATCCCCGCCATTCAGGATAAAGTCCACCTTCGGCTGCTGCGACTGCAGATGCTGTAAACAACGACGAAAACGCGCCGGCGCATCGAACTTGTCTTTCAGATGCACATCCGTCAAGTGCGCCACCCGCATTACAGGTTTCCTGTCCCCAGCCAGGGGCGCCGGTAAATCAGCCCCGGGCGCCGCGGCACCAGCCTCCATCGCAGCAGCACCCGCATCCAGCGCGACCGCACCTGCCCCAAAAGGCAACGCGGCCCCCAATAGGAGTCCGCCAGTATTTTTGATCCACTTTCTTCTTTGCATATTTCTGATTAAGATTTCTTAGAACCGCAATTTCGCTCTCATTAAAACCTCCGTCCATGCCTGGCAGTTAACAAATAATTAAATCCACAAGACAATGACGAGAAAAAATATCTACAATTTCCCCTTCCTTTTAGCGTTTAAAAGCCTGATTTGGCCGTACTTCCTGGTGGCAGGGTTTTTACAGCTATGAATGAACCCATTTGTATGAAACATACTATAAAGAACATAATCAGCGCAGCACTCTTTTTGGGTGTGGTCGCCTTTTCTTTAACCAGCTGTTACGAATCACATTATTATCATGAGAATCACCACCACACACGTGGCTGGTACGATCGTCATCATACACCGCCACCTGAAGGAGTCAGATTCGATGTTGACGTGCACCATTAGCAGAGAAATCACTTTGCCGGCGCCAGCGCCGACATATGCATAAAAGCTTTCTTATAATCCTGCAACACTTCAATGATCCGCTTCGGATCCTTGCATTCAAATAAATGTATCACCCATACCGTCAGCTTCAACATCCCCCTAAAATGCACCAGCGTATTGCCCAGCCTGGCGATATCTTTATCCCGCGCATCGATACAGCTTTGATACCCCTCTCCCGATAAAGCAAATAAATCCTCCGCAAAACACCAGGCCCCGTCCCGGGCATTCGTCATGCTGAATTGAACCAGCACCGATTCCGTATTCTTCGAATGTTTTCCGATCAGCGAGAGCAATGGCGACAAGCGGTTGATCTCATTGATCACCTCGTATGTCATCGCACCTAAAATGATGTTGATGCTGTCAAAATCTTTTTCGATCGGTTGCAGCGACAGACCATTCATCGTCTCCACCGCGGCAATGCCCAGATCAAAATTGATATGCGCACTGATGCCCAGCAACAGATGCTGCAACACCAGCACCGACCGGCTCCTGCAAGCCTCAAAAGCGATCTTCCACGAAGCCGAAGGCTCCCCACCCGATCTCCAGCTGGCCAGCGCATCCAGGTAACGGTTGGCAAACAGCACATCCAGCTTTTCCATCCGCGCCCCATCCTCGAACTGACCTTTCTCAATCCCCTCCTTTACTTTTGCCGTTACCTTATAATACAGGGCCGCAAAAAACCCGCAGCGATCACCCGCC
>DATJJA010000058.1:0-29161 GCA_035492595.1 Puia sp.
GACCGACATCCCCGAGATGACAATCGCCACCGATACCGTCGACCCCTCGCTGACAGTAAAACCACGCCGCATCAACCTCCACTTTATCCGGCGGTTCATGATCGTTTTTGGGATCATCAGCTCCGTATACGACTACGCAACGTTCGGTGTATTGTTGTACTGGCTAAAGGCCAGCAAGGAACAGTTCCGCACGGCCTGGTTCCTGGAATCCGTCATCTCTGCCGCCCTCATCGTGCTGGTAGTACGAACCTCGCAACCCTTCTACCGCAGCCATCCGGGGAAATGGCTCTTATTGTCGACAGCTGCAATTGTGCTGATCACCGTCTTATTGCCGCTGACGCCATTGGCAGGCATGCTGGGTTTTGTCAGGCTGCCCGGCTCCTACTATGCAGCCATCGGTGGCATCGTCCTGTTATATATTGCGACAGCAGAGACAGCAAAACACCTGTTTTACCACCGCTCAGCTCATTCATCCTGAGCAGTTCTTCATGATCAATACCCAAGCTGATAAATATCTTTGTACCAGACCAGCTTCCCGCCCGGGTCGACCCCCACCGTCTGGTAAACCACGAATACAGGCACCGGCTTCCCTATCGCAACCGGTACCGGCTTCTGATCCCTGAAACACGATAGCAGATAAGTAGTGTCCAGACGGTTCTCCAGAAGCGACCGCCCCAGATCGATGGGCCGTTCCAGCCGGATACAGCCATGACTAAAATATCGATTGGCCGAGGTAAATGCCTTTTTTAAATTCGTATCGTGCATATACACATCGAACGGACTAACAATATTGAATTTGATCACCCCCAGCGCATTATAACAGCCGGGCGTTTGCCTTATTTCATATGGGAAATTAGCCGCCGTATACGAAGCCCATTTGATCTCCGAAGGGTCTATCTTTCGGCCACGGTTATCCACCACCTCCATTTCCATCGTCTCTATCAGCTCCGGTGATTTCCTGAACAACGGCAACAATTCCCTGACAGCGATCTTGCGCGGCACATTCCAATACGGATATAATACTATCCCATTACACCAGGCCGCAAACCGGGGCGTCCTTTTGGACGGCTGCCCCGCCACCACCTTCATACATAGACTAAGACTGTCCCCCCTGTAATACCTCAGGTCCGCCGAAGGAATATTCACCACGATCATCCGGTCGAATCGGAAATGATGCATCCACCGGTATATATTCATCGCCCATGATAGCCTCCCGGCGCGATCCGATTGCCCCAATGCCCGGTACATCGCCAGAGAGTCCCGCATGATACTATAGTCCCGGTCAACCGGTATCAGTCCATTTATCCATTCCTGTAAGGCCGTCCCCGTACTGACCCGCGCCAGCCCCTTGGCCAGATACTGCTCATCCCTTCCTGTCAACTGCCCCGAAATCCCGTCATAGCTGATCCGTTTGCTTATACCCGATCCGAGATACAGATCGCGGCAAAAGGCCAGCCCCGCCTCAGTAAACCAACGATCCCAGTCAGGCCACTGCTTTTCCATCTTACCCGAATTCACCATCGAATCGGCCCACTCCAGGGGACCAGGGAGATAATCACGACTATCCAATCCATTCAGAGCCGCACTGTCCAATGCCCTCATAAGTACTTTCCGCAAAGCTCCCGCCCCTTCTCCCTCGGCACACCAGACAGGTCCAGCCTGCTGCCCCGATACCGGACCGGCAGCGACGCAGAATAAGACCAGCCCGATCCAATATCCTCTCTTTTCCATTTCACAAAGTTTATTATAAAGTAACAATAGTTCGGCCGTCCCGGCATTGAGCATAATCACCTGCTACCATGACATTTCTCAGGGTTTCTCTAACTCATTCTAAATATCTTTAATCCATAAACTTTTAATCATGAAAGCACACGCCATATTTGAGAAGCCAAAACAACACCTGCAGCCATTGACTTGTGCGCCGACACTCGTTATCACGCTGCCGTTTGAGCCAAAGACCACCTCAAAAGGCGAGATCGATCTGACCCTGAAGGAAGCCCAGGCTCATGCTGCCCGCCAGTTGATGGCAGAATATCCGCGTGATATCGCCCTGCCTGTCGTAAACAGGTTACAGAAAATGATCATGGACCTGAATTGGTCCACCCATAAAAAGAGTATCGCTCTGTTTGTCTCGGCTGAAACAGAAAAAATAATGTATCTTGAACAATCCCTTAAACCACAGGTCGTGATCGACAGTACATTCCGCATCCGTGATCTGACCATCGGCCCGGAAGAGAAAGTCCAGTTCCTGGTTCTCCTTCTGAGCGGTCGCCGGTCCAAAATGTACCGTAGCGATGGCACTCATTTCAAACTCATAAAGAACAACGCGCTGAAGACGATATATGCTTACTACAATGATGTGGCTGAAAAGACCGGCAATTTTTCCGATCCCGCCGCCCGCAAACAAATAATCCTTGACAAATTTCTGCAGCATATGGACGATGGACTATCTATTATTCTGAATGCAGATCCCTTACCGGTTTTCGTTATTGCAACCACCAAGGTCATCGGCCATTTTTCAAGCCTTACCAGCAATGGCCGTCACATCATTGTCAGCATCCGCAAAAATTGTATCAACGCAGGTGAACAGGAGCTAAAGGATGTCTTACAGCCCTACCTCGACGATTGGAATCAGCTTCGCCAGCAGATCGCCTTGCAACACGCTACCGCCGCCCTTGAAGCGGGCAAACTTGCGACAGGAATTGAGCAGGTTTGCAGGGAAGTCCGCAAGAGGAATAACCGTCTTCTCATTGTCGAACGCAATTGGTCGGACCCGTCCGGTCCAAGAGCTCTGCCCCCAATTGACAAATTCTATCTGCATGACCGTGTTGATAACATCATAGAAAAAGTACTGGAACACGGCGGCCAGGTCGAATGGGTCGATAAAGGCAAGCTCGATGCCCTGGGCCATATAGCCCTCGTAAAATATTTCTAACCTGAATGAAGAACATATATGTTTAAGGAAAAGGCCTATCACGTACTTTTGTTTTGTTTCATTGTCGCTCTGACATCCGCCGTACTGCAATACCTGAACCCTTCCTACAGCTTTTTCGACGGCGGGTTTATTATTGCGATCCTGTTAACCATCTTCCTTCATAAAGATGGTTATACCCGGTTGTTCGGGGCGATCGGGATCGTCCTGGTCATTGTTGCATCTTTTTACCAGCCTGAGGGAATTGACAGGCATCAGCTCATTCTGCAGCACTCGTTCTCTCTGGTCATCATCATCCTGGCAATTGTTTTCGTCTTGTATGTTAAAAAATTGTATAGGGCTATCGAGGCCGAACAACAACAGACCAGGGCTTTATTTGATCATGCCACCGAAGGTATTATCCTCACCGATGAAAAAGGAAAGATCGTATTACTAAATCCCGCAGCTTATAGCCTGTTCGGCTATAATCGGGATGAACTTCCGGGCGAGTCTATCGACGTCCTGATCCCCCAGCGCTTTCATCACCGTCATGAAAAAGACAGGCAGGGCTTCTATAAAAATCCGGGGCATCGTACGATGGGGCATGGCCGCGACCTGTTCGCCCGCAAAAAAGATGGTACGGAATTCCCGGTAGAGGTCAGCCTCGGCTATTACCGGCAGAACACCGTACTGTATGTCATCGCATTCATCGTCGATATCACGCAGCGGAAACGCAATGAGCAGGAACTCATCAGTCGTCAGCAGCAGTTGGAGACGATCACAGCTGACATACGCAGACTAAATACAGACCTGGAAGCCAAAGTCGAACAACGCACTGCAATTTTACGGGAAGCCCTCCAGGAACTCGAAAGATCCCAGGTTGAACTGAACGAAGCCCTCAGCAAGGAAAAAGAATTGAATGAGATCAAATCCCGCTTCGTGTCGATGGCATCTCACGAATTCCGCACTCCGCTCAGCACCATTCTTTCCTCTGCCAACCTGTTATCCCGTTATACGCTTACCGAAGACCAGGACAAACGGGACAAACACATCAAACGGACAAAAGATGCCGTCAAACATTTGAACGTCCTCCTGGAAGATTTTCTTTCCCTCGGAAGACTCGAAGAAGGCCGGGTCATGGCCGAACCGGGCCCTTTTCCGCTTAAAGAGCTCCTCGAAGAGGTCACCGAAGAGATGCAATCCCTGGCTAAAGAGGGCCAGGTGATCCAGTGCCGGTACACCGGGGATCTGGTCCCTACCAGTGACCGGCGCCTGGTAAAGAACATCCTCATCAACCTGCTCAGCAACGCCGTAAAATTCAGTCCAGAAGGCACTCCCATCCAATTACAGGCGGAACAATTGTCACAGGGCAGCATCACGTTGTCTGTTTGTGATAAAGGCATCGGTATTTCAGAAGAGGACCGGCAGCACCTTTTCAGCAGTTTCTTCCGCGGTGGCAATGCTCTCAATATCGAAGGCACCGGCCTGGGCCTCCATATCGTCCGTCGTTACCTCGACCTGCTTCATGGCACCATCAGCCTCGAAAGCACGCTTGGCGAAGGCACCTGCGTCACGGTTGAATTACCCGACCGCTCTAATGACATTCAACTATAGGTCCTTGCCCGGGTGCTAACATGGGGCTGACAAAAGGAATTCCCAGGTTCAATCCCCGGAGAATAAGCAGGATCGCCACCAATGCTGTAAGATAGGGCAGAGCCTTTCTTACCTGTTGGCGAAAAGTGACACTGACCATCATGCCGGACATCTGCAGGATCAGCAGCAGGGGCAAAGTTCCCAGACCAAAAAAAAACATAAAACCCATCCCCTGAATTAAAGATGAGCTGGTCAGCGCCCCAGCAATAGCCAGGTAGACCATTCCACAAGGCAGCAGACCATTGCCCATACCCATCAAAAAAAATTTACCCCGGGAAGGAGATTGCCACAGACGCGTCATCCACCCCATTAATCCCCAATAAAATTTATTTACCCGGGCCGGCATCCGGCCATGCAGCCGAAATCCTTTCGCCGGTATCCACACGAGCAGCAACACCCCAAGTCCAACAGACATAGTCTGCTGCCACCCCGCCAGGTACACGCGTCTTCCCAATAAACCAAATAAGAGCCCGGCTAAGGAATAGATACCGATCCGCCCAAGATGGTACGATCCGACACTCAATCCCCTCTGTCCTGCTCCCATATTTCGTACCGGCAGAGCCAGGACAAGCGGACCACACATCCCGACACAATGCATGCTGCCGAGCATACCGATACTAAATGCCGCCAGAAATGATTGCCACATAATTGAATATTTTATTGAATGACAAAAGGCCGCTCAGTGAAATAATCCACACCTCCGCTCTCCCAGCTCACCTTCACCGTATAATGTCCGTTTGGCACAGCCCCCTTGACGATCTCCTGTCGCCCCATTCCATCAGTATTAAGCAGAATGATACGATCCCGCGCCGCATCATTAGGACAATAAAAGACAATTCTTCCCTTTACCTCCTTACCCCTCATCTCCACAGGCAGGGTCAGCCGGACAGCTCCATCCGCTTCCTCCAATGACAGCTTTTCCGACAAGCCATCCGCCTGCCGTGTACCATCGATCACGTTCTGATACGCCAGCTCGTCTTTATAATATTGGCTGGATACCAGGTCCACTGGTGTCTGCATACAGCGATAAACCATATAGGAGATCATCCCTCCAAAAATGACAAATACCAGCAATAACTTATTTCCCCAGTTCATATCTATATTTTTAATGTACTAATCTCCATCTCCTGCCACCGGCCCCAGAAAATTCGTCCTGATCTCATCGATCTTTCTGCTGCCTTCATAAAGCCCAAGCCTTATCCTTGTCTTCCTCGCTTTGATCATACTCCGCGGTAATACCACAAAGAAATTACCCGCCCCCTCCTCTTCCCTTTTGACAGGGATAGTCGCTCCCCCGACGATCTCCACCTGTCCGCCCATGCCTTCCAGACGCACCTCCAGAGGCACCTCCCGGATCGTCTTATTGGCGACCTTGACCATATACAGATTCATCACACTGTCCTTCCCCCTCTCCTGGAACAACATCCCCGGAGCCCTCATCACCGTTGCATCCACATCCTTCCTGCTCAGTAACAGGGCCGACAGGATGACCACCAGCAACGCAAGAAGCCCGGTATACAGCTTCATCCGCATCGTATATCGCAACGGCTCGTGCCCGGAAATACCATTCTCCGAAGCATACCGGATCAGGTTAAGGGGCCGCCCCGTCTTCTCCATCATATGATTACACGCATCGATACAGGCCGTACAGCCCACACATTCCATCTGCGTCCCGTTTCGGATATCGATCCCCGTAGGACAGACCTTTACACACTGGAAACAGTCGATACAATCCCCCAGCGATACTTCTTTTTTCTTACTGAACTTACCCCTCGGCTCACCCCGTTTATAGTCATAGGCCACGATCATCGAATTCCTGTCAAGCAGCACGCTCTGAAGACGGCCATATGGACATATCGTCGTACAGACCTGCTCCCGGAAATAGGCGTACACCGCATAGAATACACCGGAAAACAACAGAATGGACAACAAACCCGGGATATGTTCCGTCACCGGCTCGCTGATGATCTTCCCAAGTCCCTTCACCCCGATGATATAAGCCAGAAATGTATTGGCGATAATGAACGACAAAAGATAGAAGGCCCCATGCTTCATCACCTTCTTCCTTATCTTCGAACCCATCCAGGGAGCCTTCGCCAGTTGCTTTTGCTCCGCTGCATCCCCTTCGATCAGATACTCCACCTTTCGGAAAAGCATCTCCATAAAAATGGTCTGCGGACAGACCCAGCCACAGAAAAGCCGGCCAAATGCAGCCGTGAACAGGATCACAAAAATGATAAAGGTCACCATCGTCAGCCCGAAGATGAAAAAATCCTGAGGCCAGAACACCTTCCCAAAAAGAATGAACTTCGCTCCCGGTATATTGAAGAGGAACAGCGGCTGCCCGTTTATATAAATAAATGGCAGAGTAAAGAAAAGCAGGAAAAAGCCCCAGCTGATATACGACCTCAGACTGTACCATTTACCCTTCGGTTTCTGAGCATATATCCAGTTTCTTTTCCCCGCGGCATCCACCGTTGCAAGATGATCCCTGAAGGATTCCTCCGGCTCAGGCTTAATTTGATCAACAGTCTCCATGTTTACCGATTACTCGTATTTTATTGGACCAATGTCCCTTGTGAACCGACCAATTTCCCTTGTCATTTGACCAATTTCCCTTGTCATTTGACCAATACCCCCTGGGGCGGCTTGGCATTCGGCGGATTCGTCCCCGCCAGTGACTTTACATAACTGGCGATCTCCGCTATCTGCACCGGGGAATAATCATCCTTCCAGCTCTTCATCCCCTTATCCGGCCAGCCATATTTGATCGTTTTGAATACTTCCTGTATCGAGCTCCCATGCAACCAGTACGCATCGGTAAGATTGGGACCCACACCGCCTTCTCCACCCTTCCCATGACAGGCAAAACAGGTGGTCTGAAAAACAGCCTTCCCCGCTTCGAGGTCAGCTGCGCCCGTCAGCAATTTCACCGTATTCTCGTCTACGCTGCTGGCCGCCTTCTTCAGATAAGCTTCCTTCTGTATCGCAGCCTGATTTACCGAGATCCGGTATTCTTCATCCTGCAACGGCGCCGTATGCGAAACATGATACCTCCATAGATATATCGCCGCAAAGATCATCGTACAATAAAAACCATATAGCCACCACGGAGGAAGCTTATTATCCAGCTCCCTGATCCCGTCGTAATCATGACCCAGATCCATGGCAGCCTCTTCTTCCACCGGTCTGAACTTGTTCACTTTTGTCCACCACTTCCCAAACGAAAAGACAGACCTTGTCCCGACAACACCTTCGCCAGCAGCGGCTGCCGCCACCGCCTCTCTTTTCAGTAAAATGTTGATATTGTAGACCAGGTAAAGGATGACCAGGATCTCAACTCCGATCACAGCGATCATGAAATAAAAAGCCGTGTCGCTCACCCCGTTCACAATAGGCCCTGCTATCACCGCCGCGCCGCCTGCCACAGGCAACCCGCTCTTTACCGGCGCCGCTATCTCTGCCGGCAACCCGCTCTTTACCGGCGCCCCGAACTCTGCCGGCAGCCCGCTTTTCACCGGCCCCTTTTCCGTCTCCCTGGCACTGCGCGCCGCATTCAACAGGACAGCGGCAAGTGATTTTATTACGATCAACAAAAAGACGATCACTCCGATCATTATCCAGACAAATGGATTGGATAAAGAAGATGAAGTAGTATTGAACATATACATGATTTTAAAATGAGACATTGATTAGTCGAGCGGGATCTGCCTGATCTCTTCGATCATCCCCTTATCTGCCTTTATCGCCCAGATCAGCATTCCCAAAAAGAAAACCCCGAATATGATTAAGGACGTCATCCCGTATACGCTCACCCCGCTGATCTTCTCCAGGTAATTGATGAATTTCATATCGATCTGTTTTTGTTGTTTTAGTTGCCCATGACCGCATGGCCATCGTTGGCCGACGCCGTCTGCTGCTTCGGCGCCGCTTTTATGTCCTGCCCCATCCGCTGCAGATAGGCTATCAGCGCAACGATCTCCTTATTCTGACCCGTGCTGATCTTGTCTCCCTTCAAAGTAGTCTTGATGCTCTGCTCCTGTTTGACAAGGTCCTCGTTCGCCCGTTCTGCATATCCTTCCGGATATGGTACTCCCAGCGTCTGCATCGACTTTATCATCTTATAGGTGATCACCGTATCGATCTCATGATCGAAAAGCCATACATACGAAGGCATGATCGACCCCGGTGACATCGATTGAGGATCGAGCATGTGATTGAAATGCCAGCTATCCGGATACTTTCCGCCGATCCTCGCCAGATCAGGCCCCGTCCTCTTCGACCCCCACTGGAAGGGATGATCATAGACGAACTCTCCCGCCTTGCTGTACTCGCCATAACGCGCCACCTCATCCCGGAAAGGCCGGATCATCTGCGAATGACACAGGTAACACCCTTCACGCACATAGATATCCCGCCCGTGCAGCTCCAGTGCCGTATACGGCTTCACGCTGCTGATCGTCGGAATATTTGATCTCACCAGGAAGGTCGGCACCAGCTCGATCAATCCGCCGATCGCCACTGCGATCAGGCTGAACACCAGCATCTGCATGGGCCTTCTCTCGATCCAGCGGTGCCAGTAGGACTTCCCGTGCGTCGGGACCACCTGCGCCAGCGGCGCCGCCTCCGCAGCCTCATTGGCCACGAACTGGCCCTTTGCTATCGTCTTGCGTAAATTATAGACCATGATCAACGCCCCGATCAGGTACAGGGTCCCGCCAAGACTACGGGTGATATACATCGGGATGATATGAGTCACCGTTTCCAGGAACTGGAACTTCAGCTGCCCCTCTTCCGTAAAGTTTTTCCACATCATGCTCTGGGTAAAACCCGCCCAGTACAACGGAACCACATACAGGATGATGCCGATCGTTCCGATCCAGAAATGCGTGCCGGCCAGCTTTTTGGAATAAAGTGTCGTATTCCACATCCGGGGGATCAGCCAGTACAGGACACCAAACGTCAAAAAGCCATTCCACCCCAGCGCACCGACATGCACATGGGCAATCGTCCAGTCCGTGAAGTGAGAGATAGCATTGACATTCTTGAGAGCAAGCATAGGACCTTCGAACGTAGCCATACCATAACAGGTGATGGCTACTACAAGAAACTTCAGCACCGGCTCCTCCTTTACCTTGTCCCAGGCTCCCCGCAACGTAAACAAACCGTTCAGCATACCACCCCAGCTGGGGAAGATCAGCATGATCGAAAAGACAACCCCCAGCGACTGTGCCCAGTCAGGCAGCGCAGTATATAATAAATGATGCGGGCCCGCCCAGATATAGATAAAGATCAGCGACCAGAAGTGAATGATGGACAGCCGGTAGGAATAGATAGGCCGGTTGGCCGCCTTCGGCAGAAAATAATACATGAGACCGAGATAAGGCGTCGTCAGGAAGAAGGCCACCGCATTGTGACCATACCACCACTGAACCAACGCATCCTGCACACCCGCATACCAGCTATAACTCTTCCACATCGTTACCGGCAGCTCTATCGAATTGACGATATGCAGCATCGCTACCGTTACCCAGGTGGCAATATAAAACCAGATCGCTACGTAAATATGTTTCTCCCGGCGTTTGATCAGCGTGCCGAACATATTGATACCAAAGATCACCCATACGATGGTTATCGCAATATCGATCGGCCATTCCAATTCCGCATACTCCTTCCCGCTCGTCTTCCCCATCCAAAGGGTTATCGCCCCGGTCACGATAATAGCCTGCCAGCCCCAGAAATGCAGCTTGCTCAGCAGATCGCTGAACATCCTCGCCTTACAAAGACGCTGTAAGGAATAATACACACCCATGAATATTCCGTTGCCTACAAAAGCAAAGATGACAGCATTGGTGTGTACGGGCCGCATACGGCCAAACGTAGTCGCCGGCATTCCCATGCTCAACGCCGGGTAATACAGCTCTATAGCCGCCCATAAGCCCGCCAGCATTCCCACAATGGCCCAGACCACTACAGCATAAGCAAACCACTTGACCGTCCGGTTGTCGTAATAGAATTTTTCTACCTGCATATTTATTGATTTGTTGGGTTTGTTTTAGTCGTAGGAGTAGTTGACGGCTTGTCATCAAAAAGGATCCTGCGCGGGGGAGCATAGTCATCATCAAATTGTTTGTTCCGGACACTCCAGATAAAAGCCCCTAAAAAGATCAGGGCTACGGAAAGACTGGCGATTAACAACAGAATAATGACGCTCATATTAGAGATTCAGCTATTTGATTTGTAAATTTATTCTGCCCCCCCGGCCCCCGGGATGACAACGATCAGGGCTAAACCTGATTTTACTCAGCCGCTCAAAGCCTCATCCACCTCGCGGCCGCATTGCTGCAACTATAGGTCACGAGCAAAATAGTAAGAGAGCTGGACGGCATAAGTATCGCCGCAACCAGTGGCGACAAAGCCCCGCTCACCGCAAAGAACAGTCCGATCAGGTTATAAAAGATGGATAAGATAAAACTTGCCAGAATGATCCGCTTGCCCACCTGGCAAAGCCGGATAAAAACAGGTAATCGCCGCAATTCATCGGCCCGCAGGATAGCATCGCTCGCCGGCGTAAAATTATTACAGTCCTCCGTCACCGCGATCCCAATATCACTTTGCTCAAGAGCCCCCGCATCATTGAGACCGTCCCCGATCATCATAACCCGTTTACCCACCCGCTGCAAATGCTCGATATACCTCGACTTCCCCTTCGGGGTCTGATTGAATAATAAGATCGTATCCTGCCCCAGGATCTCCTGAAGATTCTTCGACTCCCGGTTATTGTCCCCCGATAGCACAGATACCGGCATCTTCCCCCGTATAGCCTTCGCCAGCTCCCCCAGACCGTCCCGGTAATGGTTCGATATATCATAACATCCCATCGCCCTCGCCCCAATGGCCACATAAACTCTTGTGCCGGTTCCCCCTGCGCCCCAGCTCTTATCAATATCCCCGACCATCCTTCTTATAAAATCCAGCGACCCCAGCGCAACCCTTTCCCCATAAACAAAACCTTCCACTCCCTGCCCTTCCGTCTCCCGAAAACCCAATATGCTGCAGCTCCCATCTCCCCGCATCGCTCCGCTTCTCCCCTCCTCCATTAAACGCCGCGCAAGCATCCTGCTCAGCGGATGACTGGACTGCGCAGCCAACGTTACTATAAGGAATTCCTGATCCTCTGTAAGCTTCTCCCCCGTATAAGATACCTCCTGCCTCCTGGCTTCAGTGAGGGTCCCCGTCTTATCAAAGACTATATGATCGGCAGTAGCAACCCTTTCGATCACGGCCGCATTCCTCAAATAAAAATGATGCCGCCCCAGGATGCGCAATAAATTTCCATTGGTAAACGTACTCGACAACAGCAACGCACACGGGCATGCCACGATCAGCACAGCTGTAACAACACTCCATACCCTGCCCGGATCGCGTAAGCCCCAGTACCACGCTGCCCCGGCGGCAATCGCCAGGACGATACAGGTAAACCACCGGCTCAGCGGATGCACAAAAGAAAAGTCGCCACCGGGGTTCCTGGCCGACCCGCCTCTTTCCTTTCGGTTCCACAGCTGCGTCAGATAGCTCTGCGCCACTTCCTTCACTACCAGTATCTCGATTGCCGCAGCCGTCTGCCGCCCTCCCGCATAAACGATCTCCCCCATTTGTTTTTCCACCGGCTGCGATTCCCCGGTCACGAAACTATAGTCGATCAGGGCCTTGCCACGCGTAAGGATACCATCCGCAGGTATCAGCTCCCCGCTGAAGATCCGCAAGGTATCCCCCGACCTGATGTCCGGCATCGCTTTTATAAGATCAGACTCCTTTCCCGTCGCCTTATCGGGCATCACCACCGTCACCGCCACCGGAAAATACGATCGGTAGTCCCGGTCGAACGACAGCCGCCGGTAGGTCCTGTCCTGTAAGAACCGGCCCGCCAGCATAAAAAAGACGATCCCCGCCATGCTGTCGAAATAACCAGACCCGCTGCCCGCCACGACTTCCCGGATACTCCGGATAAATGTCACCCAGATAGCCAGCACGATCGGGGCGTCAATATTTAAGAACCGGTGCTGTAATCCCTTCCATGCCGACAGATAAAAAGGTCGGGCGCTGTAAAAGACCACAGGCAGGGAGAACAGGAGGTTCAGGTAACGGAAGACCCGTTGAATGGCCTGCTCGGAATGATCCAGCCCCAGGTACTCCGGGAAGCTGATCAGCATGATATTGGCAAAACAAAAGCCGGCAACCCCCAGCTGTAACAGCAAACCCTTGTCTACCCCTTGTTTCGGCTGGCCCAGATCCTTCAGGCTGATATAGGGCTCATACCCCAGCGAGGTCAGCAATTCCGCCGCTTTTCTCAGCGACACGGTCTTACTGTCCAGGATCAGCGACACCTGTTTGGCCGCAAAATCAACCCGGGAGGATACCACTCCCCGCTCCAGGTGTGGCAGCTGCTCAAGCAGGTACAGACAGCTGCTGCAATGGATCTGGGGCAAAAAGAACTGGACATGAACCTCACTTTCATTCTGAAAGCTGACAAGCCCGGCGGCTATCTTTACATCGTCAAGAAAAGCAAATTTATCCCTTCGGACCGCCATGCGGCGGTTGATCCCCGGATGCGCGTTCAGCTGGTAATAGTTGCAGAGCCCATTGCTGTCCAGCAGCCGATACACCAGCAGACAGCCCTCGCAGCAAAAGACCCGATCTTCTTCCCGGATCGGGTCTTTCGGGCATCTTTCGCCGCAATGACTGCATAATATGTCTTTTTTGATCGTAGTATCCATAGTTAACCTGAAATAGCCGGCAATTTACAGGCCCCCCGCCCCCGTTCTTATGACCCCGATCAGGGTATCCGCTGATCCTCGTCACTTGCTGAACCCCCTTAAATTTTGTACTATTGCAAAACAAATCACCCAATCTTACTTTCATGCGCAGACTGCTCGTAATCGACGACCATGACGATATCCGGGAAAATATTGCAGAGATCCTCACCCTTGCGGGATACGAAGTTTTCACCGCCCCCAACGGCAAAAAAGGCGTTGAAACAGCACTCAAAGAAAAACCCGAACTGATCATTTGCGATATCATGATGCCCGAGCTGGACGGCTATGGCGTCCTCCACCTGCTGCGCAAGAATGACTCGACCCTCGACACCCCCTTCATTTTTCTTACAGCCAGGACGGAACGCTCGGACTTCCGCAAAGGCATGGAGATGGGTGCCGACGACTATATCACCAAACCTTTTGATGATATCGAGCTGCTCAACGCCATTGAGATCAGGCTAAAAAAATACGATATCCTGCACGGTAAATATTCAAGCGATGAGAAAGGGGCCAGTGAGCTCATTTCTGATCTCCGCGAGTCCGGCACTCTTCGACTCGACGCAAAGACGGCCGAGACACAGGAGCTGTCGAAAAAAATGTTCCTCTATCAGGAAGGCAAGCGGCCAAAGTCTCTTTTTTTACTCAAAAGCGGGAAGATCAAGGCCTTTCGTATCAACGAGGACGGAAAAGAATATATCACCAACCTGTACGTTCCCGGCGACTATATCGGTTACCTTTCCCTCCTGGAAAATAACCCCTATGAAGACTCCGCTCTCGTACTCGAAGATGCGGAACTCGCAGTATTCCCAAAAGATGAGTTCCTTAATGCCCTCTACCAGGACCTCCAGGTAGCAGCAAAATTCATAAAGCTCATAGCCCTCAATGTCCAGGAAAAAGAAGAGAGACTACTCAGCCTCGCCTATGGCTCCTTACGCAAACGCGTGGCAAAAGGACTCCTCGATATCCACGCAAAATTCTCATCTCCCGCTGCGCAATCCAAAATAACGTCTCCGGCTGCCCAATCCAAAAACAGCGCCCCAACAGCCCTCTCCATCTCCCGCGAAGACGTGGCTCAATACATCGGCACCGCCACCGAATCCCTGATCCGAACCCTCAGCGACTTCAAATCAGAAAAGCTCATCGACATCCAGGAAGGTAAGATCCATATAAAAGACATTCAAAAACTACAAAACCTCCTTTTTTAAACAAGCTCACCGGGCACGCACCAACCACTCATCACCACAAAACCCCCGCTCCCAAAAGCCGCCCGCATTAATGCCCGGCGACCCCTGCAGCTTTGAACCTCTTATAAAAAACCTTTTCCAGCCACTCCCGGTGCTCCGGATGCGCTATCCCTATCAGCGACTGCGCCCTTTGCTTAAGGTTCTTCCCAAAAAGATCCACTTTCCCATACTCCGTCACAACCCAATGCACATGTCCCCTCGTCGTCACCACCCCCGCCCCTTCCTTCAGGAAAGGCACGATCCTCGAAATACCGGTCGAAGTGACCGAAGGCATGGCAATGATCGGCAGTCCATGCTCTGACAACGAAGCCCCCCTGATAAAATCCATCTGTCCGCCAATACCCGAATATTGATAAGTACCCATCGAATCCGCACAGACCTGACCGGTCAGATCGACCTCTATAGCACTGTTTATCGCCGTTACCTTTGGATTCTGCCTGATGATGCTCGTATCATTGACGTATGCAATATCCATTACCCGCACTTCCGGATTGTCATCGACAAAATCAAACAATTTCCGCGTTCCATTCATAAAAGCCGTCACGGAACGACCCACATTAAGTTTCTTTTTCCGATTATTGATCACTCCCGATTCGATCAGCGGGATCACGCCATCCGACAGCATTTCCGTATGTAGCCCCAGGTCCTTGTGCCCTTGCAGATTTTTCAGAACCTGGTCCGGTATATTCCCGATGCCCAGCTGAAGCGTGGCGCCGTTCTCGATCAGCGACGCGACATTATGCGCGATCTTTTGGACGACCGGGCTCTCCGTAAGACCATACCTTAGCTCCGGCAGCTCCGCTTCGTGAAATACCATCGAATCGATGTCCCTGATATGAAGGAAGCTGTCCCCATGTGTTCTTGGCATCCTCGGGTTCACCTGCGCGATCACATGATGCGCAGAATCCACTGCAGCACGCGCTATATCCACAGAAGTCCCAAGACTACAATAGCCATGCGCATCCGGCGGCGAGACCTGGATCAATGCTACGTCGATCGGCAGGATGTTTCGCTTGAAAAGCTGAGGGATCTCACTCAGGAAAATAGGGACATAGTCTCCATTCATGCTGTTTGCCACCTCCCTCGTATTCGCCGATACAAAAAGGGAATTGAAAAAGAAACTCTCCCGCCACAAGGGGTTATCAAAATCCAGGTCACCCATAGTAGTGATGCTGATCAACTCTACATGATGCAACTCTGCATGACGCGCCTGCAAAGCCTTTACGAGCGGCACCGGTGTCGCAGCGCTCCCATGGATAAAAACCCTGTCGCCCGTCTGAACAACCGACAACGCTTCCCCGGCCGACATATACTTTCCTTTTTGCATGCTATTGAATTTTTGTAAAAATACGCCGACACATAAGGCCATTTCCTGATCGAAGTCAGGACACTATATGATTAAATCACCCCTGGGCCTGACTCCGGTCATCATCTGCAGAAAAAAGAATTCGTTCCTTTAAGAAAAGAAATAGTTGATTATGAAAAACACTCATATCGACCGGCTTCTGCTTGTTGCAGGATGTATCTGGCTCCTACTCGGCGTAACCGCCCTGTTGAGCCCCTCACTTGCCTATCTGGTCATTATCCGCTATTCCGGCCTGGCCCTTCTCCTGGACGGCCTCCTGCTGCTGGCCCTTTCTATTCTCGACGGTAATTTCAGGGAAAGAGCATGGCGCATCGCGGAGTGTATCGCGGACCTCTGCTTCTGTAGCCTCCTGCTCCTGGATCCCGTTTTCACCTTGTTTATCTTCCCCTTCATTATTATTCCCTGGATGGCCGTCAAAGGGCTTATCAAAATTATAGGTTCACTGGTTCTTGCCAGGCATGCCCGTCGCTGGCGAGGTGACCTGATCGGAGGTTTGCTGATGCTCGCATTCAGCATATTCATACCCCATGATCCGACAAGCTCCATCTATAGCGTCGAACTGCTCATCGGTATCATAGGGCTTACCCTCGGTCTGCTCTATTGCTACGATTATTTCCGATTGGAATACCCACACAAGATCACAAACAAGCCAACCTGACCATTCTCATGTCCCCCGGCAATCCCCGTCATAAAACAGCCTTTTACCCTCAAATACCTTTATAAAAAGAAAAATATGAAATCTATAGTCATCCCCGTTAATTTCTCAACTTGTTCCGACAACGCGGCCCGTTACGCGGCAAACCTTGCCCAGGCGATCAGGGCAAGTCTCCACCTCGTCCATGTCATCGAAATACCCATAACTTCTGCCGACATGGTCATGACCGAAGCCCTCTACGAGGAAATGGTGGAATCCAGCAACACCTCACTGAAAGCACTGCAGTTCGATCTGCAGAAACGTACTAACAACACGATCAAAGTGGATATCCGAATAGAGGTGGGCAGCGTCACCGGCAAAATGAAGGAGCTATGCCAGGAGATACAACCCTATGCCATTGTGCTCGGCGCATCAGGTCCCTCTTTCGAAAAATTCCTGGCCGGAAGCCCCGTTGCGTCTCTGCTCCATAACCTCAATTATCCCGTCCTTGTCGTACCCGAAACAGCAACCTTTCACCAGTTCCGTCGCGTCCTGTTAGCCTGCGATCTGGACGACATTGGCTCCGGTATCCCCATATCCCTTCCCCTGCTCAAAGACCTTCGCCAATACTTCGGTTCCAAATTCGATATCGTTACCGTCGAAACGGGCCCCGTACTTTCGGAAGAACAAAAGACCTTTAAGTACGAAGGCTGGAAAGAACAACTCAAAGACCTTTATCCCGAAATTCATTATGTCCGCAATTCAAAGGTCGAAGATGGAATTCAGGAATACCTGGGGAAGAACGAAGCCGACCTGGTAATGGTGTTCCCAAAAAAACACAGCTTCTTCGAATTCCACATCAGCCAGTCAAAGAAATTTACCAAACATAGCACCATACCGGTTATGAGTGTGCATGAATAAATAAAAACCCATTTTATGGAAGAATTAATAAAAGTCGAAACCCTGATAGATCACACAAAGGATTACCTCCACGCAAGAGTTGATGAAGCAAAGCTCGCATTAGCCGAAAAGGCTTCCGGGGTGATCTCTGTTGTCATCACTGGTTCGGTTGTCAGCCTCGTTTTCGTGTTCTGCCTTTTCTTTTCCAGCATATCTGCCGCCATCGCACTGGGCAACTGGCTTCACAAGCTCTGGCTTGGCTTCCTGCTGGTCGGCTCCGTGTATCTTTTGCTTGGACTCATTGTATGGGCGGCAAAAGACAGGCTGATCCGGATCCCGGTCATGGATGCCATAATTCATCAACTGTTTAAAAATGATACCGATGAAGAAGATTAAACACTCCCGCCATCTGAAGAAGGAGCGTCAGCACCTCCGCCAGCGAAGGATAGAATTGGAGGCCGCCCTGCTCAGCGACTGGCACGGCATTCGCCACAACTTCAAGCTTGCCAGCCTCGCAAAGGAGGCAGTTGTTGCATCCTCCGAATGGATCGGAAAATTACTTTTTGCCAGGAAGGACTAAATAACCGCCTCCGCCGCACGCAACAGATGCAGGTCGAACGCCTTACAAACATACCGCAGGAAAGGCCATCCGGCTTCCGTTAATTTCACGCCCCCTGCATCCAGCCTCACCAGCCCGTCCCGCTCCAGCTCTCTGAGTCGCGGCAGAGTCCATTCCAACAGCTGCGACGAACAGATAGGACCAAGATTAGTATAACCCTTACACGCAATATCAAGGATATGACGACGAAAAACCTGGTCCTCCTCATTCAAAAAATAACCTTTTCGCACAGCCAGCTCGCCACTCTGAACAGACCTGTAGTACCCCCCCAGCGTCTTATCGTTCTGCACTAATGCTGTCCCCGCATCACTGATCGATGACACCCCCAGCCCCACCAGGATTTCGCTGGTCTGGGTCGTATAGCCCATAAAATTCCGATGCAAGGTGCCATCTTTCCAGGCCTTGTACAACTCATCTTTGGGCAATGCAAAATGATCCATTCCAATATTGGCATATCCTGCCCTCGTCAGGATCTCTTTTCCCCGGACATACAAGGCTATTTTCCTTTCCGCATCCGGCAAGCTGTTCTCGTCGATAAGCCGTTGTGCACAATTGAGCCAGGGCGTATGCCCATAGCTGTAGAAGGCGATCCTGTCCGGATCAAGGGTGAGGCACTCCCGGATCGTCCTGGCCAGGCCGCCGATAGTTTGCAGCGGAAGGCCGTAAATAAGATCGAAGTTGACAGAAGTAAAGCCCACAGACCTGGCATCCTCTGTTGCCCTCCGCAGATTTTCAAAAGACTGAAGTCGATGAATGGCACGCTGCACCTCCGGATCCAGGTCCTGCACCCCATAGCTGATACGTCGGAAACCTAAGCCATATAGCACATCAAGGTGCTCCCGCGTTGTATTATTAGGGTGCCCTTCTATGCTGAACGAGTGGTCCGGACCAACTATGGCCTTTTCGAGTAACCCCGAGACAAGACGATTGAGATTATCAGGTGAAAAAAAAGTGGGTGTCCCCCCGCCCAGATGAAGCTCCCGGATGACCGGGGGACTATCCATCATTTTCAGGTACATACCCCATTCTTGTAGAATGGTCTGCAAATACTCTTCTTCCACTTTATGATTGGTAGTGATCTTTTTATTGCATCCGCAATAGATACAAAGCGACTCGCAAAAAGGTAAATGAATATAAAGGCTGATCCCCTCCGGTCCATTGCTCCTGTTCAACTGCTCCCGGAATTGTTGTTTCCATACCTGCACATCGATCTGCTCTTTCCAGAATGGTACCGTAGGATAACTCGTATAACGGGGAACAGGTTGATTTAGCTTCCTTATCAGGTCAGAATCTGCTTCCAATGCTTGTTTTTTTCCAAATGTAATCCCGGCCCAGTGGTCCCTGGCTGACGGACATCAGCCCGCCGCCTGATATCCGTCATACACCCCGCCAGCCGAATGTCAGTCCGGCGCCTGGCTCAGATCATAACTCTCTTATCCCTATCAAAATAAATTTGACATATAAATTATTCTTATGAGCGAACATATCGTCACCTTACCACTTTTCACCGAGGTCCAGGCGGAGTTTAACAAGCGCTACCCATTCCTGAAAATTGAGTTGCAATTTAATCCCGGGGAAAACACAGTCAATGTCTCTCAAAACACAGGGTCAGGTGCTGGCGACTTTCTTACCAGGCAGATAGGTCTCAACGATAACATGACAATCCCCGACCTGGTAGAAGCCTTGCAGCAATACTTTGGCAGACCCGTAACCGTCTTCCGCAAGAGCTGTTTCACCTGGATGGAAACGATCATGTCCCGGGAATGGTCGCTTCGACAGCACAATGATCATGGGCGGGAAGTATCGACACGATTTCAATAGGATTCCTTGCTGTTTCGACTTACCTTAGCAGGGCTTTTATGCCAGTTGCTAAAAGAACATATATGCTCCTTTCGGCCATCATTCTCGGCGCCATCGCGGGTCTCCTGGTCATGATCGTCCGCTACAATCAAATGTTTAGCGACACGACCAGCTGGATGCAGCACACTATTGTCGTCCTGAATGCCAGCGAACAGACGCTGGCAAGCCTGCATGATTATGAGACCGGCAGGCTGGAAATACAGTCATTGGCAAAAGAATTCGAGGTACTTAGAAAGCTGACGGCAGATAATCCGGCTCAGCAGGCAAGGATCGACAGCCTCATCGACATCTGCGCACATGCGGCAGCCGCATTGCCCTCCGGCAGGGACCCGCAGCGCATTTCCGCAAGGAATTACACAGACAGCCTGCGCGGGGGGATATTGCGTCTGCAAACGGAAGAAAGCCGGCTGCTCGCCATGCGGCAAGCAGCCAACAACGACAGCCGGACATCGCTCAGGACCGCCATCATAGCCCTGCTGACCTTCGTCTTTACACTGTTATGCCTGTGCAGCTTTTTTATCCTCCATAATTTTAACCGCCGGAAGGAGGCCGAAAAGGGCCTGGAAGAGGCGGAGCAGCGATTCGCGACGCTCGTAAGACACATAAAGGACTACGCAATTTTTAGGATCGACCCGGCTGGAAGAGTGATGAGCTGGAACAGAGGAGCGGAACAGATCAAAGGATATACTGAGGCCGAGATCATCGGACAGCCGATCTCCGTCTTTTATAGCGATGAGGATAATGCCCGTGGCGAACCTGAACTCAATATGCAAATGGCTGCGGCAGACGGCAGCTATGAATCAATTGGGATCCGAAAACGAAAAGACGGCTCGCTCTTCCACGCTGACGTCGTATTTACAGCACTAAGGGGCGGGGAGGGACAACTGACCGGCTTCGTCAAGATCACCAGGGATATTAGCGACCAGATACGCATACAGGAGGAGATGGGTCATGCGCTTTCCCGGGAAAAGCAGCTCAATGAAATGAAATCCCGGTTCGTCACCCTGGCCAGCCACGAATTCAAGACGCCGTTGAGCGTCATCCTCAGCTCCACGAATCTTATCGGGAAGTACAGCGCCCCGGAGATGGAAGACAAACGCCAGCGCCATATCAATCGCATCAAATCGAATGTCAATAACCTTAAGCAGTTGTTGAATGACTTCCTGTCGCTGGAAAAGTTGGAAGAAGGGGTCATTCGGAACGATCCTTCGACAGCAGATCTGGTAAAGATGGCCGAAGAGGCAGTGCAGGACATGGAAGAAGCCTGTAAGGAAGGTCAAAGGATCGAGTGCACTGTAACGGGCGAACAGCGGCCGATCATGGTCGACCAACACCTCCTGAGGAATATACTGAATAACCTGCTGAGCAACGCCATCAAATATTCCCCCGAGTCCAGCCTTATCCGGTTCGAACTTGAATTCAACGTGGACAAGGTGCGCTTCCGCGTAGCAGACAGCGGCATCGGAATACCCGCAGATGAACAGCAACACCTGTTTGAACGTTTCTTCCGGGCGAAAAACACCACTGGTATTTCCGGCACCGGGCTCGGCCTTAGCATCGTCAAAAAATATCTCGATCTGATGGGCGGCTCGATCACAGTAGCAAGCCTGCCCGGCTCTGGCTCGGCATTTACCATCGCCCTGCCCATAGAGCCCGTATGCCATGACCAGGTTCAGCCCCTTCACTGACCCGGCCCTTCTCCCAAAATTTCGCACCTCCCGACCATCCCTGGCTCCTCCGGCATGAAGTTTATCAATCAGAAGGGTGACTCCCATCATCTATCCGGTCGGCACATCCTGCTAATTTCGACCTATAAAAATCGTCAGCTATGCTTGGAAAATTAACCATCCCGGAAATAGAAAAACTGCTGAGCAAGCAGGTCGTAGGGCGCATTGGGTGCTCCAATGGCACGATGGTCTATGTGGTGCCTATCAGCTATACCTATGATGGAGAATACGTGTACTGTCACAGCCATGAAGGCCTGAAGCTTGAGATCATGCGAAAGCATCCCAGGGTATGCTTCGAAGTAGATAACATGCATAACATGGGTAACTGGCAGAGTGTCGTTGCGCATGGCGAGTTCGAAGAGCTAAATGAACCAGCCCTTAGAAATCATGCGTTGCAGAAGCTGCACGAACGTGTGCTGCCTTTCGTGAGCAGCGAGACCACGCATCTCTCCCCTGACTGGCCCTTTCCTCCGGAAGAATTCAGCAGGATCGGAGGCGTAACCTTCCGCATCCGGCTGGAAGACAAATCGGGCCGTTATGAGAAATCCAGCACGATCCTGCAAAGCTTCTTCAGCATCTGACAACGTCAAACGATCCTGTTATGAACTGAGCAATATCATCCCACGATATGACCCGCTTCAGCAAAATCATTGCCGGACTCATCTACTTTAGCTCCGAACAAACAAACCTATATGGTCCCGCCCACCAGATTAAAAGCCTTCCTCAATGAAGCGGGTGATATAGCACGCTTCACAAGCCGCTATTTCCTGCAGGGCAGCCGCCCACGATACGAATTCCGGGAGCTGATAAGACAATGTTATATCATCGGCTACAACTCGTTCCCGCTCGTCGGGCTGACCGGTTTTATCATGGGTCTGGTGCTCACGATGCAGCTGCGCCCCTCCCTCGTCGTCTACGGCGTCGAATCCCAATTGCCGATCATGGTGGGCATCGCCATCGTAAGAGAGATCGGCCCCGTCATTACAGCCCTGATCTTTGCCGGTAAGATTGCCAGCAGCATGGGTGCCGAGCTGGGCTCCATGAAGGTCACCGAACAGATCGACGCCATGGAGGTGAGCGGCACCAATCCCTTCAAATACCTGGTCGTAACCAGGGTGGCCGCCTCCACCCTCATGCTGCCCGTCCTCGTCATACTCGGAGATGCCATTTCCCTCTTCGGTTCTTTCGTCGGGATCAATATCCGTTCCACTACCAGCTTCTCCCTTTTCTTCCGGCAGATCATCGACAACTTCGGCTTCGGCGACGTCCTGCCCGCCTATATCAAAACCTATCTTTTTGGATTTGCGGTGGGTATCATCGGCTGCTACAAGGGATATAATTCCCGGAAAGGAACTGAAGGCGTTGGCAAAGCCGCTAACTCCGCGGTTGTAATATCCTCCATATTCATTTTTGTCATCGATCTGATAGTCGTCCAGATCACAGATCTCCTTGGCTTGAATTAGACCTATGAAAATACCCCGACCATATCAGCCAGATCTTCCGCCGCAACCCGGGCTCCAGCCACAACCACTGGCACAACTCGCCGCTCCTGAAGATAACGTAATTGTTATCAAGAACTTGTGCAAATCGTTTGGCCCACATGTTGTTCTAAAAGATTTCAACCTGACGGTACGAAAAGAAGAAAATGTGGTGGTCCTTGGCAGATCAGGCGTAGGCAAATCCGTTCTGATAAAATGTATCATCGGCCTCTTAAGACCGGACAGCGGCCAGATCCTCGTTTTCGACAGGAATGTACCAGACCTCGATCACGAAGAGCTCGACAGGATACGCGCCAAAGTGGGTTTTCTCTTCCAGAGCAATGCACTCTATGATTCCATGACAGTTAGAGCGAACCTCGAATTCCCCCTGCGGAGACACTGGATCAAAACTTCCCAATCGGAGATCGATGTACTCGTAAAAGAAGTACTGGAAAATGTCGGCCTGCCCGAGACCGCCGATATGATGCCCGAAGAGTTGTCTGGCGGAATGCGCAAACGCATCGCACTCGCCCGCACCCTCATCCTCAAACCCGAGATCATACTCTATGACGAGCCCACCACCGGGCTGGATCCCATCACAGGAAGAGAGATCAGCCGCCTCATCATCGAGATGCAAAAGAAATATCATACGGCTTCGATCATCATTTCCCATGATATGAACTGTGTAAAAATGACTTCAGACAGAATAGCGCTGCTCATGGATGGAAAATGTTACGCGCAAGGTCCCTATGAAAAATTAATGAGCTCCCCAGACAAGAACATACATCCATTCTTTGAATAAAATCAACCGGTATGGCAAATCAAAAAATATCAAATCTTAAGCTCGGGATCCTGGTCCTTTCCGGTCTGTTCCTCTTTATAATGACCCTCTACATCATCGGGAAGAACCAAAATTTCTTCGGATCCAACTTTGAAATAAAAGCAAGGTTCACCAATGTCAACGGGCTCATGCCCGGCAACAACATCCGCTTTGCAGGAATCCAGGCTGGCACCGTCAAACGCATAAAGATCATCGACGATACCACCATCGAAGTGACCCTTTCCATAGACAATGACATGAAACCCTATATTCACAAAAATGCCACCGCCGCGCTCGGCACCGAAGGGCTGATGGGAAACAAAGTCATCAATATTCTTCCGGAAAAAGGCCCGGCCGGTGCCAAACCCGCTCCTCTGGCACAGCCCGGAGACCTCCTGGTCACACCAAAAGCGGTCAGTACGGATGAAATGCTTCAAACCCTGGCCGCAACCAATAATAATATTGCAGAGATCTCGGAAGATCTGAAAACAACCATCCGCCGCATCAATAAAAGCACCGCACTCTGGACCATTCTCAACGACCAGAGCTTCGCCAGTAACATCCGGTCATCCCTCAACAACATCAGCCAGGCCAGCGCAAATGCCAATGATATGACCCGCGACCTTCATACTATCATCAGCGACCTGAAGACCGGCAAAGGTTCCGTTGGCTCCTTATTAAGAGACTCCAGCCTCGCCTGGAGCCTCGGACAGGCCATCGAAAAGATCAATACCGCAGGAACCAATATCGATCGCCTGACCGCAGACCTCAGCGCAACCGTACGCGATATACACCAGGACATAACCGATGGCAAAGGCACCGTCAACGCCCTCCTGAAAGACCCGGCGCTTGTTGCAAAATTGAATGCCAGTATGGACAATATCCGCCAGGGAACCGATGCCTTCAACCAGGATATGGAGGCGCTGAAACATAATTTCCTCCTGCGCGGCTACTTTCGCAAACAGGCAAAACAGCAGGCAAAACAAACGCAAAAAATTACTGAAAAAAATTAAAACCCTATTTTATGAGATCCATTATAGCGCTCGTCGATTTTACGGAAAATTCCACCAATGCCGCCCGTTACGCAGCCGACATGGCCGCCTTTATAGATGCAGAGCTGCACCTTGTTCACGTGTTGGATCTGCCCGATATACCCATCACAGTACCAATCCCTGATTATGTCATCGACGAGATGCGAAACAGCTGCTTTAATTCCCTGGAAAATTTATCGCTCGAACTTAAAAGACAGACCGGTGGAAAAGTACAGGTGGGCAGCGATCTGGAAACAGGTAACCTGTTCTCCAATGTTAAGAATTTCTGCCTGTGGAAAAAACCATTCATCGTTGTCATGGGAGCATCCTCAAAAACAGATCTGTGGAACCTTCCCTTTCCTCTCCTGATCATTCCCGCAAAAGTCAGATTCCACCCAATTCAAAAGATCGTCCTGGCCTGTGACAAGGAAGAGATCAATACCGGCATCCCCATCCCCCTCGATTTCTTAAAAGAACTGCAGGACCTGTTCAGCGCCCGCTTCGATGTTCTCACCGTCTCCGTAAAAGACCAGCGGGCCCCGGCAAAACTCTTCGACAGCTGGCAGGAAAGCTTAATAAAAAATTCTCTTGAGGTACATTTTGTCAGCGCCACCAGCGTCGAAGAAGGCGTCCACGCCTACCTGGACGACCACACCGCTGACTGGCTAATGCTCTTCCCGAAAAGATCCGGATTTTTCCGCCCCCAGAAGAGCATCGCAAAGGAAATTGTCCTCAACTGTCCCTTGCCGGCAATGGCCGTTCCGTCAGGAAAAAAATAGAACGCCCGCCGCAGATGGAGCAGCTCTCCGGACTTGATTGGCGCCCTTTCCTATTCGATCGATCCGTCCGGACGACGATGCTCATGCCGGGGAATCGGATGGAGGTCCTCCCACCCCTTTTCATCAACATTGGAGAGCAGACATTCTCCGACAAAACAAGGCATTTTCAGATATGCGCTGAGCTTCGAGGCAATGATTAGCTTCAACTTGGTCTGCTCAACTTTTTCCGCGCGGATATTCGCTTGCAGAACGCCATCCACTTCCTTGATAACCTGGTTACTATACAAAAGCCTTTCCAGCTCCCAATTCAGGACCGTAATATGAAATTCCCTGGCGCCGGGGTTCTTCCGGACGCGGATCACCGCTTCGTAATGAAGCCCGTTATACTCAAACAAAATCTTGATCTTTTTCATAGTCTGCAATTTTAGTTAATCTCTTCACTCTCTGACAAAGTTCATTTCCGCATCCCCAGGATCGCTTCGATGTCTTCCTTAAAAACAACCTCTTTCTTCAACAACAGCCCCGCAAGCTCATCCAGTTCTCTGCGATGTTCCTGCAACAGCACAACAGCCCTGGAATAAGCATTTCCGACAAGCTGCCTCACCTCAGTACAATGACACCTGCGTTTGTACCAATCCATCCATTTCTGTTAGAAGTTGGTTGAGCGTACTTTCTCTCTCATCATTGGACCCGGAATAAAAAGTATTGCGACCCCTCGAACGCCCAACTGCATCGATCTCGTCAATGAATATAATCGAGGGAGCCTGCTCTTTCGCCCGCCGGAAAAGGTCTCGAACCCTAGATGCTCCCACTCCGACAAAGAGTTCCACGAATTCAGAACCGGAAAGCGAAAAGAAGGGTACTCCCGCCTCTCCCGCAACCGCCCTGGCTAACAAGGTCTTATACCAGTCTCGCTCTTTGCCCGATCTGTAGCTGCCCCTCCGATTCGTCCAGTTTTTTCTGCAGCTCCTCGACGGAACCCAGACGAAAGCTGTAATGTGGTCCGTCACTAAGCATCCCATAAGGGTGCATTGCCTTTCTGAAATAGGGGTCATCGGCAAATTGCTTTTTAATATAAACCTCAGCTTCCTCGTTGTTGATAACCTCGATGCTGTCGGCTGCATGACGGGCCAGAATAGTACGCTCAAACTCGCTCCAGCTGATCGACTGAACAGTGCTTCTGTAAAATCCGGCAAAAAAATAATACAGGAGCTGGATACCCAGGGGCGCAGCCGTCCATCGCGCCGCAGCCAGCCTGGAAGACCTCCGGCCGGAGCTCTTATTATCTTTTCGTTGTGACATAAGGGAATAATTTAGATGCGTTCTGTACATAATCCCCTGCTGAACCTGCAATAGCCTTGGCCTGCCGGAAATTGCGCATACGCATATTCCCTCTCTCCCTGCACATTGTAAGCTGGTTCAGCGAAACCAACTCCGTCTTGCTGCTGGCATCTACCGCCTGCCATGTTTCACCCTGCCGCCGGGACCACGAACCCGAGGCTTCATGCCGATAAACATTTCCCTGCCGATCCGCATATACTTCATCAGGATGGACCCTGGCATATACATCGGGTCTTAGGGTATAAAGGTTATTATTATAGTTGCTGCCCGCTATCCGCTGGATATCTTTCTCATAAAGGCCATGACCACTGAAATGGTGCCATATATAAGGCGGCCGATAATCCGCTGGCCCCCACCATCCATTATTCCAGTAGCCCTCGTCCCAGGCGACACCTGTATTGAACCAGTCCAGGCTGAAATCATAACCCAACGTCCATCCGAGCCAGGGGTTCAACCACATGTTAAAACCATAAGTCCACGGTCTCGGACAGGAAATGTGATCCGTCCAGGAAGGATAATAATATCCGGTGCCATAGACCAGCGAGGAGCCTTCCACACACGCGCCAAGATAACCTGCGGTATAGCCGGTAGTGATATATTCGCTCGTCTCGCCATAGACATAGACATATTTACAATTGTATACAGGACAATCCGCAGGAATAAGCCGCACTTCCTCCGGCCGGTCCGTGCTAACGTGCCAGGGACCGTTTACCTTATCGGCCACAAACCATACAGCTCTATCGATACAGTAAAATTTAGTCCCCGTATAGAACACGGGAATGAGAGCATTTATCGCATATCGCAAATGCGTCCCCCTGATCGCCTCGAATTTTGGAGGTCCGTCAAAATTCACTTGCACCACCGCCGCACGGCTGACCCTGGCAGTCTGCGGGATCTGCGCATCCACCAGAGCTTCCCGCGCCGCAGCTGTTCCTGCTACACAGGACAACACCCTGTCTTCGGGTGATCCTTCGGGTATTTCCATAAAGCCAGATGGCAGCGAATCGGAAGGGATATTCAGCCATTGCCCTGTCAGTTGACGACTGCTGAACCATCGCCCGGAAAGAAGTACATAATATCGATTGGAGCTTGTGTCAAGAAAGATGTCATTATCGGTATTGGTAACATATCGAAGACTCGTGCCCACTATAGTACCATATACCGGCTTACCCTTTATCTGTATCAGCTCGGCAGGGCCGGTGCTGACGACAATATCCCTTATCCCTGCATTGCCTTCCCTTAAAGTATCGCTGTGCTCGTCTCCGTGCGCATTGATAAAATCGATGTCCTGCCGCATCCATACCAATTCCGATGCAAAATAAGTGGTATGCTGATATGGGCCTTCCGGCATCGGGCCAAGATACCAGTGATGTCCGCCATAAAGATAGAACCAGCCATCACTCGATTCTACAATGGTATAGGGACTGTTGGCTACAACCCTAAGGCCCCAGTCCCTGTTATTCTTGAACCGGGGAAAACCGTCGATAAGCAACAACATCGATGGCCTGTCTGCATAGATTATCCTTGGCGGATTATTATTCAGCCGCGACGAAGGGTCCTGCCCGATATCAGACCTCCCCCTTGCTTCCAGCGGTCCGTCCATGAAGGCGACCAACTGGTCCAGAGAGATATCAGCTCCGATCCCCGGCAGCCCGCATTCGATGGTCTCTTTTAGCTGATATATCTTGTCTGTTTCAAGCATTCCGGAATATCGGAGCGAAAGCACATTGCTGGCCAGCAGCGAAAGCGTCCGGTTATTCCGATCGGTCTCTATTACATTGATCGCGACAATCGATCCATATTGCGCTTCCGTTCCCCCTTTCTTTGTCAGCGAAAAGGCCGCTCTGAATTTTAATATATTGCCTTCCAGCGAATCAGGCTGAGGCTGATAAACACGGATGGTGCTGCCCTCGGCATCCGTTATGACACGCGGCCAGTCGGTCTGGGCAGAAAGCACAAAAGGTAGCAGCAGGGACAATCCC
>DATJJA010000059.1:0-86654 GCA_035492595.1 Puia sp.
ACGAGGACTCCGGGCAACGCCGGAGTCTTTTTATTAGAATAATAAAACCCGGGTTGCTTTTACCGCTTTTCATCCAACCGGAAGGACACTTTGCAGATCAGCCCATACGTACTGATCTTCCCTTCCTTTACATGTACTTTAATATCCTTCACGAACACGGAATCAATGTTGTGAATGGTCTTGGAGACTTCCGCTACTGCATTTTGCAGGGCATCTTCGATGCTCTTTTCCGAAGAAGCTATGACCTCAATTACTTTTACAATAGCCATAATTCATGAGTTTATAGTATTAAGCCAGTTTCACCTGCATGGCGAAACTCCCGACCTTCCGTTTTACAGGTAGAAGATCCAGATGTCTGTCAAACCAATCCGCCGCCATCTGAGTAATCTTCCGTGCGTTTCTGCCCTTTTCAAACGATCGCGGTCCTCCTTCCAGCGTCACCAGTTCCTTTTCACAAGTGAGCCCCTTATACCCCTGCCAGTTCAGCTCTGTCAGGTATACGTTATCAGAGCTGGTAATGAGCATAGTAGCCGCTTTCACCATTGGCAGGTGAGGGCCAGACAGATCAGGCCGCCCACAATGTGATACAATAGCCTTTACCCTGCTACCTCCTGCAACGGAAGCCTTCAGCGCTGCCGCAGCCGCCGTATTCGCCGCAAAGTAGCCGATCGCCATGCGTTCCATTGAACGCTGTCCGCCTATCCATTCCGTCACATCCTGCAGATGTTGGCTCATTATGTCTATATCAAAAGGAATATCGTACTCCTGCTCTCCGGGCGGATCCAGTAGATAGGTAAAGAGTGTGGCCATATTTTTTCTTCTCAAGGCCTTGAACAGATGTTCATTTTCCACTTTCAACTGCTTGCAGTCTTCACCTTCCGCCACGATCACCAGCCCCTTAGGTTCCGGAGGACTGTACAACTTTGCCGTCAAACAGGCATCGTTCAATCGGATCTGGATGATTTCTGCTTCCATAAAATTAAATGCACAATTTGCATACCAGCACTAATTGCTGAGGCTGGAATTTCTGCCCATTTGACTCCAGGGGAAGATATTGCCCATGGGGAATTATTTTCCTGTTCGTAAAACGCCAGCCAGGACCGGGATCTGAATTGCTGCAAATGCCCCCGATCGGTTTTTAGTCATTCAGATAATTATCATAGAACTCGTAGTTCTCTTTCGTAACGATGTCGATAGGCATAAAAGAAATCTTCGGGAAACTGGTTCCCAGCACAAAATGCTGATACAGCTTCATGATCCCCTTATACCCCTGTTCAGCAGGTTTATGACAAATTAAAATGTCAATGACATCCTTTTTAAGATATTCAATATTATCTTCCAGAAAATCAAACCCGATCAAAAGGGTATGCTTTTTCCCGGCGTTCTCAAGATAACGTGCCACCGTAGACACCCTTGAATTGGTAACATAAATCGCCTTTATCCCGGGATGTTTATCAAAAAAAGCAGACAGCTCCTTTTCTACCGACAGATAATCTATCTGGGTAATATCCAGCTTTAAAATAGTATGGTAGAGGTTGTGATATTTAAAATAGGCCCTGAACCCATCCTCGATCTGCATGAGATAATTATGGTCATCCACTTCCTTTGAAATATTGATCACAAGGATCTCCCCTTTATTGCCAAGCGTGAAATTCATAAGCTGAGCAGATAAATAACCGCTGCGGAACAGATGCGGTCCGATATAACAGAGGCCCTCCTGGTTCGGAATATTTGAATCAATTAATACATAGGGTAAATTTCGTTCCCGGCAGGCGGTGGTAAATTCTATGGCCTCATTGATAAAAGAAGGCGCGAGCAGAATGCCGTCAGGAGCATTTTTTAAGATCAGCTTACTTTGCACTTCAAATGATTTCCGGTCGTTGATATCAAAAAAGTACAGATCGATCTTGATCCCATACTCCGAAATGGAGGCCTCCGCCCGCTTGATCCCATTGAGAGGAGCCTGCCAGAAATCTGTTTCAGCCGATACTTTCGGGATAAGAACAGCAAAATTGAATACATCCCTGCTGGCCAGCCTTCTGGCGAGAATATTGGGCTGATAATTCAACTCTTTTATAATAGCATGGATCTTCTTCTGCGTTGCAGCCGAAACGCCAGTCCTGTTATGAAGCACTCTGTCAACAGTGGCAATAGAGACATTCGCTCTCCTGGCAATCTCTTTCACACCATTTTGTTCCGTTTTGTTCTTTTTACTCCCTTTCATACTTTAGGTTAGGTACCCGCAAAAATAAGCCTCCCGCCCCTAGATACGCAGAAAAGTCTGTTTTTTATATAAGAAATATAAAAATGCCCATTGGACAGCCAGTATCCCGAGCCCCAAAATCAGGCGATCACAAGGCGTACCCACCAGTTGCATCAGCCATTTAAAAAAGCCATTCGTCGTATATTTCCAATTGATAAACTTACCCGAGATATAAATAAGGATGGAATTCATGCCGATCACCCGGAAGAAAAAAGTCCATCGCTGATATCCCCGGACATCTATAACATAATAAAACAGCGCCAGCAGCAATAGACTTATCCCACCCGTCAGCAGGACAAATGAACTCGACCACATATTTTTGTTAAAAGGAAAGTCCAGGTTCCAGATAAAAGCCAGCGCCATCGATATTATGCCGGCGACAACCAGTGCCTTTGCCTTACCCGTTGGCGTAAACCGGTTCCCCTTCAACATTCTGCCGGCGAAGATCCCCAGCAATACATTGCAGATCCCCGGTATGGTGCAAACCAGCCCTACCGTATCATGTATGCCCCTGGCCAGCTTGCCGGGCAGAACGGTCCTGTCGATGTATGACGCAAAGTTGCCAGGCTCAGTGAGATCACCCCTTGGGAATCCCGGCGCCGAGGTAACTTTCAGCATCAGCCAGTATCCTATCAGCAAGGCTCCAAACCATACCCATTGCATTTTTTCTCTGGCATATAAATAAATAATGTTAGCGAAAATATACGTGGCCCCTATCTTGCCCAGCACGCTGGGAAAACGAAAATCAGCGATAGGCCGGATCTCCAATCCATTATTATATACCATTCCCAGTAATATCAGGATCACCCCCCGCTTTATCACCTTGAACAGCAGTTCACTCCTGCTCTTTCCTTTCTCCAATTCTCTTCCGACCGAATAAGGCGTAGACACCCCAGCCATAAACATGAACAGAGGGAATATTAAGTCCCAGAATGTAAATCCATTCCATATAGGATGCTCGAACTGATCCGAGAAGGCCCTCCAGAATGGTGAGGCCGAATCCTTCGTCAGGTCCTGTAAAAGAGGTCCGAGGCCCATGATCCAAAGCATGTCGAAACCACGCAATGTATCCAGGGAATAAAGCCGCTGTGGTTTGGAAGGTAAGGTTTCCGTATTCATTTCCGAATGTTGAAAAATGATTTAATAAAATACTCAGTTAAGCCGCCTGACCTTGATACTCCTGAAATAACAGGCGTCGCCATCATGATCCGTCAGCATGATATGTCCCTGCGGCAGCTCCCCATACTTATCATAGACATTAAATTTTGTAGCCGCCATTCGCTGCCGGAAATCGGCAGTCCCCCTTTCACAGCTGACTACCTTTACCCCATTCAGCCAATGCTCGATATGGCTTCCTTTAACGATTATCCTTCCTGTATTCCATTCTCCTGCCGGGTGCAGCTGTTTATGTTCTGGGGCATAACAGAGATAGAGAGACGCAGTGGACCCTTTCTCATGCTTATGATCCTTCACCTCCGGATGATTGTAATCATCGATGATCTGGTACTCCATACCATTCCATTCCTTTTTTCCCGTACTATTGTTCCTGATCTCATCGACCAGGTATTTTATACCGCTGTTCGCGCCATAAGTCAACTTGAAATCGAATACAAGCTCAAAGTTCCCATATGTCTCTTTCGTGATAATGTCCTGCCCCTTTGCATGCTCTTTGACACAAAGAGTCCCGTCTTTAACGACCCAGCCACCGGAAGGACCTCGATTACCATTAATGCCCACCCACTTATCCGTATTCCTGCCGTCGAATAAAACCTCCCAGCTTCCCGGTTTTTCCGGTCCGGGCTGCGCCTTTATGTCGGGATAACCATGAAGCAGCCAGAGTACTAACAATAGTATGTAACGCATATTTGTATATTTATTAAAATGATCCTCAGTAGCCAGGGTTCTGACCGAGCGCAGCATCCTTATTCAATTGTATTTCTGTCTCAGGGATCGGCAACAACAATTGATTCTGAGTAAGTCCAGTTATCCCCTGCCCCCGGCTGCTCGCCCTTTCCACCAGGGTTCCTGTACGCATCAGGGTCATGCGGCGGTTCTCTTCTGCGATCAGTTCCCTCGCCCGTTCATCGAGAATGAAATCCATCGTTACGTCACTGCCTGAGATCGGAGAAGCCCCCGCCCTCGCGCGTAAGATATTCAGCGTAGCAGCCGCACCGCCGGTATTACCCTGCTTGAACTGCGCTTCCGCCTTTAACAGGTAGGTCTCGCCCAGCCGCATGATGATGATATCCTTGATCATATGGCTGGGTCCCCGGGCAAGGTGATTGTACTGCGCCCACTTCATCGTGATAGGAACTATTGCCTCGACCGTATCGATACCCGGCCCCGGCACCACCGGTTGTCCATACAAAGGAAATGAAGGATCGTTATAATACCAAACCCTCCGGATATTGTATTGTGAATTACGCATATCATTAGCTCCATACAGATTATTCAGCACCCAATAGGTCAGTGACAATCTGCTGATCCCCCTTCCTCCCAGCGAATCGCATAATACCATGCCTTTCTGATTGTAATACCTCGTTCCCCATACCCGCAACTGCTGTGGATCGCCGAAGACATAACCGGGAAAATTGCTGGATGATAATAATCCCGCTCCGCCGACAACCGTGGTCGGGTCCTCCATTTCATATACCCAGATAGCTTCTTTGTTCCCCTGTCCTCTGCGTTCGTTGCCATAAATGAACATATCGGAAAATGCATCCCCGGGCTGGGTGGCCTTAATACCATAACGACTGGTGATCAGACTGAAGTCGCCGCTGTTGATGACCGCATCACATTCTGCTTCCGCCAGGGCATCGTTTCCGCCGATCCGCAAATAAGCTTCTGCCAGCAGCTGCGAAGCCATCGATCTGTTGGGACGTGCATACATCTTGCCCGCCGAATTGGTCTTGACATTTTCAATAGAAGGCAGGTTCGTTTTGGCAAAGGTCAGATCATCCACGATCAGCTTGTTCACGTCTGCCAGCTCCGCTCTCACAAAATCCGTTTTAGGTCCGGTGGAAGGAGCCGTAATGATCGGCACTTTTCCAAAGAGAGTAGCGAGAACATTGTAAGCGACAGCCCTGTAAAAAGAGGCTTCTGCCTTGATGCTGTTCTTATTCTGCTGACCCATTTCCAGATTGGGATTATTGATATTCGCGATGACGACATTGCAATTATTGATGACGTTATATGCCCATTTCCAGGAAAACAATGCAGCCGGATCGGTAGAAGTTAAACTCTCATAATTCGTATATGGAATGGCAAAAGGATCCTGGTCGGCGATGGCTTTGTTATAGGCAACATCCGTCCCTATCTGCCAGACGCATAACCACCCCTCGGAATCGTAAGGATCCCCTTCCTGGGTGTGCCAGAGTGCATATTGACTTTGAATGCCCACGATGGCCGCTTCGAATGCCAGGGAGTCAACGAGTACCTCCGGAGTAAAAGTGGAGTAGACCTTTTCAGCCAGAAAACTTTTTTTGCAGCCAGATAAGGCTAACAAAAGCACAGCTGTTATATGCAGGATATATTTTTTCATGATGCAGATTGTTTAATATTAACGAAGTGTAATGCTGGCGCCCAAAACAAACGAGCGGACCAATGGATAATTATTGGCGGAAGTAATGTCATAATTGACCTCCGGATCCCATCCGACCCACTTCGTGAAAGTCACCAGGTTCCTTCCACTCAGATAGAAAGTCAACCCTCCTATTTTTAATCTATCCAACAGATCTCTTGGCGCCGTATAACTAAGCGTTACGTCCTTGATCCTGATAAAGCTTGCATTGGTCGGATAACCATACAACAGGTAATTATCATAAGTAAGCCCCGGCCTGGTGTTACTGTGATTCTCCGGTGTCCAGTAACCAAGTTTGGAAGGCAGGTTCTGTCTTCCGCCATAATCCCTGAAGTTCATCCAGGAATTATCCTTGGTTACGCCCTCCACGAACTGGACAAATGCATTCAAATGAAAATTTTTGTAATGGAAGGTATTGGTGATCCCACCTGTCCATTTGGGCGTGCTTTGCCCCACAATCGTCCGGTCATCAGCCGTGATCGACTGACTTCCGTTCCTGTCGGCAAATTTCAGATCGCCCGGATGGGCATTGGGATCCTGGTGAGAGGGATCTTCGCCAGTCTGCCATACTCCCTGCAACTGGTAGTCATAAATAACATTGATAGGTTTGCCGATGAACCATCTGTTGCCGACATCATCCTTCTTATCCCCATAGAGATCGATGATCTTATTTTTGTTGGCAGAGAAATTCAGGGAAGTTTCCCATTTAAAATCTCTCTCGCTTATATTTCTTGTGTTTAAAGTAAACTCTATTCCCCTGTTGGAAACCTTACCCAGGTTATCCAGCACATTGGAATAACCGGTCACTGTGGGAATGGAACGGTAAAGCAGAAGATTCTTTGTCCTTGTACTGTAAGCTTCGATCGTACCGCTTATCCGGCTGTTGAACAGCGCGAAATCGATCCCTACATTACTGCCATAGGTGCTCTCCCATTTCAGGTTCTCATTGCCAAGCACATTTCCTACCACGCCGACCGTGCTCAACCCGTTATAGGGAAGTACGATCGTGGAAGAAGTAGAAGTAGTGGCGTTGGCACTGATGGCCTGATTGCCCGACAGGCCGTAAGACCCCCGGAGTTTTAAGTTATTAAAGATGGCAAGATTTTTAATAAATGTCTCATTACCCATATTCCAGCCCAATGCAACGGAGGGGAACAGGCCATACTTATCCGTATTGGCGCCAAAAGCGGAATAGCCGTCCCTCCTTGCCGTAGCGGTGAATAAATACCGGCTGTCATAAGAATAATTGATACGCAGCATCTGAGACACCAGGTCCGTTTTATAGGCATTGGAACCTCCAGAGGCAGTGGTGGCAGACGAGAGGTTGTTGAAAGTCAGTACGTCATTAATGAATCCGCTGGCCGTCGTACCTGCTGAATCGAATCTGGTTTCCTGGGCGCTGTACAACGCTGTCAGATCCAAATGACTATTGTTCCAGTTCTTCTCGTACGTGAGGATATTTTCGACCAACCAGTTCTTCAATTCAGAATTACTCACTTTCGCAGTACCTACCAGGTCGTTATCCGCCCTGCCGGTATAACTTTGCATCAACTCCGGCACATACGCATAAGCAGCATTGATCCGGTATTTCAGACCTTTGATCCCGGGTCTGAGCTCGGCATAGGCGCTGCCATTGATATTCTTGCTCCGGTCATTCCTGGTCGTCGTAAGGCCCAGCATCGGGTTCAGCAGGGTCGTCTCCGGGTACATGGGATAAATAGTATAAGACCCATCCGGATCCTTAAAGGTCCCGTAAGGACTGATCGTGGATGCATCTGCCAGGCTGGCCCTTCCTCCATCGGTATTATTAGCTGTCAGGAACAGATTGACGCCTGCGGTTAAATAATCGGTAATAGCAGCATCGATATTGGAGCGGATGCTGGCCCGGTTGTACTGGTAACCTTTAATAAGACCATTCTGTTTCTGGTATTCCCCCGAAACATAATACTTTACATCTTTATTCCCCCCGGCAAAACTGAGGTTGTGATCCTGGATAAATCCATTCTGCGAGATCTTCTTCAGCCAGTCCGTAGACTTCCCTGCGTTGTAGTTAGCGATCTCTGAGGCATTCGGCAGGACTCCCGGATTGGTAGAACCGGATTCAGCTTTCCAGTCTGCATATTTCTGAACATACTGGGAGGGGCTCATTGGTTTCTCCGTATGGGAGAAATCCTCCACACCGGCATAGGCATTATAGGAGATAGCTGCTTTACCGGGTTTACCGCGTTTGGTTGTAACCAATATGATGCCATTCGATCCCCTGGTTCCATAGATCGCCACCGCGCTGACATCCTTCAGGATATCGATCGACGCGATATCCGCCGAATTGATGTCATTTATTGACCCGCCGACGAAGGGTATGCCATCTACGACAATTAAAGGACTCGTAGAAGCACTGATGGAATTGACACCCCTGATCGTGGCCGAAGGAGCATCGCCTGGCACGGAAGAGCTTTGCGTAATATTTACCCCGGCTACGGTACCTTCAATAGCCGAAAGTACATTGGTCACCGGTAATTCCGACAGACGCGATTTGGGAACAGATGCCACAGACCCGGTAACATCACTGCGTTTCTCTTTACCATAACCCACTACCACCACATCACTCAGCTCCTTGTTGACAGCCAGCAGTTTCACCTGGATCGGGGCGCCAGGATCCGTTCTTATATCGATCCCCTTATAACCGACACTCGATATCTCCAATATGGCGTGCTCCGGTACATTGATGGTGAAGACACCTCTCGAATCCGTAAACACACCTTTGGAACTGCCTTTCAACCGGACGGAGGCCCCATTGATGCCTTCATTGCTCAGGCTGTCCGTTATCGTACCCGTTACAGACCTGCTTTGTGACATCCCCGTCCTTACAGTGAAAAACAACAATAGAAAAAGGACAGTTTTCAGGGCAATGTTCTCATAGCCGGGTAAATATCCTTTCAAAGGACAGATCACGGACGTCGCTGGCTTATACGTCCGTTCATACACCCTTTTCACATCATTTGAAAAGGATGGCTCAGGAGCCTGTTGTTTTTTCATGCATTTCGATTGTAAAGTGAACAATTTATAGTTAACCGCAAGAGTCAGGGCAATACAGGTCGCACTCTATGCCATATACCGCATAGAAGACCGCATTTCCATAGGATCAGCGTCAGGATAGTGATCAAGGCTTAAGGCTGTTAACTTAAACGATTCTACTTTCGGGAATTCTGGCCAGGTTAAGGGCATGCGGAAGCGCTTACTGCAGAAGGTCGCAGTATGAATAGGAATGCATGCTCATTTACGGATGTGGCTGGTTATCTGCCGTAGAAAAGCTAGTTATTTTGGTTTTATTAAATGACAAGCAACAATCGCGTGAGATTTTACGGGTACGTACACGTAATCAAATATAATAAACCGCTCTCAATATTTCAAACTTATTTTCAATATTACGCTATATTTTTTCCGCACTTTTCTTGTCGAGGTACAACACAGCGTGATCATGTTCTCTCAGTGCTGTAGAAGGATATACCTCTGTGATTTCACTATGCAAAGTGTGATAAACAGCCTCCGCTTTATTGCTTCCGGGTACGATGCAGAAAACGGCCTTTGCCCGGAATAAAGCCGGGATCGTCAGCGTCAGCGCCGAACCCGGCACATCCTCAAGCCGCGCAAAACAGCCATCGTTGACCTGCTGCTGCCGCGAAGCCTCCGCCAGATCGACTACCTTCACCATCGACGGATCATTGAAATTGGCGACATGCGGATCATTAAAAGCCAGATGCGCATTCTCTCCTATACCCAGGCATACAATATCCGTCGGGTACCTCCTGAGCAGATCCGCATAGTCCCTGCATTCTTTAGCAGGATCACCCGTATTCCCATCCAGGTAGTGCACCTCATGGAAAGGCACCCGGTCAAATATTCTTTCTTTCAGGAAATTGCCAAACCGCTCGGGGTCACTTTTCTTCAATCCGATATATTCATCCATATGGAAGGCATTGATCCTGCGCCAATCCAGTTTGCTCTGGGAAAAAGCGGCCAAAAATTCATTTTGAGAAGGTGCGGCTGCAAAAACAATATTCACAAAATCCTGCTTAGCCAGCAGTTCCATGACCTTCCCGCTGACATCATAAGCGGCAGAAGTGCCCATAAGCAGCCTCGATTCATAGATCTTAACTTCCAACTTATCAACAGTCTTTGTTACCGGAATTTCCTTTATCATTTTTATCTAATTAGTATTTAATCTTCACCGGGAGTATACGATCTTCCCCTTTATTATAGTAGTTGCAATAGTAATATCCTCATCAAAAATAACGATGTCCGCATCTTTTTCCCGCACCAACGACCCCTTCCGGTCATCGACCTTCATAATGGCAGCCGGTGTAGCCGTGATCATCTTAACGGCTTCCCGCAGAGGCACATCCGCCAATTGCACCATGGTCCGGACCAGCCGGTCGGCCGTCGCCACGCTGCCTGCAAAAGCACTTCGATCAGGTAATTTGGCCACCCCATCCTCTACGATCACTTTCAACCCTTTCTCCAGGCTGCCCAGCGTACTTTCCCCGGGCGGCATGCCCGCGGCACGCATAGCATCCGTGATCAGGGCGATCTTACCGGCCCCTTTTATCTTATAGGCAAGTTTTAATAAAGAAGCGGGCAGATGTATACCATCCGCAATTACCTCTACGTCCATTTCATCAAGAAGATAAGCGCTCTCTATCACCCCTGCATAACGATAAGCATTCCGACGTGTTACCCCTGACATTCCCGAGTAAAGATGTGTGATAAGAGAATAACCATTCTCCATCGCTTCCACGACCTCCTCATAGATAGCATCCGTATGTGCTACAGCCGCCAGGATATCTTTGGACCGCAGATACCGGCCAAAAGCAAGGGCGCCTTTCAGTTCCGGTGCCGCACTCCATCTTTTGATCGCACCGGACTGCCGGATTATGTCTTCATATTCGTCCGGATCGGGATCCCGGATATACCGCGGGTCCTGGGCGCCACGCTGATCCATCGCAAAATAAGGTCCCTCCAGGTGCATCCCAAGGAACTCAGATCCCATGGTATTATTCCTGCTGGCCACATCATACACCGACAAGGTCTGCAGGATACCGGCCTTATCGCTGCTCAAAGTGGTAGGCACCATGCTCGTGGTCCCGTACCGGGCATGCAGCTCCGCTATCTTTAAAAAAGCTGTTTCATGACCATCCATAAAATCATACCCACCGCCGCCATGCACATGAATATCGATAAAACCCGGTGATACATATTGTCCCCCCGCATCTATCGCAAAGGCATCCGGCGCCGGCACATCCCCCTCACTCACCTCGGCGATCCGCCCTTCTTTTACCAGGATCGTTCCCTTCGGAATGATCCGGTCCGGTGTCAGGATACGACCGTTATATATTTTAAGAAGCGTCATAAAGTCGGCTCCCACCCCGGCGCATACTCCCTCTTCCATAATTTCATAGCAGCCTCATTGTTGAGAATATGACCGTTGCTCACATCCGTTTGCATAGAAATATTTCCCATACGGTGTGCAATATTCCCCAACTGGCAAAGCAAAGTGCTTTGATGTCCTAACAGGATCTCGGCATTCAAAGGGGTTCCTTTGCGGATCCCCTCAAAGAAATTCTGAATGTGTATCGCATCCAACGCCTGTGAAGGATCTACCGGATTGCTCGCATCCACCATCACCTCGTTCTTCACTTCTTTTAACAGCCGATTCTTCAGGTCATAAATCCTGTAAGAATTTCCCCCGGCCACCTCCATCTCCAGGGTACCTTTCTCCCCATAAAAGGTACAGCCTACACTGGACCCTTCGACATTCCGTCCATTACAGCTCCGTCCCTCCCATTCCATAAAAGTATTATTCGGGAACTCCCAGGTGATAACCTGCGTGTCCGGCGTTTGCCAATCGTCCTTATAACAGTAACGCCCTCCCCCGGAACGAACGCTGGATGGATAGTCGACACCCAGTCCCCAGCGCATCAGGTCCACCATATGAGTGCCATTATTCAACGCTTCCCCTGTACCCCAGTGCCAGAACCAGTGCCAGTTATAATGCAGGATATTGTCCCGGTACGCCTCGCGCGGAGCAGGCCCCTGCCAGAGATCATAATTCAGCCAGGATGGAGGCTCCGCCGCCTTCCCGACGCCGATGGAAGGGCGGTTGTTGGCATACCATCCTTTCGCAAAATACGGGCGGCCGATAACGCCAGCCTTCAGCTCATTGATAGCCGTGATCAGGTTCGGCCAGGACCGCCGCTGAGACCCCATCTGCACCTTCCTGTCATATTTCCGGGATGCTGCTACCAGCAATTCCCCCTCGTGCGGATTATGCGAACAGGGTTTCTCCACATAAACGTGCTTCCCGGCCTTACAGGCCAGGATGGCAGCAGGAGCATGCCAATGATCCGGCGTGGCGATGACCATCGCTTCCAGCGCCTTATCCTCCAGCGCTTTTCTGAAATCCGGCGCCGCAGCAGGACGACTGTTCTGTATTTTTTCCACCACCCCGATACATTTATCCATAGACTGTTTGTCTACGTCACAAACATAGATAAGCTCGCAGTTCTTCTGCGCCGCATAATTTTGGGCCAATGCCAATCCCCGCGCATGAACACCCATGATCCCCACCTTGATCCGGTCATTGGCCCCTAAGATAGCAGCGTAGCTTCTGGCGCTGAATCCCGGCAGGATCCCCCCGAAAGTGCTGGCAGCAGAGGCCGCCATAGCTGTTTTCAGAAATTTTCGCCTTGAGTTTTTCATATAAATCTCGTTTTTTAATTCCCCCATTGCTTCATCTTATCGCGTGCCTCTTTCTGAGCTTTCACCCTGATCTCATCAAGCGCAACAGCCTGCCCGTTCCTCCGTTTGCTTTCATCGGCTGCTTCCATGAACACATAGATCTCCTGTGTCTCTGCCGCACTCACCGGCGGTCTCCCCGTTTCAAAAAAATGTATGATCTCCAGGAATAATGGCTTGTATCCACCGAACGGACCCAATACCGCATTGGCCTTTTCTCCAAACACCGTCCCTCCATAGGTATGAAGGCCCGTACGTGTCCCGCGGAAAGTCCCCACCCGTGTATCAGCCCAGGTGCCGACAACAAATTCCGTATCAGTTGTAGATACCCGCTTCACCTCTTTGCAGCCCGTCCCCATGATCGTATATAAAATTTCGACTCCGTGGACCCCATACCAGAAAAGATCGGGATGCGTCCTTTCCAGGTTGGCCGGACTGAATGCATCAACACCCAGCACTTTTCCGATGCTCCCATTGTTGATCTCCGCAGCCCCGGATATGTACCGTAAAGAGGAAGCCGAAAAGACCGGAACTTTGTAATGTTCGGCCGCTTCGAAAATAGTGAACACATCTGCCAGCGATGCCGCAAGCGGCTTGTCTATGAACACAGGCTTCCCCGCTTTCATCACCTGCAGCCCCTGCTCCAGATGCCACCGCCCGTCATTCGTTTCCAGCATGACCACGTCTACTTTCTCAAGCAATGCCCCTACTCCATCCACGATCTCAACCCCCAGCTTCTTCACTTCTTCCGTATACCCGGGAATACGTCTAACCGACGACTCAATATCAAGACTGCCTTTGGGATAAGCAGCCACAACCCTATACCCCAGGTACTCCTGGGCAGGAACGGCAGCATTCAGCTCTTTCACTACTTCCAAAGCATGCGAAGTATCCAATCCAATGACCCCCACACGCTTCCCTTTCACAGCAACTCCGATCCCCGGCAAAGGCCCCGGAATTTCTTTCCCCGCCCAGGCCCCCGCCTTCGCAGCAGATGCCGCCAAACTCCCTGCAACACCAAGCCCAAGGCCTGCCGCAACAGAACCCTTAATAAATTTTCGGCGATCGAATGCTCTTTCCATAAGCGAAGTATTAGGTGAGGTGAATTTACGGGTACGTACCCAAATATAATTATTAAAACTATTAAAAAAATATTTTTGAAGAAATTTCAAAAGACATTTTAGAAGGACAACCTCGTTCGGGAAAATTAAAAAAAATCTGCGCGATCAGCTGACAGTTGGCGGACAGCAACACAAACAACAAAAAATAATTGTTTATAAACCAATCGAAATGAGCCACCACAAAGAGTTATAGCCAACAGACAGCACCTAGAAAGAACACCACCGCCCTGTCAAATTACCCTTTTACTACACTCGATCCAATAATTCATTCTTTCCCCTTCCTCAAAATAATTCTACCAATTAAACCCGATAATTGGAAAATGTTTTTATATTCGTAGAGCTGGAAGCAATTTTTTTTAATAATTTACGGGTACGTACACAATCCAGTAAAACCGGTATATATCCAAGTCTTTTAACCCAACTACATGTCCCTGAGAATAAAAAAAACAACGGCAGTAAAACAGGCCGGTTCCCTTAGCAAAAGGGAAACCCTTGTTTCCATGCTCATCATCGGGACACTGTTCTTCCTGTTCGGATTCGTCACCTGGGTCAACTCCATCCTCATACCCTATTTCAAAATTGCCTGCCAGCTAACCAACTTCCAATCCTACCTGGTAGCGTTTGCCTTCTATATCTCTTACTTCGTCATGTCCGTCCCGTCTTCCTTCCTCCTGAAAGCGGTAGGATTCAAAAAAGGCATCATGATGGGACTGTGGATCATGGCTATCGGCGCCTTCATCTTCATCCCCGCCGCATTCACCAGGACCTACGAAATATTTCTCCTCGGCCTTTTCACCATCGGCTCCGGACTGGCGGTATTACAATCCGCCGCCAATCCCTATATTACCATCCTTGGTGAAAAAGAAAAAGCGGCACAACGAATCAGTATAATGGGTATCTGCAATAAAGGTGCGGGAATACTCGCCCCTCTGATCTTCGCTTCCGTAGTCCTGAAAGTCACTGACAGCGACCTCTTCCGACAACTACCTTCGATGGACTCCCTGCAAAAGAATGCCGCGCTGGATGAATTGATCAGAAGGGTCATCCTCCCCTATACTGTTGTAGGCCTCGTACTGCTCGTGCTGGGCGCCTTTATCCGGTATTCCCCGCTGCCCGAGATCGACACGGAACGGGAAGACTCCGACACCGCCAGTGCCAACTCCTCCAAAAAACATATCTTCCAGTTCCCCCATCTGATACTGGGAGCAGTCGCTATTTTTTTACACGTCGGCACACAGGTCATTGCCATCGACACCATCATCGGATACGCCAACTCCATGCACATCCCTCTAATGGAAGCCAAAGTGTTTCCCTCCTACACCCTGTTCGCTACCATCGCAGGTTATATGCTTGGCATAGTCCTCATCCCCAGATATATCAGACAGGTCAACTTATTCCGGATCTGCACCGGACTGGGCATCCTGTTCACCCTCCTGATCATCTTTGTGCACGGGCAGATAAAGTTCCTGGGCCAGACTGCCGATGCCTCGATCTGGTTCGTGGTCGCCCTGGGATTAGCCAACTCCATGGTATGGACCGGGATATGGCCGCTGGCATTGGATGGCCTTGGCCGCTTTACCAAACTGGGTGCTTCTATCATGATCATGGGCCTCTGCGGGAGCGCCATCCTCCCGCTCATCTATGGCCACTTCGCAGATGTAATCAACGTCCGGCAGGCCTATTGGGTTCTATTCCCCTGCTATCTATACCTGGCATTCTACGCATTCTACGGCCATAAGCTGCGAAGCTGGCTGCCAGCAAAGCCCAGCCTCCTTTAACCACCAAACACAATTATTAACTGCTAAAGAATAAATAATGAAAAAGTTGATCCCGGTTTTATGTCTCCTGCTCACACTGCATACCGCGTTCTCGCAACCCGCCGCAGGCAGCAGCCCTTTCACCGTCAAAGGCTTTCACCTCGACCTCAGGATCCAGGTAATGACCATGGAAGCCCTCAGGGAGTTCGCGCTGAAGCTAAGCAAATCCGGTATCAACACTATCGTTATGGAATGGGAAGCCACTTACCCTTTCGAAAAAGATCCGCTGATACCTAACCGCTACGCGTATTCAAAAGAAGAAGTCGTCTCGTTCATAAAATATTGCACCGGCCTGGGCATCGACGTAATCCCCTTACAACAGAGCTTTGGCCATGTTGAATACATCCTGCGCCACGAAAAATACAGGGCCCTCCGCGAGGACCAGAAAGACTACTCACAGGTCTGCCCCCTGGAAACAGCAGGAGATAGTCTGCTCTTTACCCGGCTCTACACCGAGTTGATCTCCACACACACTTCAAAATATATTCATATCGGCGGAGACGAGACCTACCTCCTTGGCCATGATGATAAATGCAGGCTAAAAGCAGAACAGGAGGGAAAATCCAAACTGTATACCGACTATATCAAAATGCTTTGCAACATTGTCTTAAAGCTGGGTAAGCTCCCTGTTCTCTGGGCCGATATAGCCTTGAAATACCCGGATGCAATCAAGACCCTTCCCAAAGGCACCATCTTCGTCGATTGGAACTACGGCTGGGATATGAACCATTTCGGAGACCACAACAAGCTAATGGAAAGCGGTTACGAGATCTGGGGCGCCCCATCCATTCGGTCCAGCCCCGACAACTACAACCTGACACAATGGGAAAAACATTTTAAGAATATCCGGGACTTTATCCCCGTATCCTCCAAACTGGGATATAAAGGAATGGTGATGACATCCTGGTCCACCTCCGGACAGCTCTCAAGAGTATTCGAGTCGGAAGCGGATATCACCGACCTCTATGCCATCCGCCATGTATACCCATTGTCCGGTTTTAATATCCTTACGGACGCCTATCTGGAAACACTAAACGCAACACAACCCCTCAACATTGACGAGTTCATACGAAAATATTGTAAAGACCATTTCGGATTTGATAACGAGCAATCCGGCAGTTTCTGGACCGCACTCAGGATTGCGCCCTACGAGATCAAACAAGGCAGGGTCATGTCCCCTAGCCCAATGACCGTACAACAGCTATTGGATAGCAACCGTATCGCAATAAAACTGCTATACTCATTAAAGCCCCAAAAAAACCAGCAGGAATATGAGCATTTTAAGCTGATGCTGGACATCCGCAACTACTACCTCCGCTATCAGGCCCTCGAACGGGAGGCCAATGAAGAAAATTTCACCAGTGATAAGACCCCTGGGATCCTCCGGCAGCTGAAAGACCTGCTCGCAGAAAGCAGCAGCCTGGACGACCGGTTTGCAAAAGCACAAAAAGGGTATTTATACCCCGGACAGATCGACGAAGAAAATCAACTCCGGAATGCGAAAGTGATCATCCTGTATGATCGCCTCTCCAGAAAAAAATAAATAGAATGTTACATTTTAAGCTGCCGGTCATTCAATATGGCATTGCTTCTATCGATCGCCTGTTGAAAAGTGTCTGTAACGTTGGCTTTGCCTATTGAAAATAATAATCTGGCCTTTTTCAATTCATCCATTATCCGGGTGCTATGGATCTCTGAAAGGATCAATTTGGTACCCTGCAGTTTCGATTCTTTCCAGACCTCTTCGATTGTCTTGATACCCGTCGCATCGATAATGGGCACTTTTCGCATGCGTATGATCAGCACCCTGGGTCTCTTTTCAATATACCTCATGGCCTCTTTGAACTTGTACGCAGCGCCAAAGAAGAGAGGGCCAGTGATCTCAAAAACATCTACCTGTACCGGGATAATGAAATTCTCAACCGGTTCCTTATCGTTCCCATTCTCTTCCGTGTCTCCCATCATCACTGTTACACCGCTAAATTTGATCATGTTTCGCATGAATAAAAATGAGGCCAGGATCATACCTATTTCGATGGCCAATGTCAGGTCAATCACTACCGTGAGCAAAAATGTCACCAGAAGGATCGCCATATCGCTTCCCGGTCCTTTCAGAATGGAAAGAAAGTGTCTCCACTCGCTCATATTATACGCGACTATCACCAGGATACCTGCCAATGTCGCCATAGGGATCAATACAGCCCATTTTCCCAAAAAAAGCAATATCAATAGCAGGGTTATTGCATGGATCATACCAGCCACTGGTGTCCGGCCTCCGTTCTTTACGTTCGTAGCCGTACGGGCTATTGCCCCTGTAGCCGGGATGCCACCAAAAATGGAGGAGAATATATTGGCTGCCCCCTGCGCGATAAGCTCTGTATTCGACCGGTGATTACCGCCGATCATTCCATCGGCGACGACGGCAGATAACAACGATTCGATGCCTCCAAGCAGCGCGATGGTGAACGCCGGCCGGACAAGGTTCTTTATACTGGCGGGATCCAAAAGAGGAATAACCGGTTTTGGCAAGGCGGAGGGGATACTGCCGAATTTACTGCCAATCGTCTCTATCGGCAGATGCGCTGCCTGCGCCAGGGCGGTAGTAACGAGAATGGCAATCAGCGAGCCCGGTATCTTATGTGTAATTTTTGGCCAAAGGACGACGATAGCGATCGTAAGCGCTGCGATCAGAACCGTATATCCGTCTATAGTTCGGAAATAGCATAGATAGGTTTTCCATTTATCTATAAAATCGGCGGGGACTGCACCCATTTTCAATCCCAGGAGATCTTTTATCTGGGAAGAGAGGATAAGCAGCGCGATACCGCTGGTGAACCCGATGATCAACGGGTAAGGAATGAATTTGATCACCGATCCCAGCTGGCAAAATCCCATGATGATCAATATGATACCTGCCATAAAGGTCGCGATGATCAACCCGTTTATGCCGTGTTCCTGCACGATACCATAGACAATTACTATGAAAGCTCCGGTGGGACCGCCTATCTGGACACGGCTGCCGCCCGCCGCCGATATGATGAACCCGGCCACAATAGCTGTATATAATCCTTTTTCCGGCGAGACCCCGGAAGCAATGCCGAATGCGATTGCCAGGGGCAGGGCCACAAGCCCTACGATCAGGCCAGCCATCCCGTCTTTGACGAACTGTTGCCTGTTATAATTCTTTAGCGTATCGAGTAGCTTGGGTTTAAATATGCTCCTGGTCATTCTACTTAATCAAAATTTTACCCAGAATTTCAGGAGATCATTCATTTCGGAATGGATAACCTGGAAATCCGGCGGAATTTCATTTTCAGAACTGCAAAGCGTACAAAGCCTGGTACCCGGCGGTTTTTGCTGTAATTGTCTGAACAAATACCGGCTGTAATAATCATATAGCTCGCTGGAATAGTCGATGCTGTCATCGATCTTGTCGGTGCCGTTCAAGTTCTCGTAAAAGGCGTTGTAGAAATAAAAGTGATCGTATTTTCTCAGATCCAGCTGGGTGAAATTTCCGTGTATAAAGGATACGTTTTCAAGTCCCAGCCGGCGTTTTGCGGCTTCCGCATGATGAATGAGCGCTTCCCTTTGTTCCACTCCGTAATACTGCGAATTGGGAGTGTGCCAGGCGGCAGCGAGACAGAATTTACCAACGCCGCTGCCGATATCGAGGATGCTCACACGGTCATCGCAGGCGAGGAAACAGGCGGCCTTCATGGCGATAGACAGAGGCGTCCAGTGATACTTCGCAAGCGCCTGGATAGACGGAGGATAAAGGGTATTGAATTCTTTATCGGAATCGAACCGTTTCGCTGCGGAAATATGATCGAGTACAGGCATGTGGGGTCTTTAAATTCAGGAATTTGAAGGTACTTCAATAATGACCTTTAGCCCTTCGTCCGGGGATAGGGCCCACTCTCTCAGGATCGTACTATCGATGGGCTCATAAATCTCCTTTTTATTGGGATCATCAGGAAGATCTTTTACGGGGACAAGCGTAAAATAATTTAGTTCAATATAATCCTGCCGCCTGTCCGTGGTATATCCTTTTATAAGTACAAACCGAAACCCACTATCCTTTAAAGACTGCAGACTTTGTTGGGTGAGCCTGATATCAGAACCGGGATTATTCATCTGTAAAATTACCCGGAAAGATCTTGTAACGCGTTGATACTTATCACCAAAAAAAGTGAGTTATATCAATTTTTAAGCGATAGATTTGTAGGTAGATATGAGTATAAAAGGCATCTTCCCTATCGACAAATGGGACTTCAAAAGCGAATCGATATTTGCCGATCTGCCGGTGGATGACCTGACATTGCTGATGGCCAGAAAAACCGAGCAGGTATATAAGAAAGGGGAGATCATTTTCCGGGAAGGGGCTTACCCGGCAGGCATCTTTTATATTGAAAATGGGAAGGCCAAGAAATATAAGGTGGATGGAGAAGGCCGGGAGCAGATCATCTATGTTGCCAATACCGGGGAGCTGCTGGGTTATCATGCCGTCCTTTCCGACGATAGTTACCCCGACTCTGCCGCAGTGCTGGAGCAAAGCATCATAGCCTTTATACCCAAGGAAGATTTCCTGGAAGCCATCCGCCTGTCAGATGTATTGAGCCGCAGGTTGCTCAAGACCTTGAGCCATGAGTTTGCCGTCCTGGCCAATAGCCTCAGCCTGTTCGCCCAAAAATCCGTAAGAGAGAGACTGGCGCTTCAATTAGTTGTGATCCGTGAAAAGTACAAGGCCGATTTCGAGCCAGGTGCGCCCATTGAGATAAATATGAGTCGCACCGACCTCGCAAGCCTGGTCGGCACGGCAAGGGAAAATGTCGTTCGCATGCTGTCAGAATTCAAGGACGAAGGTATATTGGAGACCAGGGGCAGGAAGATCATAGTCCTGGATGTAAAGAAGCTGATAAAGATTGCCAATTACAGATGATGCCCCACCGGACAATACTTCCCTACCCAATCCAACATCCGATTCACATAGTCGATCTTATGCTTCAGATCGACAAACCCATGCCGCTCATTTGGATATAACACCAGCTCCGTTGGAACGTTGTAATACCGCAAGGCCCGATACAACTCCTGTGACTGACCGACGGGGTCCGTGTCATCCTCTTTCCCCTGGATGATCAGGGTCGGCGTCCGCGCATTCTTTATATAGCTGATCGCCGAGTGCCTCGCAAAAACTTCCGGGTTCTCATAAGGCGTCCCCAAATGCCAGTTGTCATAGGCAGCGCCGTTTTCCGTCCCAAACTCACTGGCCAGATTGAACAGGCCCGCGCCCGACATTGCAGCCTTGAATCGATGCGTCTGTGTGATCGCCCACTCCGACATATATCCGCCATAGGACCAGCCCACGATGGCCAGCCTGCCACTGTCGACACCCTTATGGGCGATCATATAGTCGACACCGGCCATGAGGTCTTTATAATCGCCGCCGCCCCAGTCCTTACGATTGGACTCCAGGAACTTCCAGCCATAGCCAGTAGAGCCCCTTATGTTCGGCATCATCACCGCATATCCCCTGCTTAAGAACAATTGCGCCCATTCGTTGTAGCTGTCGGCAAATGCACCGGTAGGACCTCCATGAATGATCACTACCATCGGCAGCGGGCCCACACCTTTTGCCGGCTTCAGGAATAAAGATTCGATCACCTGGCCATCGAAGCTCTTATAGCTGACGATCTCGGGTGTCGCCAGTCCCAGTCGGTCCGACGCCTTATTGAAATGTGTCAGCTGGACAGCTGTATGTCCTTCGGTGTATAGCCATAGTTCGGGCAGCTTCGCGGCCGTACTACTCACAAATACTACTGTATGATCCGACGTCATATCAAATGCCGTTACATTCTGACCGATCTCCAGCTCGCCGGCCTTTGCATTGACAGGGATCCTGTAAAGTGAAGAATGCATCCCATGCTGCACCATCCCGATCAGAACGTCGTCCGAAAGGAATTTACAATTTCGAACCGGCAGGTCGATTGTCCTACCCGTGATATTCTTTGCATCTCCGCCGTCAAAGGTCTGCAGAAAGAGATCATGCGGCACCGGGCCATCCAGTCTTGCCCCTGTATAAGCGAAGGAATTCCCTCCCGGAGCGATCCCGATGTTTCCCCAGGAGTGATGTGCAGGAGAAGGCACATCGATATAACTACCGGCATTGATATCCAATTTTACAAGACGTTGTACAGGGATCTCCTTCGAAGGCAGCTCTTCTATCTGAAGGAGCAACGCGTCTCCCGACGGGAAGTATTTAAAATCCTCGATCTTCCAATGCCTGCCAGGCTGGCGATGTGCCGTCTTTGTCGCCAGATCGATCGTAAAAAGAATGGTCGCCTTATCGTTCCTGCCCATTACCACCTCATCATATTTGTCGTCTCTTCGCTTTTTTTCTTCTGTCGTCAGGCTATCCCGCTCTGTATAGGCAATGTGCTGACCATCGGGAGCCCATTCAAAATCCGAGACACCCGTCTTGGAGGTTGTCAGTGACATCGCCTCGCCGCCACCGTCATCCAAAAGATAGACCTGGTTCTCCCCGCTGCGGTTGGATTGAAAGGCCAGCTTACCGCCTTTGGGTGACCATTTTGGATTGGACTCGCCTTTCTCGGAATTGGTGTATTGCCGGGTACTGCTGTCACGCAGATCGAGCAGCCAGATATGATTGACGCCCGGTTTGCTCAGGGTAGCAGGCTGGCTGACGACAAAGGCGCATTTCTTACCATCGGGAGATAAGACGGGGCTGGACAGCCGATACCAGGTCAGCGCCTTTTCTGCTGTCAGAGAATCTGTAGGCGGGGTCTGAGCAAAAGCAGGCATCGCAAATGAAAGGATCACAACGACAAAAATGAAAAGAGATCGTAGCATATTAGTTTGGTATTTAAAGGTCTATTTCCAGTCTTTGTCAGGCTGCGGCCCCATTTTGAAAACCAGCACCTTCCCTCCTGTCAGTGCATCATGCGTAATAAAAGGATGTTCGATGAGCTTTCCATCCAATGTCACCTGCTGGATATATTTGTTCGCATCGGAAATACCTTCCGCGATAATGGTCAGGGTCTTCGGCAGACCGCCCGCCTTGTAATGTATTACAAGTTTGGGGAACTGCGGGGCGCCGATGGCATAGATACCCGAGGCGGGCGTTACCGGGTAGAAGCCCATAACGCCAAACAGATACCAGGCCGCCATCTGGCCGCAATCTTCATTGCCATTGATACCCAGCGGCTGATTGCGGTAGTTGATGGTCGTGTGCTTGCGGATCAGTTCCTGTGTTTTCCAGGGCTGGCCGCAATAGTCGTACAGGTAGATATAATGATGCCCCGGCTCATTATCGTGATGATAATGGTTGCCATCGAAGTTCTCGTCCAGCCGGGCTGCAAATTTCTGGTCCCCGCCCATCAGGCTGATCATACCGGGGATGTCCTGCATCGCACCAAAAAGATAGGTCCATTGATCCCCTTCAGTAAACCCATCCTGTCTGCCCAGCTTGTCTTTTGGATTAAATTCCAGGAACTTGCCCTCCGCATCCTTCGGAATAAAGAAGCCCGATGTGGGATCATAGAGGTTCCGGTAGTTCCTGCTCCAGGCCAGGATACGCCGATAGTCATCGGTCCTGCCCAACGCCCTCGCCATCTGTGCGACCGAATAGTTGTCAGAAGAATATTCTATCGTCCGGGAGACGGATTCTGCTGTTTTACCAAAAGGGACATATCCGATACGGTTGAAGGCGGTGAGACCGGCCCTCGCCTCATATCCCGTCCATTTATCACGATCGGCATAGGGCAGCAGGGTATCATTATCGGGTGGCACCATGGCATCTTTTAACAGCGCCGCATATGCCATCGGTACATCGTAGCCGCGATAGCCTTTTATATATGCGTCAGCGATCACAGCATCGGCATGGGTGCTGATCATGATATTCGTTTCAGCGGGATTGGGCCACATCGGCAAGCGACCGCCTTCTTTGTACATCTGGACCAGCGCCCTGACAATTCCGTTCACCCTGTCCGGCTGCGTGAACAACAGCAGCGGGTGTAAAGCCCGATAGGTGTCCCAGAGCGAGAAATCGGTATAGGACTGGCCGTCATGAATTTTATCGTCAAAGGCGCTGTAGTATTTTCCATATTCGGAGAATTCGCGCGGGAACTGCATCGTATGGAACAACGCCGTATAAAAGATCGCCTTTGTGTCTTCCGGAACGCCTTCCACTTTTATACGACTAAGATTTTCCTGCCAGACGGCACGGGTCGAGCGGACCAGCTGATCAAAGTCCCAACCCGGCAGCTCTTTCTCCATATTGATCCGCGCCTGCGCCAGGCTGATAAAGGAAGTGCCGATACGGACCTTCACCTTTTCTCCTTCCTGTGTAGTAAGATCGATATACGCTCCCATCCGGGTACCATACTGTTCGACGGAGGAAGGAGTTACGGTCTTGTTATCCCAGACACCAAAAGAGTTGATTTTTTTGTCGAACTGTATAATAAAATAGCCCCTGAAATTAGGTAGTCCGGGCCCCAGCTGGGCAGACACGCGGTCGGGATTGTACCCCGTGATCTCGTTGTGCTCCCTGTCGATCCGGACATATCCCTTAAGGGTCCTGATCCGCTCGGTATAATCATTGGAAGCGTCCGACAGTTCGGGATTGAGATCGATCCCCTGCAAAATGATATGCGCATCTTTCGCTGCCGGAAAAGTAAATTGAAAAATAGCGGCACGCGAAGCCGCAGCGATCTCGGCCCTGATGGTTTTTGGAGTTCCCTCACCCATCGTCTGACTTTTTTGCGCACTCAGCAGGACCGAGTAATAATACGGCCTGGTCACCTCACTGGCATGATCGAAAGGCAGGGCCCTCCCGGCCGGCAGGACCTTCAATTCTCCCACCTGTGGCATGACGGAGACATAGCCATAGTCACCCATCCATACCGTCGGCTGGTGTGAAGCCAAAAAGCCCATGATGGTCTTGTCCTCATATACATAAGAGGTCCGGCCCATCTTGCTCTCGCCTGTCTGCGCTAAAAAATTTGTCATCGCATAGGGGCGGCCGACAGCGGGTATCGTCCCCCCACCCTCCAGCCCTTCGGCAAATCCGGCAAAAGGTGTTCCGATAATGGTATTGACATAGTCGACTTCGATCTTGCTTCCCGACGGCTGGGCGGTGGCGATAAACAAGACGCTAAAAAAAGCTAAAAACACGCCGGCAATTCGTTTCATCTTTAAAACTACAAAATAAAACCTCATGCCCGGTATAGGGATCTCAATTTAGAGCCGCGTTTTCGGACATGGGCTGCATGGCAAGATTGAATCTGATCTCCCGTTCGTCGTTGTGGTCATCGTACAGGTAGACTGACAGGTGCCATGTCCTGCCGTTCCCGCCTTTCCCGGCTATTGTATTGTGCAGCACCAGCAAACCGGAGCAGGTGTTGATCGTTTTGCCATCTTCCAGGATTCCTTCCAGGGAAAAAACAAGACCGTCCCCGATATCATCAGATAGATTGACCCCGGAACCACTATAAATAGTAGCGCTCACCTTTAATCCTTCACCTGCAAGGTGCAAACGCTTTTTCTCGAAATCGACATCTACGTTCCGAAGATGGTAGATAGCCCGATCGGTGATGCTATACTCGAAGCGTTTGACTGGGATTTCTTGTTTCATGTTGATTTTTTTTTGTGGCTATAAACTTACTCCAGACAAACGTGGGAATTAAGAAGCAATCGCTCAAAAGGCAAAAGCTGTCGTTGAATAATGCGGCAGCCCCGGCAACGGCCTTACCTAAGTAACAAAGGACCAATTGCACCGCCGTCCGGAAAAAGTATCGCCCGTCTATTGATCCTGCCTGTTCGGCGATACTATCCCTGGAGCCGCCTATTTGCGGCCGGAAAGACAGGTTTTTCGTGAAACTTTGACGAGCAAATTCACGAATAACACAAAAAAAACAGATATGAAACCAATTGTAACGCTTCTTTCTACGATAATCTTATCCGCTGTTTTCCTGGCCGCGTGCAATCGCCCTTCCGGGGAATTGAAAAATCTTCAGGCAACTGTCGACAGCATGCAGCAGCAATTGAAGGGGGTTTATAAACCGGGGATGGGAGAATTGATGAGCGGGATCCAGCTGCACCATGCTAAACTTTGGTTCGCCGGCGAAAATAAGAACTGGCTATTGGCCGAATACAATGAAAGCCTGATCCACAGCGCCTTTAAGAAAATTCAGCTCTATCATGGGGACCAGCCCGAGGCAAAGGCTGCGTTCATGATCCTTCCAGCGATGGACAGCATATCCAATGCCATACGGGAAAAGGATAAGCATAAATTCGAAAGGAGCTTTCATCTGATGACCATTACCTGCAATAATTGTCACGCAGTCACCAACCATCCATTCAATGTGATAACTATTCCTATAGTCCCACCGGTGACCGACCAGCGTTTCTAGTCGATCTCCGCCCGCTTTATCCCGAGCTTTTTCATTCGCGAGAGCAGTGTGGAAGGGTTGATATCCAGCATTTTTGCCGCCCCCGTGGCGCCGTGAAGCCTCCAGCCGCATTTCTCCAGCGCGGCCAGAATGTGCTCCCTTTGATTTTCGGTGATGGTTTTGATATGAGCCCCCAGGGAGGGATTCTCATCGGCGTTCCTTTGCAAAGAAGCCAGGGCTACATCATGGATCTGTTCGGATTTCGACAGGATCACGCTCCTTTCGATCACATTTTCCAGCTCGCGGATATTCCCGGGCCAGGCATATTGAAGCAATACCTTTTTAGCGGCTTCCGAAAGTCCTTTTACAGGCTTATTCATCCGGTCTGCAAACATATCTATAAAGAAGTTCGCCAGTAAAGGAATATCTTATAGTATTTCAGGGCGGTCCTGATCTCTGCAAATGCATCGGTGTTGTTGTTGGTTATCTGGTACAGATCTGCCAGGAACCGGTAACATCGTAGAGTTACCTGTTTCCTCCTCTAAAATATCGATTTTCTCTTGTATTACAAGAAGGGATGTTCAAAAATGAAACCGATACCGAAGTATCCCCAGTGCGATGCTTAGGAAAATCAGAAAGACAACATTCAGTCTGAACCTGGTGATGAGCAGAAGCGAAAGGATGATCCAGGCTATTGCAACCACATCTATGTGACGGATGGAGAGCCCGGCGGGAAAGACCACATCCCGGCCAAGGTAGATAGCCAGGTTGAATATAACTCCTACTATTGCCGCCATGACCAATTTAAGAATGCCGCTGATAGCATCGCTGCCATGGGATCTTTCGATCAGGGGCGCTCCGCCAAAGATATACAGGAAACAAGGCAGGAAGGTGTAAAAGGTTGTGAGAAGCAGGGCAAGGCTGGCTTGCAGGATGGAGCCGCTGAAATGATTGTACCCTGCCATGAATCCGACAAAGCCTACTACGATGATCAACGGTCCGGGAGTCGTCTCGGCGAGGGCAAAGCCATCCACCATCTGCATTTTGGAAAGCCAGGAGAATTTAGCGACAGCAAACTGGGCGACATAAGGCAATACGGTATACGAGCCTCCGATAGTAAAAAAAGCAGTTTGTGTGAAAAACAGGATCAGCCGTTTCCAAAAGAAAAAATCAGCACTGAAAAGATACAAGGTAAGGAAGGGTGCCGACCAGAAGAGTAAAAAGACGACAAGTTGTACCGCGAGGCTTCGGATATTAAAACCGGGACCTGTTCCCGGCCGGGCATTGTTGATAAAATATCCCTCTTCGGCTGTGGTATCTTTATCCTGCTGGTCTTTGTCACCATGCAGCAGGGATGGATCAAATCTCCGAATAAGAACCGCCAGCAGAATGGCGCCAATGATGATCAGCAGCAGGGAAATATTGAAGAAGAAGATGGCGGCAAATGCAACAGCGCTTACCCCATAATGCAGCGTTCCATTTAAAGAGGTCCGGGCTATCTTGAAGAGGGCAATGATGATCAGGGCTATGACGCAGGGTTTTAATCCATTGAACATGCCGTAGATCCAGGGAAGATTGCCGTACAGAACATATACAATACTGAGTAAAAGTAAGATCAGCATTGACGGCAGGACGAAGAAAATGCCTGCGATCAGTCCTCCTTTTTTGCCATGCAGCTGCTGCCCTATATAAATAGCCAACTGCTGTGCTTCCGGGCCCGGTAAAAGCATACACAGACTCAGTGCGTGTAAGAAACGACTATTGCTGATCCATTTCTTTTTGTCGACCAGGAAATCATGCATCAAAGCAATATGCCCCGCTGTTCCGCCAAAACTGATCCACCCCAGTCTGAACCAAAATCTCAACGCCTCCTTAAAGTCCGGGCGCACGGGGCCGGTAGCTGGCAATTCCTGATCGTACTTGTCAGTTAAACTTTTTTGCATGTTTTCGCGGGTGCAATGTACGACCGCGTATGGAATCAACGGAATAAATCCCTGCGCCTGTGATCATGAGGGAAATAAGACCGGCGATATAGAGGAGATTTATCTCAAAACCCGGGGGGCCAAACAAGGGGCCGCCGGGGGTCAGGCCAATCGTATTGACCGAGCTGAAGCCATATTTGATCTGAACGGTCAGCATGGCGACGATCTGTGTAATGATAAGCGGAATGGAGATCAGCGTAACGAAGGCCCCAAGCAGTATGGCCAGGCCACCGAAGAGCTCAACGAAGGGCACCAGCCAGGAGGTGATATGTGGGAAGGGCACACCGGTATGGATCAGCAACTTCTCAAATCCAGCGGGGCCCCTGCTTAGCTTGACCCATCCGTGAGCCATATTTCCATAACCAATGATCAATCGGAGAAGCAGGGGCGCCGTGGACTGATAGTTCTTGTACATGAGTAAGTTGTATTCAGGAAGATAAAACAGCAAAATTAACCATTCGGACCTAATGCTACAATGCCGATATTTCCCGGAGTGTTGCCAATTCTTCCCGTTCTCAGGCCCTTACTATCCTCACATTGACAGCGCTGAGACCCTTGGGCCCTTTTTCGATCTCAAAACTTACCTTATTATTTTCTTTGACCGGATCTATCAGGGAATTGACGTGGAAGAAGTAGCTCTCCTGCGTCTCCAGACCTTTGATAAAGCCATATCCCTTATCGGTCTTAAAAAGCGTAACAATACCAACCCGGACCGGATCCACAGGTTCTTGTCTCGATACACCTATTTCTATATCCTCTGCATTGATCGACAGTTTCCTTTTAGGGTCTGCCGGTTTGGAAGAGAGGTTTCCATTTTCATCAACATAAGCCAGCATGCTTTCCAGATCATGACTGCCCTTATTGGCCAGTCTCTTTTCTTGTCTTCTTTCAAGCTTTTCCTTCTTTTTTTGCTGCTTGTTTCGTTCACGTTCTCTTTTGTTCCATGTTTCTGACATTTTTTATTTTCCTCTTTTTTTGATTGACTAAATCTCCCTTATACAAGCAAAAAACCTTCCCGATCCCCAATGCTGACAAATCTGGCAGGGCTGCCAATCATATGAGACAAGAAGGCAGTCAATCTTGTGTTTTACTGGCTAAATGGCGGGAGACCAGGACGCTGATCCGACCGGAATTCTAATTCAGTTCTAATACCCTTCTAAGGCCTCTCTAATATCCGGAATTTACCTTCATTGATAAAATTTAACTATATGACAAACGAGCAGGAAAACGTATTTACAAGAGCTATGCTGACAGGGCTGTTCATCGGTGTGATCGATACCTTGATCTGCCTTGCCTACAACATCGGGTACAGGGATTTAACCGGGTATACCCCCTCGGCTCTGATAAATGTCTCGTCATTGATCTTTGGAGTCAACCTGATCCTGCTCCTGATCGGGATGCTCTATTTTGTATTCATAAGGTTATTTGGCAGAAGGGATATTGTATTTATTGCTGTATTCGTGCTGCTGACCTTATTCCTGATCTGGAAGGCAAATACAGGACATCGCTTTGAAGACTATGCTTTGAATAGTGGATGGAAGGGATTGATCCTTGGAGTTGTGGCCATTCTTGGTGTCAGCGCCTCGGTTCTGCCCTTCTGTTTTCACAGCCGCTTCTTCGACAAATACGTTCTTTAATCATATTGGTTCCACATCAAGCACCTGGATCTTCGAATTCTTCTCCAACAGATCACTGATATGTCTTGACCCTGTAAGACCGTTGATCCCACTTTCAGTTACCGGGTTCACCAGTATTATGTCCGCCATGACCAGTTCCGCGTAATTCAAAGTAGCCCGCACCGGATCATCTCCGGTTATTGTCGAAAATTCGATCGGATGGTGAAGATTTTCCCGCATATGATGATATGCCTTCAGGAATATCTGGGGCAGTCCTCCTCCATGCTCCTGACGCTGGATGGCGAGCAGATGGACCTGCGCTTTGAATTTTCGTGCCAGCAGCACAGCCCATTCGAGCTTCCGTTCCGGTAAAAAGTTGCGGATAGGGATGACAATGATCCGGATCCGGCTATCGACAGTACCCTGCTTGACGGTCAATACCGGGCAATTCGTTCTTTGAGCCAGCAGATCCGGGGACACGTGCCGGGAAAAGTACCATCTTCTCATCGGGAATATCGCCCATTTACGGTGGTGGTTCTGCTTGCCGATAACGATCAGGTCAGGCGTAAGCATTTTGGAGCACTCGATGATCATCCGCTGCACGGAATAGCTTTTAAGGACATGCGCCTTTACGTTGAGCCCGGGGTGAGTTTCCATTACATCCTGCGCCTGCCGGTCCAACTCGTTCTTTGCCGCCAGCGCTTCCAATGGCCGGTACGAACGGACTACATGCAGGAGGTGCAGCACAGTCTTTTCCGCTCCGGCCAGTCCAACCGCTTTTTTAATTGCAAGCCCGGTGTTCACGGAAAAATCAACCGGGACCAGTACTTTATTGAGGACTATTGCCATGAAGCCAAATTATGTTACCGGTATTAACAATTAATTAGAGCGGGGTTAGAAATAGATTAGAGATCTTGTATGCGGAAGGAAATTCGTTGAAAATTCACAATTGATCGATAATTTTGTAGTATGGGAGAGGATAGAAAGATATTGATCGTGGAGGACGAAAAGAAAATAGCAGACACGCTCAATATGGGACTGACCGAGCATGGGTTCTATGTCGAAGTGGCCTACGATGGGAAAATTGGCCACCAGCTTATTGCTTCCCATCGCTGGGACCTGGTCATCCTCGATATCAATCTGCCCGGGATGAATGGTTATGACCTCTGTAAAGCCATCCGCTACAAATATCCCGATATGCTGGTCATCATGCTCACTTCCATGAGCTCCCTGGATGACAAAATTGAAGGCTATGATGCCGGAGCCGACGACTACCTGATCAAACCCTTCGAGTTCCGCGAGCTGCTGCTTAAGATCAGGGCTCTTCTCAAACGCACCTCTGGTCCGTCCATGCCGGTTGGGAACATCCTCAAAGCTGCCGATCTTGAAATGAATCTTGATAACAAAGAAGTGCATCGAGCGGGCCTGAAGGTCAGGCTTACCGCCAAAGAATTTCAGCTGCTGGAATACCTGCTGCGCAATAAGAACCGGGTCGTTTCCCGGGCCGATCTTGCTATCAACGTATGGGACGTAGATTTTGATACCAACACCAATGTCATAGACGTGTATATCAGCTATGTCCGGAATAAGATCGACAAAGACTTCGACCACAAGCTGATCCAGACACATGTCGGTATGGGCTATATCCTAAAAACCAGCGGAAGCTGATGCCGGTGAAGATCAGGATAACGCTGTTGTTCACCCTTCTCGTCGTGAGTATTCTCACGATCGTCTGCGGCTCGGTCTATTATTTTTCTTATATCAACCGGCTTTCGGATATCCGGACCCGTCTTACCAATCGGGCCATCACTACAGGCCGCCTGCTTAGCCAGGGAGGTATTTTTGACCAGGCCCTGATCCGCAGGATAGACGAATCCACATCCCTGGCTATGACGGATAAGGTTGTCGAGGCTTATGACAGGTCGGATAAAAAAATTTACTACTATAATGACTATCCTTCGGATTCATTGACGCTCAACCATACCGTCCTCGACAAGGCAAGGAAAGAGCACGGCGGTCTTTTTTATTTTACACAAGGCAAGAAAGACGCAATTGCGTTATACTATAAAGACCGGGGCCTGGACCTCGTCATCGTTGCAGCCGCCTATGATGAAACCGGGAATGAGAAAATGAGTCACTTAAGAATGGTGCTTTCATTCAGCTTTGTCGGAGGGATACTGATCTCAATTGTCGGAGGGTATCTTTTTTCGATAAGCCTGCTTCGCCCGATCCGCCGCATCGCCGACGAGGTCAATGAGATCTCTGCACGCAATCTTACCCGTCGTATCAGCCCGGCGGGCGAAGAGGAGAAGGACGAATGGTATTATCTTTCCGGAACGCTCAATCAGCTGCTCAATAGATTACAGGAGAGTTTCGAGATCCAGGGACGCTTCATTGCCAATGCATCTCATGAGCTGTCGACCCCTCTAACCTCCATTTCCAGCCAGTTGGAGGTAGCCCTGCAACGGGTACGGACAGTAGAAGAATACCGTAAGGTGATGCATTCCGTGTACCAGGATACCCGACAGCTCAGTAAGCTGACGCAGACTTTACTGGAATTTGCAAGGGCTTCCGGAACAGCTGCCGGTTTAGAGATAGATCTCATCCGGATCGACGAAGTGCTCTTGCGGTTACCAGGTGAGATATCCAGGGCCAGTCCGCTGTTTTCCGTTGTACTCAACTTCGACAGCCTGCCCGAGGCAGAAGAGGACCTGCTCGTTTTCGGCAATGAAGAGCTGCTGGTCACTGCCATTCGGAATATTGTATCCAATGCCTGTAAATATTCCGATGATCATCACGCCGTTGTCCGGCTATCCGTTCATGGCAAAGAGATCCGTATCTCGGTAGAGGACAAAGGACGAGGTATTTCTCCCGAAGAGCAGCAAAACATCTTTCAGCCTTTTTACCGTACCGAAGAGGGTCACCAGATACCCGGGTTCGGGCTGGGGCTCTCCTTGTCCCGACGGATCATCCAGCTGCACAAAGGGCGGATCGAAGTCGATTCGATACCTGGTACGGGTTCTGTTTTTTATGTCGTACTCCCGCTGGCCTCGGCAGGAAAAATCTAATCATATTCTAATTCCGCTTTAAGCTCTTCTTAATCCTTCAGTACCACCTTGTCGGGAAAAACAGGGATGTAGCAGGGCAATGCCAAACAGGGCGAAAATGAACTTTTTCAAGAGGTTTGATTTTTGGGAATAAATATGCTTCCCCGACAATAAAACGAGCTTAAAATAAGGTTAGAATCCCATTAGAGATCAATACCCCCCTCCTGCCCCGCCGCCGCCACTGGTCCCTCCTCCAAAATGAACTCCCTTGTCCACTCCCCCCGCGACCGGTCTGAAGCTTTCGGCCAGGATCATCCCTTCAACAGGCAAGCCTTCTAAAATAGCAGGGTTATCAAGATCTGCCGATGTCAAACCAAACTTCGGCTCGTGCAGCCAACGTATCAGTGACCAGGCTCCGGCGATCAGGATGCAACCGCCGATGATCATCGCCAGCTCAGCCGGCAGGATATGATAATAATAACGAACCGTAAATACTGCCCCTGCGACCAGTCCAAGCCCCGTCCACAAAAAGACAAGGTCTTTCTTGTGAATTCCCCGGACAATATAAAGGACCGGCACAAGACCTGTCAGCGTCCACCACAAAAAACCGAGAGCAATTTGACCTTGTTGATGTGTAGTAAAGGTATTCGCCTCCCTGACCACATAATAGTTGCCGGCGGCATAAAAACTCAGCAGCGCCGCAACCCGAAGAACGATCAGGCCTGAATGATAAAATCTAAGACGCGACAGGACCGACAGCCTTGTGAACAACAGGTAAAGCGCGACAGAAACCCCCATCACTGCAAATGGGAGGAGAGCCCTGCCGATCCCGCTTTCTCCCAGCCGATAAAATATCAGGCATAGCAAGGCGGCAAAAGCGACAACTGCCATCAGCCGGTCGGCATACCGCACGAAGCCTATAAGAGCCAGTACAAGAACCATCGTGCTTTGCATGAGTGGGCCGATATGGTCAGCTAAGATATTGACGCCTATTGCGATCATCAATCCGGCAACCCACAGAAGCGCGTCGTCAATACCCGCCCTGCAGATCCCACGCACGTGTATAAAAAGTTCCAGAGCCCCATAAGACAGCAAGCCAAAAAAGATGAACAGGGAGCCCATGGATCTATCATTGCCTGCTGACGCCAGCATGCAAAGCCCAAGACAGCACAACAATGCCAGAACGGTCAGCAGAAAAAGCCCGACGCGGATAAACAAATTGGGTGTGTATAAATTATACGGATAGGCGCCATAGATCCGATCCGATTCCTCCTGTGTAATAATATTTTTTGACAGCGCCTTATCCGCCTGTTCCCTGACTTCCCGGTTATCGAGGTACAACGCTTTATAGGCTATCATGACTATGGATTTTACGGTTCAACCGGATAAGAAGCACCGCAACCCCGAATGCGGAAAGGCCCAGCCAGAGCAGACCAGGGGCGATGGTATCGCCCTGCAACCCTTTCCAGAGCAGCCGGAGGACGGTGTAACAGAGTCCGATATAGGTATACAATACGATCATCAGGACAAAATAAAAAGACCTGCGCCGAATGCCCTGAACGCACATAAAAAAGGCAATAACAGCCAGCACGGCAAACCATAACAGGAAAACTGTATCGTAAATAAAAAGTCCGGCAAGGGACGCGACGAAGAAGAGGTGTAACCCGAAATTGGTATAGGTCGTTTCGAAATGAGCCTTGATCCTTCGTTGTGCCGACAGCCTGCCAGACGCCAATAGAACGCTCCCCAGCAATATCCCGGTAAAGATCAGCCGCGGGTCGGCAAAGCTATTCTCTTTTATCAGCGTCAGCGGCGTGATGCTCAGGCCCGCCCAGGCAGCCAGGTTGGTGACGGCCAGGCTCAACACTCCCAGGTGATCGAAATAATAGGCGGAGGCAAACAGGATGACCATCGGTATAAAGGTGGCCAGTCCATAGTTGTCGCCAAATATGTCATACTGGTATTGCCAATAGCCCAGAAAGATAAGCAGGCTAAGACAGCCCAGCAGCAGGATATAGTCAAAAAAAGAATTGGGCGCTTCTACTTTTTCCCAGCTGAACCCGTTCTTTTTCCGGAGACAATAGTAGAAACTGCCGGAGGTGATCAGCGCGATAAAGGCAAGAATAGCCTGATGACCTATCGTATCGATATTCTTATAAACGACGATACCCAGACCTCCGGTCAGCAGGAGCACACCCAGGTATAATAACAGACGCAGTTCCCGGAAAAGGGAGAACAGGCGGTGTCCTTCATGGGCCTCCGCCTGTTCCAGGGCTTTGCCGGAGATGAGCCCTTCGGCATGAAGCCTTTTGAATAGGGGTATATTCATCACTTACAATATACGGCTTTATCCGGTTACAGGTCAAAACACTAACTTTGCCGCTTCAAAAAACAGGTATGTCAAAAAAGATTATGCTCCTCGGCTCGGGCGAACTGGGTAAAGAATTTGTCATAGCGGCCAAACGCCTCGGCCAGCACGTAATCGCTGTCGACTCTTATAATAATGCTCCCGCACAACAGGTAGCCGATGAACGGGAAGTGATCAATATGCTCGACGCTGCCGAGCTTGACCGGATCGTAGCCCTGCACAAACCGGACATCATCGTTCCAGAGATAGAAGCTATCCGGACCGAACGCTTTTACGATTACGAACGGCAGGGCATCCACGTTGTCCCAAGCGCAAAAGCCGCCAATTTTACCATGAACCGCAGGTCCATCCGCGACCTGGCGGCAAAGGAGCTAGGTCTTCGTACGGCCGCCTACCGCTATGCCGGTACTCTCGAAGAATTGAAAGCAGCGGTACTTGCAATAGGTCTGCCCTGTGTCATAAAACCGCTGATGTCCTCGTCCGGCAAAGGGCAGTCGGTGATCAAAACAGAAGGCGAAATTGAAACGGCGTGGAGTTATGCGCAGAGCGGCAAACGCGGTGACCAGATAGAAGTGATCGTCGAGGCCTTTGTCCGATTCAATTCAGAGATAACCCTGCTCACCGTTACCCAGCAGAACGGTCCTACCCTGTTCTGTCTGCCCATCGGCCACAGACAGGAACGCGGCGACTACCAGGAAAGCTGGCAGCCGGCGGTCGTCTCCGCTGTGTACCTGGCGGAAGCGCAGAACATGGCAGAAAAGGTCACCAGGGCATTGACGGGCGCCGGTATCTGGGGTGTCGAGTTCTTCCTGACCGACGAAGGCGTCTATTTCTCCGAGCTTTCACCCCGCCCTCATGATACGGGTATGGTGACCCTTGCCGGCACACAAAATCTCTCCGAGTTCGAACTGCATGCCCGCGCCGTGCTCGGTTTGCCGATCGTCGAAATTACCCAGGAACGCATCGGCGCCAGCGCGGTCATCCTGGCGGATAAAGAAGGGAGTAAACCCCAATTCACAGGGGTAGAAAAAGTACTCGGTCACCCCAAAACCGATATCCGCCTGTTTGGCAAACCCATCACCCGGCCCTATCGCCGCATGGGCGTGGTCCTCACCTATGATCAGCCCGGTTCAGATGTAGACAGGGTCAAACAGCGCGCCATCGACCTTGCCAAAGAAATCAGAGTAGAACCAGGCGCCCCTTTGTAGGCCAGAGGCAGGTTAGCGGCAAAATAGTGCTGATTTTTTAGTAGATTAGTGTATGTTCAGGAACTATCTGAAAGTCGCGATCCGCAGCCTTCTTAAAAGAAAGGCCTTTACGCTGATCAATATTCTGGGGCTGGCCACGGGCATGGCCGTGTGTCTGCTGATCGTCCTGTTTATCCGCAGCGAGCTTGGCTATGACAATTTCCATAAAAATGGAGATCGCATCTACCGTGCAGTGCTGGACCGGAAGTATCCTGAACGGGTCTCCTCGTATTCCATCATCCCGATGTCGATAGGTCCGGCGATCCAAAGGGAATTCCCCGAAGTGGAAGTCGCTACGGGTCTCCAGAATTTTGCGGGCAATGCCAGTGTCTTCATCAAAGTGGGTGACAGGAACTTTGAAGAAAAACAGGTGCTGATCGCCGATTCCAATTTCTTCCGGGTCTTTACTACCGTGATGCTGGAGGGCGATACGGCCACGGCCCTGGCAAAGCCAGATATGGCCGTCATCAATGAAAGCACCGCAAAAAGATATTTTGGTTCGGCGTCGAAAGCCATGGGCCGGTATTTCGAGACGGATGGAAATCAACGATTCACCGTCTCGGGTGTCTGTAAGGACTGGCCCGGAAATTCTCATGTCGGCTTCGATATATTGATGTCCCTCAGCACATTCCCATTCGCCCGGCAAACCAATTACACTGGTTTCTCCACCTGGACCTACCTCCTGCTGCGCAAGGGCGCCTCTCCTGCCGCCCTTGAAACAAAATTGCCGCACATCGTGGAAAAATATGTTTCGGGGGATATAGCGCGCAATTTCGGGATGAGCTATAAGGCGTTTCTTGCGGCCGGCAATGGATATCATTACTATCTACAGCCCCTGCAGAAGATACATCTCATCTCGGACCTTGAAGGGGAAGCAAGGCCAAACGGCAGCAAACGCGCCGTATACATTTTCGGCGTTATTGCCATCTTCATCCTGGGCATCGCGGGCATCAATTTCATCAATCTTTCTACGGCCCGTTCGATGGAAAGGGCCAAGGAAGTAGGCATACGCAAAACTTTCGGCTCGGAAAAAAGATCCCTCATCTTCCAGTTCCTCACAGAATCAACGATGGTAAGCCTATTGAGCATCCTGCTGGCGCTGGGCCTCATCTTTTTACTGCTGCCATTGTTCAATAAGATGTCGGACAAGGACCTTTCCATCCTTCCTTTCCTTCGCCCGATACCCCTTCTTGTCTTACTGGCTTTGGGGGCTGTGGTGGGTCTGGCAGCAGGTCTCTATCCGGCCTTTGTTCTATCCTCCTTTAAGCCCATCAAAGTGCTGAAAGGAAAATTCAAATCTTCGAAATACGGAACGGCCCTTCGTAATGGCCTGGTAGTATTCCAATTTGCCATCTCCATCATCCTGATCATCTGCACCCTCATCGTGAACCGGCAGATGGGGTATATGCTGGGGGACAAGCTAGGCTTTAAAAAAGATCATATCATCGAGATACAGCGATCCGATCTCCTCCTCGGGAATACCCGGGCATTCCGGAACGAGGTGGCTGGGATTGCAGGCGTGGAGAATGTCAGCGGCAGCAGCACGATGCCCGGCACCGAGAACTTTTTTGGAGTCAGCTGGCAGCCAGTCGGATCAAGGGAATCCATGACAGGCAGAGGTATCGTCGCAGATGATCAGCTCGCCGCGACCCTGGGCCTGGAGATAAAGGAAGGGAGGTTCTTCTCCAGAAGCTTCCCAACCGACTCGCTGGCTGTCGTACTGAATGAGAAAGCCGTGGCGGCCCTGGGACTGAAAGAGCCTGTCATCGGTACCAGAATGACCACCACAGAAGAGAACCTGAATCCACGCCCTGTGGACTCGCCTTATATATATACCGTGGTAGGCGTTGTAAAGGATTTTCATTTCCAGACCCTTCACCAGGCGATTGCTCCGCTGATCTTCACCAGCTCAGCCCGGTTCAATGATGTGACAGGTATCATCTCCGTACGTATCAAAGGCGGGGAGTTCGCCACTTCCATCACGGCTATCGAACGCAGCTGGCACAGCTTCGTACCGGAAAGACCTTTTCATTATACTTTTCTCGACCAGGCGCTGGCGGCCCAATACAAGGCGGAACAGACCATACAACGGGTGTTCACCGTCTTCTCTGTCCTCGCCATTTTCATTGCGTGTATCGGACTATTGGGGCTGGCTGCGTATGCCACCCAGCAGCGCATCCGGGAGATCAGCATCCGGAAGGTGCTGGGAGCCACTCAGGGCAATATCATCAGCATCCTGTCAGTCAACTTTCTCCGGCTGGTGACCCTCTCGGCTCTTGTAGCTTTTCCCCTGGCCTGGCTGGGTATGCATTCCTGGCTGCAGGGTTTTGCCTACCGGGTCGAGCTGAGCTGGTGGATCTTTATCGTAGCCTGGATGATCGCATTGATCATCACCATGCTGACCATCAGCTTTCAGGCGTTCCGGGCAGCCCGGGCCAATCCGATAAAAACATTGCAGGCGGAATAAAAGAATTGGTGACTTTTTCTTCAAATAAAACCCTTTGTCCGATGAAACGATTACTTGTGCTATCATTTGTCCTGGCAGCCTTTGTTCTGGCAGCGGCCTTTCGTTTTGCGACAGGGAGCAGAAGTGCCGGATATCCGCCAAAAGATTGGAAAGCACTGGCCGCGGAAAAAAGGCAATCTTCTCTTTCCTGCCGCGTCCCTCCGGTCTTTCTCGCGCTGCTGCCGGATATTCCGCCGCTGACGGGCTGGGGGCCACACCGCTGGAAGATCAGCACCCTCTCCGACAGCGCTCAATTCTATTTCGATCAGGGAATCAATATGTATTATGCCTTTCATACGCTGGAAGCCCGGGCATCTTTTGCCAAGGCGATCCGGTTCGATTCCTCCTGTGCGATGGCTTATTATGGAAAAGCGCTGGCGCTGGGTCCCACCATCAATTTTGGGAATGGGTTCCGGGCGGAACTTGCCGCTTTTGAAGCCGCTCAGGCCAGCAAAAAGCTGGAGGCTGGCTGTTCAGCGCTGGAAAAAGGATTGATAGCTGCGATGGTGCGCCGTTATTCCGCTGATACATCGTATGATCTGAAGCAGCTGCAGACAGATTATGCGGAAGCCATGCGTTCGCTTGCCGCCAATTTCCCCCAGAACGCGGATGTCGTCACGCTATATGCGGATGCGTTGATGCTGCAACATCCCTGGGATCTTTATGATGCGACGCTGCAGCCGCGCCCCTGGACACCACAGATCAAAGAGATCCTGCAAAAAGCATTGACCCTCGACTCGCTTCATCCCGGTGCGCTGCATTTCATGATCCATACATTGGAAGGCTCTCAGAACCCGGAAGAGGGTATGCGGAGCGCTGAATCACTGGCCGGGCTGATGCCGGATGTGGCGCATGTCGTACACATGCCTTCCCATATCTATATCCGCTCGGGCAACTACAAAAAAGGCATCGATGTCAATGACAGGGCCGTCAGCGGCTATGGTAAATATGTGGGCTTGTACCAGCCGGTGCAGGAAGGATCGGGATTGTATCTTGTACATGCCGTTCATATGAAGATAGCCTGTGCGATGATGGCGGGTAACTTTGGCGAATCTGTCTCCGCGAGCGACACGCTGCGTCGGCTTATTACTCCCGCAGACCTTGCAACTCCGGGCGGCCTGGGGAATTTTGCTCAATATGCCAATGATTTCCGCCTGTTTACTTTATTGCGTTTTGGCGCCTGGGAGAAGATCCTTATGGAACCGGCAGCGGATAGTGCTGCACGTTATTCATCCCTTATACATCATTTTGCCCGGGGGATGGCGCTGAGCCGTTTGTCAAGATTTTCGGAAGCTGAGCAGGAACTGGGCTGGTTACGCAAGGACCTTCAGGCCGATGAGCTGAAGATGCCCTATGATCCGTTCAGCAACGCTTATGAGGGAGGACAGGTTGCAGAGAGGATCCTGACAGGAGTCCTGGCCGGGGAGAGAGGACAATATCCCATTGCCAGGGCGGCGTTGGAAAAAGCGGTCTCCGCAGAAGACGCCCTTATTTATGATGAACCCCGCGACTGGCCACTGCCGGCCCGGCAATACCTGGGAGACCTTTTGTTAAAGATGGGAGACAGAACAGGCGCCATCTCCGTGTTCAAAAAAGACCTGCAGATAAACCCCATGAATGGCTGGTCGCTCACCGGCCTGAAGCTGGCTTATGAAGGGTTGAATAATAAGAAGGCTTTGCAGCAGGTAAATGCCGATCTCGCCATCGCCTGGCAGATCAAAGACCGGCAGATACAAAGGCCCGTTTATTAATAAAGCATCAATATCTTACCCAAACAATCTAGTGGTTAACCTTTAGCAATCATAAAGGATAAAGATAAAAGTTAGCATGTAGTTCTTTTACGTTACTTTCATTATGTCTAACGACAAGATTTCTATTTCAAAGGGTTCTGATTATGTAGCAACAATTTAGCAACACACCCTTTGATCCTCCACATTAAAAATATGGTTAGTTCGCGCTGCTCAACTGTCGTCCGCGACGAATTGGCAAAAATTTCTTTCGTCCCTACCAGGGTAGAACTTGGTGAAGTGGAGATTGAAGAAAGTCTTTCCGTGCAACAGCTTGATCAGATCAGGACCGCTCTTCACAACTCAGGGTTCGAATTGCTGGATGACAGAAAAAGTATACTGACACAAAGAATTAAAAATATCATTATAAACTTAGTGCATTATCCGGAAGAAAGTTTGACAACGAAATTCTCCACGTACCTAAGCCAGAAATTACATTACGATTACACCTATCTGTCCAATCTTTTTACAGAAGTGCACGGGAATACGATCGAGAAATTCTTTATTTTACATAAGATTGAAAAGGTAAAAGAATTACTCAGCTACAATGAGCTTACCCTTACTCAAATAGCCAGTAAAATGAATTATAAGAGCCTGGCGCATCTCTCCACTCAGTTCAAGAAAGTAACCGGCCTGACTGTTTCCGAATTTAAACATCAAAAGGATAAGCAGCGCTTGAAGCTGGATGAGTTGTGATCGGGTATCGATCTACTTTCTTCCGGTAAGGCTCAACAACACTTTTAGCGAATATCCTTTACCCGGCTGCGAGACGATAGCCACGCTTCCCAAATTCAGCTCTGCCCTGTTCCTGATGTTTATGAGGCCCAATCCCAACGCTTTTGAAGGGTCACAGCCTTTTCCATTATCCACTATCTGCAATATGACCCTGTCCTTGTCTATGATCAGATGAATGACGGCGGTGGTAGCCCCTGAATGCTTCAGAATATTATTCAACTGTTCCTGGACGATCCTGAAGATGTCCACCTGCAGCTTTTCATTCATGCCCTTTTCGACAATGCCTGTTTGATAAAAGGAAAGTTTTATCGGATGCGACAACGCGATGTCCTCCACCATATTTCGGATACTCTCTATAAGACTAAAGAAATGCATATCCGGAACAACCAGCCTCTTCGATACCGTCCTGATCTCCTCAATAACCTTCATTATATATTCCGAAGCCTTGTCGAGGCACATCGCCCTGTTCTCGCTATCCATCTTTGCCACATCGATATAAAGGTTCGCAGCACCCAGGATCTGGTTCAGATTATCATGCAACTCTTTTCCGATCTCTTTCCTTTCGTTCTCTTGCGCTAAAAAGACTGCCTCGGTAATCTCCTTTTGTTTTTCCTGCCTTTCCTTTATTAATTGAGAATCTGCCAGTTTCCGGGCAGTGATGTCCTGGGTAGCGCCGATCATTCTCAGAACCTTATTATCTTCATCATACAATATGCGGCCGCGATCACACACATCGGCATACTCCCCATTCTCCTTTTTAAACCGGTATTCTATTTCCCAGGTTTCTCTGTATCCCGTCGAACATAGTTCACTCAATTCTGCCAGTACCCGGTCCTTATCGTCGGGGTGCAGAAGGGATTCCCAAAAACTCTGGGGGACAAAAGCATCGACGATCTGGTAACCGAAAACCCTTTTATGCCCCCCATCGATCCAAAAGAATTCGTGCTGCTGAATATTCCATTCCCAAAGACAATCATTGGTAACATCGGCAACAAATCGGTACAGCTCGTTCAGGATCTTCAACTGTTCTTCGGGACGATCGGAATGGTGCTCATCTGAACCGGAACTATTACTCTTGAAAGAAATGGACACTGTGTCACCAGAATGATAGATGATCACGTCAAGCCAGGGCCCCATTCTTCCCAAATACTCTTCCCGATGAGAAGGATTATCCCCGAGGACCTTATTATGGTATATGGAGTAGAACTCCAACGGAAGGGCCGACGGGTATTCTTTCCATAAATTCTTTCCCAATATGTCCTTAGCAGTTATACCTATTATCCTTTCGGCTGCACTGTTCCAGTATTTTACCGTCCATTTATTATCTACTTTGAAGAATCCATTGGAAATGATCTCAGTGCTGAACTTTTCCGGGTAACCGATGTTGGTATCCGATGGTTTGATTCCATTATCGCTTGGAATAAGGTTGACATTCATGTGAGCAAAGGTGTGAGCAATCAAGAACAGGATTGTTACACTTTTGTCTATAAATATTCTATAATTCACATATTATTTAACCTCGCAAAGGCCCCCGGGGTCTAAACCGCCTGTTCGAGGATCTTTTTCACCCGCTGCGCCACGACCTCTATCTGGTCAGGCCGGAGCAAAACCACGCCGATGGTCAGCTTATCATGACGACCACCCGCCACAATGCTGGGGTTACCTTCCTTCAGGGCTTTCAGTACTTCTTTGGGAGTGATCTTCACCTTTTGACGATCCCAGTCCACACTCAAACTTGGGAATGCATTCGCAGGTCCAGGGTCGACCAATACCTCCGACTTGAGGGTCGGTACGGACGCCAGACGAGCCGCAATATGTCGTGCTCTTTCGAGCCATTCATCCCATTCCTTTTGATGATCCCTCTCCAGGTAAGACTTCAATGCCGCATACATGCCGAACATCTCTTCCTTATTCACCTTCATCGGCCGGCCGATAGGGGCTTCATGCGGGCTGTGATTGAGCCTGGCTGCATCTATCAGGTCTTTACGACCGAACAACAGGCCCGCGCTCTGCGGCCCTCTTAGCATTTTGCCGCCCGAAAAAGTGACCAGGTCGAAACCCATTTTCTGATACTTGAAGAGGTTTTCAACCGGGGGCACATCCGCTGCCGCATCCAAAAAGGTGGGGATCTTATGCCGCCGGGCGATGGTCAGGAATTCTTCATGTTTTATACTATGCCTTTCTGCGGCGTTGAAAAACAGCGCCATCACCGTCTGACCCGAGAAAGCCTTTTCCATCTCATCGGGTCCTTCTACCTCTACGATCTTCGCTCCAGTGGTGGTCACTGCCTGATCGAAGAGATAGCGGTGACTTTTTTGCATAATGACTTCCGGGCGGGGACCGGGAAGATTGGGGATCAGCTTTATCTTTTCCTTGTCGGTGCCCGTGATGGACGCTGCCGTCCCCAACAGGATCGCGCAGGCGGCGCCGGATGTCACCATGGCCGCTTCCACCTTCAGCATTTCCGCGATCTTCGCTCCTACTTTGTCCTGCAGATCGAACATGTCGGCAAAATCATGAGCCGTCGAATTGATCGCTTCCAATACTTCCGGCAACATGAGCGAACCCGACAAAAAGGTCATGGTCACATTGGCATTGATCACCCTGGTAACACCTAATTCGGCAAAAAGGTCGCGGGTAACCGGCGGCGCGGAAGGGTCTGCTCCAGGATGCGGATGGTTCGTCGGAGGAGTGGGCTGGTCGGAGGAGCCGTTTGCCGAAGCAGCTTCGGCGTGGACATTTCCAATAGCAGCTGTGGCAAGAGGCAAAAGGGAAAGCCTTTTAAGGATATCTCTGCGATTCATTTGTGTTGGTTTTAATCTTATAAGCAGTGGCTGATCAAATATAAATTTATTATTGCCAATATTTGCAAATATTTTTCAATAAACAGCTATTTTTTGTCCGACACATGCAAAATCCGCACGATAATTGGACATAATATTGCAAAATATTTGCAATATGAACCAAAAGCTTGATCCATTTGCAATTAGCGGCGTCAGGGTTTCGTTATTACCTTTGCGCCCATCTTAAAACCCTTATATGCGATCGACCCATTTTATTCTTTTTATCCTTCCCTTCACCGTACTATCCTGCGTAAGCACAGGAAAATACAAGGCCATGCAGGCAGAGGCCAATAAATATGATACGTTGTATACCTGGTCGATGCGGACATTAAAAACCTGCCAGGACGCCAATAATGACCTGAACAAACAGAAGGTCAGGCTGCAAAATGAGGCGAATGATACAAAGCTGTTATTGACCGCCACCCAGGATAACAATTCGCAGTTGAGGAAGCAATTACAGACCCTCTCGGCCCTCAGCAGCGCCCAGGCAGAGAGTATCAGCAAATCGCTGGATAACATCGGCGCAAAGGATATCTATCTCCAGGAACTGCAGGCCGCCATAGCGCACCGTGATTCGGTAAATCTTGTCCTGGTAATGAATCTGAAGGCAACCATCGGCGGCTTTGGCGAGGATGTTTCTATAAAGGTCGAAAAGGGGTTTGTCTATGTCGATCTCTCTGATAAGATCATCTTCAGCAGTGATAGCAATAGTGCCGGTTATACTGTTACAAATAAGGCAAAAACAGTCCTTGGAAGGCTGGCAAGAGTATTGAACGATCAGCCGGATCTTGAATTCGTGGTCGAAGGACATACGGAAGGCGCTGCGACTCCACAGGAGTCATTGCCAGACTCATTAAAGATGGCATTGCCAGACTCTATGAAGGTATCGCTGTCAGACTCATCAAACGTTGCGCTTTCAGATTCATCGAAAGCATCATCTCCAGACTCATCCAAAGTAGCAATATCAGACTTACCCAAAGTCTCCTTGCAAGATTCACCGAAACTTTCACCGACAGACTCATCGAAAGCCCCATCGCCGGACAATTGGGAGCTCAGCGTAAAACGGGCCACCTCCATAGTCCGCATCCTGCAAAACGATTATCATGTTTCTCCGCAGCGAATAACAGCCGCCGGCCGCAGCGGGTACATTCCAGTAGCCTCTAATAATACTCCGGAAGGACGCGCTGCCAATCGCCGTACCCGGATCGTCATCCTGCCGCAGATGGACCATCTCTTAAAAGTGCTGGAACGCGGGCCGCGAAAAGCGGGGTCTATGTAAGATTTAACCGTTACGGCAATGCAAAAGCCATGATCGTGCCGGCGGGCTCCTTCTCATTTCCTGCTACGGAAAGGGCAATATATTGCTTCCCGCCCCGCATATAAGTGCAGGGCGTGGATGATCCGATTCCCGGCAACACCGTTTCCCATAATAATTTGCCGCTATCCTTATCAAAAGCGCTGAACTTCCTGTCTTTGCCGCCTGCTATGAAGACCAGCCCGCCGGCAGTGGCGATGGGTCCCGGCGACCCGGTCAGGCCCGTGGGCTGCCCATCCGGTGCGCTCCCGGAGAGACCACCTTTTGCGGTCCCGGAGAGACTGCATTTTGCGCTCCCGGAGAGACCACCTTTTTTGACGAAGGTGCTATCGTCGCCAACGGGTATCTTCCACACATATTCACCCGTGTTGAGGTCGATGGCATTCAGCACACCCCATGGGGGTTGTATGGCCGGATATTTGCCGGAGCCTTTGAAAGGCGCATAGGCCAATACGTTAAGATAGGTGGCGACCGTATCCGCTTTACCGGGACTTACTGCCGCCATCGCAGAGCGGTTCTGGCGGATCTCCAGGAGGTCAGCTTCCTGCTGAAATTGTTTTCTATTGTTACCGGACAGCAGGAACGTGGCGATGGCATCTTCCTTTCCCTGCAGCATTCCCGCAAACGGCGGCATTTTCCCACCACCCGTTCTGATCTTACCGATCACCTGTTCCCGGGTCATTCTTTTTTCAAGTCCGATGAGAGATGGATACAGCGGTTCATCTCCGCTTCTGTCCTGTTTATGACAGCTGCTGCAATAGCTCATATAGATCGCCTTCCCTGAATGAAACGGCAGGGGGGAAGATGTACTTTCAGGTTCTATCTTTTTCAGCAGGTCGATCTCCGGGGAATTATTCGACTTTAAATAGAGGATACCGGTAGTTGGATCATAGGCGGCTCCGCCCCATTCGGATCCGCCGATAGTCCCCGGAAGATTCAGGGAGCCCTGTACAGAAGGCGGCGTGAACAGGCCTTCGTACCGCAGGGACCTGAACAAGGCCACCAGGGAATCATGTGCCGCCGGCGAAAGATCAACGAGGTCATCCACCGTCATAGACTGCCGTGCATATGGAGCAGGTTTTAACGGGAAAGGTTGCGTGGGCCAGGCCTCTTCCCCCGGAACATGGGAAGCAGGCACCGCACGTTCTTCTATAGGAAACAGAGAGGCCCCTGTCTCCCGGTCCAGTACATACAGGAACCCTACCTTGGACGTTTGCGCCACCGCATCCACTCTTTTACCGTCTTTAAGGACGGTCACCAGGTTGGGCGGAGCAGGAAGATCATAATCCCACAGGTCATGATGAATGGTCTGGAAATGCCAGACATGCCTTCCGGTGGCTGCATCCAGCGCAACTACGCAGTTACCGTAAAGATTTTCTCCTTTTCGGTCAGCACCATAAAAATCGTAGGAAGGTGATCCCAATGCAAGGAAAACCAACCCTCTTTTTTCATCCAGGCTCATGCCCGACCAGTCGTTGGCGCCCCCGGCATATTTCCAGGCTCCTTCAGGCCAGCTGTCATACCCTGCTTCCCCCGGCCTGGGGATCGTATGAAAGGTCCACTCCAGCTTTCCCGTCCGGATATTATACGCCCGGATATAACCAGGCTGAGCGCCATACAATTCCGACACCTCGTTTCCAATGATCAGCAGATCGTGAAAGACGATGCCAGGCGAAGTGGGTTTTATAGAGATCCTGGCAGGGTCATCGCGGATACCCACATTCATGCTTACCTTACCGTTGGTTCCAAAAGCAGGGATCGGCTTTCCCGTCCGGGCATCCAGCGCAAACAAGTTGTCTCCACCGGTAAATAAGATCCGCCGGTCCCCGCCATCCTCCCAATAAGTAACTCCACGGGAAACACCTCCCCCTTCCCCTCCTTCAAAAGGATCGAAAGACCAGATCTTCTCTCCCGACAGAGCCGAGACAGCATATACTCTATGCCTTGCGGAAGTGGCATATAATACCCCTTCTATTACGATGGGATTGCATTCACTGTTTGCCGGTCGCGAATCCGGCAGTGCATCGTGAGGATCAAATGTCCAGGCCACCTTCAGGCCCCTGACATTTTCCTTATTGATCTGACGCAGATCCGAATAGCTGCTGCTCAGGGCATCCGCCTTATACATCGACCAATCGCCATTTTTTTGATGACAACCGAAGCCCAGGAATAGGATGAAAAGAAGTAGCGCCGGTCCTGAGACCGCCTGATTGGGATAGTCTGAAGGGATCATAAGCAGTGTTACTCAAATATAATTTTTTTTACCATCCGACCTGCAAAAAATTTGCAAAATTGAATAGCCCCGATCCCTTTGCCCTGTGCTAGTGACTATCCAGGTACTGATCAAGATTGCCAAGGCCCATCGTAAAGCCTTCCTGGAAGCCCATTTTAAGGACCGCCTCCATATCGGCTTCCCGGTCAAAAGTAATATCGATCGTTACCGTTGTGGCGTCGCCAGTCTCTTTAAACTGCTTGTTCCAATGCATTACAGGAAATTCAAGATTTTCTCTGCCTGCTTCATCGGCGAACATAACTGAGGTGGTGATGCTGCTGAGCGGCCGGATCATTTTATAATCCACCCTGCACCAGGTTCTGTCGCCGCCAGGTCCAACCATGCAATAGATCCACCGTCCGCCTTCCCTGAAGTCCATTGTTTTTGTCTCCGCCTTATAGGGTTTGGGCGCCCACCACTGGTCGAGTATATCGCTATTTGTCCATGCTTCCCATACCCGCTCCAGTGAGGCATCGAATGCTCTTACTACAGTAAGCTTTTTCTTTTCGAGGTCCTTTGAAAAGACAGTCTCATTCTTTGTCATGGTCATTTGCTTTTATGATTTTTAAAGATTTTATCCAGCTGGCTGAAACGATCTTCCCATTGCGAGGGGAATTGCTCCATCCACAGATCGACCTCTTTCATTTTCTGTGGGTTAAAATGATAATGGATTTCCCTGCCCGTTTGCTCCTGGTTGACCAGCTGACACTCGGCAAGGATCCTGATGTGTTTGGATATAGCCTGTCTGCTGCTGTCAAAATGCCCGGCAATGGCGTTAGGGGTCATGGCATGCAATGCCAGCAAACTTAGGACGGCCCTCCTGGTCGGGTCCGCAATAGCCTGAAATACGTCTCGTCTCATCAATATATTCGCAACTGATTAGTTGCAAATATATAAGCAACCGATCGATTGCGCAAATTTATTTTTCAGACGGCGCCTCCGGTCTACTTTCAATTGCATTTTATTGTTATACCGCAGTATAAAGGCTGTTCTTAAACCTTTTTGCCAGCAGGCCGGTAGCCTGGCTGAGATCGAGCTCTGCAACGATAATACCGGTTCTGCCATAGACCTCATGTTTTATGCAGGTCCCATCCGGGCCGATGATCGAACTGGCCGAATCAGGGAATCGCGAAGCATAGTTAGCGCTTGCAAAAAAGATGGTGTTTTCCATGGCCCTCATCATTATCGCCTTTTCATAATAGGGGTTACTCTTACTCCCCCATTCAGTAAGCAGCACACCTTCGGTATTGCTTCCGGTAAAATGCGGGTGGAAAACGATCCTGGCATCATGCTGAGCCGCCCATCTCACCGATTCGGGGTAACGGAATCCCTCGTGGCAGATAGTGATCCCGAACTTTACACCTTTCACCTCAAAGATGCGGCGCGTCGTACCCGGGGTCCACATATGATCTTCTGTAGGGTCCAGCTGATTTTTAGTTTGATAACCAAGGACCTCTCCTGAGGCCGATATGACATGTGCCACATTCAGTATTCCTTCAGGCCGGGGCCAGTCCATGGGTGTAATGATCGCTATCGAATTCTCTTTTGCAATGGCGCGTACTCTATCCAGCGCCGACTGCAATCTTTCAGCCGTGCGCTCTTCCGGCGCATATCCCATTCCGGGGTAACCGGGCAGATAGGATTCAGGAAAACAAATGATAGCCGCCTTTTCTTTTGCAGCATCTTTTACCATTTCCTCCAGCCAGTGCAAACCATCGCTGATCGATGCGGGGAAGGGAGGAGAAGCTAAAGCTATTTTCATAAAACTGTGAATTATATAAGTTTATTCCAGAAATATAAAACATTAATCGAATATATAGGTTGATCTTTACTTACTTTTTGATCTCCCGCAAAAAAATTTTTGTTGATCATGAAATTCATCCTTGCCTTTGCTGCCACAGCTTGCTTACAGGGAAGTATCTCCGCGTTCACGCAAATGAAAGATATCAAGGCTGGAACAGGTAACATATCGCCAGTATACACGGATATACATGGACGAATTGTAGGTGAAAATGGCAAACCGCTCCAGGGGGCGACTATAACTGTAAAGGAAACATCCGAAAGAACGGTCACAGACCACAAAGGAATATTTACAATCCAGGCTAACCCAGGGCAAACGCTGATCATTTCAAGCGCGGGTTATGATGACCAGGAGATCGTTGTTGGCTTTGACAGAAAGCTAACGATCGAAATGGAGTTGAATCTGGCCTCCTTGTTAAATACCGTAATTGTAAATAAGGGATATTATACCACAACTCAAAAGTTAAATACCGGCAATGTCAATACGATCAAGGCATCTGAAATAGAAGAACAACCCATCGGCAATCCCCTGGCGGCTATAGCGGGGCGAGCTCCTGGCGTAATTACTACACAATCCAATGGATTACCGGGCGCTGGTTTTTCTGTACTGATCCGGGGGCAGAATTCAATCCTGAATGGCAATGACCCCTTGTATCTGATCGATGGCGTTCCTTTTACAAATACCAGCATTTCTCTCGGAGTGATTTCGGCCAACGGTTCTCAAAGTCCGTTCAACAATATCAATCCTGAAGACGTTGAAAGTATAGAGATCCTTAAAGATGCTGATGCAACGGCGATATATGGTTCAAGAGGCGCTAATGGTGTGGTTCTGATCACTACGAAGAAAGGAAAGATCGGCAGGACCAAATTAGGGCTTAAAGTATATACCGGAGCCGGGAGGATCACCAGGATGATCGATCTGCAGAATACGCAGGAATATATTCAAATGCGGCGGGAAGCCTTTAAAAATGACAATATTACACCCGATATTTACAGTGCCCCTGACCTGGTCGCGTGGGATACCTCCCATTATACGGATTGGAAGAAATTGCTGATTGGCGGTTCTGCACAAATTACCGACGCGCAGGTTTCGATATCCGGAGGTAATGCTCAGACCCAATTTTTGCTGAGTTCCGGACTCCACAGGGAAACGACTGTGTTCCCCGGCGACCTTGCGGATAACAGGGGATCGGTTCATTTCAATCTTACCCATAATTCTACGGATACTAAATTCAAAGCGAGTCTTACAACCAGCTACAGCACTGACAAAAATGATCTGATAGGTCAGGATCTGACGGGTCTCACAAGGTTATCCCCAAATGCACCTGCCTTGTACGATTCAACCGGTAAGCTTAACTGGAGCGAGGGGGGAATCGCCTTTTCCAATCCCCTGGCTTATTTATTGCAAAAGTCTACTGCGATCGCAGATAATTTACTGAGCAACCTGGTACTACGCTACGAGTTACTGCCAGGGCTAAATTTGAAAGCAAACCTGGGGTACAACAGTATGCAGCTACAACAAACCTTTATCTACCCGGGGGCATCTCTGAACCCCGCCTTTAATTTTACAGGATTCGCGGAATATAGTAATAATAATTTCAAAAGCTGGATTATCGAGCCCCAGGCTGAATATCAAAATGCGTGGGGAAAAGGGAAACTGGAAGTTCTGATAGGAACCAGCTTCCAACAGGAAAAGACAAATGGCAGCATAACGTATGCCAGTAATTTCAGCAGTGATGCGCTGCTTGGATCACCTTCCGCGGCAGGGCAGGTCACCGTAAATAACAATAGCACTTTATATCATTACCAGGCCGTCTTCGGAAGGATAAATCTTAATTGGGCAGATAAGTATTTATTGAATCTAACTGGCAGAAGGGACGGGTCATCACGGTTTGGACCGAATAAACAATTTGCCAATTTCGGTGCTGTCGGCGCCGCCTGGATCTTTTCAAAGGAGCCGTTTGTTAAAAACAATCTTTCGCCGCTGACATATGGGAAGTTGAGGGGCAGCGTCGGTGTTGCAGGTAATGACCAGATCGGAGATTACCAATATCTTAATAGTTATAGTCCATACATATTTCCTTATCAGGGTCAAACCGGTATAGTGCCAACTCAATTATATAACCCGGATTACAGTTGGGAGACCAATCGCAAGGGCGAATTGGCGCTTGAGCTTGGATCCTTAAACGACAGAATTATTGTCATGGTCAGCTATTATCAAAATCGCAGTACAAACCAGCTCATCAATTTTACGTTGCCGATCCAGACCGGCTTTAACGGTGTTATTCGGAATTCCCCCGCACTGGTACAAAATACAGGTTGGGAGTACCAGGTGAATGCCGTCGTTATCAGAACAAAAGACTTTACCTGGGAAACGGCATTGAATTTGACGATCGCGCGGAATAAACTACGGAATTTCCCGGGTCTGGCATCTTCCGCATATGCCACCAGGTTTGAGATCGGCAAGCCTTTGAACATTGCAAAGCTGGTCCACAGAGTCGGAGTCGATCCGCAAACCGGGGTTTTTCAGTTCGCAGATAAAGACGGTAAAATTACATCAGCACCATCCTTTCCGAACGATTATACGGCCATAAAGGATCTAACGCCTGATCTATATGGAGGATTTAGCAGTCGCTTTCAGTATAAGGGGATCAGCTTAGGCCTGTTTCTCCAATTTGTAAAACAAGTGGGATTTAATTACGCATATAACAATCCCACCCCTGGCAGCATGACCAACCAGCCGATCGATGTCTTAAACCGATGGAGAAAACCCGGAGATCTCACAAACACACAAGCTTATACTACTACAGACCCCGGGGCCACCGCCTATTATTATAATTCTTCTTCAGATGGTGCGGTCAGCGATGCATCTTTTATACGACTGAGAAATACCTCTTTGTCCTACAGCTTTCCTGCAAAATGGTCCAACCGGGTCAAGGCTGAACTCATCAGATTGTACCTGCAGGGACAGAACCTCATGACATTCACCAAATATAAGGGCGGAGATCCTGAAACCAGGAACTCACTCAGCTTACCCCCGCTTAAAATATTTACTGGCGGTATTCAGGTCACATTTTAATAACCGAAGATGAGAGTCAATGCATATTTAGTTTGTTTTTGCCTGATACTTCCCGCCGCAGCGCCATTAGCCTCGTGCAAAAAGTTCATAGAAGTGGCTTCACCGATCAACCAGCTGAACGCAAACAATGTATTTACCGACGACAAAACCGCCACGGCAGCGGTAATCGGCATATACAGCGATATGGAGTTTTCCGCACCGATTAGTACATATCTTACGCTGCTCCAGGGTCTCAGCGCCGATGAGCTTACCTCTGCCTCCAGCGATAAAGAGTATTTGGACTTCGCCACTAATACTTATCTGCCGAACAATCGCTATATCGCTGCTACCTGGGCCATTTATTCGTTTGTCTTTGAAGCAAATTCCTGTATCCAGGGCATTCAAAATTCGACGGGCTTATCACCCGGGACAAAAAATCAATTGCTAGGAGAAGCACACTTTAGCCGCGCATTTTGCTATTTCTACCTGGTCAATCTTTTTGGTGATGTGCCGCTGGCTATCTCAACGGATTACCGGATCAACGACTCTTTACACAGGACGGCTCCCCCGCTGGTTTATCAGCAGATAATCACGGACCTCCTGATGGCACAATCCCTGTTAAGTACCGGATATCCAACCGTTCAACGGGTTCGACCAAACCGGTGGACAGCGACCTCCCTGCTTTCCAGGGCGTACCTCTATATCAATAAGTGGGCGGATGCTGAATTACAGGCATCTTCCATTATCAGCTCGGGTTTATATACATTGTCCGGTGTCGACTCTGTCTTTCTGAACACCAGTAATGAAACAATATGGCAATTGATGCCGGTAAGCCCTATTTATAATACGCAGGAGGCTGCATTTTTTGTTCCGGGATCGACTACTGAGATTCCTACTTATCCCCTGACCAGTGACCTTGTAAATGCTTTTGAGCCGGGCGACAACAGAACCCTGGCCTGGACCGGCTCCTCAGTCATCGGAGGACAGGTTTTTTACTATCCGGCCAAATATAAAATTGTAGGGAACAGCCCGCTAAATGAATACCATATCGTATTTCGTCTTGCCGAGCAATACCTGATAAGAGCCGAAGCCAGAATGCAGCAGGGTAATACCACAGGGGCTATTGAGGATCTGAATCTTATTCGTTCCAGAGCCCACCTGGCGCCACTATCCGATACCCTTTCCCGGGATCTTGTGGCCGTCGCCATTCAACAGGAAAGAAGAATTGAATTATTTGCAGAATTCGGGCACCGCTGGCTTGACTTAAAACGGACAAAGACCATTGATCCTGTCATCGGAGCATTAAAACCGGCTAGCTGGAAGTCTACAGATGCCCTCTGGCCCGTTCCACAGGACCAAAGAAGTGCTGATCCGTTTCTAACACAAAATGCCGGCTACTGATCCTGCCGGTCGATAGCCGGATCCAGGTCATAAATTATTATACTATTCGTATACAGGCTGATCAACCTGTTATTTGAAATGAAGAATTGGGATAGCTTACTACCATGGGATGCCGGCAAACATATACTCCCCCGATACCGCCCATTTTTAAGATCAATAATGTCCAGGATGGAATTGTCCGAAAAGAATTTATCGGTCTCATTGTCTGCTCTTAATGCCGACATATTATAAAGAAGTCCCTTTTCCACATAATTGGCCTTGTTAATGATATAGGCAGGAGTGATATTTGTATACGCCGAGGAGCCGCTGTTCTTAACCAATCCGGTTCTTATTTTAAATGAGCTTGTCGTATCTATTAATGAAAACCTGTTTGATAAATTAAGGGATGTGTCAAAAGACAAGATCTGATTCTTATAATAATAAACATAGTATAGTTTCCTCGTTTCAGAGTCGAAATGCAGCCGGCCATCTGAGACAATTCCGCCGTCACCATTAATTTCAGAAATACCAGTTTCCTTTTTTAATATTCCTGAGTTAAGGTCATAACGGACAAAGATCTGGTCGGTTAGTCCTGACTCAAGCTTTCGAAGTATAAAACGATCCCTGCCTATCATGACTTCCCGGGTAAATGGACCCGGGGGAAGGATCCGGATCTCGAAGATCGAAGAGTCCATAGCCGTTTTGATGATCGCGGGCTTGTTTTCTGCAAAAAGATAAATATAAGGGGAATCTATATTAATGGCGAGACTATTAAATTTTAGACTATCATAAAACCTGGAAAAATAAGGGATCTTAATTCTCCTTACCTCCTTTTCCCCGTTGCTGCCAACGGCAAGGATCTCGTCCTGTACAGGGGTGGTAATATAGATAGTGGACCGGGTCGCACCTACAATCCCGTACAAGGTATCCCGAAGATCGATCTCATGCATTTTTGAATAGGAGTTGAGCAAATAATGCCTTACAAAACCATTGTTACGCCTGTTAGGGATATCACCGAAACGATAAATGATCAGGATGATAAAAAAGGCCGACAGAATTGTTATGAGGAGATAAAGGTACTTTTTCATAAATGGGATAGCTTAACCGGTCGGTACCTGTTGTAACGACCGGCCATGCTATAGTTGATCATTGCTCATTACGGCTTCTTGATATAAATACTTGGATTACTGATCAGATAGGCACATTCCACATTATTAACACCAGGACAAAATGTATTTTTAACCTGGTCTGCCGTTAACCATACAATACCTGGAGTCCCCTTCTGAGGATGATCAACATTCCAATTCTGTACCTGATTGGCGGTCTGCGTAAACGCGGTTCCCACTGCGAACAATGCTGCAATTGCTACGATCGAAACTGGCTTTTTCATATTATTGTGTTTTTTGTTTGAATTCTATCCTGTATCAGTATGCCCGACAACGACAATCCGGTAAAGACCAGATTAAAGATAAAGTGCTGTTCCCAGGACATATTTGATAGTACCCCCCCGCAGGAACAGGGTAAGTACGAGCTGTATTTTAGCATTATAAACAGGTAACCTGTGAAAAGCAGCATTAGGAAAAAAGAAAGGTACAAGCCTGCAAATCTCGTCCGCCTGCTGATCAATAAAGCCGAGATCAATATCTCACCGAATGGAATGACCCAAACGATAAAACGGGAAATATTGGCTATAAAAGGAGACTGACCTAACTGGTATCTAAATTTATCAAAGTCCAGCAGCTTGCTCAGAGCGGCATAGATAAACAAAAAGACCAACAGGGCAGCAATGACCTCACCGATCACGTTCTTTTTCATAGTTACAGCTTTTTTAAATACCTATCCACAATAGCCTCGATCTCGTTGAGTTTAAACGGCTTGGATAGGAAGTCATTCATTCCGGCTTTCAGGCACCGCTGCCTGTCCTCTTCCATGGCGTCCGCAGTCAGGGCAATGATAGGCACATCACAAAATGGCCTGCCGGACAGGCGGATCTTTTTTGTAGCCGTATAACCATCCATCACCGGCATATTGATGTCCATAAAGATCATTGCAGGATCCGACTCCATCAGCAGGGCGATGGCCTCCTCCCCGTTACCTGCTTCAACTACCTCAAGCCCCATGTTCCCCAATACCTCCGAAATCAGTAACATATTCATCGGGTTATCTTCTGCAACCAATATTTTATTATTTTGAAAGGCTATCCTGGTCCCCGGCTTATTCAAAAACCGTTCTGCATTTAAATGCGATTTTTCAAATTGAGTGGATAATAAACTTACAAGATCCCCTATTTTTACCGGTTTGGACAGGAATTTATCGATACCTATAATTTCTGCTTTTTGCTGGAAGACTGTTCTTTCCAGGGATGAAAGCATGAGTATAAAAGGTTGATCCGCACCTTTCAACATTTCTTTGATCTTTCCAACCAGCGTAATGCCGTCCATCCCGGGCATCTGATTGTCCGTTATTATAAGATCAAAGGGCCGACTATTTTCAATGGCATTTCCAATGACTTCTAATGCATCCACGCCGCTAAAGCAGATCTCACAGGGAATTTGCATGTACTCAAAAATACCCTCCATCAATCTACAGTTGGTCAGATTGTCATCAATCACCAGTATATTCCGTAACAGTCCCCTTGGAAGAAATTCGTTGCGTGGATGTTCATTGACGATCTCCAGAGTAAGCCGAAGGGTAAATACACTTCCTTTTCCCAGAACGCTTTCTGCTTTCAGGGTTCCGTCCATCAATGCCACCAGACTTTTTGAAATGGTAAGTCCCAGACCGGATCCCCCAAATTTTCGCGTAGTCGAAGAGTCCGCCTGTGTAAAGCTCTCAAAAATCGCATCCATTTTCTCAGGAGCAATACCAATTCCCGTATCCCTAACCGATATTGCAATATCCATGCCCCTTTGCTCATTTTTTTCATAAGCAGCAGATTCCTGTACAACTGTGATGAAGATTTCCCCCTTACTGGTGAATTTTATCGCATTGCCTATAAGGTTTACAAGTATTTGCCTGATCCGGGCCTGGTCACCAAAAAATAAGGAAGGAAGCCGTGGATCGATGTCACAGATCATCTCAAGATCCTTTTCCTGGGCTTTGATCGATAAGATATCGATCGTTTCTTCAATTAATTCATTGAGTTTAAAAGCAGTATTGTCCAGGACGAGCTTACCGGCTTCCAGCTTGGAGAAATCGAGTATGTCATTGATGATCGTCAGCAGGTTGTATGCGGATTTGCTGACATTCTGAAGATATTGCCGCTGTGTTCTCTGAAGATCGGTCGTCAGTACAAGGTCGGTAAATCCGATGATGCCATTCATGGGAGTTCGTAATTCATGACTCATATTGGCCATAAATTCGCTTTTGGCAATACTCGCGGCTTCCGCATTATTCTTTTGCAGCTCCATCTGTATGCGATCGATCGCCGACCCCAATGTGCCGGAAAACGATTCGAGCACTGAGAATTCAGCCGTGGTCCACTCCCTCTCTTCTTTACAGTCCTGGATACATACAAAGCCCCAAAGCTTATCCGCCGGAAATACGGGAATAATGGTTGTCGATCTTACATTATTTCCTTCGAACCACTCTTTTGCGTATCGATCTTTCAGGTCGGATACAGCGCTGTAAAAAACCTTATTTTTCCGAAGCGTCCGTTCTATGTCAGCCATGAGATGAAAAGGAATCTTCTGAAATTCTTCTGCGTTGTATACCACTTCATTGGTAACGCTATTCCAGCAAGCCACCTCACTGCTATAAGTATTGTTTACAGGGTCATCCGTATAATTACGATAGGTCACTACTCTATCTACTCCCATTTGAAAACCCAGCAACCTGATGGCGTTCCCGATGGCAGTCTCAAGATGATTGTTACTGAGAAGCTCGTGTGTCGCCGAACCCACCGCCTGCAGAAGCCGGTCCTTTTTATTCAGGTCGGCCGTGATCTTAAGCAATTCCAATTCGCTCGTCCTGAGATTGTCGCGCATAGATATTAACGACTTGCCCAGTGTATCTTCATCGCTGAGAGGCTGAAAGGGCATACTGAAGTTCCTGATGCCAATTTCATGCGCAAAAGCTGCTGTTCCACTCAGCTTTGCAGAAAGATTGTTTACGGAGCGGACCATCTCTCCGATCTCATCATTGCCCCCTTTTCGTTCGATCTTCCGGGTAATCCCCTTCCCAAGGTCATTTACAATAAGCCTTAGCTTATTGATAGGACTAATGATCACCCTGGCCATATACACGGAAAGGAAACACCCGATCAGGATAATGGAAACAGCCTGTAGTATAATAGCTTTCCTTAATAACCTGGTTGAGCTCTCCAAATTGCTAAGGACCTGACGCCTTATTCCCTGTTCATAAAGAATGATGTTATTCAAAGAGTTTATTAATGCGGTCGTCCTCGGCAGAACGTCCTCTTCAATTGTGCGTTCGGCCTCCAGTTTGGTTACGGGATCATCATAATCTTTAAATTCTTTTAAAGTCCCCATTATGCTTCTTTCGATACCAAGAAGCTGTTCAAAGTCCGTATAGACCCTATTCAAACTGTCGACCCAGTTCTTATTTGTCCATTGTCCGGCAAAGCTGCTTGTCCTTATTTTTAATTCCCCGTAATCCGGATCATGAAGCCTTTTTAATGATCCTTTATCATCCTGGTTATATCGCAGGAACACCCAATTGGTAGTATACATTTTTGATTCAAGGATCATTTTCTTAAGGTCGTCCGTGGCCTGGAGGGAGGGATCGATTATATTGGAAAGTATTGCAGAAGACTTCTTGTTATTGTTTAAGGTAATGATAGTTATGACTCCGTTGATCACGAATAATAATACCAGCAAGGAGAAGCTCCAGTATATTCTCGCCTTAATGGTGATGCTTATTTTCATTTTATAATTATCCCCAATTCAAGGAGCTCGGAGGCAATACCCAAATTCCTTTGTTCGATATTACCTTTATTGATCTCTAATTTCAGACGTTCGTCCACAGTAACAAAATTTATACAGGAGCCTTTACGGGCAAGGCCACCCGATTCTGAAACGATCAGGATCGAAGCTCCTGCCGAGAGAGTAGCGATCCTTTTAAGGCTGCTGCTCTCCTCCTCACTGATAAAAAGGATCTGACAGTTATAGAAATTTGCCGAAGGAGACATCATCATCACAACTATCTTTTGATTCCCGACCTTCTTACTGGCGCTCAAAATTTTCAGATCACTATAGAGTGGGGATTCTCCGACTATCCCAATAATAAAATCACCTGATTTTTTATCAACTGGCCAGTCAATATATTTCGTAAACCGGTAGATAATGTTGGCATATATCTTATAGTCTGTGTCATGCTGCTCCCGCCCCCCGGTAAGTGACATCAATGACAGGCCTGTTATACAGAGTAGCTTAAGCACAAAATTGTCAATAAGAACGTTTTAAAATTATTCTCTATTCAGTGTCCAATTAGACGGGCGAAAGCGGCTGATATTTAGGTAGGACCGATAAAGGTAGTCTAATCCGCTCCGAATCCATTATATTCTTTCCTGATGGGTTTATATAATTTACTGTTTTTCGTGGAGAATCATGGCTTCTGGAGAGATCGGCAGGTGCTGGCGATCAACCTGAAATATGCCCAAAAGAACGAGAAGATCTTCAGAGGGTCCGAAGGCAGATTTGGCTCCGGCCAGGCAATAAATAAAAAACCCCTGTAGAAACAGGGGTCGTAACCAAAACTAACTGCTTATGAGAAAATTGACTGCTTATGAGAAAGTTTAATTATTTCCTTATTGCTGACACAAAGTTAAGCCCCCCACTGAAATAATACTGTTAATAATATCTTATGAAATCTGCGAAGCAAATTATTTAACGCTCCTTTAATCTAAGGCCTGGATTTTGGCTTTTTAGGCGGCTTTTTGGACGCTTGACCCGGCTTTTTTGACATTTTATTAAGAATTTCTCGAATTTCGCGCATGTTTAAAGCTTACAATATCCGTTCGGGGATCGTCTTTTCCCTGTTCATTGCCCTGTTTTCCGGCGTGCCTGTGCTGATCCATGAAGCCATAGGACAATTTACTTTAAACACTGTTTTGCTCTTTATCCGTATCCTGATCTGCTGGTTTATCCATCACTTTTTCCTGCTGCATCGATTCAGGACTACCTTTAAGGGCGCCAATGAGTTGAGAGCCTTTATCAGCATCCTCCTGGGCACGGCGATAAGTTTCTTTATCAATTATTACTTCAACTTCAAAGCGGATCCTATTCTTTACTGGAACCGTTCATCAGTAATGACCACTGACCAGGCCCTGCTGATCAATTTATTCAGATCGTCCGTGATCAGTGGATTTTGTTATTTTGTGGTGTATTACCTGTATGTAAATATGCAGTTGCAGAATTCCAGGCTGGAAAATGAATACCTTAAACAGGACCAGCTGAAGGCGCAGCTTTTCTCCCTTCAACAGCAGCTGAGCCCTCACTTTTTGTTCAATTCACTGAGCACGCTGAAAACCATTGCCCCGGACAAAGAAACCAAGACCTATGTGATGCAGCTGTCCAATGTTTACCGCTATCTCCTTACCTTCAATGACTCGCAGATAGTCAGTGTAAGAACGGAGCTGGCTTTTATGAATTCCTATCTTTATATTATAAAGGAACGTTTTGAGGATGCGCTGCAGGTTTCTGTCTCTATTGACGAGTCCTTCCTGGATCATTATATGCCTCCATTGACCCTCCAGATATTGGTTGAGAATGCGCTTAAGCATAATATCATCTCTATGGATCAGCCGCTTTACCTTCATATCTATTCCCATGAGGCGGGTATATTGACGGTAGCCAACAGCTTCCAACCCAAATTATCGACAGAAGAAAGCAATGGAAAAGGTCTGCAAAACATAAAAGACCGGTATGAGCTGCTGGCTGGGAGGAAAATAGAGATCTGCCCGAATAAGGATCTTTTTATCGTCAACTTACCATTACTTGAGCCATGAACGTATTGATCATAGAGGATGAGATCAAAACAGCGAAGGAGCTGAGACGGCTGATCGAAGGTCTGGATGACACGATCAGGGTCCTGGACATAGTATCATCAGTAAGATCGGCTGTCAAGTGGCTGAATGATCACCCGTCGCCTGATCTTATCTTTTCTGATATCCAGCTGGCAGACGGACTCAGCTTTGATATCTACAGGGAGGTGACGGTCAGCGCCCCTGTAATTTTCTGCACAGCCTTTGACGAATATGCCATACAGGCCTTTCAGGCTAACAGCATCGACTACCTGTTAAAACCTATCGACGAGGACAAGCTGGCCCAGAGCCTGGAAAAATACAAAAACCTAAAGAAATTCTTCGATCCCCGGATGGGGAATAACAGTCTCTCCAAACTGGCTGGCCAGCTGGAAAACAATTTCAAACGCAGTCTGCTGATCTATCTCAGGGAAAAGATCATCCCTATTAAAACAGGAGAGATCGCCTATATTCATTTAGCCAATGGACTGGTCACCCTCGTCACCAGGCAGGAGCACAAATACGTCACTCAATACAATATGGAACAGCTGGAGTCCATGCTGGACCCGCAACAATTCTTCAGGGCCAACAGACAGTTCATTATCAACCGTGAGATCGTCCAGGATGTAGAGCAGTACTTTAACAGGCGGTTATTTCTCAAATTGAGCTTTCCGACTCCGGAGAAGATCATTATCAGCAAGGTCAGGTCCAGTGAATTCCTGCACTGGATGGAAGGCTGAACCCCTTCCCTGTCCTCTCATTCCCCAATTTGTCCGCTTCACTGTAAAGTTTCCAAAGCCTGATGCGGCAGGAGATAATTTTGTGATCAATAAAGATCATTATCATACCCGTCATGAAAAAAACAGCATCCTTTATCGTCCTTTTTATATCTGTTAGCGCGTCGGCACAGCAAAAGAATGGCGCTGAGCTCAATATCAATGAAACAGGAACCCGGTATAGCGATACGTCGGCCCATGTGAGGGTCATCGACTTCAAAACGCATTTCCCGCTTTACACCCTTAAAGGTTCGCAGTTTTCGGGGAATTTCTCCTATATCAACGAAAAATTCAGTGATTTCCCTGCTGCTTATGGAACCGATCTGAATGGATTGTCCGCCGGACTCAGCTGGAGCAGGTCATTGGGCCAGCGGCACATGCTGATGATCACCGGTGACGGGGGGATCTATTCTGACTTTGTCACCTGGTCCTCCCGGTCGATCCGGGAAAGAGGCGGCTTTACGTATCTGACCCGGTACTCCGAAAGACTATCCATCGGTTTTGGGCTCGAGTACAGGAATCAGTTCTACGGCAACCAGATCAGCCCGGTGATATTTATCCTTTATACTTTCAGGGACAACGATCACTGGAAACTATCCGGTGTCCTGCCCTTTAATCCAAAGCTGACCTACCAGGTCAATCCCGGCAACGGCATCAGCCTGGAGGTCAAACAGACCTATTCGAGCTATCTGCTCACTGCAGCGAAGGATTCCGGCAACTATGTCAGGAACCGGAAGCTCGTCGCCGCACTGAATTACGAGCATCCCTTTGCCCGTAACTGGAGGTTCAATGCCGGTATAGGTTATGCGGCCCGGCAGGGTTACGAGCTCTATAACAACTCAACTCCCAGGGAATGGTACCTGATCAATACTCCGCTTGGTAAAAAACCCGTCCCGATAGAGTCTATTTCCCACCGCGGAATCCAGTTCACGGCCGGCCTGGTCTTCCACCCAAAATTTTAACAGATCAACTATGAGATCACTCATCATCGGGATCATGCTGCTAATCCCTGGCGCAACGATCAGAGCACAGACGGCGCCGCAGAACACAGCAGGGTCACAAGATACCATCGTTATAGACTCTCTGTCCGAAGCGCTGGCCAGAGCCCTAAAAAGCAATCCTACCCAGGCTGTATACCAGCAGCAGATCCGCCAGGCCCATTACAATTACAAGGCGGCGAAGGGCGCTTTTTATCCAAATGCAACCGGCAGCTTTGGCGGAACGGATAACCTGCACCTCGCAACCACTCCTATACCGGGTGAGCTGGTAGGCGCCCCCGGCACTACATATTACGCCCAGTTCGGTAAACAATACGTATACAATGCCGGCATCACCCTGACGCAAAACATCATCAACTGGCAGGCCGTGCTGGAGACAAAGACAGCAGAAAATAATATCCGGCTGGTTGAGTCCCAGCAGGCTTCTTATGTACAGAGCCTCAGGGAGCAGGTAGCAAGGACCTATTATTCCGTGCTGATAGCAAAGACCTCCTTAAAAATTATCACACTGGACGAGATCGCAGGGGACAGCCTGGTAGTCCTCGCCCGACAGCGACTCGCTGAAGGGACAGGAGACGTTATCTCACTCAACCAGGCCCTGATCAGCGGGAATAATATCCGGCAAAACAAGGCGTTGAGCCAACAATTGTACGATCAGGGCATTTACAATCTGGCAATACTGCTGGGAGCAGGGCCCGGAACAGCCCTTGTTCTTGCAGAGAACGCCCCAGCCGATTCATTGGCTAAATCATCGGCAATTACGCTGCAAGCGGACAAAAATCTGGAAGTCTACAGGCAACAGATAAGCATTTCCGACCTGCAGCGCCAGTCGCAGAAATCCCTTGCCTATCCTACTCTTTCCGCCTCTGCCTATTTGGGCGCCCAGCAATTCCGCAACGATTTTGGCCTGTCCTTCGACAACAAAGCCTGGTCCGGTTATCGTTATGTCGGCCTGAACCTGACGATCCCATTGTTTACCGGTCTCAGCAATACCTACAGATATCGAAGCTCACTGGCTCAAAAACAGATCGCACAGCTGCAATATGACAATGCGCTGGAGCAAAGCGGTATCACTGATCGGTTGCTGGTAAAGAATCACAAAGATTACCAGGAGCTGGTACTGGCCTCTTCCGGCAATTTCCGGCTTTACCATGAGACCCTGCAGGTCGATAGACAAAAATACGAGGAGGGGGTTATACCCCTGGATATCTACCTGAAGGCCTTCCAGGATTATTTAACAGCCGAGAACACGTATATGAATAACCTTTCTCAATTGCTTTCCATCAGGGCCACCATTCTTTCCAGACAATAAGGATCACCTATAAACAGTATAAAAATGAAGTTTTATCTTTTACTTCTCCTGCCTCTTCTGTTTTCAGCAACCGGATGCAGACACCCCAACGAGGTTAAACCTCATCATCAGGAGATCGTAGATGCCGTTTTTGGCAGCGGGCACATCGAGAATAAGAACCAGTATGGCGTTGTCTCGAATTCGGCAGGTTATATAAAAGAAGTATTGGTGGCAGAAGGGGATACGGTCAAGAAAGGACAGGTCTTATACCGGTTGGAGAGTGTCCTGCAGCAAACGCAGGAAAAGAATGCCCTTGATAACCTGAAATTTGCCCGAACCAACAATACACCGACCTCACCCCAGATCCAGCAGCTGAAGCTGCAGATCGTACAGGCGGGTTACAAAGCGCATATCGACTCTCTGACCTATGCCCGCTACCAGCGCCTGGTGACGACTCATGCAGTATCCACCAGCGACATGGAAAATGCCGGTGTACAGTATACTGCTTCGGCCTCCAACCTGTCCGTGCTGGAAAAGAACCTTGCTGACCTGGAGCACAACCTTATGCTGAACCTGCAGAATGCGCAGGCACAATACGAGATCCAGCATCAGAATAAAAACTATTATGACATCACAGCAAAAGCCGACGGAATTATATTCACCCTTGTAAAAAAGGAAGGAGACTATATCAGGATCGGCGACCAGATAGCCGAAGTAGGAGCAGGAAGCCCGATCATAAAGCTTTATATCGCGGAGGACGATATCCGGCGTATCCGGGAGGGACAGACGGTCCTGGTTTCTTTAAACAGCAACAAGGAAACCGTCTACAGTGCCACGGTCACTAAGATCTATCCCGCCTTTGATGATACCCAGCAGGCTTTTACGGTAGAAGCCCGTTTTCAGCAAATACCACCCGTGCTGATCAATGGGACACAGCTTCAGGGCAATGTGATCCTCGAAGACAAAAAGGACGCCCTTGTCATTCCTTCTTATTACCTGATGGCCGGGGACAAGGTGATGATCAAACACAGCAAGGAGAAGACAGCTGTAAAAGCAGGAATCCGTACGCTGGAATGGACAGAGATCGTGGGCGGAATTACCGAAAATGATATATTGGTCCAACCTAAAAACAATTAATATGTCAGGCATCAATTATAAGATCGCATATGTCCACCTGACCTCCAAAATAAAACAAAGCTTTGTGGCCCTTTTAGGGGTAACCTTTGGCATTTCCATGTACGTATTCATGAACAGCTTTATGACAGGGGTCAACGATACGCAAACCATACTGGCCTTTACCTCTATTTCCCATGTCCATATTTATAATGACGGCCCGGCCGACAATACCAATCTTGTCAGGAAAATATATGGATCACAGGTATTGAGCAACATACGTAACGCCAAGGTCATCCAGTATGTGCAGGGCATAAAGAATCCGGCAGAGATCATCTCCCTGGTTAAAAAGCAGCCGGAGGTCGTGGCCTTTACTCCCCAGGTCAATATCAATATCTTCTTCCGAAACAGCGCCAACAGGATCAACGGCACCCTGTCCGGAGTGGATGTGGAGAACGAGAATAAAGTATTCAATATCGCCGGTTATATGATCTCCGGCAGCTGGAACGACCTAAAGTATAATCCCAATGGGGTGATCATAGGTTCGGGCCTGGCCGACAGGCTGAGTCTGCACGTAAATGACAACGTCAATGTCCTGACACCGGACGGCGTCAGCAAAACCTACAAGGTTATTGGATTATTTCAAACCAATGTAGCTGGTGTCGATAAAAGCAAGGCTTATTTGAATATCAGCTCAGCCCGGCAATTGTTATCGGAGAACCAGGATTATCTCACCGATCTGCAGGTAAATATCCAGGATTATGAGAGCACCGCCCCCATCGTCCAACGGCTGGCCCCCGTCATTCCATACAAGGTCGAGAGCTGGCAGATGGCTAACCAGCAGCTGGAAGCGGGCTCCTCCCTAAGGAATATCATTGCCATTGCCGTATCCCTGACGATCCTGATGGTCGCCGGTTTCGGAATTTACAATATCATGAATATGACCATTAACGAAAAGATCAGGGAAATTGCCATCCTTAAGGCGATGGGGTTCTCCAGCAGCGATGTAACCACCATTTTCCTCACCCAGGCCCTGGTTATCGGACTTGTCGGAGGCATCATTGGCCTGGGATTGGGGTTTATCCTGGCCGAGATCGTGAATCATATTCCTTTTAAGCTGGCCGGGCTGGCGACACTCCCGATGGCCTATCAGCTGCAGGATTATCTGCTGGCCTTTATTTTCGGCCTTGTCACCACTCTGATAGCCGGTTATCTGCCAGCTAGAAAAGCATCGAAGATCGATCCGGTTAATATCATAAGAGGTTAATTATGGACAATAATATAGCCTTAAAGGCAGACCATATCAGCAAATATTTTTATCAGCCGGAGCCTTTCAAAGTACTAAAAGACCTGAGCTTCGAGGTCAGAAAGGGAGAATTCCTGTCGCTGACCGGAAAATCAGGTTCCGGCAAGTCCACCCTTCTTTATGTCCTGTCTACTATGGATACTGATTATGAAGGGGGGCTGATCGTGAATGGAGAAAAACTGACAGGCCTATCGATGAACCAGCTGGCAGCCTTCCGAAACAAACATATCGGCTTTGTATTCCAGTTCCATTATCTACTCCCCGAATTCAACGTACTGGATAACGTGATGCTTCCTGCTATGAAACTGAAAACGCTAAGCCGTGCGGAGATTGAAACAAAGGCTTATGAGAATTTAAAGCTCCTGGGCCTGGAAGAGCAGGCGCTAAAGCTGGCAAGCAGGCTTTCCGGCGGCCAGCAGCAGCGGGTGGCTATCGCCCGTGCGCTGATCAACGACCCGGCTATCATCATGGGTGACGAACCCACCGGCAACCTGGATTCAAAAAATACAGCCATCGTTTTTGATATTTTCAGAAAACTATCGCACGAGCGGGGTCAAACCATCATTACAGTAACGCACGATGATGACTTTGCCCACAAAAGCGATAGGATCATCGAATTGGGGGATGGCCGCCTTTTGAACTCTTTATAAATTCCATGCTCGAAGGGTACCCCTAAACGGTTTTAGACTCCCACGCAGTTCATGCAGGAGATAAAGAAATATTGAGCTACAGGCTTCCAGGCGCCTGTAGCAGCGGATCGCGGCCCGATTTTTTCTTATATTTAGCATACAAATACCGAATATGACGAATGCAGCCAGTGAAACGCAGTACAATTCTTCCGATTATCATCAGGCTCTTTTTGAAAACCCCAAAAAAAATTCAGTTTTGCTGATGGATAGCGACGGGATCATCCGGGAGGCCAACCGGGCTTTTCTGCTTTCTTTTGGATATGAATTCGAAGATCTCATCGGGCAGCATTTATCCATCTTATTCAGCGAAACGGATCAGCAGGCCGATATGCCTATGCGGGAGATACGGACCGTCCTTGATGAGGGACAATCCTTTGACAATAATTATCTCGTGAATAAGAACAGGATCCTGACATGGGTGTCCGGAGAATCCGTTCTGCTTACGAATGAAAAGGGGCAGAAATGTATTTTAAAGATCATTCAAAATATACATACCCAGAAGGAATCGGAAACTTCCATCAAGCTGCTGAATAATTTCAACGAAAATATTCTCAGCGCCATCGAAGATGCGGTCCTGGTCCTGAACAAAAATTTCAAGGTACTGAAGGCCAACAGCGCCGCCATCAGCCTTTTCAATTTTGGCGGGGATCTGCACCCCAATTCCGATTTCCGCGAAATGCTGAAATCCTCTGACAGGGACTACAAATTGCACGATCTTATCACCGGCACGATCCGGGCTGAATTTACCACTTCAAAAATACAAATGGGCCCCGGACAGGGATTTTTGAGCCACAGGATCTTTGACATAACCTGCAGCAGGCTGACCCAGGCAGAAGATGGCAATGTATTGCTGGTATTCCGCGATATCACAACGCAGAAGAATTTCGAGCAGCAGCGCGAAGATATCATGAACTTTGTCGCCCATGAATTAAGCAACCCGCTGACCAATATTACCCTTAATATCGATCTGATGAAGGAGCTGACAAGAGAGGAACTTTCTGACGACCTCAAGGGATGTATCGAACGCAGCCAAAGCAATGTCCTGCGTCTGAAAAAACTGATCGGCGAGCTCTACCGCGCTACCAAATCAGCTACGGGGAATATTACTCTTGAAAAATCCTTTTTTGATCTTGAAGGGATGGTCGATGAAACCATCCAGTCCATCCGGCTGCTCTTCCCGACCTGTACCATTACAAAAAAAGGCGCGGCCTCTATCAGCCTGACAGCCGACAGGGACAAGTTGATCGGGGTACTGACCAATTATCTGACGAATGCGGTTAAATATTCCGGTGATCCTGCCGAGATCGAAGTGGCATTTCGGGCGGAAGAACATTCGGTCATCCTCTCTGTAACCGATCATGGACAGGGCATCGCAGAAAAAGACCTGCCTTTCATCTTTTCCCGGTACTACAGGGCTGAGAAGACAAAGGGCCTGGAAGGACTGGGGATCGGTCTGTTCCTGTCCGCTCAGATCATCGAGGCACATCATGGACGGGTCTGGGTAAATAGTACCGAAGGAAAAGGTGCCACGTTCTACTTTTCTTTGCCATTATAAAACCTGCCCACTGCTTCAGTTTCCGCTGGCCTCACCTTCGATCTTCCGGTAAGGCTTCTCAAAAAAGGCGGCTACCTGTGCATTGAACAGTTCCTTTTTTGCCACGGGTGTCGAATGTCCCGATTCCGGTACGATCCATAGATAAGACTTTGGAATATTCTCTGCGATAAGCACCGTGTGCCGAACGGGTATCAGCTCGTGGTCGCCTCCGATAACAAGTGTGGGACACTGTATCAGATGCAGCTGGTCGAGGGTCATATTCGGCTGGTACAGATCGAGATCCGATATCTTCAGCTTATTCTTTACTTCGGGCGTCGGAGGCTGCTTCCTGAGATTGGCACTCCCCTGTTCGATAAGATGGAAAACCCAGGGCGTAAGAGCAGTGGTATCCGGCCATAGATTGGCGCCGGTAACGGCCAGCTTTTTTACTTTGTCCGGATGCCGGATGGCTAGCAGGAGGCCATTGATGCCGCCATCGCTCCACCCGATGACATAACAGCTATCGAGATGAAGGGAGTCCAGCAGCGCGTTGAAGTCATCCGCCATCATTTCGAAACTAAGCGAATCCGACGGATCATGTGAATTTCCATGCGCCCGGCTGTCGACGGCAATGACAGTATATTTTTTCGCAAAGAAGGGAATATTATTACTGAAGTTATCGATCGAACCGCCATTACCATGAATGAATAGCAGCGGTTTCCCGCTGCCGTACTGTTCATAATACATTTTGAAACCCCTGGTAGATAAATAATGCCCGGCTTCCTTATTGTGGCCATAGTGGACCTGCGCAAACATCGCTCCCGTAAATAATATGGCAACAATCAAACAAATGGTATTTTTCATAGTTTAAATTTATTGAATTCTCGTCATCACTTCACTGACTATCGCCGAATCTTTCGAATAAGGATCGACATAACCATAGCTCAGGGTAAAAACGTGTTTGACCGGGTCATAGGAGGATTTACCCGAGCTCAACGGATAGGTCTGTTTCCCAAATCCGTACAGGTTATCATTCGTGACCGTAACGCTATTATCCGGATTGACGAAGAGATCCATCTGCTCCCCGATAGACATGTACACGGCCTGATCTGCGGCATTTGCCACCACTGCATTGGGAATGAGAGAGGTTGGACCTTTGCTGGATGTGGGGAAACCTCCCTGGGCTACATAAAAGGCTGAGATGTCGTACAAATATTTCAGATCGTTGACGGTTACAGTTGTTGTTCCCATTACCTTTTTCCCTACCGACAGATACAGGCCGGAATATTGATTACCGGGTATGATGGTATACATCGTCGACCCGTAGTTCTTGCTTATGAGCTGCCCGCTGGCATCGGTGATGGCAATCGGCAGGATATATTGTTTTGTAAAGTCAATCTGGTCCGTTTTAAAGGTCAGATAGATCTCCGCCTGTGTAGTGCCGGCTTTAATGACAACGGAATTTCCATTCGTCCAGCTATAGAACTGGGCAGGCAGGATACTGTATTTTCCGCTATTGGCAGCGTTGAAAGTGTTGAAGCTGGCAGTATCCAGCCCCATAGTAACCTTTACATCCTTACCGATAGTTTGTCCGCCTATGTCGACTGTGATGGAATCCTGGGCAAGATGAGTGCTGTCTACTCTTACCTGCATGAAATAAGGGTAGGTGTTGGCGCCCGCATTCGGGGCTGTAGTCAGGTAGTTCTGGGAGTTGAGCTGTTCGATGACCGGTTTTACGGTGCTGAAGTCCGTCGTACCGTTGGCGCTCTTCAGGCATCCGGCCAGACCGGACACAAGTAATATCGCTATAAAAAAGATTATCTTATTCATGACATTGTCATTTAAAGTTTGAAATTATGGCTGCCAGAAAATTTTGGGGGAGGCCATGGTGACATTACCTTCCTTCGCTACATTGTCCGCATTGGCATTGTATTCGCTCTGCGGGTAGATCAGGCGCTGTACGCGGGGATAGAGAACGGCAGGGTCATTGGAGATGGCCAGATCCGACGGGATACCGGTCCGGCGAAAATCGGTCCACGCTTCCTGCACATTGGTAAAACAAAGCGAAATATATTTCTGGGTGATGATGGCCTGCAGTTTGTCGGGACTGGCATTCCAGCCGGCGTTGGCTATTGCCTGTCCATAATAGGCCGAGGCAAAACTGGCCGGGCTGCCGCTGGTGGTTCCGTCAGTATAGACATTCAGATAATTGAAGTTATCGGTGATCGCCTGCTCATAATAATTTTGAGCTGCTGCGTCGCCGCCGGGCAGCAACCCCCGGTGTGCGGCTTCCGCCTGAAGGAAAAGGCTTTCCCATGAAGAGACCAGGATAGCTGGCTGTGTAGGACTTTGTAAGATCCCAAAAAGAGCAGGTCCGCTGATGCCATAGGGAGGTGGGATGGGGGAAGACGGATTGGGGCCGACACCGCTGCCGATATAAGTCGAACTCGCATTGGTAGGCAATCCCGTTGGGTTACCCTGTACCTGGCCGCTGGCATCGGAACAGTAAAAAAAAGCCGTCCGGGGATCATGCAGTCCAGCCAGTTTCCCTATGAAATAGGTATTAGGCCTTTGTTGAAGATTTTCAACTCCGCCGTTGATATTATATCCCCGGGAGCTCCACAACGGGCTCAGGTGTCCTGCCTGGTCGGTGGCATAGCCCGGATTGACAAAAGCCGTTTGCCCCGCTCCCAGGCAGCCATTGGGATCAGCCGCAATCTTTGCCGCCTCCGCCTGGATGGTATTGGCCTGGGATGTCACATTTATCTCGTGTAGCAATAACCTCAGCTTTAAGGTATTGGCCAGCCTGATCCAGGAGATGACATTGCCCTGGAATATGATGTCGGCGCTACCCGGATTGTAGGCGCCGGCTCCAAGTACGCTATCGCTTTCGAAAAGGGCAATAGCCGAATCCAGCTTCGCGATACAACCGTTGTAGACCGTTTGCCCGGGATCGTAAACAGGATTGGTAATACCTTCGGAAAGCTTCAGGGCCTGGCTGTATGGGACGTCATTATAGGCATCTACCAGCATTTGGAAATTCAGGGCTTCCATAGTTTGGGAGGCGGCTACCAGGAAGGGCTCTCCGGCTGCACGGGCCGATGTCTTTACCGTCGCATAGTCCTGCAGGTTATGATAGGAATCCGACCAGACACCGGTAAAGTCATTACTGGTATAATTATTCCTCGAAATATTGTAGAAGAGGTAGATCAGCGATTTATAACACATGAAGTAGTCGGCGTTGAAAAAGTCGCCTCCGTTGATGGTGGCGGCCGTCTGGGCCTCGGCATTGGTAAAGATCAGCAGGGATGCGCCATTGGCAGGTGCGTTGGGGTTATTGTTGACATCCAGGTATTTTTTCCCACACCCTCCTCCGAGTAAAGCCACGATGATCGTACCGATTAGTATATTGTTGAGTTTCATGACAAAAGAATGTAGTGTTAAAAAGTTACTTTGATATTCGCGCCAAAGGTCCTGGTCGGCGGCGCCTGGCTAAGACTATTGGTGCCGGTGGCATTGCCATTATCCTCGCTGAACTCGGGGTCCGTCCAGGTGTTCTGCTTCGGCAGCCATAAAAAGAGATTGGAGCCGATCAAAGACACCGTCACCGCCTGCACCGGCTTGATCCTGCTGACCAGGCGCTGTGGCACCTGGTAGGAAAGACTGGCATTGCGCAGGGTCCAGAAGGAGGCGCTGGTCACGTACATGGATGCCGGGAAATATCCATAGATGCCCCAGAACCCGAGTCCGCCGTCATTCACTGTCACATTTGTATTGGGTGCATAATGTCCGGGCGAGGTCTCAATGACAGAATTGGGATAAACGAAGCGATTGTGATTGAACATGGCGGACCGGGCAGAAAGTCCGTTGACTTCCATGTTGGCGCCTACTCCATTGTAGATGACATTACCTCCCCGGTATTCCGCGACTGCTGCCAGTGTGAATCCCTTATAAGATACGTTCGTCGTGATACCAATGGCCTGTGTAGGATTCGTAGGACCGAAATTGACCAGGGTAGCCGATTGTGATGGCAGACCGGTATTGGCATCTACGATGACATGTCCTTGCGGGTCCTTTGCCCAGTCGATCACCTGCAGGACCGGGTAAGGCTGCCCTACGACGGCAAAAGCATTGGAGGTGTTGAGCCCATTGGGAATACCAAGCGAAGTGACGGGTCCCAGGCTCTTTACGATGCTGTGATAATGGGTATAATTGATACCCACATTCCAGCGCAGTCCATTGGCAAGCCGGAGGATATCGGCATTCAGGTCCAGTTCCAGGCCTTTATTGTCCATACGGCCGAGGTTTTCCAGATAGGTCCCGTAACCAGTAGAGTTGGATACATTGACCGGTACCGTTTCATTGGTCGTTTTTTCAATAAAATACGTGCCTTTCCAGTTGATCCTATTGTTGAGCAGGCCCAGCTCGATACCGACTTCGCTGGAATTGGTAAACTCCGGTTTGAGATTCTGTTTGGCATAAATACCCGATGTCGTCAGCCCGGCGGTCTGGCCATATGGGAAATTGGGACCTACGCTAAATGTATTTTGGATCTGGTAGGGATTGATGTTCACATTACCTGTCTTGGTAACGCCACCTCTTATCTTCAGGAAGGAGATGGTCCTGCTTTCTTTTAAGAGACCGATCGCCTCACTGAGTACAAGGGCGGCATCGACACCGGGATAAAAAAAGGTGTGGTTGCTGGCATCCAGCAGGGAGGTCTTATCCTGCCGGCCGCTGGCATGCAGAAAGATCCACTCCTTGTAGTTGATGCTGAAATCGGCATAATTGCCATATTTCCGGCTTTGCGTCCTGAACTGGTCAACCGTCGGTGTCCCTGATCTGAAGTTCACGTTGTAGAGACCGGGCACGTTGAGCAATGTACCGGAACCGTTGTCCAGCCTGTTGTAATCATCCTGGTTGATGGAATTTCCCAGGATCAGCTGTCCTGCAAAATCACCAATTTTCTTGTGCAGGAGTATTTTTAAATTGGTGAACAATTTCCGGTCGCTGGCTACTTCATTCTGCAGGGTCGGAGCGACATTTGCAAAATAGGTGGCCTGGTTGCCGCTGAGCGTAGCCGGCGATCCCAGGAAAAGTCCATAGGGCGTAAAGTCGAAGGCTGCGTTGGTGGTATCATCCACGTAGTTGTAATTTTCGATGCCGGCCTGGAAGCTCACATTGAGCCATTTTGTAAAATCCATCGACAGGTCACCGCTGGCAAGAAGATCTTTTCGATTGCGCGTATGCCGCCTGTTTGCGATGTACCAGTAGGGATTGACGGCATAGGCATTGAAATAGGTGCTGAGATCTCCAAATACGGCATTGGTGTTCTGGTAGTTGGTGATAGGCACCTGCGGCGCTGTGTTCTGTATACTTCCATAAAAATCCTTTATCGCTGCGGTCTGGTCGAGATTGGATTCGCCATAGCTGACGGCGCCGGAAGCCTTGAACCGTCCAAAACGCTTGGCAGCATTCATCCGGAAGGTCGTTCGATTATATTTATCCTTGGGAACGATGCCTTTGCGCATGATGTTCTCCCCCGAGAGGAAAAAAGAATTGTCTTCATCTCCCTGTGCATAAGATACTCCATTACGATAGGTTGTCCCGGTGTTCCAGAATTTCTTTAGTTCATTCGACAGCGGTCGGTAGGCTACCTTTTGGATCTGTCCGTCGGGACCGGGGAAACCCAGAATAATGCTGTCACCGCCAAAGGGCGACCCGTTGGCAAACGGCGCGCCGAATGCCTGGTTCTCATAGGGAACATAACCGTTCTGGTTGTTGGAAGGGTCGGAATAGGACAGCGCGTCAATTCCCGTAAACTCGTTGGAAGCCGATCCGAACCTGTTCTGCATCTTCGGCAGGAAAGAGACCTTGTCAACCGTCACGGTCGAACTGACCTGGATAACGGGTTTTTTACTGCCGCCGCGCGTGGTGACGATCATAACCCCATTGGCGGCATCGGAGCCATAGAGGGCGGCGGCCGTCGCACCTTTCAGGATATTTACGTTGGCGATGTCTGCCGAGTTGATCTGCGCCAGGTAGGAGATGTCGACGGGGATCCCATCCACTACCAGCAGGGGTTCGTTATTCCCCAGAAAAGACCGGTTGCCGCGCAGCGTAATACGTACATTATCGGGATCAACCCCACTGTTCGTCATGGCGATGTCCATGCCTGAAACCTTTCCCGATATGCCACTGGCAAAATTCACCGGCTGTGAGGAATTGATGTCCTTGTTATCGATCTGGGCCGTGGCATATCCAAGCGACTTAGCCTCCCGTCGGATACCCAGGGCAGTGATGACCACCGAGGTCATTTCCTGTGTATTCCTGAGAAGCGTCACGTTCACGGAGGAGGCGGCGCCTACTTTTATCTGCCGTTCGTGATATCCTGTCGACGTAATGATCAGCACGTCGCCGGGATTGGCCCTGATGACAAATCTGCCGTTGGCATCGCTGGCGATCCCTGCCTTCGAGCCTTTCAGCCGGATGGAGGCACCCGGGATCGGAGTTCCGCTGCTATCTGTAATAATTCCGCTGATCTCTTCCGGCGGCGGGGGGTTGATCAGGGCACTGTCCGCGCGCGGTGGCGCGGATGGGGCTACCGGGTTTTCAATGATAATGATCCTGTCCTTTATAGACCAGGTAAGCCGGGTTTTTTTCAGACACTGGTCCAGGGTCTCTTCGATAGAAGCCTGCCGGACATCCACGGAGATATTCCCGGCCAGCTCGACGGCCTTCAGATTGTAAAAGAAATCGTATCCTGTCTGCGCCTTGATCTTCTGCAGGATCGTTTTCAGCGGGGTATTTCTCTCCCTGAGCGTCACCTTTTGTGAAAAGCCTTTGGCACTGAGCTGGAGACAGGCGGCCAGTAGAAAAAATGCAGTCAGACGCATGATTCGCATCATTTTGGTTAGTCCATGACCGGGGGGCAGGACATGGGAAGTCCTAAATTCCATACATTTGTTGTGTTTGGGTTAAACAATACGCAGTCTTTAGCGAGATTCGTTTTCATGAGTTAGCCCGAACATCCGCCGGAGGTGTCTTCAGCACTTCCGGTTTTTTATTCCAGGTTAACCGGGGATACAGTGTCAGGGACTATAAGGTTTAACAGTTATTGTTTTGTCAGCGATGACGAATTGGACGGTCTTGGTCAGCGATAGCACTTCCAGCAACCGGGAAGCATTGGCTGACCGGGGCATAGAACCTGCGAAGCGTTCGTCCTTTGTATTGCCTTCATAAACGATGCTGACGTCATACCAGCGGCTTACCTGCCGCATGATCTCTTCCGTGCTGGCCCCGTCGAAGGAAAAATACCCGTTCTTCCAGGCCATCACTTCTTCTATATTTACATTATTGCTGACGATCAGCTGATCGTCCTTCTGCCGGACCTGCTGACCGGGTTTGATCGTAGCCGAAGAGACCGCGGCTGATCCGGTCCGGCTCCCGCCGGCGACGGATGATCCGGCCCCGCTCCCATCGGGGACGGCGCCGCCGGTGGCTGCAGCGCCGCTGCTGACCCTGACCGATCCCTCCAGCAGGGTGGTATTGATCGTTGGCTCGTCCCTGTACGCATTGATATTGAAATGAGTGCCAAGCACAACGACTTCGCCCTTGTCCCGGACATTTACTTTGAAAGGTTTGCTTTTATCTCCGCTAACCTCGAAATACGCCTCTCCGTCCAGCGTGACCGTTCTTTCCTTTCCAAATGCGGTGGGATACTTCAGCGACGACAAAGCATTCAACCATACCTTTGTGCCGTCTGAAAGCACGACCATCGTCTGCCCTCCTTTTGTGGTCGACAAAGTATTATACAGTATCTCATCCGGGTTGTTACCAGCCGCTGCATAAGCCAGCTGACCATTCTTTAACTTTTGAATGCGGGTGTTGCCCTGAACAGCCAGCTGACCGTTGCCCGCACTATCCAGGACGATCTGCTGACCACCGGAAAGCGTGAGTGTAGCTTTTGCTCCTTTCGGTGCGGGTATATCTTTTGCCGGCTGATGATTGGCCAGGGGAGCCGGGGCTTTGCCCGTACGTATAGTATAAAATAAGAATCCGGCGCCTGCTATGAGCAGCAGCATGGCAGCATAACCCACCCATTGCCTCAGGCTGATAGTCCTGGTCCGCTGGTGCGGCTGCCCGTTTATTCTGTCCATAAGGCCTGAAAGTATTTCCTGCCGTTCGGCGGCATCAGTAGACATGGTACCTTTCCCCTCCGTAAAGGTGGCTTGCAGCAGGGGATCCAGCTGATCAGGACTATATCCTTCGCCGATGAGGGCATAGAGACGCTGCAGCTCGTCCTTTGTGATCGTATCTTCCAGGTATTTCTGAAATAGTTGCTGTATGGTAAGGTTTGTCATACCTCCATGACGCACGGGCCGGAAAAAAGAGAACACCGGCAGGGAAAAAATTTAGTAGAGGAATGTCAGCAGGAAGATCAGCGCCGTCTTTTCGGCATGTCCTGCCATTACTTTGTTCAACGCGGCCAGTGCCCTTACCATATATGTCCTGGAGGACTGAGGTGTGATACCCATTCTGGCGGCGATCTCCTCATGGCTAAGACCTTCCAGCCGTCCTAATTTCAGCACCTGTCTTAATTTCGGGGGCAGCTTGTCAATAGAGGCGTAGAGAAGATCATCCATCTCCTTTGATTCCAACAGCTCGGGCGCAGTAGCCTCTGCCCGGGAAAAATAATTGATCAGGTATTCCCGATTGGATTCCCTGAAGACTTTTTTCCGCAGGTGATCGTGTACCAGGTTCCGCGTGATGACATATAAAAAAGAAGGGAAGTTTTGGACTTTGGATAGCTGGTGACGCTGGTCCCATAATTTAAGGAAAATGTCCTGTGCCAGGTCTCTTGCCATCTCCGGGGATTTGGTCAGCCGCAGCGCTGCGCCATAGACCCTGTCCCAGTATTTTTCAAAGACGCAGGCGTAGGCAGCTTTGTCTCCTTTGGCAAGCGATAGGAGTACGTTATGGTCAATATGATCTTCTAAGACCTTCAGGCAAACTTAGTTTTGGTCCTCTAATATACGATTTTTGCTAAAGCAATATTTACCTAATTTAGCCCCTAAACTTAGCACAAATGAAAAAAGCGCTGTTTGCTTCGGCTTTTGCTCTGTCATCTCTTATAGGTATAGCTCAAAAACCTAATACGCTCACAAGATCAGAAAAGAAAGAAGGCTGGAAATTATTATTTGATGGCAGGACCACCAAGGGCTGGCATACTTATCTCAGAGATACGGTAGGCTCAAAATGGCAGATAAAAGACGATGCTCTTGTCTTTGACCCTTCTCAACCCCAGAGTGGCGGAGGCGATATCGTAACCAACGAGGAGTATGAGAACTATGAGCTGAACCTCGAATGGAAGATCTCAAAAGGCGGTAACAGCGGGATCATTTTCGACGTGCAGGAAAATCCAAAATATAACGCGACCTATCTGACAGGGCCTGAAATGCAGGTTCTGGACAATATTGACGCCAGTGACAATAAAAAGCAGAACCATCTTGCCGGCTGTCTCTATGATCTGTCCGGTGATTCGACGGTTTCCAAACCTAAACCTGTCGGGGAATGGAACCAGGTAAGGCTGATACAGAACAAAGGGCATCTTACTTTCTGGCTCAATGGAATAAAGACTTATGATGGGCAGATCGGCAGCGAAGATTGGAATGCGCTTGTCGCCAAAAGCAAGTTCGCGGGCAAGTCCTTCAGCGACTTTGCGAAGGTAACGAAGGGCAAAATTGCCTTGCAGCAGCATCCGGGATCCAGTGAGTGGAGGAATATCAAGATCAGGATGTTGTAGTTAATTATTTAGACAATGATATAGGCGCTGATAAAATTTGCAAAAATTTGTCAGCGCTTTTTTTGCGTTATCTATGATATCCTTTTGACCCTACCAGCTCGGCCAGCGAGCTGCGAATGCCGTCCCTTGCTTTCAAGCGGTTAATAATGTAGTTAAAATCATACTTCGGTTGCCAGCCGAGATCAAGCCGGGCGCGTTGGTTCACATATACACGATCGAGACTGGGGGTCATTCTCCAGCCGCGGCGCTCGTATTCAGCCTTGTAGGCCGGGATAAGCCGTTCTACCACTGATGGCGCATCATGACGCAAAGGGACCCTGTCGCCGGGTGAAAATGGTGTGGTAGCGCTGATGATATATTTACCGAATCCGATATCTCCTGCGCGCTGGGCCGCCAAAATATGCGCGCTCACCGCATCTTCGATATCTACCCGGCGATAAAGGTACTCATTGACTTTGAGATTGTCGTCGGCATAGGCATCGCGCGTTTCCTTATGATCGTCTTCCTCGGGAAAGAAACGCGAAGTTCGGAGTACAATGGAGGCAAGGCCATAATTTCTGTGATACAGCTGGCAAAGGTCTTCCGCCGCTGCCTTTGTTACCCCGTAAATATTTTTTGGAACAGGTACTACCTCTTCTGTGATCCAGGCGGCGGGATCACCCGCAGGTGGTATAAGGGCATCTCCAAAAACGCTGGTCGTACTGGTAAAAATAAAACTCTCCACACCGGCGGTTACGGCCTCCTGCAAAAGATTGAGTGTTCCGGTGATATTGGTATCTACAAATTGCTGCGGGTCATGTGTCGCAACATGGGGCTTGTGCAATGTGGCAGCATGAAACACGGATTGCACGTCTTTCATACAATGCTTTACAAACGCGCGGTCGGCTACGGAGCCCCTGTGCGTAGTAAAGGGTGAACCTAATATGTCCAAGCCAATAACCTCATGGTCCAACTGTTTCAGCGTATGCGCCAGGGCCTCGCCCAAATGCCCGGAACTTCCCGTAACTAAAACTTTCATGGTAATGTTATAAAACTTAATTCAACGCTCCCTGCTGGGCCTTTTGCTTCATCTGATCATTGGCGGTTATCGCTAATTCGACACGGCGGTTGAGCGCCCGGTTGGCTTCGTTATCGTTAGGATATTTAGGCTGCGTTTCGCCATACCATTTGATATCTATCCGGTTGCCGGAGACCCCTTTATTTTTCAGGAAGTCGCTGACCGCATAAGCCCTTTTCTTTGATAATTCCATGTTGTATTCGGGAGCGCCGGTATTGTCAGTATGCCCTTCGATCAGAATATTCGTTTCGGGATATTTTACAAAAACATTGGCAACCTTTGAAAGGTTTGTCTGTGCTTCCTCATTCAAAATACTGGAATTGATCTTGAAAAGCAGACCCGAGTTAAAGGTCATATCAATACCTTCCCCCACCCTTGATACCTGGGCATCGGGCACAGCCTGTTTGATCTCCTCAGCCTGTTTGTCCATATGATGGCCGATCAGGTAGCCGGCTCCGCCGCCTACCGCCGCACCGATAAGAGTGCCCCAAATGGATCCGTGACTGACAAGGGCGCCCGCACCTGCTCCCGCCGCTGTGCCGATGGCTGTACCTTTTTGCGTTTTATTCAGGCTCTTACAATTGGTCAGTAAAAGGATCATGAGTACAGGCAGAATCACGCGCGATTTCATAAGTGATAGTTATTAAAGTGTAGAACCTATTTACAAACAGAAAGTTGAACCAGGTCGATCCCGATGTCGTTAACGCCATTTTGTTTGGATGTATTAATGCTGCTGCAAAGTGTTTGCCTGTCAGCGGCACTGATCTTTTTCGCCAGCGTACCGGCATCATCCGTCTTATATTTCTTCTGGTACATCCGGACGATCGTCGTGGTTTTTGCTTTCCAGACCTCAGGGTCATTTTTACCTTTTGCAATCGCATTGTCATAACTCGCGATGGCAGCCGTGTAATTTCCTGCGGCGACGTTGACATCACCCTGCTGCATGTAGAATCCAAGGTTGTTATTGTCTATTGAAATGGCTTGTTGTATGTTCTGAAGCGCCTGATCATATTGCTGCTGCCGCAAATCCACTTCCGCCATCTTTGAATAAATGGTGGCTCGCTGCGCGGTGTTTTTGTTTTTGCCCGTAAGAAGAGTAATAGTATTCAGGTCCGCCTTTGCTTCTGCATTCCGGCCAAGTCCAATTTCGGCATTAGCTCTTTCAAAAAGATTGTCAAGACTGGATTTATTAGCGGCCAGACCGCTATTTGCCGCGTCGAGGGCATCGTTGTACCGTGTAAGACCGTTGAGAGCGGCCGATTTTCCGGCATATCCCTTCTCTTTGGCATCGTAAGCGTCGCATTTCTGGATAACCTTGTCGAAATTGTCGAGGGCGGCAGTAAAATTGCCAGACTTGTTTTGCGCCTGCCCCTGGTTGATGAGGTCATAACAACTATTTGACATCGTAACCAGTCCGCTCTTGCATTGAGCAAAGGCAAATAAAATCGCTGCCAAACTGCCTGCAGTCAGGTGATATTTCATTAGTTAGTAGATTAGCGCTGCAAATATATATTATTTTCTTTGCATCTTCTCTTCAACTCCCAAAAGATCAAGTGATTGAAATTCGGGTTGCTGCCGGAGACGGTTCATATCTGTGAAACCATTTCTCACGGCCCTCAACAGATCATTTTCTGCATCCCGTACCTGTCCGGCCCGGGCAGAAAGGAGAGCGGAGAAAAACCATGCCTCACTATTGGTTGGATCAGCCATTTTATAAAGCTCTACAAAACGCCGGGCTTCGATATTGTTGTCAGCAATGATCAGCCGATTGCTCAGAGAATAAAAGGCGAGGGAAAGATAAGCCAGTAGTCGCTGATCCATCAGGGCCGATGCGGTCGCTGACTTGCTTTTTGTTTGCAGGTCTTTGATAACCGGCTCCCAGTAATGGAGCTCCCCCTGCTGAAAATGCTGCATATACTCCCGCTTTGTATTTTGCTCATACACGAGGAGCTTTTCCAGACCTGCCCGCTGTTGCAGAAAAGCAGGATCGCGTTCAAGGGAAGCCGCCTTCGTCTTAAACCAGTCGACGGCAGGAGTCAGTCCATCGAGATAGCTGATCGACACCTGACATTCGTGTTCCGCCTTTATCAATTGATTGGACTGGCTATAAACTTCCACCCTGTTCCTACCCTTCCCTGCAAAATGATCGATAACCATATTGTCTTTAGTGATCAGCGCCTTTTGCATAGCGTCGAGCTGTAAGCCGGCAAAAGCAATCTCCATGGTGCTGACTGGCGCCCATTCATGTTTGCCATCGAAGAAAAGAATATGATGACGGGTCCTGGTCTTATCCATCTCCCTGCTGACGGCTATCAGCTCGGTCAGGTTCATATCCCCCTCGCCAGCGATGGCCGTAAAGCTGAAATTAAAATTATCCGCCTGAACCCCATCCGGAAGTCCCGCTCCGCCGGCAATAACCCCTTTTATTTCCGGATGCTGGATCGCCACATAGCCGGCAACCTTGGCTCCGCCGGAAAAGCCGCAGGTATATATCCGACTACCATTGATCTTCAACCGCATCTTCGTGTCGGCATACAGCTGCTGCCAGATCCTTTCCGTAGTGGACCAGTCATTTCCATTCTTCGAGTTATTGCTCCCTGCCAGGATAAAACCATAACTTTCCGCGAGCGATCTGTATTTGTTCAGGGGAAGGACGCCGCTGCCGTGAGGGTCGAAAAAGTAAATGATGGGCAAGGCGTTTGCGTTCCCTTTCGAGGGGATATATAAAGCATAGGATTGAGCAGGATCGGCCTTACAAATGATGCCTTTTATTACTTTTCCGGGTTGAACAGGATCTCCGGCATAAACGTTGGCGCAAGCCAGCAGACTCACAAGGATGATCAGCTTCATATAAAAACAAACTTACAAAAGTCACCTGACTGTTAAAATTGATTAACAAACCAAAATTGTAGGACGATATTCAGGCTTATCCCGCTAAATTTGCCAAAACCAATATATTTTAAAACCCAATAATACTTACCTGTGATGAAGGATCTGATGAGCCGGCCTGGTAAATACCTGACTATTCTCACCGTTGTTGTAGCAGCCTTCTTATTTCTGAACTTTTTACCCATCGACAGACCGTTCCCGCGGGCGATGGCAGCGGGCCTGACAATTGCCACGGCCCCGACAGTGGCCGCCAATCCTGTCTCCCCCCTTTCGCTGGCCGATTCCCCCCGTCTCAACCTTTTATACGATAGCCTGCAGCTGGACAGCCTTGGTCTTAGCACCCAGGCCTACCATAAAGCTGTTACGGGCCTTCTAAGCCTGGTGGCAGCAGGAGCAGTTCCTAATCCCGGCATCCTTTCCATCATCGATTTTTCCCTGCCTTCTACACAAAAAAGACTTTTTATCCTCGATACCTACAGCGGTAAGCTTTTATTCAATTCTCTCGTCGCACATGGCCGCAATTCGGGCACGCTTCTCGCTACCCGGTTTTCCAACCGGCGCAACAGCTTCATGAGCAGCCTTGGGTTTTATCTAACCGGCGAACCCTTTATCGGACAGCATGGCTATTCGCTTCGCCTGGAAGGGATGGAAAAAGGCTGGAATGACAATGTATTCAACCGATCGATCATTATGCATCCAGCGAAATATGTCAGCGAAGATCATATCCGGCAATGGGGTTTCCTCGGCCGGAGCGAAGGATGCCCAGCCATTCCTCAACAGCTCGACCGACCCATCATCGACGTCATCCGCGGCGGGTCCTGTCTTTTTGTTTACAGCCCCGATAAAAAATATCTGCATCACTCAAAGCTGGCGTCCTGATCGGCATCACGTCAAGCCACCACCCCACCCCGCTGCGCCTTTGATCTGTTGCGCAATCTTATCACCTGGGCTGTTGCTCCGGCAATAAATAATAAAAAACAGATCCCTACCAGCTTCTGAACGAGAGGATCGTCAGGACCGGATGCGATAGGCGCATCGACCGGTAGCCGCGTCAGGCTTTCGGTAACACCGGGGATAAGATGAAAAAAGAAGGTCATGGAATAAAGTACTGTCTCAAGGTACGGGGATGCCCTGCCGAAAAGTTTTTTTCCACCTGCATAGGCAAGAGCCAGAACGACCAGCGTAATGATCCCTAACATATGAGGTTTCCCAAAGCCCCCATGGTGAAAGATACCAAAGCCGGTGAGACAGGTCAGCGCAGTAGTGATCACATAGGTCCTGCCAACCCCATTTTTGTAGCTTATCCCGCCGTGACGGAAAAAGGAGACAATGCCCGAACCTACAGCAACCAGACTTATCGCTGTATGAATGATACCCAGAGTTGAAAGTGCAGCCATAGTTTTAGCTTTAGTTTAGATTAGTATTGGAGATAGCGGCGTTCTCCGGCTAAATTAGCCATTCTCAGCTCGCCATCCGATAATAGGAAATGTATATGTCAACGATTATGATGTACGGATCATCGCGCCCGATAGCCATGCTGATATATAAATTATCAATTATGAGTCCTGTCGGCTGAACGACACCGGGAACATCGATTTTCTCGTTACATTGCAATAAAATCAACAGCAATGGCAATGAATTCAACACCGGCGCCCGTCACGGCGCTATTCCTGGATATCGGCGGCGTCATGCTCACCAATGGCTGGGACAGAAAAGCAAGAGAAGCAGCAGCAAAACAATTCAATCTCGACCTGGACGATCTGAACGACCGGCACCGGATGACCTTCGATACTTATGAAGCTGGCAAGCTAAGCCTGGACGAGTATCTGAAAAGAGCGGTTTTCTATAAGGAGCGTCCCTTCACGATCGAAGAGTTCAAAACTTTTATGTATGATCAGTCGGTGGCGTATCCCGAAATGATCGATCTCATAAAGGCCCTGAAGGCAAAATATAATCTTAAGATAGCCGTCGTCAACAATGAAGGCAGGGAACTGAACGAACACCGGATCAGGACTTTCAAGCTGAACGAGTTCGTGGACTTTTTCATCTCCTCCTGTTTTGTACATTTCCGTAAGCCGGACGTCGACATCTGGAAGGTCGCTCTCGACATCGCGCAGGTGCCCAAAGAAGGGGTAGTCTATATTGATGACCGGAATATGTTCGCACAGGTTGCAGAAGGTCTTGGACTCAGAGCCATCACCCATAATTATAAAAATGTCGGACAGACCAGGCAGGCACTGGCAGACATGGGGCTGAAGCTGGATTAGCCAGGCCTGCCACTGCAGGCACTTCAGCCACGACAGCTATTTTAACAAAGTTTTCAAAACCGGGATAAGGCTATTACCGATCAATAACTTTATCTTGGTTTTATGACTGCTCCTGCACCGGTCTGTGTATCCTTTCTTTTGCTGTTGTGCATTCCTGCAACAGCCCAGCAGATCTTGACCGGCAGGATCCGGCGACGGTCGGGGGATGAGATGCTTCCCTCCGTCAGCGTCATCAACCGTACGCAAAGAAAGGTCAATATCTCTGATGCCGGAGGTAACTATAAGATACCCGCAAAACCCGGGGACACGATTACCTTTACCTCCGCGGGTTACAAGCCCGACACGGCCTTTGTAAGGGCCTGGATGTTCGAAGATAAGGGAGGATACCTGGTCGCCCTTGAACCCAACGCGGTAGGGCTGCCCGCGGTGAATGTCGACGAGATCTCCAATTACAAAAAGGATTCCCTCAAAAGAAGAGAAGAGTATGCCTGGGTTTATCCGACACACCGGCGAAGACTGATCGGGAGCGAGACCGTACAGGATGGGGTTGGCGTCAGCATCAGTCCCCTGGACTATTTCGGCGCCGGGGAAACACAAAAAAGACGGCTGAGAAAACGCCTGAAACAGGAAGAGATAGATTACTACATCGACTTCCGTTTCCCAGCCGCCTATGTGTCCAGGGTTACAGGCCTTCACGATGATTCGCTGCGGATCTTCCTGTACCGCTATCGCCCCAGCTACGGCTTTTGCCGCAAGGCTTCCAATGAGGATATCCTGCTTTATATCAACGATAAGCTAAAAAAATACCACAGCGGGGGCTAACCGCTGGCCGGCGACCCGGCAGATCAGCTCCACAACCTGTCCCATGAACGTACATTATCCCATTCCGGCGTGGGCCCGAAATAGTTCTTATTTTCAGGATCCAGGTGTTTTTTCAGCATGTCCTCGTTGAGCTCGACCCCCAGACCCGGCGTATCCGGCACGTTGGCAAATCCCTTTTCGAATAGAGGCTTCCCATCCTTTGTCTTTACAAAGTCGGTCCAGTAAGGCAGGTCCAGGGAATGATGCTCCAGCGCCACGAAGTTCTGCGTAGCCGCAGCACAATGTACATTGGCCATGAAGCTGACGGGCAGGCCCGCAAAATGCATAGCCATCGCCACCCCCTTTTCTTCGGCATAGTCGCCGATCTTCTTTGTCTCCAGCAAGCCTCCGGAGGTAGCCAGATCAGGGTGGATGAGGTCGGTGGCATGATTGTCTACCAGCTTTATAAATTCCTCTTTGAGATAGATGTCCTCGCCCGTATTTGTAGGTGTCTCGATGGCGCGGGTAATTTCTTTCCATTCATCGGTAAACTGCCAGGGAATGAGGTCCTCAAGCCAGGCAAGCCGGTAGTGATCGAGTCCCTTGCCCAGGCGGATGGCGTTGTTCATATCAAAATGACCATAGTGATCCGATGCCAGGGGAACTTCAAAGCCGATGACATCCCGAACTTTGGCAACATATTTTCCCATCTCCTCGATACCCTTATCCGTCACCTGGATCTGCGTAAAGGGATGCTTCGTTGCACCATAGGTCATCGGCGCCATATTCCACTGCCGCTGTACGTCCCAGTAATTGGTGTTGACGAGGGTGCCGGGTATCTTCCGGATCATTTCGATCCCCAGGTCCATCTTCAGGAAGGTAAAGCCCTTCCCTTCGAGCCGGTCTTTCAGCTTTGCAACGAATACTTCGGGATCCTCTTCTTCGGGCGTGTCGGCATAGAGGCGAACCTTATCCCGGTATTTGCCACCCAGCAGCTGGTAGGCGGGGACATTATACGCCTTCCCCGCCAGGTCCCACAAGGCCATTTCCACCGCGCATACTCCGCCGCCCTGCCGGCCATGGAATCCGAATTGTTTTATCCGTTTGAAGATCTGCTCTACACTGCATGGGTTCATGCCCATGATACGGCTTTTCAAAAAAAGTGCATATCGCCAGTCGGCTCCGTCGCGTACTTCTCCCAGGCCATAGAT
>DATJJA010000060.1:0-3415 GCA_035492595.1 Puia sp.
TTCCGAAGAAGAGCTGGAAGCTATCCGCAAACTGTTGAACAAAACGAAAAAAACAAAGTAACATGTTACCATCCTATATCAGACAGGAGGTGATGCATGCGATCTGCTGGACCCTGGTCCACTCGCTATGGCTGGGCATCCTGGCCGCCATGGTCGCCGGTATTGTTATCATTTGCACCCGTAAGCTGCCAGTGGTCGTACGATACAAATTGCTGGGGGCGGACTTATTGCTTTTTGTGCTGGCGGTGGGGATCACTTTTTGTTACCAGCTGAAACAGGGATATGGCGCTGTGGATGGACTGAAACAGGGGCGTGGCGCTGGATCACAATTGCTCGCTGCTGGCGGAATGCAGCAGGCGGCGGTTGCGGGTGCCGGCGACGATCAGGCTACCGGCGGGCACCAGGTTTTCCGCGACAACCGGACCTCCGCCGAGGGCCAGGCCTCCGGCTACGATCGATCTTCCGGGCGCCAGGCTTCCAGCGACTATTGGTCACTGATAGATTATCAACCGCTTGTGGACTATCTGAACCGGCGTGCCTTTACTATTGTCGACGTATGGCTGATCTGTCTTTTTATACAATTGAGCCGTTTGATGGGCGGTCTCTATGGCATCGGACGACTTCGCCGCACCGGGACAAGACCCTCCGATAAGTGGAACGACACCCTGCTTCTTTTATCCGGTCAGCTCGGTGTCAAAAGAAAGGTGAGCCTGCTGGAGTCGGCATTGATAAAGGTCCCATCAGCGTCGGGATTCTTCAGACCGGTGATCCTCATACCGCTGGGGATACTGTCCAACCTGCCTGCTGAACAGGTCGAGACCATCCTCCTGCATGAACTGGCGCATATCAAACGCGGCGACTATGTCACCAACCTGCTCCTGCACATCACAGAAGCGATCTTCTTCTTCAACCCCGGTCTTCGCTGGCTCAATGCGCTGATCCGCCGTGAAAGGGAAGCCTGCTGCGATGACATGGTACTCGAGGTTACGCCTGATCGCACTGTTTACCTCTCTGCCCTGGTCAGCTTCAGGGAATATTTGACAGGTAAGATGAACCCTCCTTATGCTGTCGCACTGGGCAAAGGGCGGAATAGCCTTCTCTGGCGGGTGCGGCGTATGCTGACAAACGAAAACAAAACTTTAGATATCATGGAAAAGACGATCTTATCATTTGGCCTTGCGGCCGTCATCGCAGTTGGGCTTATCAGTATGAAACCGGCATCGGCCCAGGTCCCTCCTGCACCACCTATAGCAGCACCACCCATAGCAGCACCACCTGTAGCTGCACCAGCCATGGTTGCACCAGTTGTGACCCCTCCGGCCACCTCCGCCCCGGTCTACACAACGACCCCGCGCCCCGCAGCCCGGATCATAAAAGATACCCTACCCCCACAGCTCCGGATGGATAGCATTAAAAAAAGAAAGGCCGAACTGGATGAACAGCAGGCTAAAAACAGGTATGTCCTCGATGCGATGAAACGCGAAAGGGAAGAACAGATGCGTCGCAACAAGGCTTTAATGGATACCTTAAGCAGGGTGTCAAGGGATACTCTGCAGGGGAGTCTCGATGCAGCGAAACTGGCTCAGGAACGTGCCAGCCTGATTTTGGACCGCTACCAAAAGGAGAGCGACGAACAGGCGGGCTATTCCGACCGGCGTATCCAGGGAATCACCCTTACCCTGCTGGAGGCTGGCCTAATCCCGGACGACAAGACTTTTTCGTTTAGCCTGGACAGCGAGAGACTGCTTGTCAACGACAAAACGGCCCCAGACCCTATATTCCAGAAACTCAAAGAGAGGTATCTTCACTCTCCCAGGGATCATTTCAATTATATGAAACACGGTGGCAACACAGTGACAAATATCTCGGTAGACAAGGATTAGCCCGCCAAATATTAGTTTATTTCCCCAGCGCCTTCTCCCCCAATAAAAAGTGTAACTTTCCACTGGTTTAATAACTCTTTTATGCCAGCAATAGGAAACACTCCCCTGATAAAATTAGCAAGCCTGACCGAACCCGGGTCGGCCGACATCTATGTAAAATATGAAGGCTCCAATCCCACTGGCAGCATGAAGGATCGTATGGCGTTGTCGATGATCGAAGGAGCAGAAAAAAGAGGGCAGCTGCGACCCGGAGGGACCGTAGTCGAATATACGGGCGGAAGTACGGGCAGCTCATTGGCCATGGTATGCGCCACCAAAGGCTACAAGGCGCACTTTGTGTCCTCGGATGCGTTTGCGGAAGAGAAATTACAGACCATGAGGGCGTTTGGTGCGGAACTGGACCTCATCCCCAGTGAAGGCGGCGCCGTAACGGCCGGGCTTTTTGACCGGATGATAGCAAGGGCGAGAGAACTCAGCCACGCGCCCAATACCTTTTGGACGGATCAGTTTAACAATGTCGACAACCGGAATGCCTATCACGCCATGGCCAGGGAGGTCATCGCCGTGCTCGGAAATGACATAGATGAGTTCATTATGGGCGTCGGCACCGGCGGAAGCTTTTCCGGCAATGCCGAAGTATTTAAAAAAGAGGTCCCCGGCATACGCTGTATTGGCATCGAGCCCTCGCATGTACGAGCTTTGTCCGGCGGCGACATAACGGGCAAACACAGACTGGAAGGTATCGGGTCCGGGTTCATCCCCTCCATAGTCAGACGCGATCTGATAGACGAGATAGCAGCTGTGTCTGATGAAGACGCCTTTGCTACCGCAAGAAAGCTGGCCAGACAGGAAGGCATATTCGGGGGCACTACCTCCGGCGCGAATGTATGGGTGGCTTTGCAAAGAGCAAGGGTCCTCGGACCGGGTAAAAAGATCGTCACGATCATCGTCGACTCGGGATTGAAATACCTCAATGGACAATTATATAGAGGGTAATTACGTTATACCATATACCCTAAAATCCCCCTAAAAGTGAAAACACTGATCCGGATTACCCTTTCCCTGCTTCCTTTTGCCAGTTTTGCTCAAAAGGCAGATCAGGACCCCAACAACGCCACCCCGTATACTACCTACGCCCTTGAGGTACACGTACCCGACAGTATACTCCAAAGCATTCCGCAGGCCGCCATCGAAAGCGCCATTTCCATTCGCGGGCTCAAAAAAGTCACTACTTCCCCGTCCCTGACCGTTTCTTTTACCTCGCAGGACCTTGTGATCATCGAGGAAGGCGTAAAAGAATACCTCTTGGCGAAGAAAGACAGCGACGGGAATACAATTGGCAATGACACTTCCTACTATGTCCAGGTCCTCTACTCCCTGAAATGTGAAGGCAAATGTTACAATGCGCAGAAGCAGGTGGTATACTCAGCGGCCTGGGGCAATGGCCAGAGTAAGTTCATCTCCTATCGTATGCCTACCCGCCAGGAAGCGGAAAACTACTGGAAGAACAATAAGGAAAGCCTTAAGAGTAA
>DATJJA010000061.1:0-129976 GCA_035492595.1 Puia sp.
ATGGCATAGATCACGTTGCCTGAAACAAATAAATTGAAAATCTTACCGTCTATAGAAGGAAATAATAATTTCCATGTTTTTCCCTTGTCTGATGATCTGAAAACGCCGTCAGGATGAGCACAAAAGAAGGCTTCACCAACCTGGATAATTATAGTCATGAAGGCTTTCACGCGAGGTCGATCGTTCCAGGTCCGCCATATTGAATCACTGATAGCTTTGCCCTGAAGGCCGCCATCAACGGGTTGCCAGGTTTTACCGCCGTCGTAGGATGTACTTATCCTCCTCCTGTTATTCGACGCTGCACCAGAAGTGATAGCAGCGAATCCACCATTGATCTGTTTTACATCTAAAGTCACACTGTCCTCACTGGTCGCCGGCGCCCAGTTTTCGCCACTATCGGTCGATCTTATTACCTTTTTTATACTGCTCACTACCAGTACGCCATTCGACTCTGCCAAATTTCCTGTCAAGGCTCCGGCATAGACATGTTCCCAGATTTTTCCACTATCATCAGTTCTAAAAAGGCCGCTGTCGGTGCCGATGAGAATTGTACCTCCTGCAGTCTCCCAAACACCGCGCATTCGCGGCTCCCGATAATTTTCGAATATCGGCGACCATACACTCGTTCCGTCTGTTTTTTTCAAATTTACACCCCAGTATTTGCAGATATATATCCCGGACTTACCGGGGCCAACGCTGCTATGTTCGTCGGGGAAAATCTCTTTGGTCCAAAAAGGAGCTGTGGCATTTGGTGTACTGTGATAGAGTCCGCTCCCAACCCTTAAAAACAGTCCTTTATCATTTGCAAAGAAGCTGTTTCCCCGGATACTATCTTTCCGCAAATTTTCCGGGAGCCCTTTGCTGATGTCCTGCCAGGTCTGTCCGCCATCTACAGATTTAAAAACAGTGTTCGCAAGCCCCGATCTATTTCTAATTACTTTGGCCGCATCCTTTTTTTTTAGCACAAAAGAATTTAATAGAAATAATATCAGGAGGATAGCCGGGACAAACACAAATAATCTTTTCATTTTTTTAAATTTAGAGTAAAACATATTGATTAATAGTTAGCGGAAAGTGGTAAGTAGGGCAGTACATATTTACGGCTTTAGAATAATACTGCAGTGCGGTGACAGCTGTCAGCCAATGGTACAAAAGGACCTCGAGACTGATCTTTTTCATAGTTGACAAACCTATCTGTTATTCCAGCTTTACAGCCTGAAAAAGCGTAAAAAGGTTGTAAAACAATGTAAATGCTGTTTAAAATCGATTTACATTAGTGGTCCATGCTTAACTTTATCAGTATGAAGCAATATTCCTATTTCGCGGTATTTTCAGTATCCATGATCATAGTTGCTTTGGCTTTTGTAAAAAAGAGCAATGAACATCCTGATAAGCACCTGGAAATTGTGCTTCGTACTATCGGCCACCAGGTTTTGCTTCATTCCAAAGATTCAACGTCCCGGGTATTGCCGATTAAAACAGTCAATGACAACACCTATCGCATTTCCTTCGAGAACAGTTTCGAATTCACTCCCGATACGTTAATGAGCATTGTGCATCAGCAACTGGCAAAAACCGACAGGCTGGGAGCCTATACGGTAAGCGTAAATGAATGCGATCAAAACCAGACCATTTTTGCTTATGAAGTAAACAGAACCAATGGTGATTTGAAACCCTGCCGGGGACGCGAACAGAAAAAGGGCTGCTATGTAATTGAGATCTCATTCCCCGCAAAAAGATCATTCCCTTATGCCTGGCTTTTACTTGCCCTTATCCCGGTGGCTTTAGCAGGGTTTTATTTAGTTCGCAGACGGAATAGAATTTCAGAATCCCAGGAACTTATAGAGGAAAAGGTTGATGAATCGTTATCAGGTGAACCCGAATCCGTTCCGGCTATCACTGATTATAAAAAGGTGGGGAATTTTGTATTCTTCGAATCAAAAGGAATTCTTAGCCTTAATGACGAAACCATTGAGCTTTCCGTTAAAGAAGTGAAAGCACTCCGCCTACTTGCGTCAAACCAGAACCAGGTAGTCGGGAGGGACCTGCTGATGAAAGAAATCTGGGAGGATGACGGTGTTTTTGTGATCACCCGCAACGTAGACGTTTTGATATCCAAACTCCGGAAGAGATTAAGCGCTGATCCGTCTGTTAAGATCGTAAATGTGCATGGTAAAGGATACAAAATGATTGCGTAAGCCGGTAAATCCTCAATGATTTGGTTAGATATTGGTAAAGTTGGGGGAGCGGAAAATGAAAAAGAAGGCTTGCAATAAACGCCAGGGACATTTGCTCTTGCTCCTGGCGGGGAATCTGGTATTTATCTGCCAGTGTCGGCCATCTACTAACAGTTTTTTTGATCTGCATAATGATATCTTGAGCTTTTGTTTTAGAAAGTATCTCTAAGTAAAAAACCGTGATTGCGCAGATGGTCATCCGTATTTTTAATCGCGATTGAAAATACAATACGCCGCCATAATTGTTCCAGGTCTGCGTTAGGCATAGCGCCTTTTTCCATGATGAATTGCACCAGGCTTTTGACTGTTAATCAGAGAGTTGCTGGTTCAAGTCGAGCAGGGGGAGCGGAGATTAAGGCACTTATAACAATAGTTATAAGTGCCTTTCTTTATCCGGAGCTATCGCCAACATTGAAACGAAACAGGTGTACCGAGTTTTCAATAGAAAGCTAACCGGGGTATTTTTAGTTGGTTTTAACGAGGGTACCCCCTTTTAATTCATCCGTTGCGGCTGCGACGAGTTGATCTCCGACCTGGAGATCTCCGTAAATTTCGACTTTGCCGTCGGCCTCGCGGCCCTTCTGCACGGTGATCCACTGCGCTTTTCCGTCCTGGACGCGGATGACGAAAATGTGATTGCTGTTGGCTGTTACCGCGGCGACGGGAACGATGAATTGCTGGTCGCTGTTCGTCAGGTCGAGGTTCACCTGGGCGAACATTCCCGGAAGGAGGAGACCATTGTCGTTGGCAACATCCATCTGTAATTGCTCGGTGCGGGTTTGCAGATCGAGGGCGCCGGCCATCCGGGTCACCGTAGCGGTGAAAATGTGACCCGGGAGCGTCTGGACGGTGAAATGGAGCGTGTCCTTATCAGAGAAATAGGCTGTCGCTGCTTCCGGGACGTTGACGACGAGGCGAAGACGCCGTTGCTGCTGAAGTGTCATGAGCGGGATGGAAGAGCCTTTGCCCGCAGGTCCGGCATAAGCGCCCGGATAGATACTCCGGCTGCTAATGACCCCGTCGAAAGGCGCCCGCACTTCCAGGTAAGACTGCCAGTCGGCGGCGGCAAGATAATGCGACCGGGCGGCGGCGAGATTTGCGCTATCGCTGCTGGCTTTTGCCCGCGCCAGTTCGAGCTCATTGGGCGAAACGGTGCCCGGGATCCTGCTCGTCTTATAAAGACGATCGTAGGTCGCTTTCGAGGCACTCCATGCGGCTTCCTGAGTATGCAGGAGGGAAGCCGATTCATCTGTCTGGGCCTGGAGTTCCGGAGCCTCAAGGGTAGCCAGCAACTGGCCTCTTTTCACCTGGCTTCCGACATCGACATACATTGCTCTTACAAAGCTGTTGACTTTTGCGTACAGGTCTACCGTTTGAAAAGGGAGCAATTGTCCCGGCAGGGTCATTGTAGACGTGAGGTGGCCCTTTGTAAGGCTGAGTGTCTGGGTCACAGCGGTGTCTGGCGTACCGGCCACTGGGGCTGGGGTGCTGCTGTTACAGGCTGCGAAGAATGCTATCACCGGGGCCATCAGCACCAGTGGGAATTTATTATATCTCATAAAGTGGGTTTTATTGGTTTAAAATGGAGGCTGTTTGCGTCATAGGGGTCAAGTGAAACCGAGTCGACGGAGCTTTTACGTCGAACGCGGGAGAAAATAACCGGCAATACGAAAAGGGATGCCATAGTGGAGAAGAGCAAGCCGCCGATAACCGCCCTACCCAGGGGAGCGCTCTGGGCGCCGTCGCCAAGGCCGGTGGCCATCGGAATCATACCGACTGTCATGGAGATGCTGGTCATCAGGATGGGACGCAGGCGGAGGGACGCAGCTTCGATGGCTGCCTTTACGGAATCAGCGCCTGCTTTGCGGATCTCTTCAGCGTTGGTCACCAGCAGGATCGCGTTGGAAACGGATACGCCCACCGACATGATAATCCCCATATAAGATTCCAGATTGAGAGTAGAGCCGGTAGCGAGCAGCATCAGCAATGATCCGGCCAGTACGGCGGGTACAGCCGTAAGGACTGTGACAGACAGCGGAAAGGATTCATAGTTGGCGGCCAGGATCAGCAGCAGAACTACAACAGTAATGATCAGACCTGTTTGCAGGCTGCTGAGTGTTTGTGTAAGCAGATTGCTCAGGCCTCTCGACTCTACGCTGATCCCACGGGGCGGAGTTCCTGCGTCCTTTATCGCTTTTTGAACGGCAGCAGCCGCAGAGCCGAGGTCCTTGCCATAGATATTCGCGCCGATCGACAAGAAACGTGTTGCCCCCTGACGATCGTATTCGCCGACCATCCGGTCTTCCGTGAGGCTGGCGACCTCGCCGAGTACCGGCTGGCTGCTGCCCGGACGAACCGGGATGGCTGCGAGATCCTGAACGCTGCTGATGGATGTCTGAGGGACTTCCACCTGCACTTCGTAGGAGTTGGCATTGGCCTCGTTGAGCCAAAGCATTTTATTGACATACCGGCTTGACGAAGTGGCTTCGGTAAGAGAGTTGGATACGTTGGTCATGGTCAGGCCAAACTGCCGCACCTTGTCCCGGTCGATATTGATCCGGATGGCGGGATTATTCAGCTGTTGTTTGATATAGATATCGCGGAGGAAAGGGATCTTCCGCAGCCGGGCTTCCAGTTTTTCGGCATACTGCTGACTGGCTGCGAGGTCGGGGCCCATGACGGCGATCTCGATGGGTGTCGAAGCACCCTGGCTCATGATCTTATCGGTCAGGTCGAGGGGCTCATACGAGAGGGTCACGTCAGGCATGGCTTTGTGCAGGGCCTGGCGATACCGTTCCTGCAGGTCTTCAATCTTTTCCTTATACCCGGGGGCCATGTTCACCTGCATGAGGATCTCATTAGGTCCGCTGGTAAAAAGGATAATGGGCAGGGTTGGATAAGAAGGCGGCTGCTGGCCGGCAAAGGCCGAGATGATCGAGACTTTCTGTTTGCCGCCAACGAGATCATACAATACTTGTTGCGCTTTCAGGAGTGTCGCTTCGGTCACTTCGAGACGGCTTCCTTCCGGTGCCCGGAGGCGAAGCTGGAACTGGGCGTCGCCGGTGGAGGGTAGAATGTCTTTACCGATGTGCATGGCGATCGCAAGGGTGAGGCCGATAGTGAGAAGAAAATAGGCAACGATCAGCTTCTTACCGTGGCGCATTTGCTTTTCGAGCAAGCGGAGGAATCCGCTTCTGAATTTGTCAAAACCTTTTTCTTTGACAGGGCCGATCGGTTCGGGTTTATGGGATCTATCCTTGAGCAGCCAGTTGGAAAGAACGGGAACTAATGTCTGGGAGAGAAGGAAAGCGGGGATCATGGCGAAGCCCACGGCCATGGATAAGGGCAGGAACATATCTTTTGGAACCCCGGTCATGAAAAAGGCGGGGGCGAAGACCGCGAGTGTACTCAGCAGGATCAGCAGCTTTGGCAATGCAATCTCGTGACAGGCATCGGCGATGGCAAGGGATTTGGATTTACCCATTTCCTGGTGGCGGTGAATATTTTCTATCGTTACGGTAGCTTCATCGACCAGGATCCCGATGGCAAGGGCAAGACCACCCAGCGTCATGATATTGATCGTCTGCCCGCAGAGTTTCAGCAGAAGGGTGCTTGTAATGATCGAGATCGGTATATTTATCACCACGATAAGGGCACTCCGGGGATCACGGAGGAAAAGCAGGACCATCAGGGAGGTGAGGCCCGCGCCGATCAGCCCCTCCAGGACGAGGCTTTTAACAGCATCGATGACGTACACAGACTGGTCGAAAACATATTTCAGTTCTACATCAGGCGGCAGAAGGCTTTGCATCTGCGGTATCGCGGCTTTCAGGGCCTTTACCACTGACCAGGTGGAGGCGTTGGCATTCTTGATGATGGGGATATAGATGGATCGCTTCCCATTTATATAAGCGAAGCCCGTGGTGATATCGGCGCCATCCACGACGGTGGCCACGTCCCGTACATAGATCGTCGCCCCATTCTCATAGGTGATGGGAATATTGCCGAAATCAGGGATATTGGGCAAAACGGTATTGGCGGGCGTGATATAAGTTTTGCTGCCAATGTTCACAGCGCCGGCCGGCGAGATATGATTATTGTCATCGATGGCAGCGACGATCTGTTCGGGGCTGATATTGTGGCTGCGCATCAGATTGGGGTTGGCGTTGACGACGATGGTGCGGATGTTACCGCCGATAGGTGGCGGAGAGGAGAGACCGGGGACGCGGGAGAAGTTCGGTCTGACCCAGATATTGGCAAGATCCAGTAGTTCATTGTTCGAGCGTTGGGGACTGCTGAGGGTAAGCTGGCCTACCGGGAGCGTCGAGGCGTCGAAACGGATGACAAAGGGTGGCTGGGTACCCGGGGGCATTGCTGCAAAGGCGCGGTTGGTCAGGGAAGTGACCTCGGCTTCTGCCTGAGGCATATTCGTGCCTGAATAAAAGCTGAGCTTGAGCAGGCTGAGCCCCTGGGTATTGCTTGTCTCGATGGACTTTATGCCACTGACATAGAGGTAAAGATTCTGGTAGTTGGTGGAAACGAAACCTTCCATCTGCTGAGGGGACAACCCGCCATAGGGCTGGGAAACATAGATGGTCGGGACATCGATGGAGGGAAAGATGTCGATGTTGATCCCGATGACGGCCATGATCCCGAAGAGGACGAGGGCCGCAACCAGGACGATCACCGAGATCGGTTTGCGCAGTGCGGTAGTAATGAGGTTCATAACCGTTGTTTTAGAATTGGTTTAAAAATGGATGAATGTCTCCCTGTGTACCCGCTTTGAAGAGTACGGCCTGCCATACCGCATTACAGGCTATGTCCCGGTCGATCTCGGCCCTGTTGAGCAGGTAGAGCGTTTGAGTGACATCGACGATATTGGTCAGACCGTTCTCATAGAGCGCCTTTTTCTGCAAATAGGCATCAGAGGCCGACTGTAATTGAATGGGTGTTTCCTTGTATTTTGTAAGGGCGTTGCGAATCTGCTGGTCGGAAAGCGCGAGCTGATTGAGCAGAGTATTCTGTTCCAGCAGATATTCGCTTCTATAGGATTCGGAGCGTTGATGCTGGGCGGCGGAGCGGGAGCGGCTGCGACCGAGGTCTGTAAAGTTCCAGGTGATGCCGACACCTACAAGATAATTGGCTCGTTCCGGTTGTATCCCCTGAAAGAAAGAAGTAGAATAATCGGCTGAGTTGGAGGCATATCCGGAACCGAAACCGGAGCCCCTTTCCTGCCCAACTCCGAAAAGAGTAAGGCGGGGAAGGCCGGTCTTTGCGATATATCTCGCAAGCCGATCGCTTGTCGTAATGCGGCTCGCCAGGAACTGAAGATCAGGATTGCCCGAAAAATCTGCGGGCAGGCTATCCAGTAAAGTCCGGGGCAGGTTTTGGGCGGTAGTGGTGTCCAGGACGAACGATCGGGGGTTGATTCCCATTTGTATGGAAAGTTGATTGGCTTGCTGCTGTTCATAGTTCTGTGCGTCGATAAGGGAAAGACGAGCCTTTGATACTTCGGCGTTTGCGATGGAGCTGTCGACGCCGGCATTGAGGCCATTCACGGTACGGGCGAGGATCACGTCCCGGAGTTCGCTGGTGCGGAGCAGGTTAGCTTCCATAGCCGTGCGGACCCGGGTGGCAGCAAGCAGGGAAAGCCAGGCTCCGGCGGTCCGAACCTGCTGCTGAAAGATCTGTTGTTCCAGCGCCTGCCGGTCCTGATCGTATTGTCCTTGCGCAGCAGCCACATGGGCACGTTGAAGGCCGAAGGAGAAGAGATTAAAATTGATGTTGGTGAGATACAGGGCGCCGAAGGCAGCATTCCAGTTCTGCGAAGAGACTGCTGGTCCGTTGGTCAGTGCGGTAAGCCCAGGTTCGCCGGAAGACAGTCCGTTCATTCCGTCGAGGGTTCCATATGCTGTCTCTATACCAAAGTTCAGATTCGGCAGTCCGTCCTGACGGGCGGCTTTCAGTTCGAGGGCAGAGGCCCGGACCATTTGCTCTGCCGCCCTTATCCGTTGGTAGTTGGCCGTTGCGATGCGAAGTGCTTCGGACAATGTAAGTACTCCATCTGAAGGGTGCGTCAGCTTGTCCGCGGGCTGCGCGTGAATAGCGGCTCCAAGCAGGAGGAGGCTGGTTGTGAAGATTAAAAGGTGTCGCATAGTCGGCTGGTTTTTGTTGCTGGAGTAAAATTAGGCTTGCATAGAGGGGATTGTAGTCGTGAATCGGCGGTTGGGCAAAAGCGGTCGTCGAAGTCTGGAGAAAAGATGGAGAAGAAAAAATTGGATCAAAAAAAAGCCGCCCGGTGGGCGGCCCTATATTATAATAATGGTTAGACGGATTTTTTCTAGCCACGATCCCAGAAACCGTTGTCGTTCTCATCCGGGCTGTGACGAACCCAGCGGCGCCAGGCATGTTTGATCGGACAGATGTGGACGATGGCTGTAATATAAAGATATACGATCACCGGCAGGAAATAGACGATGATATGGTAGTCGATCAGCAGCAGAAACATCGGCAGCAGGATGGTAGCCAGTCCCCGGAGCAGGGATTCGCGCAGGCTGAGGTTGAGTACTTGTTCCATAAAATTTGATTTTGTGTACCAAAGTTAGCAAGAGGGTGGAGCAAGGGATTTCGGCAGTCGGCGAACGGGCATTTTGAATAGCCGGAATGGCATTTTTATTCTATTTTTAGGGCATGAATGCCCTTATCGTCGATGACAATTCAATCGCCCGGTCAGTGATCCGCAAACTTTGCTCACAGCAAAAGGATATCACGGTCGTGGGGGAATGCGCCGCTGCCGAAGAAGCCTATGGACTTTTGCAGGAGCAGGCGGTGGACCTGTTGTTGCTGGACATCGAGATGCCGGGGATGACAGGGCTGCAGCTGGTGCAGCAGCTGGGTCAGAAACGGCCGGTGATCATCTTTACCACTTCCAAGAAAGAATATGCCAGCGAGGCCTTTGACCTCAATGTAGCCGATTATATTATCAAGCCCGTGACGCCTGCCCGGTTCATCCAGGCGACGGCCAAAGCAAGGGAGATCATTGACAGCAACCAGGAAGAGGTGAACTGGACGGAAGATGAATTCATCTTTATCCGGGACAGCACTATCATCCGGCGGCTGAAAGTGGATGAGATCTTATTTGCGGAGGCGATGGGGGATTATGTGAAGTTGTATACGCCGCAAAAGTTCTATGCGATCCATACGACCCTCAAGGCCGTGGAAGAACGGTTGCCTGCGAGCCGATTCCAGCGGGTGCACCGGAGTTTCCTGGTGGCGCTGAGCAAGATCGATACGATCCGGGACGGGGTGCTGATCATCGGCGATAAGCCCGTGCCGGTGGCAGATGCATACCGCAAAGCATTGAATAGCAGGATGAATATTCTGTAAATCGGGTAGCTGCCGGGTGATCTTCCTTTTTCAACGACGATTTTTGCCCATTCGGCGAGCGGCCGACGTACGGAACCGTCCAATGAGGAGCTTTGTCCGATGAAAATCGTGTATATGTGTGTCTTTTTCGGGGACATGCTGGCGATCAGCGTACTGGCGTTCCAGCTCTTCCAGGGGATCGACATGGGTGTTCCCCTGTGGGTACAACTGGCACTGGGCCTGTCCCTGATGCTGGCCATCGCGCTGCTGGTCATTGTCATCCGGCATTACCTGCGCAGCGGGACCGGATCGAACGACAAATAGGTGAACTTATAAGTCCGCTATGACCAATAACCGATTTATTTACCTTACCCTGGCCATCTTTATTGCCGGGATGCTGCTGCTGGTCTTTATCCAGTACAACTCCTCCCGTAGCATCCATCAGCTCATTGAAGGGAATAATCTTTTGCTCCGGGAACTGAAGGTCGGTAATGATCTCAGAGAGATGGAACGCGATATCCTTTCAGTGGAAAGTAAGATACGTGCGGCTGTAGCTACTGGCGACAGTTCGTTCGTAGAAGGCATCGATGCCCAGATTGCCGATGCGGAAGCCAACCTCGATAATCTTCGTCTTATCAATAGCGACTCCGGCTCGGTAGCGGATGTCAACAGGCTTTCCATTCTCGCCAAAGAAAAACTTGAGAAGAAAAATTTCATGCTGGATAGTTTCTTCTATGCCGGCAAGAAACCGGACAAGACCGTTATTGCCAATCCCCGCACCAGGGGCGCCGCCAACGAGATCAACACCATCATCCGCCGCCTTTATTCGCGACGCCAGGAACGTCTCTCCATGCTCAACACCTTCGTGCAAAAGAATGGCCGCATCGCCCTCACAAGCGGCAACATCCTCATAGGCCTGGTCTTGCTGACTGGCAGCGGGCTGTTCTGGTTTATCATCAATCGCATTCGCAAACAGAACGAGCTGATCCAGCAGCTCGACACTTCCGAGAGAAAACTGCAGGAAGCAGTAAAGATAAAGGAGAACTTCCTGGCGAATATGAGTCATGAGATCCGGACGCCACTGAACTCTATCATCGGCTTCGCCCGGCTGCTGTCGAAGAAGCCACAGGATGCGGAGTCTGGAGAGTTTGTATCAGCTATCAGGGATTCGGGAGAAAATTTGCTGACGATCATCAATGATATACTGGATCTGTCGAAGATCGAGGCAGGGATGATCAGGCTGGACATGCGGCCTTTTGCTGTTCGGGAACTATTCCAGTCGGTGGGGACATTGTTTTATCAGCGGGTAAAGGAGAAGGGTCTCGATCTCAACGTAAATGTGGCGGCGGATGTTCCGGAAATATTGCTGGGGGATGCGACGAGGCTAACACAGATTGTAGTCAATCTGATCAGCAATGCCTCCAAATTCACGGATACTGGAGGTGTCGACGTTCGTGTAAGTTCTGATGACCGTGACGACGGGACCAATGTTCGGCTATGTATAGAGGTAAAGGACACGGGTATCGGGATCGGCCAGGAGCAGCTCGCTGTGATCTTCGAACGCTTTTCCCAGGCGGAGAGCTCCACGACCCGGAAGTATGGCGGGACGGGGCTTGGACTGACCATAGTAAAAGAACTCATCGAGATACAGCATGGGAAGATCGAGGTGGAGAGCGAGCGGGGGAAGGGGACGACCTTCCGGCTTTTCATTCCATATAAGATCGTGACTGCCGTTCCAGCATTGACAGATGTGCCCGAGAACATAATTGCAGCTCTGCCTCGCATGGAGGGGACGAGTATCCTTGTGGCCGATGACAATCGGATGAACCAACGGTTGATGGAGCATCTGCTCGGAGGCGCGAGACTCTCTTTTGATATCGTCGATGACGGCCAGAAGGCTGTCAACCGGCTGCGGGAGAAGAAGTATCACCTCGTGTTGATGGATATCCAGATGCCCACAATGGATGGATATGCCGCGAGCCGGATGATCCGGGAGGAATTGCGGTCGAAGGTTCCTATTATAGCGATGACGGCGCATGCAATGCGGGGGGAACGGGAAAAGTGCCTCGAGAGCGGAATGAATGAATATCTGTCAAAGCCGATCGATGCGGAGGAATTATTCCGGATGATCGGGAAGTTTATAGATGCATCAGGGATCGACAAGAGTACTGCGTTTGACCCGGCGCTTGCCCCAAGGGGAAACGACCAACCTGAATATCTTTTTGAGACTATTGATCCAGCCTATTTGCGGGACCTGAGTGGCGGCGACCGGGAGTATGAGATCGAGATGGTGGATCAATTCCTGCACAGTGTACCAGAAGAGCTGGAGCAGCTGAAGGCCGGGCTGGCGGCCAATAACCTGGCCGTCGCGAGCAAGGTAGCTCATAATATGAAGACAACGGTATCGATCATGGGGCTGAACGAGCGGCTATGCGGGCTGCTGGATCAGCTGGAATACCCGGATGGCGATGCCGATCTTATGGCGGCTTTTGAAAAGCTGCAGGTATTGTGCGAAAGAGCGATGGAAGAGGCCCGGATATTCCGGCGATAGAAAAGGAAGGCGCTGATTAATGCATTACTCGCTGATCGGCGACCGCTTTCGCCCATTCAGCGATATTCATCCCTCATATGGCTATTCCGCGACCGACCCTCGCACGCTACGTGTTAGCTTCGTTGGAAACACGATATATGAAACACGTTACTCTTCTTCTCCTACTGCTGCCGTTCTTTGCAGCCACACATGCCCAGGAGGCGTGGCCAAAAAAAATATCAGCCCCCGACGGCACACTAATCACGATCTACCAGCCCCAGCCCGAACAATTCAAAGGCAATGAGCTGGTTGCCCGATCTGCCATTGCGGTACAAACGAATTCTAATCCGGTCTTTGGCACCTTCTGGTGGAAGGCCCGGGTCACTACCGATCGCGACCTGCATTCTCTTACGCTGGACACCATCGAGATCACGGCTATCAAGATTCCAGGCGACAGCACAAAAGGCCAGCTCGATGCTGTCAAAGCAGCCCTCCAGGCGCAGCTGCCCGCTGCCTCCGGCACGCTGTCCATGGACGATATCCTGGTTTCCCTTGACCAGGAAATGGATGAGGCACGCCTGTCCCACGGAATTGCTACCCAGCCGCCCGTCATACTGTTCGTTCAGCATCCATCTGTGCTTGTCACCATTGACGGCGAGCCGAGATTGGAGGAAAACCACAAGTGGGGCCTGCAAGCAGTCGCTAACAGTCCCTTCACCATCGTTCAGAACAAAGACCGCCAGTTTTACCTTTGGGGCGGCAGCCGCTGGTATACAGCCGCTGCGGCCACGGGCCCGTATACACTCTATACTTCCAGGCCCGACCACCGGCTGCGCAAGATCGAACGGTCATTCAAAAAGGCTGAGCGTTCCGATACCATACCCACTATTGTCGTAACTACTGCGCCTGCCGAGCTGCTGCAGACCGATTCAACACCCGTGTTCCTGCCTATCGAAGGCACAACGCTGCTGTATGCGTCCAACTCACCCAATGATATTTTTATCGACACGCAGTCCCAGGCCTATTATATCCTACTGTCCGGACGCTGGTACACGTCGGCAAATTTGCAAGGCGGTACAAACTGGACATATGTGCCTTCCGATAAACTTCCCACAGACTTTGCAAAAATACCAGAAGGCTCTCCCAAAGACAATGTCCTGGCCAGCGTGGCGGGGACAGCCGCGGCGAAAGAAGCGGTCATGGACGCCCAGATACCGCAAACTGCGCGCATTGACAGATCAACAGCGACCACACAGGTCCAATATGACGGCGATCCCCGGTTCGAAGCCATTGCCGGAACATCCCTTCAATACGCCGTGAACGCATCGTCTACCGTCTTCCTCTATAACGGGTCCTACTATGCGCTGGATAACGGTGTCTGGTTCATCGCCGGACAACCGAACGGTCCCTGGAAGGTCAGCACGATCCGCCCCTCGGGCCTGGATGGCATACCACCCACCTGCCCGGTTTACAACGCCAAATACGTCGACATCTACGAGGTCGAGCCGGATTATATCTACATGGGCTATACACCCGGTTATCTGAACAACTTCGTCTTTGGGCCGACAGTCGTATACGGGACCGGCTTCGCCTATTCGCCCTGGCTGGGGCACTACTATTATCCCCGTCCCTGGTCCTGGGGATTCGGTATGATCTACAATCCCTGGTATGGCTGGGGTTTCGGCGTCGGCTTTGGATTCGACTGGTTCGACGCCGATCTCGGCCTTGGCTGGTGGGGTCCGGACTCTTACTATCCCTGTTTCTGGGGCGCCGGCTGGGGCTATGCTTCTCACAGCTTCTATGGACGCGAACCCCGGTTCGAACCTCGTATGCAATTGCATGCCCATAACAATCTTTACCGGGGCAGACCGGGTGTCTTGAACCATGTCCAGCGTCCTTTAGCCGGCAGCCGTCCTGCAGGCGTTGTTGCAGACCGAAGAGGAAACGTCTTTGAAAGGAACAGTCAGGGACAATGGCTCTCGCACAGCCCGGCCGTCCGGCCCGAAGGACCCGCACTGGACAGGATGCAGCACTTCCAGGACCGTGGGGCCGTACGAAGCGCCAATTTCCAGCGGATGCAACATTTCTCCGCACCGCATTTTGGAGGATTCCATGGCGGTGGCCGCAGGTAATAATTCAGCCCGTTCACTATCCAATACCCCGAGGGCGCTGGAGGATCTACCTCCCGCCCTCAATTTTTTGCACTTACATCATGATAAAGTCTGAGAATTGTGAAGGGTTGTTTAGCTCGGTTGGGAGGCGTCCTCCTGGCATATTTATGGTTTCACTTTGTAGTCAACATAAATGTCTATGAAGGCATTAAAGTTCAGGATCGCGTAAAGTACAAAAATACCCAGGGGCAGGGGCTGAATACCAGGGGACATGTGCCCTCCGATTCCAAGACCAATTGTGATAATTGAGGGGGTAAGCGCTAAAAAATTCAAGGTACCCAGTAATAAATATATTCCCGTTCCTAAAAGCCCCAGCGTATACTTTTTAATGACCAGATAGGGCAAGGGTAAGAATAGGAGCAGGCCTAGATAATGCCTCCAGACCGCTAAAGTGTCGGTGAAAAAGATGAGCCACCAGTTGTAGATAAGCAGGCCTGCGATGATGATCAAAGGGGTAAAAGCGAGGATAAGTCTTTTCCGGGTCATTACGAATAGGGGTTAAACCCATAAGATACCGTTAAAAATTTAAAATACAAAAGGGGCGATCGGTAACGGTCGCCCCTTCCCTACCCACGGATGCTTTACTATTTATTTAGAAAGTTCAGCGAACTCGGCATCGGTCAGTTCCACTGAAGCGGCCTGCATATTTTCCTGCAGGTGCGAAAGAGAGGATGTGCCGGGGATCAGCAGGATGTTAGCCGAGCGTTTTAGCAGCCAGGCCAACGCTATCTGGGCCGTAGTCGCCTTGTGATTGGCCGCGATCTTTTTGATCTTGTCTGCAAGGCTTTCCGGACCGGAAGCCAGGGGAAACCAGGGAATAAAGGCCAGGTTGTGCTTTGCCGTGTAGTCGAGCACGCTTTCCCACTGGCGGTCGCCGAGATTATAGAGATTCTGGACCGAAACGATCGGCAGAATCTTTTGGACCTGTTCGATCTGTGCTACGGTCACTTCGGAAAGACCGACATAGCGGATCTTACCGGCCTTTACTGCATCAACTACGGGAGCCAGGGTTTTTTCCACCGGCACATTAGGATCGATGCGGTGTAATTGCCAGAGATCGATACGATCTACTTTCAGCCGTTGGAGACTGCCTTCGATGTTGTCTTTTATATATGCCGGGTCGCCATTGGGGATCCAAGAGCCGGGGCCAGGACGGTTGAAGCCGCCTTTGGTAGCTATGACAACTCCTTTCTTATAGGGAAAGAGTGCATCGGCGATGAGGGTTTCGTTGGTCTTGGGACCATAGGCTTCGGCCGTATCGATGAAGTTGACACCGCTTGCTACAACCTGCTGTAATACCTTTATGGCGTTTGGACGGTCCGGGGCGTCGCCGAATACGCCGGTACCGGTCAGTTGCATTGCGCCATATCCAAGGCGATTGATCTCCAGTTCTCCGCCAAGCTTGTAGGTCAACGATGTTTTAGTTTGTGACATATCTGTATTTTTTATTGTGTTTACTATTTTACCAATGGTCGCGGACGTGAATTTGAAGATTTAAAAGGGTGGACTTGTGGTAACAACAGGCGAGTGGGAAATTGGTTCAATGGGGCGCGGATGGCGAGGGGCCCGGGTGGGATGACGCGGGGAGCGGTGGAGACTGGGGACGGCGGGGGTGGCGGGCGCGGGGGTGCGGGGGTGCGGGGGGCGCGGGGGTGCGGGGGGCGCGGGGGTGCGGACGGGCTGTTGGGGACGGCGCCCTTGGCGCCTGCCAGGGCCTATGACTTTGCCGCAACGTCGGCCGCGGCGGCCGACGTTGCGGCTAGGGCGAGCTGACCGTCCGGGTCTGCCCCCTGTCATCTGAGATATCAACGGACTCTATCCCATCGCTCCAATCGATAAAACGCGCCGACTGAGACAAAAAGGACGATCCATAATATACTTCTTCCTTGCGAAGACGTCCGTCCCGATAATGGATACGAAGACTAACGTCACCCGGTTTTAATGCCAGTGTCCGGGGCGCATGCCGGAGGGCAAAGAGCTTCAAAGCCCCCCGATTCTGACCGGCAGCCAGCAGAGAACTGCCGCCATGGCCGCGGAGTCTCACCAGCCCCTTTCCGTTGCCGGGTATATACAAACCGCTTTCGAGAATGGATCGGGCCTTAAACCCGCCCTTACCATCTCCTGAAAGATATAAGCCATTCAGTGCGTCATATCTGCCGACGGATACTTCGGTACCATAATCATTCCCATTCATAACCAGATCCAAGGCTCCGTCGCCGTCAAAGTCACCCGTCGCCATCCCATTGATCACCGACCACTGGGCCTCGGGGGGCAAGGGGACTATCGTAAAATGCCCGTTGCCGTCGTTGCGCAGCAGACTGCTTTTGAAGTCTTTAGCCTCCAGGATAAGAGCCCCTTTGCGTTGCGCGGGAGTCAGGACCTTATCCATAGTAGCTGTGGCAAAAGACCGGTAGTCCGGGAATTTCAAACGCAGACTGTTCATCTGCCGGAGCAGGTCGTCGCGGCCGTCTGCGGGGAACTCCTTTTTCACACCCATGCTGTCCGGCAGATAGAGCGAGGTGATCATATCATAGACCCCATTGTTGTCAAAGTCCTTTCCATATGCCCGGACAGGATAAGCGGCCGTCGCGCGGAAAAAAGAGTTCTCCCCCATGTTGCCGACAACATAGTCGAGGTCACCGTCATTGTCGAAGTCACCTGCCGTTATGCTATTCCACCACCCTGTATGATCGGCCAGTCCTGTCAACTGCGTCGTATTCTTAAACAGTCCATGATCATTCTGTAAGAAAGTCACCGGCATCCATTCTCCTGTCAGGACCAGGTCGGGCCAGCCATCATTGTTAAAGTCGGTCCACAAGCCATCGCAGATCATGCCTGCGTTGACGAGCGCCGGCGCCACCTGAGCAGTGACATCGGTAAACCGGATCTTACCGTTCTTCGAATCGTTGCGGTAAATAAAACTGGTCACCGGTTGCGGATAATGCCAGGGATCGACACGCCCGGAAATAAATAAGTCCAGGTCTCCATCGTGATCGAAGTCGGCTGCGCGTACACAAAACTTACTGACCGGATTCGGAGGCAGGGCCGTTGTATCCCAGGTGAAATGTCCCTTTCCATCATTGACGTATAACCGATCGGAATAGTTCGGACTGCCAGGGGCGGATTCATACCCTCCGCCGGTCACATAGAGGTCGACATCTCCATCGCCATCCGCGTCAAAAAGCAAAAGACCCAGGTCATCACATTTTTTTGTTTTTGCGGCTGCGTCTGTGAGCAGGGCACGTTGTACGAATCGTCCATCCGGCTGTTGTAGAAAGAGCTGTGCGCTGTGATAAGCCGAACCACCGGACACGAGATCGTCCAGTCCATTACCATCAACATCTCCTACGGCTAAAGCCGGGCCGTACTCAGAGAGTTTGTGGGGAAGCAGCTTTTGGATATTGAAGTCGATGAAGTCATATTCTTCATGGTTATAGTGAATACCGGCCGAGTCGGTGATGTCGCGGAACAGGGCATGGGTAGCGAGGAGGGATTGGCGTGCGGAGGGGGCAGAAACTGCGTTGCGGATGTCGAGCCTGAGGAGTTGGTTGGCAGACACATTTTTTAATCGTTGTATGTGTTGGTCGGGCCAATGTACGACGAGGGAGTCTATAACGGCTGTCTTGCCCAATCCGAAATGCGCAATATTTTGCATACTCGACAGATATCCCCGATAGGGTGTCATTTCCAGCACCTGCTGTTTTCCATGATCATAATATAATTCAAGCCGGGTCCCCAGTCCATCCCGGTTAAGACTGTCGCCACGCAGTTCAATTTGCAGATAGTGTGAAGCTGTATCTCTTTCCCGTGAAAAGTTGCGGAAGACCATCGCCTCGTCGTTGATATTGTTCATAATAAGGTCGAGGTCGCCATCCCCATCGAGATCGGCATAGACCGTGCCATTGGAAAAGGCTGTGGTCATGAGTCCCCACTGCGAGGAGACGTCTGAAAAGCGCAGGCCGTCCTCGTTGCGATATGCATATTTATGCAGCTTGACCTGTGGGATCCGGCTAAGGATATCGTTTTTTGAGGCAAGGCCCGCAGATTGATTGAGAAAGGTGGTAAAGTCATGATCGGTCACATCTTTGGGATATCCGTTGGTAATGATCAGATCCCGGTATCCATCGTTGTCAAAGTCTGCAACGGCAGGTGTCCAGCTCCAGTCCGTCTCTGCAATGCCTGCATAGAATCCGATGTCGGAGAAAACAGGGGCTCCGATAGAATCGTGCGGGCCAACACGCGGGCCGCGGTTCAGCTGCAGGACATTGCGGACATACTGATATTGATAGCCGTATTGATCGCTGTTCTGATAGATGTGATAGTTGTTCGGGCCAAGCATCATCTTCTTCCGGTAATTGTCTTCCGGGTTCATGTCCAGCTCGATGATGTCTGCCAGTCCGTCGTTGTTGATGTCGATGATGTCCTGGCCCATGGCGTTGGCTGCCGTATGCTTAAAATATTCCGCGGAGCGGTCGGTGAAGGTGCCGTCGTGATTGTTGATGTACAAAATGTTCTCCGAAAGAAAATCATTGGTGACATAGATATCCTCCCAGCCGTCGCGGTTGAGATCGGCTATCGTAACCCCATGCGTATATCCTTCCTGGAGAATACCGGCCTGACGGGAAACATCGGTGAAGACAGGATGACCAAGGCTTGCATTCCAGTCATTGCGATAGAGCCGGCAGGTGCTGGGAAAGGAGCCATCTTTTACGATAGGCCTGAACTGTCCCGGATTAATGTCTTTGGGAATAGTATTGACCGCAATAAAAACGTCCAGGTCTCCGTCATTGTCATAGTCGAAGAATGCGGCCATGGTAGAGTAAGTGGTATCGGCCAGGCCATATTCCGCCGCCATTTCCTTAAAATGTGGAATGCTGTCCTTGTCGATCCCCTGATTGACATAGAGCAGATTGCGGCGATGTGCCGGGTCGCTGCGGATGGTCGTACAAACATAAATGTCGGGCCAGCCGTCGTTGTTGATGTCGACAACAGCCACGCCACGGCTCCATTCTCCGCCGCCGGTGACACCGGCGAGATCTGTAATATCCCGGAAATGAAAATCGCCTTTGTTGAGATAAAGTTTGTTGGAAACGAGATTACCCGTAAAATAAATATCGGGTTTGCCGTCCTGGTTGAAGTCTCCGATGCCTACCCCTCCCCCATTGTAGAGGTTGATCATATTGAGGGGATTTATCGAATCGTTCTCGATGATACGATTGTTGAAGTCGATCCCCGAATGAGAAGAGGGAATGCGTTCAAAAAGTGTTGGCCGGCCTTTGCAGGCGGCCAACACTAAAAGGGAAAAGAGTAACCAGTAAGGCAAGCGTCCCATAGCTAATTATATCCTTTATTCTGCACCAGGACTTTTGGTCCGTAGGCATTCTGAAGATCGATCTGTGCCTGTGGGATCGCGAAATATTCGTTGACCCCCTGGGTGAAATGGGCAGAATTATTAAAATAAAAGGAGTGACGGGTTGTTTCAACGGCTTCGTAGGCATTGAGTGTTGCAGCCATCGAGCCGGTGCCGTTGTCCCAGCGCTGAAGATCGAAGAACCGGTGTCCTTCCATCGCCAGCTCAAGTCTTCTTTCGAAATGGACGGCGTTGCGGGCATAATCCTGTCCATTAGCGGAGAACGCGCCGGTGGGATATTGTTTGATAAGATATTTATCGGCAGGCACTGCGCTGCCGGCAGTGGAATAGGTGCCGGAAGTAGCGTCATAGGTTGAGTTCTTGTACACCCAGCCTGTGGGGTCAGCGGCTCTTGCACGGATCATATTTACATATTCCTCAGCCTTATCGAGACTACCTATCTCCACTTCGCATTCTGCGGCCATCAGGATGACATCTGCAAAACGCATCAGGTTAGTGTTGATAGCAGTCACCTGAGTGGCGCCCCAGAAGACTGTTTCTGTGGAAGAGTATTTTCCCTGCTGGGATTTTGCATATACATTCTTTCTGGCGTCGAAGACCCCGTTGGTGCTGGGATCCCTGATCCAGCTGGCGGAGCCCATACCCCAGTCGAGGTAAGGAATACCGGGGCGGGACATGGTAAGGTCGATCCGCGGATCTATAGTGCCGGTGTAGATATTATTCGAATCTCCTACCACTGTACCGCTGTTGTAGCTGCCGTCGAGAAGAGGGAGGCCTGTCACAGGATCGGTCTTATATGCATTGGCGAGATTCCAGGAAGGATTGTTGAATCCGCAGCAGCCGACGGGTCCGGAACCATAGGGGAAATTGAGTACATCGCCCATATTCCCGTTGCCGCCGTCGTTGGCGGAGGCAGATCCATCATTTACTGAGTTCTGGCAGGCGAATACGCTTTCCGGTCCATTTTTTTGCGGCGCATTGAAATTGCTTTCGAAATTGACCAGGGCATATTTTGCGCCCGATGCAGTCACCCCGTTTGCGATCACCTGGTCGAGGTAAAATTTGGCGCTATCGAATTTGCGCTGGATCATGTAATCCTTTGCCAGAAAAGCCATTGCCGCCCATTTGTTGACCCGGCCAGCCTCTGGTTGAGTCGCGGGCAGATTGTTGACCGCATAAAGCAGATCGGCGGTGATCTGTGGCCAGATATCGGCGTTGTTAGGCAGGTTGCCATTCCCGTTCGCAAAGGAGATATTCTCATCTGCATAGGGGAAGAAATGGAAGATCCTGCGTCCATCCATGTGGTAATATCCGCGAAGGAATCGGGCTTCGCCGGTGATCGCCGCGGTATCTGCGGGAGAAATGCCTGTGGCCTGGCGCATGACGCGGATCACGTCATTTGCCCGTTGGATGCCAAGATAAAGGATCGTCCATTTTTCATTCAGATAGCTTGTGGCTGCCTGGTTCAGATTCCAGGATTCCAGCAGGACCAGGTCGGGCTGGTCGCCGGGTGTAGACCCTTTATAAGAGTCATCCGCGCAAACGCTGCCATACTGCCAGTTGGAGCCGGCGCTGCCATAGGCATTACCACCTCCCGGGACATTTTCTCCGTCAAGGATGGCATAGGCGCCAATGAGCAAACCATTGACACCAGACAGGTTTGTCAGATTCGTCTGGAGCAGGGAGCCCTGAGGCTGGATGTTCAGTTTATTATTACATGAGAGGGCCATTACTACCATCCACGCTGCCAGCAAAAGCCCAACCGGCATTTTTATATACTTGAAGATCGTTGAGTTCATATGATTCGTTTTTTACAATACGTTAATGAATTGCTATGCTTACCCCTACGTTGTATTGTTTTTGGTTATTCGGATAGGCGCCGCCGTCGAAACCGAAGGACATATTCGATCCGAGAACTTCAGGATCCTGTCCGCTATACCCGGTGATGGTGAACAGGTTCAGCGCCTGTACATATACCCGGATGCGATCGAAATGAAGAGCCCTGAGGGCCGGATTATCAAATGTATAACCCAGTGTCATTGTTCTGGCACGGAGGAAGCTGCCGCTCTCCATTGGATAGGAGTTGAAAAGGGTGTTCGTCGAATTTGAGTTGGATTCCAGGATCGGCACATTTGTTCCGGGGTTAGCGACATGGGCCGTCGGGTCCTGCCAGTAGGTTGGTGAACCGGCATCGTTGATGAGTCTGGCTGACTGTGTAGCGATGCGTTTGCTGATGGCATTGCTGAACACCTGTGGGAAATCCGTGGTATTTTTCACCGAATTGTAAACTTTATTGCCAACCGATGCATACAGCAGCGTAAAGAAATCGAAGTTCTTATAGCTGACAGAGATGTTCAACCCCGTAACGAATTTCGGATTGGGGTTGCCAAAGAAAGTCCGGTCATCGGGTGTGATCTTGCCATCGTGGTTGACATCGGCAAATTTGAGCCTGCCGGGCGCTGCGTCTGTCTGGTTGGAAGCCTGTGCATCTTTCCAGTTCTGGAAAAGGCCTACGACCTGGTACCCGAAGAACGCCCCGACCGGATGTCCGGGCTGCAGTCTGACCTGTTCGGTGCTTCCGTTGAAAACAGAAATATATTTTTCGCCGGGAGGAAGGCTTTTTACCAGATTGACATAGGAGGTAAAGGTACCTGTCAGGTCGAACTTCAACTCGTTGTTGATCGCAGATCCATGATAGGTAAGGCTAAGGTCGATACCATGGTTGGTGATATTCCCAAAGTTTACAAAGGGAAGGGAAGGACCCGCGGAAAGCGCTGTAGCGGTACCATAGATACCGATGGCGGGAGTAGGATTGATCAGTCCGCTGATCAGCTTGTTGTACCATTCCACCGACAGATCGAATTTATTATGCAGGAAGGTGGCATCGATGCCAACGTTGGTAAGCTCGTCTCTTTCCCAGGTGGTACCGGCGTTGCCAAATTGAGTGGCGACGATACCTGCTGTAGAAGATGTGCTGCTTCCGCTGATATCATAGGTTGACTGGTTGGCGACCTGTCCAAACAAGGTGTAGGGGTTGGTCGGGTTGATATTACTGATCGAACCCATCTTGCCCCAGCCGCCCCGGATCTTGAGGTCGTTGAGCCAATCGATGTTCTGCATAAACTTCTCTTTGGAGATACGCCATGCACCGGATATGGAAGGGAAGACACCATAGCGCTGTCCGTTCGTAAATACCGAAGAGCCGTCTCTGCGGACCGTTGCGCTGATGAGATAACGATCATCAAAATTATAATCGAGTCGTCCGAACAGTGAAAAGATAGAATTCTGATACGGTGTCAGCTGGTTGTTGCCATTCAGCACGATCGAAGGGTTGAGGTTCGTCTGTGAGCTGGCGTTACCGGCGTTGAGCGTCCAGGTATTTGGATTTACCGTCAGGCTGGCAGAATCGGTGATATAATAACTGCCTCTTGAAGCCTGGATAGCGCTGCCCTTGTTGGCAATGTACTCAGTACCGCCCAACAGTGTCAGGTTATGCTTTTCAGCAAACGTATTGCTATACTTAAGGGTGCTGGTCCAGGTCAGGCTGGTATTCCATCCGCTGGTTTGCTGGAAGCTATTGGCATTGGTATTGTTCTCCGCATTCTCATAGGCGGTATACAGGAAGGCGCTGTAATTAAAATTGTCGATCATTCCGCCTACCTGGGTCCGGGCTGTAAAGTGCTTCAGGAAATCTGCTTCGGCAAAAACGTTGCCCGACAAATTATAGTCATTATTGGTATTATACTTCTGTCTTTCCTGGATAGCGACCGGGTTGGGTGCATTGCCAAGCCCTCCTCCGAGAGCACCGGCATAATTACCCATGATATCGTGTACAGGTACAATGGTGGGGATCTGGTAGGACGCTCCGATCGCATTGGCGCTGTTGACACCGGGCAGGTTTTGATAACCGGGATTGGACTTATAGACGAGAAAGGCGTTCTCTCCGATGCGGACATGATTGTCAGCAAAACTATACGTCGAATTGATACGGGCGGAATACCTCTTGAGGGTGGTATAGATCAGGGTTCCCGGCTGATCCGTATAATTAAAGGAGTAAAAATATTGCGATCTGTCCGAACCGCCGCTGGCAGAGATGTTATGCGACTGAACCGTTACCGGCTTGAAGATATCATGATACCAGTCGTTGCCATTTTTATCGGCCTTTGTGATCTGATCGGTGTACAGATGATACCCGGCAGGATCTGTTCCGGGTGCTCCGGCCATTGCGCCGGTGGGGATCAGGTAATCGGGGATCACCGGTGTCGGCCCATTGCCAAACTGTTTGTTGGAAGGCTGGGCGCTGTCATTGAAGAAACCCTGCCAGAGCGCCTGGGCGGTCTGCGTAGGATTGGCCAGCTGCCATCCCTTTTTCAGCGGACGCTGGGTTCCGACGAAACCGTCGTAATTGACGGTGACCTTACCGGAACGGCCTCTTTTGGTCGTGACGATGATGACGCCGTTGGAACCACGAACACCGTAAATGGAAGCAGAGCCGGCATCTTTCAGGACCTGGACGGAAGCGATGTCATTCGGGTTGATATCGTGCAAATAACCCGGCGTACCATCGATGATCACCAGGGGGTCTGTATTACCAAAGGAGGTGATACCCCGGATGTGCACGTTGCTGTAACCACCAGGCTGGCCGCTGCTGGCGATGTTAACACCGGAGGCCTGGCCTTGCAAGAGCGATTCCGTGCTACCGGAGGGGACCGACTTCATATCGGCGACATTGACCACCGATACGGAACCCGTGATGTCTTTTTTCCTTTGGGTCGTATATCCTGTAACGACCACGTCATTCAGCGTGTTGGGTGCCGTGGTCAGCGAAACATCGCCGACGGGCGTACCTGCCGTTGCCGGCACTTCGAGATTCTGGAATCCTACAGCGGTGATAACTAATGTGCCGCTGGCGTTGGGAAGATTGATAGTAAATGTTCCGTCGGCACCTGACTGAGCAAGAACTTTTGTGCCTTTAACCTGTACGGTCGCGCCGGGAACGGGCTGATTGTCCGTTTTGTTAATGACCTTTCCCGTAACCGCTTTCTGGGCGTATGTGATGCAGGTGAACAGCATACACGCTATTACCATGCAACCCGTCTTAAAGAGCCCTCTTGTTTTCTTTGGCATAAGCAGTCGTTGTTTAAATTTTAATAAATAAAGCATAGCAAAACTATTTTCTAATTACAGCATCTACTATTTTTTGACCACATCAACAGTACATCACATCTTCTTATCCCGCTTTAAATCAGGTTTTTCGCCACATCTTCACTACATCAATTTTACCTGACCGGTTCTGAGTTGCTCACGAATGCAAGATGTTTGCTATCGGGCGCCCAGGAGGGTGCATTCAATGTTCCCTGTCCGCCATATAAATATGCGATAACCCTTGGTCCCCCTGCCGAGGTCAGCGGCAGCACTCTCAGTGTTACGTCCTTGAAAGAAGGGTGTTCGTCCGGATTAATGTCCGACGGGAAAGAGATGTACACGATCCATTTTCCGTCCGGAGAAATATGAGGGAACCAATTGTGATAGTCATCGAAGGTGAGCTGTTCTTTCCCGGAGCCATCGGGTCTCATCCGCCAGATCTGCATCGTCCCGGTGATATTGGCATTGTAATAAATATATTTTCCATCGGGAGAATATTCGGGACCGTCAACGTGTGTCGAAGTGTTGTTGGTCAGCGCCGTCTCCTTATTATCCTTCAGCGATACTCTATACAGGTTGTAGATGGCAGAGCCGTTGCGTTTCGCGACGATGGCCACATCTTTTTCACCCGGAGCCCAGCCGTGGAGGTAGGAAGGGGTGCCTTCTGTTACCTGTTTGGGCTCGCCGCCGGAGAGAGGAAGGGTATATACTGTGGAGCCACCGCCGGGGAGGCCTTGCCTGGAATTGCTGATCCCCAGCATTTTGCCATTGAAAGAGATCATATGATCATTGTTGATCCTGTTGGCGGAGCCGGTATTCAGTTTTTCGGGCGTGCCGCCTTCAATAGGAATGGTATAGAGTGAACCGCCTTCATTGAATAACAGTTTTTTGCCGTCGGGCATCCAGTTTGGCGCCTCGAAACGGCCGGGTGCTTCGTGAATCACCTTTCTGGTGCCGTCGGCTACGTCGATGATCTCGAGGCGGCTGCCTAGCACATCGGTTACGGGAGGTTCCGTTACGTGTGGATTACCATGGTATTCATGGATAACGGGTTTGTCGATACGGACGTTCCAGATCTTAGCAGTGGCTGCGCTGTTGGAATCATGGGAGCAGATATAAAGACCTGCCAGAACTTCTCCATTGAGCGTCTCGGTTTCGCAGGAGCCAACTTCCTGCAGCGGTTCGCCGGGATGGGCGATCTTCATCGTGATGGTCTTGCCGATCCTGGTAAGCTGGATGGTCTGTCCGCCTTTTTTCTTATAGAATCTTTCTTCTTCGGGATCGCGCATGAACATGCCGTGGTAGGGCCGCCATTGCAGGACGACGAGGCCGTCGATGTGTTTGCAGGCGTTGGCGCTGGCGGCGCCCTCTTCCGTTGACTCGCGGATCATCCAGCCTATCTTGCGGTGACCGACGGCGCCTGCTGTATCGCCGGTAAAGGCGAAGTCGGCGGTAAGGATAAAGTCTCCCTTTATCTTCTTATACACGAAATGAAATTCATCGCGATTGAACCAGATATTGGAGCCGCCTCCTTTTATCGAATAGGATTGAGTGTTCTCGTCATAGCTGGCGGAACCGGCAACCTTTGGATTGCCGATATCTATGCTACCATCGAAAATGCCAACCTGGTGCTGGGCGTGCGCAGGGCAGAAGGCCAGGCCGAAAAGCAAAAGGGACAAGCAAGTTTTGAAGTTCATATGTTAATCGTTTTTTGACATAGTTCACCTGTTACGGTCCGGAGTCATTTTTTCGGCCGTTTACCAGGTTAGTGAACCCTTACGGGATAAGGTGTAATGTAGCAGCCGGAATGTTCCAGCCTTCCAGTCTGAGATCGGGCGCAGAACCTGTCAGCGCCATGGGGCAGCTAACCTTTACCGTTACAGACTGCCCTGCCGGGATGGAAAAATAATTATCGGACCAATAGCTGGGCAATACTTCCTCTCCGTTGTTGACGATCTGCGGGTTGAGGAAAAAAGCCAGCTGTGATGAGACATTGTTAAACCGGATCGTCCAGTAATTGTATCCTCCTTTCTTTTCCGTGGCCAATACCTTTGTCTGCACAAGGGCAGAAGGCATCGATCTCAGGGTGGTGAAGTCATGACCGGGGGACATCCAGTAGACGTTCTGCGACAGAGGTCTGCCCTGGTTGTCCTTCAGGCGAAGCAGCACAAAGGAAATGCCGCGGACCTTTTGCAATACTTCCTTCAGCGAAAACACTGTTTTTGTGTCGGTGGTATCCAGGCTGGTCTGTCCTTCTTTTTTGAATACCGTTTTGCCTGTCATGTTTACTACCTCAGCGTCATAGAACAATCCGGGGCGACGGATATAGGTACGGTTGATAAGGGCAACTGCGGAGTCGTCGAGATTGAGCTGGATATGCACCGGTTCGCAGGCCCGCTGCATAAAATAATACCCCGCGTTAGGTTCGAGGTACCAGTCATAGATCTGCCAGATGACGCTGGGGAAAGCTGCGTTGAGCTTCCATAGCATCACTCCACCGGTCTCATTCAGCTTGTGTCCTGCGGCTTCGAAGGTGCTTCGATACCCGTTGGCGTTGAGCAGCTGCATTTTGTCGGAGAAGTCGCGAATGCCGGTTGCTGCACCGTAGCGATCGACCATTGCCTTATAATAGGTATCGTATTTCCCATTACCTGTGCAGGCATCGTGATAACCCCAGGTGTCGTTGAGAGGATAGGGCAGGTTCTTGTCTGGTACGAGGTTGGGGATGATCTTCGAAATGGTGTTGTAGGGCGGTTGTGAAGGAATCCCGGTCTCGTCCTTGAAGACCCAGTCTTTTCCGGCGTCAACCAGCCGGTAATATTGAGCATCGTCCTGCCAGGAATAAGGACCTCCGCTGTATACGCCGGCGGGGCGGTCATCTGGCCAGGAACCTTTCCAGTCTTTGGGGGCCTTTGAAAAACCGGAAGAGCATGGGATAAAGGGGCGCGTGCCATCGATGGAGGCTACGTTGTCGCGCATGGCGTCGTAGAGTTCTTTGCGGGCATGACCTTCGTTGCCGCCAGTCCAGACCAGCAGGCTTGGGTGATTCCTGATACGGTAAATGGTGCTGATGACATTGTCTACAAAAACAGAAGTTTGCAATGGCCAGTCGGCAGAGCCTTTGAAGCCTCCGTTGGTATCCCCGGTGATCCAGAAGTCCTGCCAGACCAGCATGCCATAGCGGTCTGCCAGCTCATAAAAATCATCTGTCTCGCCCAGTCCGCCGCCCCAGATGCGAACCATGTTTACGTTGGCGTTGCGGCAGAGCCGTAATTCATAATCGTAGCGCTGATAATCACGATTCAGCATCATATCCGGAACCCAGGCGCCGCCCACGAGATGTACGCGTTTGCCGTTGACATAAAAATCACGGCGGACCCAGCCATCGACTGTAGTGGCAGAAGAGCTGACGGTGCGGATGCCGAAGAGAAAAGAGGTATCATCGGAAATGCCAGCCTCGTCTTTATACCGGAGGCGGATGCGGTACAAATTTGGTGGGCCGTATCCGTTTGGCCACCAGAGATGGGGGTGGCGGATCATCAGCCCGGGGATATCGGCAGAGGACAGATGGATGGTCTTTGACGTGGATCCTGCGATGGACAGACTCTTTGTGAAATGGATCGGCGTGCCGGTAAAGTTGGCGGGGCTGATCGTCACGTCGAGGCTGCCCTGGTGTTGGGCCCCGCTGTAACCGGTCAGATCGAGATCGAGGGAAAGCTTTGCCAGACCGGTGTCCGGCAGTGCAGGCAATTCCGTGATGATCCGGGGCCGACTGATGATGGTGTGGCCGGTCGTCCGGAGATATACGGGCTGCCAGATCCCCATGTTGCGATCGCGTACCTCGGGAATCCAGTCCCAGCCAACGGAGCTGAGCATGGTCACATTCTTGCCGATGTCGCCTGTCGGTCCGCCATTGTCATAAAAATCTTCCATTGCCTTCAGTTGGGGCGTGGATGGCTCTCCGGGTACATCGAGGGGGAAGATCTCTACTGCGAGGGCGTTGTCTTCCCCGGCATGGATGACAGCGCTAACGTCCAGGTCAAACTCCTCGAACATCCCCACCATTTTTGCCGAGTCGGCTATGAGCCGGCCGTTGAGCCATACGGCTGCGCGGTAGTTGATGCCCTTGAAGATGAGCTGAAAATGCCGTCCCTTGTCGGCAGCGGGGACGGAAAAAGTGGTACGATACCAATAAGGCTTCTTCCAGGGATTGGGTTCACCGGGAAGATGGCTGTATTGTTCGAGATGGTATTCGCGGTTGAATGTATCGGATGCGTCCGGGATCAGCATATTGTTCATGCCGGTATACGGGTCCGGATAAACCTTATTAGCGACCAGTCCGGTCAGCACAGTGGATGGAACGGTTACCGGGAACCAATAACCGGCAGAATGATAATTCACAGAGGACAGGCTGTCGCCTGCTGTTCCGATCACGGCTGAGGACTGAAGGGTAAAGTGGGTTAGCTTGACCTGGCGAACGGGCTGCGGAATTGTTGTTTTCTGCTGCGCGGCGACCTTCCCAGGTTGGGCAACGATCAGTTGTGGCGCCAATAGAGCAAAACAGAAACCTGCTACTATCCAATATGAACCAGATACCTTCATGGCGGGCAATTAAAATAGTCAGCGCCGCTGCGCTTGCTAGTAATCGAGTTTTTCCAAGTAATTATAATCTATCTGTATGCTTTCAAAAGCGGTGTGGGCATATTCTTCCTGTTCGAGGAAGAAGTGTTTCATACCCGCCTGTTTTGCGTGCTGAAGCAATCCTTTTATATCGACCTGTCCCTTTCCGAACTCCGTACTTTGTTTGCGGCCTTTGTCCATGTCCTTCAGGTGCCATAAGGGGAAGCGGCCGGGGTACTTGTTAAAGTACTGGAAGGGATCGTGGCCGGCGGCTACTACCCAGCCCAGGTCCATTTCCATGGTGACGAGGGAGGGGTCTGTATGTTTCAGGAGAATGTCGTAAAGCACTTCGCCTTTTACCGTTTCAAATTCCGAATCGTGATTGTGGTAGCCGAAATGGAGGTTTGCTTTTTTGCATTCTTCTCCCAGCTTGTTGAAGGCTTCTGCGGACTCCTGGTAGTGTTCGACCGTCTGCCCTGTTGAGGGAAGGACGGCGGAGATGATGTATTGCTGACCTGTCTCTGTGGCTTCTTCGATGGACTTTTTCCAGTCTTTGTCGACATGGATATGGCCGCTGCGAAGTTTCATGCCGTTGTCGTCACAGATCTTTTTGATCTCTTTTGGCTGTAGTCCGTAGTAATTGCCTTTTTCACTGCGGGCGGATTCGATCTCTTTGAACCCGATCTTTGCCAGCTGTTTCAGGGTGCCGGTGGGGTCAGCCAGCATTTCCTTCCGTACGGTATAAAGCTGAATGCCGATGTCTTTTACTTTGGTATTGGCAGCAGCGCGGACCAGGTCCGGCAGGAACAGTGTGCCGGCCGCCAAAAAAGCGGAGGCTTTCAGAAAGTCTTTTCTTTTCATATGTGGCATAATACTTTTTCAATGGCCATATGGAACCTGGCGGTTTCATATGGCTCAATCGTTACGTTTTCAGTTACCGCTCATATCGCTGTTGCTGACAAAAGCGATTCGTTTGCTATCGGGCGACCAGGACGGGGTGTTGATGGAACCTTGTCCGCCGTAGACGTAGGCCAGTACTTTTGGCGTTCCTTTCCCGTCGATGGGCAGCAGCCGGATGTAAACATGCTTGTATGGCGGATGGATGCCTGCGGGGGTCTCTTCTTTCAGGAAGGAAAGGTATACGAACCATTTTCCGTCGGGGGAGATGTGGGCGAACCAGTTGTTGAGGTCGTCTGTGGTGATCTGCTCCTGGTTGCTGCCATCGGGTTTCATACGCCAGATCTGCATCAGGCCTGAACGGACCGAGTTGAAATAGATGTATTGGCCATCCGGCGTATATTCAGGACCATCATCCAGTCCTTTGACGTCGGTGAGGCGGACTTCCTTACCGCCGGTGGCGGGGACTTTATAGACGTCGAACTCACCATTGCGTTCGCCGCAGAAAACGATGCTTTTTCCGTCGGGTGACCAGCCATGCATGTAGGAGGGGCCTTTAGGGGTGATCTGTTTGGGCGTTCCGCCTTCGATGGGAACGGTATAAATGATCGAACCGCCCAGATCTTTTACGAAGTTGCTCAGACCCAGCATTTTTCCGTCAAAAGAGATCACGTGGTCATTGTTATTGTTGGTGACGGTGCCGGTATTGATCTGTGTGGGGGTACGGCTGGACAGGTCAAAGCGGTAGATCAGACCTTTGGCGTCATTAAAAATGAGACTTTTTCCATCGGGTGTCCAGTTGGGGGCCTGGATGGAATAAGGCACTTTGTAGATCGTTTCGCGGTGGCCGGAGGCGACGTCCAGCAATTCGAGGTTGGAGCCGAGGGTCATCTGGGTCCGCTGGTCGGACTCGCCTTTATGGGGGATCGAGATGCTGACATTGCTGAAAACGCCTGTTTCGAGTACGTCGGAATTGTGGGAGCCGACGAAAAGGCCCACATAAACGTCATCGCCGAGATCGACGTTCACGGTATCTGTCAGATAGGTGTCGCCATAGATGGCTGCGCGCATAATATATTGATTCCCTTTTCTTTCCAGCTGGAGAATGTTGGCGTGGGTCATTTTGAGCTTATGCTCTTCGGTCTGGGCGCCGGCGGTGCGGCGAAACTGCAAGGAGGTCAGACCGTCGCCATGTTCTACGGCATTGACATGGGGGGAATTGCCGTCGAGGCTTTTCCGGACCATCCAGCCAACTTTACGGTGATAGCTGACCCAGGTACCCAGGAATTCCGCGCGGGTATAAAGAATGAAATCGCCGGTCATCTTCTTCCATACGTATTGAAACTCGTCATGGTCGGCCCAGACGTTGTAGCCGGCTCCGGAGATCACGTATTGACCTGTTTCGGGAATAAAGCTGGCGGAGCCGGGTTTGACACCGGTGCCTACGTCACCATGGCCATCGAAAATACCGAGCTTTTGGGAAAAAACGGCCTGGGAGGAAAGTGCAAGCAGAGAGGCAAGCAGAAGCAGTACGTTAGTTTGTTTTTTCATACGACAAAAATATACGGACATTGCTCAAATAGCCAGTTTTTGACTACATCAACACTACATCACAAGTGTAAAGTCCCTTTAAAATGGGCTTTTCCGCCACAACATCACTACATCAAAGTTTATTAACTCTGCTTTAATCTACATCTTTCCCGCCGATCGACCTCAAAATATTTTATCTTTAATCATAAAGGTCAATAAAGGTTCTGAACTGCCATATGAGTACGCATCAATTTATGTCAAAGACCCATTTTACGATCATTTTGTTGTGGATGAGCCTGATTTGCCGGGGTCAGAACACGATCGGTATCCCGGATATCGTGAATTATCCGAGGGATGTCTACAGTGCGGGCACTCAAAACCGGGGAATTGTGCAGGACAGGAATGGGGTGATGTATTTCGCCAATTATGAAGGTCTTTTGAGTTTTGACGGCAATTACTGGAAAAGTTATCCTTTGCCCAACAAAACGGTGGTCCGGTCAGTCGCTATTGGTAAGGATAATCGTATCTATGCCGGGGGGCAGGACGACTTCGGCTATTTTTCTCCGGATAAGAACGGCAAGCTGGTCTATACTTCTCTAAAAAAACTGCTTTTACATAATAATTATAGCTTTTCCGACATATGGAATATTGTTCCATATGGTAATGATGTCTTTTTCCTCTGCCGGGAAAAGATTTTCCAGCTCAATAATAATATGATCACGGTCTATCCAGCCGCTTCGGATTGGCTTTTTCTGGGGGAAAGCAACAACCAGCTGATAGCCCAGGACGCGAAAAATGGTTTGCTGGAGTTCAGGGATGGTCTATGGGCTCCCTTTCTAAAGTCAAGTGTACTGCCTTTGAACTATCGGGTCTCCTGTCTTTTTCCGTTTGGTGTGGACAGCAGTTTCGTGGGCACGGTGAATACTGGATTTTATATCCTATCCGGAAATACGATAACGCCTTTTCACTTTGTCGGTCCGAATCCTTTTGTCAATGAGCGGGTGCTGACAGCTATCTCGGTTAACAAAGACTGGCTGGCTATCGGGACCAATCTTGACGGAGCCTATATTGTCAATAAAAAGGGGGAGATCATTCAAAACCTCTCCCGGAAGGAGGGGTTGCAGAATAACAATATCCTGATGCTTTTTATCGACAAGAACAAGAATCTTTGGCTGGGGCTGGATGATGGTATTGATTTTATCGCCTATAATAATGCTATCAAACATATTTATCCCGAGAAATTGAATGAGGGTCTGGGCTATACCTCCATTATATATAATAAGGAACTGTTTGTGGGGACCTCCAATGGTCTTTACTGTCTGCCGCTGGATGAACGGGAAGACCTTAGTTTTTTGCGGGGTGAGTTCAAATCAGTACCAAATTCAAAAGGGTCGACCTGGGGGTTGTCCGAAATAAACGGAAACCTGTTGCTCGGCCATCATGACGGAGCCTACCAGATCAGGAACGACCAGCTGATCCCTATCAATACGCGTACTTCCTTTTGGACTTTCCTGCCCTTTTCCAATGTGCTGCCATCCTCCCTGGTAATTGCGGGCAATGATATGGGGATTGACCTGCTTCGGTATGAGAATAATCGTCTTATCCTCCAGGGGAGCCTGCCCGGTTATACTGCTTCTTCCCAGTTCATGGCTATTGACAATAACAATACTATCTGGGTGGCGCATCCCTACCGGGGAGTTTATAAAATAGACATGAGCGATACGGCGCATCCGCGGATCAAGAAGTATACGGAAAGCAGCGGGCTGCCCTCCTACCTGAAGAACCATTTGTTCAAGGTAAAGAACCATATCGTCGTGACCACGGAAAAGGGTGTTTATGAATACAATGCCCAATTGGACAATTTCGGGCTTTCGTCTTATTTTAAGGAATTTTTTGGCGAGAGGAATATCCGGCACCTGAAGGAGGATGCCGCCGGCAATATCTGGTTTATCGAGGACAATAGCCTGGGTGTAGTAGACCTTTCGGGGCCTCAGCCGGAGACCATTTATTTCCCTGAGCTCAGCGGAAAGATGGTAGCGGATTATGAGCATATCTATCCCTATAATAAATACAATGTTTTTGTAGGGGCGGAGAAAGGGTTCTATCATATCAATTACGAAGAATATAAAAAGAACCGCTATCCGATCCAGGCGAAGATCCGGAGCGTCAAGGCCTTTGGAAAAACGGATAGTCTCCTGTTTGCAGGATACTATGGGGAAGTAGGAGATAGCCTGGACCAGCCGGCGTCATCCGTATATAGCATCTCCAACAAATGGAATTCACTGCATTTTGAATTTACCTCGCCTTTATACGCCGCGCAGAACAGTATCACGTATAGCTATTACCTGAAAGGGTTTGATAAAGACTGGTCCGCCTGGTCTAAAAGAACGGAGAAAGAGTATACCAATCTATCGGCCGGCACCTATATTTTCCAGGTAAAATCCAAGAGCAACCTGGGTAATGAGTCGGATATCAACACGTATAGCTTTACCATCCTGCCGCCCTGGTACCAGTCCGGGTGGGCTTACTGCCTTTATATCTTCTTATTCGCCGGCCTGGTATATCTCCTGGTCTTCTGGCAGCGGCGGATCTTCCGTAAGCAGCAGGCAAAACATGAAGAGGAGCAGAAAAGGCTTTTATACCTGCATCAGCTGGAGATGGAGAAGTCGGAAAAGGAGATAGTCAAGCTAAAAAACGAAAAGCTGGAATCGGAGATCGAGCATAAGAATACGGAGCTGGCTTCGGCAGCCATGCACCTGGTACAGAAAGGGGAATTGCTGGGCGGCATCCGGGAGGAGCTGATGCGGATGAAGAAGGGGGCCAGCAATGGCAATGGAGATGGGTCTGCGGACGAGTTCAAGAAAATGTTGCGGATCCTTGGGGAGGAAAACAAGATGGACAAGGACTGGGAGCAGTTTGCCATTCATTTCGACAAGGTACACAGTGATTTCCTGCAAATCCTGAAAAGCACTTATCCTGCGCTGAGCGCGCATGAGCTGAAGCTTTGCGCCTATCTGCGGATGAATTTATCAAGCAAGGAGATCGCACAGCTGGAGAATATCTCCACGCGGGGGGTAGAGATCAGTCGTTACCGGCTGCGCAAGAAGCTGAAGATCTCTACGGAGACCAACCTGTTCGATTTTCTGATGGAGCTGCATTCTTCAGGCACCCGACCGAAGCCGGGGGCCTAAAGATGATCTGTTATACCAGGTTTTTCTTAATATAGGTAATGCTCTGAGTGATGCTGTCAAAGGGGGAGCCGGGGCATTTATCCTGTTCGACGAAGAAATATTTCATGCCGGACTTTTCTTTGTTGGCAAAGATCTTTTTGAAGTCGATGGTGCCATTCCCGACCTCCGTGAATGCATGTGCGGACGTACTGTCCATATCTTTCAGATGCCATAGCGGGAAGCGGCCGGGGTGCTGACTGATCAGTTTTATCGGGTCCTGACCGGCCTTGGTAACCCAGTAAAGGTCCATTTCCATCTTTACATTGTTGTGGTCGGTGTTGTCGAGCAGCACATCGTAGGGGTATTTTCCATCCTGCTGATCGAACTCGAAGTCATGGTTGTGGTAGCAGAACTGGATGCCGGCTTTTTTACATTTCTCGCCGGCGGTGTTGAACTCGTCGGCCATTTTCTTATAGTGATCGAGGCCAAGGCGTTCTTTTGGTGACAGCCAGGCGCAAACCATATATTGGATGCCGAGGGTATGGGCGTCTTCCACGGTTTGGTCCCAGCCGTGGAGGATGGTTCCTTTGGATGGGTCGGTCAGACCGGAGCCGTCCTCACCGAGGCGATAGTGGCAGCTGCGCATGACCAGGCTATTTGTTTTCAGTACTCCTGAGAATGTTTTGGGGTCCATGCCATAAAACTTCCCCGTGCCGGTGTAAGTGGCTCCTTCGAGAGAGTTGTAGCCTATCCGGGCGACTTTGGCCAGTGTTCCGTTGGGGTCTGACGCCATTGCATCCCTCACTGTATACAATTGAAGTCCGATGGTTGGCTTTCCTGCGGCTAAAAAAGAGGGGATGGCTGGTGCGGCCAGGATCCCTGCGGAATAAAGTGTTGTGGTTTTTAAGAAGGACCTTCTTGTGTGCATTTCTTCTGATTTTAGATATGGAAAGATTCGTTGCGCTCTGTAAGTTACGGTTCTCAGCTGGTTGAATGGGGGTCATCCACTACATCATTACTACATCACAATAGATTAGGTGCCTGAATTTAGCAATTCGACGGGAAAATACGCCGTTAAAGTTTGTAACTTTCATAAAATATGCCGTATGAAGTATTCTGCCCACCTACTTTTTATCCTGGTATTCGGGAGTCTTCTTTCTTTTTCCAAACCGACGAATTTTGGAGAGGATCATCCAACCTTAGCCATTGGGGCGGCTGCTCCGGATTTTACTCTACCGGCTATAGACGGTAAGACTTACAGTCTTTCTTCCTTTAAAGACGCTCAATTGCTGGTGATCGTGTTTACCTGTAATCATTGCCCTACGGCACAGGCTTACGAGGACCGGCTTATCCGGTTGACGAGCGACTATAAAAGCAAGGGAGTGACTGTTATTGCCATAATGCCTAATGATCCGACGTCGATCCGGCTCGATGAGCTGGGTTATACGGATATGGGGGACACCTTTGAAGAGATGAAGGCCCGTGCGGCGAACAAGCATTACAATTTTCCCTACCTGTATGATGGCAAGACGGAGGAAGCGTCGAGAAAATATGGTCCGATAGCAACGCCGCATGCCTTTGTTTTCGATAAGGACAGGAAGCTGCGCTACAGCGGGCGTATCGACGATGTGGAAAAGCCCAGCAAGACGCCCAATACGTTGGATCTGCGCAATGCCATCGACGCTCTGCTGGCGGGTAAGGATGTGCCTGTGAAGACGACAAAGGTCTTTGGCTGTTCCATCAAGTGGGCGGAGAAGAGCGACTGGATCGAAAAGGCAAAACAGGAATGGGCAAAAGAGCCGGTAAAGCTGGATACTATCACGGCTGATGGGATCAGGGACCTGATCAAAAACAATTCAGACAAGCTCAGGCTGATCAATGTCTGGGCTACCTGGTGCGGTCCTTGTGTAGCGGAGTTCCCGGACTTTGTGGATATGAACCGGATGTATCGCCGCAGGGATTTCGAGTTTATCAGCATCAGCGCCGACGAGCCGGCGAAAAAAGCAAAGGCTTTGCAGTTCCTGCAAAAGTCGCAGGCATCGAACACGAATTATATATTTAATATCGACGACAAATACAAGCTGATCGAGGCTATCGATCCAAAATGGCAGGGGGCCCTACCCTACACTTTACTGGTTGAGCCGGGAGGTAAGATCGTGTATGCGAAGGAGGGGCCTATCGATGTGGCGGCCATGAAGAAGGCCATTGTGGATAATCCGACGATCGGGAGATATTATTAGATGATTGGGGGAGCCGGCGCCTTTGTGGGCGAGAGCCGGCGGCGCGGGTGATGGGGCCCGAGAGCTTTACGCCGGGGTCCTCAGTTGGTCTTGCCTTCTTCGTCGTCTTTATCTTCTTCGAGCTCATCTTTTTTATTGGCACGACGCGCCTTGATGATCGGTTTGTCCTGTGTGCCTGTTACACTGACGGGGATGCCGATGATACCAAAGGGGGGTAACCCGACCCGGAAATGAAGATTGAGGCGACCGTCGAAGCTGGTCTGTCCTTCTATACGGAGTTTGAAGGCGGAGACCTTCATGCGGGTCCGCTCAATGGTAATGATATTGTTATTGATCGTAGACTTGATGTCTACTTTGGAGAGATCGGGGTCCGTGACATTCTTGTTTGTTTCTTTACTGACCTCGCTGAACAGGCGCAGGCCTTTTACTTTTACTTTACTGACGGAAAGGGTGCCGCCCCCTTTTAGCGAGGGATAGACGGGGAACATATTTCCGTCCAGCTTTCCGGCGAGTTTATAGTCGAGGGAGATGATGCCCTGTGCTTTTGATGCAGAACTGGCCATGTCGTGAAAGAGTTTCACTTCCTTATAGGCGCGTTGGACGTCGAAGTCTTTTGCCTGTATATGATAATCAAATTCGGCGCGCTGGGGGGAAAGGCTTTTATAGGAGGCGTTCATCTGTACGGGTGCGCCCACTAATGTGAAGGCGGTGGTGTCGAGGGTCACGCTGCCGCTGTCGATGCTGACGCCGCCTTTGAAGCTGTCGATGTCGAGGCCGTTGTATTGGATCTTTTTTATGTTGGCGTGGAAGCTGACGGCGAGGTCGGAGGGGACGATGATGACGCCGGCGGAGGCGGGTTGTGCGCCTGTTTGCGCAGGGGTCGGGGTGGTGGTGCGGTGCGCGGTGCCGGCGGCCGGGGCGCTGGGCAGGGTGGCGGCGCTGGATAGAGTGTTTTGCGGGGTGCCGGCGGCTGGGGTTTTGGCGCCGGTGGAGGGTCCGGCGAAGGCCATTAGCTGATCGACCAATACATAGTCGCTGGTGAGGTCGAATTTTCCTTTTAGCGGCTGTTTTTTATCCGACATATACCCGATGACATCGGAGAGCCAGCCGTTGAGGGTAAAACGGCTTTTTCCATAGCTGGCATCAAAGGCGTCGAACCACATCTTATCCTGGTCGAAGCGAAACAGGCCGGTGTGGATGCGGAAGGGAAGCGGAAAAAGTTCGGAGCTTACCTGCAGGTCTTTTACTTTCAGGCTTCCTTCATTATACAATCTGTCATAGTGACCCTGGGTTGCATCGCTTTGCAAGCCTCTTAGCGAGAGACGGGTGTCCACGAGTCCTGTTATTGTATAGTCAGTGAGGGCAAACACCTTTACGATCTTCCCCAGGTCCAGTGTCCCCCTGGAGGTGATGTTGTAGCGCAGGTTTGAAAAATCCTGCAGGTCCATCTTCATGGTAAAGGGTTGTCCTTCGAAGAGGAAGGAGACGGGAGTAAGTGCTACGCCGAGGTCTTTCATCGATCCGTTCCTGCTGGTAATGCGGGCGCTGACCTGTATGTTCTCGAGAGGGTGAGGATAGTATTTTGTTTGCACCCTGCCGTTGCTTAGTTGCAGATCGGCTTCGGTCACGGGGAACTGTTTTTTCGAAGATCGATAGCTGCCTTTTGTTTTGATATGTACGGACAGGTCGCCGGCCAGGTCTATGCTGTCGAGGGGGATGACCTTTTTTATATCGGCGAGGTGAAAGACGGTTTCGAGGGCGGCGTCGATGGAGGCGGCGCCGGTGGCAGGGTTGCTGCGGCTGGCCGGGCTGGGGGTTTTGTGGGTAGTGGGGTTGGTTGAGGTGGCGGCGGCGGCGGTGTTGCTGCTGCCCAGCTTAAAAAATCCTTTGATCGAGCTGGTAAGCACGTTGGCGTTCAAATTTTCCATGCTCAGGCGGGTATGACGGTAATCATTGTCCGCGCAGGAGGCGTCGAGGTCAAAGCTGATATTGCTGATGGCCTCGGGGCGGGAGGCATATTTGAGGTACCCATTCTTTAGCGAAGAGGTCAACGTAAAGGCCGGGATACTGGAGATGACCGTATCGATCTTTATCTTTCGCAGTGTGGTTGTCCGGACCACCCGGGTGGCGTATTGTCCGTCGGCAGACAATTGCAGTTTGTATTTTCCTTTGAGATCGAGGGGTGCAAAACCAATGGCCCGGTCCCATTTCTCCAGGTCTATTTCGGATCTGATCTTTGCCTTGATGGACGGCGCCTTTAGTCCATTCATCCGGAGAATGGCGCTGAAATAATCTTTTTCGATATTGAAAAAAACGGAGTCGATGGTCAGATGCAGGCTATCCGGGTTGAGACCGGGAATGCGGGATTCGAAGTTCAGGTAAAGGTTGCTGACGGGAACCGGCGTCTTTTCGTAGGCGATCGACCCGTTGCGGACCTTCATATTCAGATTGAGGTCGGGCATGGTGTTGGTGGCCGCGACATATTTACCAGTCAGTGAGGCTTCGATGTCGCCGGCCCCTTTTATCTCCGTCTTGCTCAGCCAGTTCAGCATGTCCGGCGGGAGCGCCGTAAAAATGTCATGCAGGTTGGAATTGAGGGACTTCAGCTGAAAATCCATGTCATAGCCATCTTTGAGGAAGGAGAACCGGCCTGTGACGACAACGGGAAGCTGATTTATCATCAGCTCATTCCGCTCAAAGATAAAGGCCAGCGAGCTGGTGTTGATCTTTGTGATAAGGTCCGCATTGATCTTTTTATTGGCAAAATAGGCCAGCTTATTATAAGAAAGGTCCATGGAGTCTATCTGCATGTGAGTATGCAGGTCGAAGATATCTTTGCTGAGATCGCCATTTCCTTCATAATTCAATCCACGGGCATTGATGAGCAGGCCGAGGGAGCGGTCGTCATAGACGAGGCCGCATTTTTCAAAAACGATATTCTGGATCTTCAGGGAAGCGCTGCCGGAGTCGGCTTCATTTACCGGTTTGCCGGCCGGTTTGGACGCATAGATATTATAGTTTGGCCGGCCTGTTGAATCCACCTGGATATTGATGGCGGCATCTGTCAGGTAGATCTTATCTATTGTCACTTCCGAAAAAACGCTGCGCAGGTCTACACCCAATGAGATCTCTTCGGCCCGGATAAGCTGTTGTTTTTCGAAGGGGGCCGAGCCGTTCAATCTTACATTATATAAAGTAAGGGTCAGAGCCGGGAAATGCCGGAAGAAGGAAAGGCGGGCGGCCGAAAAATGTAATTCGGTCTGGATGCTATGGCGGGCCCATTGGCGGATCTTATTGGACACAAACCGGGGGAAGAGGTAGGGCAGCAGGAAGAGAAAAATGAGGAGGCTGCCGGCCGTTATGCCGGTAATTTTTAAGATCTTCCAAATGATCCGGGATGCACCTTTTTTCATGGATAGAGAAGTTAGCCTTTAGGAGGAATTATTTACCTCAAAAGTACTATTATTATTTAGGACGAATGCAGCGGTCAGGATTGGTTAATCGTCAATTCTTCCTAATTTAACGTAGTCGTATGTCTGTTATGCAACCTAATCAAAAGAGAAACACCTTATCCACCGTCATTGGACTGGTCAGGCAGTCTTTGTCCGGCCAGCATCAGGACTATACCGCGGGCAGCATCCGGAGAGCGGTCATTCTATTGTCCGTGCCGATGATACTGGAGATGTGCATGGAGTCCGTCTTCGCCATAGTGGACATTTTTTTTGTAGGCCGCATAGGCAAGGAAGCCGTGGCGACGGTGGGGCTGACGGAATCGGTGCTGACGCTGGTGTATTCCGTTGCGATGGGGCTTTCGATGGCGGCGACAGCGACGGTTGCGCGTCGCATCGGGGAAAAGGATAAGGAGGGGGCGGCCCGTGCCGCGGCCCAGTCGATCAACCTGGCATTGGGGCTGACGGTGGTGGTGAGTCTAACGGGGGCTTTTTTTGCGCCAGACATCCTCTCTATTATGGGCGCATCTTCGGGTACCGTTGCAACGGGGGCTGCCTATACGCGAATAGTTTTTGCCGGTAGCATTGTCATCATGCTGCTGTTCCTCATCAATGGTATATTCCGGGGTGCGGGGAATGCTTCGATAGCGATGTGGTCCTTATGGATAGCCAATGGCTTTAATATTATCTTATGTCCGATCCTGATCCATTTTTACGGATTGAAAGGCGCGGCGATAGCAACGCTCATCGGCCGGGGGCTGGGGGTATGCTTTCAGCTTTATCACCTGGCGAGAGGCAGCGGGGTCATCCGTATTCTCCGGAAGCATTTTAGTCCGAATGGGACTATTATGGCAGGCTTGTTAAAGATCGCCTGGTCGGGAACCTTTCAATTTCTTGTCAATTCCGCCAGCTGGATCGTGATGGCCCGGCTTGTGGCAGGGTTTGGGGACACGGCCATTGCGGGCTACCAGGTCTCGATCCGGATCCTGCTCTTCTTTCTGCTACCGGCCTGGGGTATGAGCAATGCGGCTGCGACCCTGGTGGGACAGAACCTGGGGGCAAAGCTGCCGGACCGGGCAGAGAAGTCGGTGCGGGTAGCCGCAACATACAATGCTCTTTTTATGCTGCTGGTATCTCTGATCTTCCTGATCGGCGCGGGTCCGATCGTGGGTTTTATCAACCGGGACCCTGATGTGGAAAAAGTAGCGGTCGGAGCGCTGCGTATCATAAGTCTGGGCTACGTCTTTTACGGGGTGGGAATGGTTCTTACCAATGCCTTTAATGGCGCTGGGGATACCCTTACGCCTACCATAATCAATCTCATTTGTTTCTGGGCTTTCCAGATCCCGCTGGCCTGGTTTTTAGCCATCAGGCTTAATATCGGGCCAGCTGGAGTCTTTTGGGCCATTCTGATAACGGAAACGACCGTTACGGGGGTAAGTTTTGTCCTATTTAGGAGGGGTAAGTGGAAACAAGTAACCGTATAGAAAGTTTTCATAAAAGATTCTTGCACAAGTAGAAAATAGATAATATTTTACTTTCCCTCCCGTTTATAAAGAGGTCTGTTGGATGGATTGTCCTCCAGGAGCATTGACAAAACCTTTAAAACATGCGTCGTCGTATTTTACAACCCGGATTTTGGTGTGTGCTGGTCGCATTTGTTTTGCCGGTAGGTATAGTGAGAGCCGGCAATCCTGTGGCCACAAAAAGTAGTAAAAGCGCAAGCAAGGCTGCCGCTTTTGCAGAAGAAGTAAGCAATCTGTATACGCAGATCGACCTGAAACAGGCTGGTTTGACGAAGAAGGCTTTCGAGTATGCCCTGAAGGGGTACTATTATCTGCTGGATCATCATTGGCTGAACAAGACGAATATCCTTTCAATCTGTGACCTGAGTCAGTCATCACGCAACAGGCGGTTGTATGTCGTGGATCTGGAACAGAAGAAAGTACTGGTCAATACGTTTGTGGCGCATGGGCATAATTCAGGGAAGGAGTTTGCCAATTCTTTCTCCAATAGTCCTTCTTCGCACAAAACCAGTCTTGGTTTTTATGTGACACAGGGGACTTATTACGGGAGCAATGGGCTCTCTCTGAAGATGCGGGGAATGGAAAGAGGTTTTAACGACAGAGCCGGTGGCCGCAATATCGTGGTACATGGTTCGGAATATGTCGGTCCCGATTTCCTGCAGATGAATAAAGTTATCGGAAGAAGTTATGGTTGTCCGGCTGTCCCGGCGGACGAGTCTGAGAATATTATCGACCTGATCAAGGAAGGTTCCTGTTTGTTCATTTATCACCCGACCAAAAAATATATATCCCGATCGAAGATACTTAATAGCTAGCATGGACGCACTTCAGATGGTTTGAAGGTGAAAAAGCTCAATATAGGTTCGTACCCTATGGTTGGGCTTTTCTTTTTTATGCCCTGGCTGCGTTGGATCGGTTGCCGGCGATTGGGGTTTGGGGATGCCGGGTTGGGGCGCTGAGCTGGCGGTTAGAACTGCCAGGCGATGTATTGGGCGAGCAGGCCTACAAATAACCCGGACCATACTTCAAAACCATTGTGGGCTGACAGGATCAGCCGGGAGGTACAGACCAGGCCGGTCAGGATCAGGGCCGCGGAAAGATAGAGGCCGGAGGCGTAGACATCGTTAAAAGAGAAGAGAAAAAAGAACATCAGTGCTCCGCCCATGGCAATAGCGTGCATGCTGACCTTGTAATAAATATTGCAGAACCAGCCGCCGCAGATCGACAGAAATGCTCCCAGCAGGAAATGAACGGCCATCGAAGGGCTGTCGGGTAAATTCTTAAATACATTCCAACTCCACCAATAGAAGATCATGGCGATCATGTAGGGAACGATCCTTTCCTTTATCGTCCTAAGCAACATGGAATCGATGAATTTCAGGCGCCAAAGAAGGAAAACGGAAAAGGCCGGGAACAGGGCATTGAACAGCACGATATGGAGGAAGCGCAGTACTCTGATCTTATGATCGAATCCTGAGAACGCATAGGGATGGAGAAAAATGAGAAACCCCATTACATATGCGCTGATGAACAGGGGATGGAAGATATAGGAGACGACATGCGCGAAAAAGCGTAACACAGGAGAATAGCTCCCTGTATTTTTGCCTGCCGTGGCTGTATTTGAGTATGTCATAGTTCTTTTCTAAGTCTTGCGACAGGAATGTTTAATTGTTCGCGGTATTTAGCCACGGTCCGGCGGGCGATGTTGTATCCTTTTTCCTGGAGCAGTTCGGTCAGCTTCTCATCGCTGAGCGGCTTTTTCTTGCTTTCCCCTTCGATGAGGTCGCTGAGGATCTTTTTTACTTCTCTTGTAGAGACCTCTTCGCCACTGTCCGTGCTGAGCGATTCGCTGAAGAAGAACTTTAGCCGGTAGGTCCCGAATTCCGTCTGTACGAATTTACTGTTGGCTACGCGGCTGACCGTGGAAATATCGAGGGCTGTCCGCTCTGCGATGTCTTTCAGGATCATGGGCCGCAATGTCGTTTCGTCCCCGGTGAGGAAGAAGTCATGCTGATAGTCCATGATGGTATGCATGGTATTGTAGAGGGTCTGCTGTCTTTGTTTGATCGCGTCGATGAACCATTTGGCGGCGTCTATCTTTTGTTTGATAAAAAGCACGGCCTCTTTCTGGCGTCTGTCTTTTTTGCTGCCGCGATCGTATTCCTTCAACATCTCCTTATAGCCTTCGCTGATGCGCAGATCCGGAGCGTTCTTTGAATTGAGGGAAAGGTCCAGCTTACCACCGCTGTTGGTGATAAAAAAGTCGGGTATGACATAACTTTCCGATCTGCTTCCTTCGCTGACGTCGCCGCCGGGTTTGGGGTTGAGCTTTATGATCTGGTTGATCACGTCTTTCAGCTGCTCATCGGTGAGATTGAGTCCCCGCTGGATCTTATCGTAGTGTTTCTTTGTAAACTCGTCGAAGTAGTAGGTGAGCACCTCGATGGCCATGTCGACGCTTTTTGCGCCATTCTTTTTTCGGTGCAGCTGGATCAGCAGGCATTCCTGCAGGTCGCGGGCTGCCACACCCGGAGGGTCGAATTGCTGGATCTTTTTGATCAGGGATTCAATCTCTTCCTCGGAGGTCTCGATATTCTGCCGGAAGGCGAGGTCATCGGCGATGGAGGCTGTTTCGCGGCGCAGGTATCCGTCGTCATCGATGCTGCCGACGATCTGTTCGGCTATCCTCCTGGTCCTGTCATCCACTACCAGCATGCCCAGCTGGTCCAGCAGCAGCTCATGGAAGGATGTCTCTACCTTATGCGGCATCACTCTGTCTTCGTCCTGATCGGGGTAATTGTCATCGCGGAGTTTGTAGTCGGCTACGTCATCGTCGTGTTCGCTGACATATTCGCTGATGTCGATGTTCTCATATTCATCTTCGCTGCCGTCTTTTTCTTCGAATTCATCTTTTGTGTCGAATTCGTCCTTCAATTCTTCCTGTCCGTCCTCATGATCTTCGGTTACTTCCAGCGCGGGGTTCTCCTCCAGTTCCTCCTTGATCCTCTCTTCGAGGTTGGCAGTAGGAACCTGCAGCAATTTCATCAGCTGGATTTGCTGAGGAGATAGCTTTTGGAGTAGTTTTTGCTGTAATGATTGACTTAACGACATGTATATCAGGGGTTTTGCTCTGCGTCTCTGCTGTGTTTTCCAGAAAAGGCGCGGGAACCACAAAAATCAGGCCGTAAATCTACGTAAAAAGGAGGGATCAACCGTGCAACGAAAAAAAACTTTTCTTGTTGTATGTATTTCAATGCTTACAGTTGGCGCCTGGGCTCAATCCGGCCAATTTATCCCCGTGGATAAAAAGATTCCAGAGCACCTTAGTTGGGCGGTTTTGCCATCGATGGGGTCAGATTTTGTCCCTATTGGGTTGGGGGCAATGGATTGGCGGGCGGGGCTTGTTGGGTTGGGCGCGGAGTTTGCCGTTCCTGGAGTTGGTCCGTGGGATTATGGGGTAGGTGCGGCAACTGTTGGGTTGGGCGCCGCAGCCTTCTTTTTGCCAGCGGCGACCTTTTTGACAACGGCGACCTTTTTGCCGGCGGCGCCTGTGAAGGAGGAGCTCCCGCCGCTGAGGGTCAGCGGGGGAGGCACCTATTATGTCAGCCATTTGGGCTTTTTTTGTAAGAAGGAGATCCAGATCGAGAAGGCGACTCGGATCCCTGTGCGTTTTCGGCTGGGCTCGCTGGATTATGTCAACCGGCTTGAGGGCAAGTGAATTGCCTGATGTGGCATCTGGCGGCGGGCCTGTGATCCGGCGTCCGGCGCGGGGGCAAGTGATCCGGAGTCCCCGGCGCGAGGGCTGGAGATCCGGCGTCCGGCGCGGGGGCTGGAGATCCGAGGTGCCGGTTAGGCCAGGGATTTCTCCTGGCGGGCCACTTTCCGGATCGCAGCAACGATCTTCTCTCCCTTTTCCTTTATCTGTTCGTCTGTCCACAGTAGCCCGATAGCTGTCGAGATACAGCGGCTCATCACCTTGTCGCTGGCTGGAAATCCGGCCGGATCGAGCGATGACAGCGCCTTTTGCTGCGCTTCATTGAGGTTATTGAGCGTTCTGACCTGGCGCAGGTGGTCCCACTTGCGGAAATAATGCCAGTTGTTGTCAAACCAGTAGAAATTCCCTGCCAGGATGCCCTGCTGTTTCAGTTCTGCAACCACTCCGCGGGCGATGTCTTCTGTCGGAAGGAACCAGCTGAGGAAGGTATTGCTGTCACCGGATGGATCGGGTATGGTCCTGAAGGAGACTTCGGGTGCGGTGGAAAGGATCGCTTTCAGCCGGCTGTGATTGTTCTTCTGGATGGCCAGGAACTGGTCCAGCTTCCGGATCTGTGCCAGGCCTACAGCGGCATGGAGTTCGGAAATACGATAGTTGTAGCCAATAAAGGGATGCAGGTCGGCGCCCCTATCGACTCCCTTATGGTCGTGACCATGATCGGAGAAGCCGTCGCATTTCGTATAGATGTCTTCGCTGTTGGTTACGATGCCGCCGCCTTCTGCGCAGGTAATGGTCTTGACAAAATCAAAGGAAAAGGTGCCGGCATGGCCTATCGTTCCCAGGAACTTACCCTTGTATTTGGCGCCAAAGCTCTGGCAGGCGTCTTCGAGAAGGATCAGGTTGTGCTCTTTACAGATCTGCAACAGGGCATCGAGGTCGGCCATGGCTCCGCACATGTGCACGGGCATAACGCATTTGGTGCGGGGTGTGATGGCCCGGCGGACGGCATCCGGCTGCAGGGTCAGGGTTTCATCCACATCAGCCAGGATGGGGACTGCGCCGACGCTGAGGACGGATTCGAAGCTGGCCACAAAGGTAAATGTGGGCATGATAACCTCGTCGCCTGCGCCGATGCCCAGGGCTGTGAGGGCTGTCGTCAGGGCGGCGGTGCCGCTGGAGACCAGTTGAGCATAGTTGCAGCTGAGCTTTTGGCAAATGGCGGCTTCCAGCTCTTTTGACTTCCAGATGCCCTTGCGGGGGCCATCGAAGCCATATCGCATCATGATACCGGTTTCAAGGACATCGTTGACCTCTTTGCGTTCTTCCGGGCCGAATAATTCAAATCCAGGCATATTTATAGGATTTTATTTTTTACAAAGTTAAGTTTAACGCCATGGCAAGCCATGGCTAATGTTCTATTTTATTGTCGGATAAGACACGAGCAGCCTGCGATATCGCCGGGGTGCTGGTCCCGATCCGGCTGCTCCAATTAAAAATTAGCGGAACCGCCTTGCTTTCGACATTGTTCCGGCTTACAGCGGTGATATAATAGTAATATGGCTTTCCTTTTTCCTCTGATCTTCCGCCATGAATAGTAAACCCGGCTACGGCGTCATAGGGAATGAATTCGAAGGCCCGGAGGGAGTCTGTACTTATCGCTGCCGAGTCGGTCCGGTAGATCGCATATCCGCGCAGCGCGTCTTCCGGGGAACCCTTAGACAGCCAGGCTGTGCCGGAGAGGTCCTTCTGGTTATATTCCGTGCGGAAGACGGGCTCATGCGGCCGGCTGGAGTCGATCCAGGGCATGGGTGCGATGAGTGCGGGATAATTGTAATAACTATTCTTCAGGCTGTCACACCAGCCGTTGGGATTGTGTACGAAGGAGGTGCTGCTGAAATAGATAGCTCCCTGGATCTCGGGGTAGTTCCGCATGATCCTGATCTCGTTGGGGATCTCATCGGGATTACGCCAGGCGGCATTGGTGCCGGCCTTATAAATACCGATGCCGACATAACAGTGCCGTCCATAGGAATGATGAGCCCACCAATCGGCGAGTACGGCATAGGAGGCCCTTGTGTACGAGATCTCCAGGTAGAGCTGCGGAGCGACATAATCGATCCATCCATTTTTCATCCAGAGCAGGATGTCCGCGTAGAGGTTGTCATAATTCGTCACACCGGCCTGGGTATCGCTGCCGTCGGGGTCTTTGCTTTTATTCCTCCAGACGCAGAAGGGGCTGATGCCGAATTTACAGAATGGTTTTTCTTCCTTGATGGCCTTGCTGATACTCAGGATGACCGAATCCACGTTGCTGCGCCGCCAGTCGGAAATCGTCATTCCGTTGCCATATTTAGCGTAGGTGGCTTTGTCGGGAAAGTCGCGGGTAGGGCTGCCTTCCACGATCTCATAGGGATAAAAATAGTCGTCGAAGTGGAGGGCGTCGATGTCATAACGGTGAACGATATCGCGGATGACTGTCGTGACGTATTGCTGTACTTCCTTATTTCCCGGGTCAAAATACAGGGTATTCTGAAAACGCACGAACCAGTCGCGGTGACGGCGGGTGACATGGTCGGGAGCGACAGACGATCTGCCTATTGTTTTTACTGCCCGGTAAGGATTACACCAGGCATGAAACTCCATGCCCCTGCGGTGTGTCTCTTCGATCATGAACTGCAGCGGATCGTACCAGGGCGAGGGGGATCTGCCCTGAACGCCTGTCAGCCACTCACTCCAGGGCTCATAGGGAGAGGGGTAGAAGGCATCGGCGGCTGGTCTGATCTGAACGACAACGGCGTTCATACCATTGCGTTTGTGCATGTCCAGCTGGCGGATGAACTCTGCTTTCTGGCTATCTGCGGGAAGGCCTTTGCGGGAAGGCCAGTCGATATTTTCTACTGAAGCTATCCAGGCAGCGCGTAATTCATATTTAGGTTTTGACTGGGACAGCACGAGGGGGAAAACGGCCGGCTGAGTGGCAGACGCGCTGGATTGGGTCGCCTGTGTTGCTGCCGGAAGCGTGTCCGGCCGGGAAGCCGACTGATCCGTCGTCTGGGCGAAGCTCAGCTCAGGCAGGAGCATTCCGATCGCGATGAGAAGCACGGTCGTCACGTTACGCAGCTTGTCGAGCAGGATGTTGAGTGTCTTTGCTTCTTCTTCCGACAGGCTGCTCATGAACCTGTCCGCCTCATCTTCGAATGGGTCGATCTTTTCGAGGAGCTTCTTTCCTTTGGGCGTTATGACGACGTCGACGAGGCGTCTGTCTTCTGCGTTGGGGGATTTCTTCACCAGTCCTTTTTTTACGAGGCGGTCGACGATGCGGCTGGTATCGCTCATCTTGTCGAGCATCCGCTGGCGGATCTGCATTGTAGACAGGGCTTTGCCTTCGCCTCTCAGGATACGCAGGATATTAAATTGCTGCGGGGTGATATCCGATTCCTCAAAATAGGAGCTGACCTTTTCCGAAATCCAGTTAAAGGTATAGATGATATTGATCCTCGCTTTCTGATATTCGGTCCGGAATTTCCGTTGGTTTATTTCGTTTTCAAGTGCCATGGTGCTGTGTCAGGTATAAATGTACGTAAAGATCGCATACATGTGATGGGCCTCGTGGAGCAGGAAAAATTCGGTCCATTCTTTTATTGTTAAGCGGCCATATTTCGGGTGGATGCCAATTCTTGCAAGGGTGGTGTCGTCCATGGCGGCGAGGGTCGTGATGATCGTGGTACGTTGTTGGTCGATGTCAGTAAGCACTTGTTCCAATGTCTTTGCCAGTGTTGGCGGAAAGTTGGGGTCCTGGTCAGCTACATAACGGCCGAATTGGGGATCGGTCTCTTCCTGGATCTTTTTGAGGCGTGCGAGGAAAATGGGTTGATAGGTTGCGAGGTGGGCGATGTTCTCGAAGGCGCTCCATTTATCCGGCTGGACGCGGCGGTGAAGGTCGGGCTCCGTGGTATTGCGGATCAGCTCGCGGATGGTCTGGTGTTGAAATTCAAGCCGGCTGAGTGCGGATGCTGATAGTGGCATGCGATATATATTTGAGTGGGTCCAGCGGTGGTGCGTATGGGTTTAGTCTTCCCAGACGGTGGTGCCTTCGCTGCAATTGGCGCAAATGTCGATGTTTTTCCGGCTTTGAAGGATCTGCCTGCGAAATTCCACATATTTTTCGTTGTGCCAGATCTCTTTGAAGGCTTTTCCTTTGAGGTCGCCCAATGGATGCTGTGCATCCTTGTCGAAGCAGCAGGGTACGACCAGTCCGTCCCAGGTGATGACGGTAGCGTGCCAGAGGCGCCAGCAATGATTTTCCAGGGTGTTTTTGGGTATGAATTCGCCGGCGGCGTCGGTTTTATAGCGGCTGTACTTTGTCTTTGTGGGGATCAGTCCGTTGGGGTCGTTCTGATAGTCATAGACCTGGGCTGTCTTGAACCGGACCTGGTCGACACCGATCTCTTTTGCCAGGCTGCGGATATCTTCCAGCTGGTGTTCGTTGGGCCGGACGACCAGGAACTGGAAAAATATAAAGGGGGTCTTGCTTTTTAGCTCTTTTTTCCATTTGACGATGTTGCGGGCCCCTTCCAGCACTTTTTCCAGCTTACCTCCTACCCTATATTGTTCATAAACGTCCTGGGTAGTGCCGTCGATAGAAATGATGAGGCGATCCAGGCCGCTTTCCACGGTTCTTTTTGCATTGCGGTCATTGAGGTAATGGGCGTTTGTCGAGGTGGCCGTATAGATCCCCTTTGACGATGCGTAGGCGACCATGTCCAGGAAAGAGGGATTGAGATAGGGTTCGCCCTGGAAATAAAAGACCAGGTAGAGGAGGTCTTTTGAAAGCTGGTCTATTGTCTGGCGGAAAAAGCTGTTTTCGAGCATACCTGTCGGCCGGGTAAAGGCGCGAAGGCCGCTGGGGCATTCCGGGCAGCGAAGGTTACAGGAAGTGGTCGGTTCGAATGAAATCGAGACCGGGTAACCCCATTGGATGGCCTTTTTCGTCCATTTGCTCAGGTAATAGCTGCTTAAGACCTTTACTCCGTTCCACAGTCGTTTTCCTGTGAGTTTGGACAATAAATTAATCGTATCGTTCCGGTTAAAATCGGGCATGGAAGCTATAAAATATAAAAATAGTCAATTATGTTTGTACTTGGGTTGCCGGAGGCAGCCCCGCCGCAACCGAGCAGGGCGAAGGTTGCGGGCGAAGGCTCAACGGTGTTGAGCCAGAAGCCCTAATTATCAGATTTATGAGCCGGTCTGGCTAAATTTGGTAAAAGCCAGAACGGCTAAATGACATGGCTATAAATACAAGGAAACATACAGCCTGGAAAATCGTACTCTTCACTCTCACTGGCGCAGTGCTGATCATGTTTGGTTTTGTTGCCTATGACTGGTGGCAGGAAAGGAGGTCGCATTTTATCCGTTATCCGGAGTTTGGGATCGAGATCCCCACCAATTATAGTATTCATGGCATTGATGTCTCGAAATACCAGGATGTTATCGACTGGTCGTCTGTGAAAGACATGAAGGTGGGGGATGTGCAGATGAGTTTTGCCTTTATCAAGGCGACGGAAGGGCTTGGGAATGAGGATGCTTATTTCCAGCGCAACTGGAAGAAAACGAGGGATGCCGGGCTGGCCAGGGGCGCCTATCATTTTTTTCTGTCAACCAAGAGCGGGAAGGCCCAGGCGGAAAATTTCATCAATTCTGTTGAGCTGATGCCGGGGGATATGCCTCCGGTCCTGGATATCGAACAAACATATGGCGTGTCCCCGGAAAAGCTGCGAGCCAGGGCAAAAGAATGGCTGCAGACGATACAGGACCATTATCATGTCATGCCGATCATCTACACCAATGTGGATTTTTACAAACAGTATCTGAAGGACGATTTTGACGGGTATCCGTTATGGATCGCCCATTATCTCCAGAAGGAGCGTCCCAGCATTTACCGGGACTGGGCGTTCTGGCAGCATAGTGAGGCGGGGCGGGTGAACGGGATATTGACGAGGGTTGATTTTGATGTTTTTAATGGGGATTCGGCGGAGTTTAGGAAGTTGTTGATCAATTAGAGGGGGTGCGGTTGCGGCTGGGTGGGTGCGGCGATCGGGCACGGTTTGCGGTGGGGTGGCCGTCGGGTGCGGGTTGTCGTGGCCAAGGCTGCGGGGTGATTTGGAAGTTATTGCGTCGCGGCGGGTGGGTGCGGGTTGTCGTGACGATGGCGGCGAGTGGTTAGCTAGTATGATCCACGACAATGACCCAGGTCCCGCTGATCTTGCGGAATAAGAGCGTATAGGTGCCCCCGACATCTCCTGCCTTTCTTTTCAGGGCCCATTTTCCGATAACAAAACAATAGTCTGGAGAGAGCTGGTCGATCTTTATAAGCGTAAAGGCGAGCTGTCCCATTTTGTCGGGGCTGTCGTAATGTTTTTTATAGTTGGAAAGGGCTTGTTGGTAGCCATAGGTTGGACCGGCCTGTCCGATAAAGACGAGGGAATCGTTATTCCAGTAGCCTTTCATGAAGTCGTCGAGGCTGCCTCGGTTCCAGGCGTCGGCCTGGTCGGCCATGAGCTTGCGGATGGTGGAGGCGGCATCTTTTGAGGTTATGGCGCTGGTTTTTGAGGTGGTGGTATTGGCGTGGCGGGAGCCAGGCTGGGCGGGTGTGATTGAGGAGGCTGCGCTGGCTTTTGATGGGTTGGCGGCTGAGGGCTGGGCGGGTGCGGGTATGGTGAAGCAGAGGGCTGCGGTCAGAAGCAGGAGGATGGAGAGTGGATGTCTCATGGGCAAGTTTTCCGGTAAATTACTTACTCCTCGTCCATTTCCCGCAGCAACTCCTGTAATTTTTTGATATGGCGGCCGTAAAGTCTGTTGATATACCAGGCATTGATATAATAGATCGCGATGGTCAGGGGAGCAAGAAGGAGCAGCCAGTAAATGGAATTGGTCCACCAGGGAGCGGGGCTGAGCCGGTGATAGAGCTGCAGACCGCTGGCATGGGGCATTTTCCAGCGGAGGATGGCATAGACGTAGATCGCGGTGAAAGGGATGATCAGGGTCCCGGCCAATAAATAGAACCGGGTATATTTTTTCAGGGTCTCTACATGCCGGGCGAGGTTGGAGCGGACCATACAGCTGACACATTGCATCTTCTTAAGCAGCATCATTTTACGGTAATAATACCCGCAGAAGAAAAGTCCCAGCAGAAAGAGTAAGCCTGAGATGGCGGACAACCGGCCTTCGAATTCCACGAGGTAGAAGAGGATAACGGGAATGTATGTAACGGTGATAAGGAGCAGCTCGCGGATGAGGTTGCGGCGCATACGGGCGACGGGTCCCCGGGACTTTTTTTGCAGCAGGGCAAGAATTTGCTCCCCGTCTGTTTCCGGTGTTGGCTGGGCCTCCAGCTCCTTCCAGATGCTTTTAAGGTTTTCCAATTCCATAAGTTGCCTCTTTTGTCATTTTACGAAGTTTGTCCTTGATGCGGTTCATTTTCACACGGAGGTTATTCTGGGAGATCCCCAGGATCTCTTCCATTTCCTGATAGCTTTTGTCTTCGAGGTACAGCATGGTCAGGGCTCTCTCCACTTCTGTCAACCTGTTGATGGCCTGGTACAGGAGCTGAAGCTGTTCTTCTTTTTCCCCGGAATACTGGATGTCCTGCAATTCGACGGGCAAGGATCCGGGGTCGGAAAGGGTGATCCGGCGATGCTGTTTGCGGAGGTCGGAAATGGCTGTATTCAGGGCGATACGATAGAGCCAGGTGCTGAATTTTGCGTCCCCTCTGAAGGATGGGTAACTGCGCCAAAGCTGGACAATTATCTCCTGGAACAGGTCCTGGCGGTCGGGTTCGGTAAAGCAATATAACCTGCATACTTTATGCAGTATCCCCCGATGTTGATCGACCAGGTGGATAAAAGCTTCCTGTAAGTCGGGATATAACACTGACGCAGTATGCAAATATTACCATTTGTCGGCAATTAGAAGAAAATATTACATTCGCGCCCATGAACAAGATCTATCATCTTTCGACCTGCAGCACCTGTCAGCGGATATTGAAGGAGACGCAGGCCAATAAAAAGGGGGTTGTTTTACAGGATATCAAGGGCGAAAAGATCAGTGCGGAGCAGCTGGATGAGATGAAGGAAAAGGCGGGGTCTTATGCCGCTTTGTTTAGCCGGCGGGCCATCAAATATAAGGAGATGGGGCTCAAAGATCAGACTCTTGGTGAGGCGGATTATCGCCGGCTGATCCTGGAGGAGTATACTTTTCTCAAGCGGCCGGTGGCCCTGATCGGGAACCGGATCTTTATAGGCAGCGAGAAGAAGGCGGTGGATGGGTTGAAGGGCGCGCTTTAGTTTTGTGAGGCCATTTTTACGCCGAAGAGTCCCTGCTGCTGGACGACCTTTACTTTTACCAGACCGAGTAAGCCGGCATAATCGCGGGCGGAGCTGAAGATATAAGCTTCCGGCAGTTCGACTATCTTCTCCCGGACGGGGTTCTCGTGGATATGCTGTATCCGGTCGAGCAGGACCCGGGGATGCTGGCTGTCGATGCGCAGCGGGCTGCTGCAGTTCTGCCACAAATGAAACTTCTCCAGCCTGCGCAGGGACGTGGGATACTCTTCAAAATGCCGCATCATCCATTCCCTGCGGAAGTCCATTTCCATTTCTATCGTTTTCAGGATGGCGGGTGTGGTAAATTTCTTAAAATCCCTTTCAAAATAAGCGGGCCCCGTTCCATCTTTTGTCCGAACGATCACGTGAAGGTGGCTGCTCATGAGGCACCAGCAGTAGACTGTGAGTCCCTGGGAATCGATAAAATAATTCAGGGCATCTGCGATGATCTGCTTATAAGCCGGCCTGACGAATACATCGATCTTATCTACCGTATTCAGCGTCAAAACGTAGCATGCATCAAGGGGGAGTTTCGGCTTATCTTTAGATAGCATAACCTCTTATTTTATTCTGATGACAAAATAAATTAATCCGCGTTGCAGGTTATGGGAAGGGGGGTGCCTTTAAAGATACAAAAAAACACCCCTTTGTGTTGGCTGGAGTTATGTTATTTTTTGCTCAATATCCGTAATCAGTCCTGTTTCTGTGGCCAATTTAACTTTTTGACGGGGATATGCGCTGCAATAGATATAATGCCTGGGATCATCAACCCATTTTGCTTTGATGAGGGTCCCGATAGGCGAAGGAAGTGGTTTTTCTTTTTTGGCCAGTTTTCCGAGGTCTACCGGCTGGTTTCCAAATTGCCAGAAATGATGTTCGGAATCGTGCTGGTAACGGTTGGCAAAAAAGTGGAATAAACGCATCAACCACTCTTTGCGGCTTTCTTCGGGATGCTCTGCGATAGCCCGCAGGAGTTGTTTGGCCGAGATGCTTTTGAGATCGCGTAATACTTTCGGCAAATTTCCTTTCCCTTGTTCTACGTCCGCTATCATATACAGTTGACTGGGCAGGATGGCATATTCGTATACCCGTAGCCGTTTGTTATCTATACAGTAGTTGAGATTTTCTACCAATAGATCACAGTATTCGTAGCGGGTGAACACGTCAATCCCGCCAACTACGGTTAGGGTTACAAAATACAATCCGTTCGGCTGTATCTTGTACATTTCGGTCATGCGTAAAAGATAGCAAAGTTTTGTTAAAATCAATAGCTGTGCCCGATTTCAGGCTGCCGGAAGAAGATATTTTTTTGCCTGGCCACCGTAAACCATCTCATTTTTTCCCACCGATAGAATATCTCTATGGGGGAGAAGTTTTCCCGCGAAATTCGCCGCAGTTTTACGACAGCACTGCAAAAAATTTGCAGCTCGCGATTGCAGTTTTGCGTGAGTGATCCTTACGCAGCTATTCCAATTTGCGCGAGGTGACGGTTGCGCAGTTATTCCACGATGCGCAATTTTGCAAAGTTGAGCATGATCTTTTTTTCTCCGTTGAATTCAAACCTGACCGTTGCGATTGGGCTATGAGCTGAGCCTTCGATGCTGATGACTTCGCCGAAACCAAATTTCTGATGTTCTACTTTTTGTCCTGGTTGCAGAGCAGAGGTATCACTTGCGATGAAATCGGGTGTTGGATTGTGTTCGATCGTTTTAGCGTATGGTTTGGGAGGAACGTAGGAAGGCTTTGTCTCTTTTTTTGCCGGAGGGGGGCCATATTTCTTTTCTGCGTTGGAGGCGGAATTTCCGCTGAAGCTGTTGCCATGCATGCGGTCGTATGCAGAACCGGAAGGGGCGGAAAAACCCTGGTTACGGATGCCGCCGCCGGCGAAGCTGCGGTCCAGGTATTCTGAAGGGATCTCGTCGATAAAGCGGCTGGGCTCATTCTGTACGAGGTTGCCAAAACGATAGCGGGTGTTGGCGTATGTGATCCACAGACGCTGTTTGGCGCGGGTGATCACCACGTAGAAAAGTCTTCTCTCCTCTTCCAGCTCTTCGCGGGTATTTATGGCCATGGCATTGGGGAAAAGCATTTCTTCCAGGCCGGCGGCAAAGACACAGGAGAATTCGAGGCCTTTGGCAGCATGGATACTCATCAGCTTTACGGTATCGGCATTGGGATCTTTTTCATCGGCGTCCGTCAGCAGGGTGATCTGTTGAAGATAATTGCCCAGGCCTTTTGTTTCGGCTTCGAGCACTCCATCTTCATCCGGCAGCTCCGTAAACTCTTTTATGGAGTTGAGCAGTTCCTGGACGTTCTCATACCGGGCGAGTCCTTCCGTCGTCTTGTCGCTGAATAGTTCTTTTACCAGGTTGGTTTGTTTTCCTACGTGGGCAGCTACTTCATAAGCGTTGTGCTTATCGAGCATACTGGCAAAACTCCGGATCATCAGCACGAAGTTTTCCAGCGCTTCCAGGGTACCCGCCTTGAAGCCAAACTCTTTCGCCCTGCCTATAACCTCCCATAGGGAAATGTTCTGTTCGTTGGCGTTCAGTACGGCTCTGTCGATAGTCGTCTTGCCTATGCCACGCGCCGGGTAGTTGATGACGCGTTTCAGGGCTTCTTCATCGCGTGGGTTTACGATAATGCGCAGGTATGCGACCAGGTCTTTTATCTCCTTACGCGAATAGAAGCTGACGCCACCGAACATCGTATAGGGGATGGCCATGCGGCGAAGGCTTTCTTCAAATGCCCGGCTTTGTGCGTTGGTCCGGTAGAGGATGGCAAAGTCGCGGTTGTTATAATGATTACGCAGGCGTTGTTCCTGGATGGTATCGGCTACGAATTTCCCTTCTTCGTTGTCGGTCATGAGCCGGACGAGGCGGATCTTTTCGCCGGTGGAATTGTCGGTCCAGAGGTTTTTGGGGATCTGCCCTTTATTGTTCTTTATAATTTCGTTGGCGACATTGAGGATGCTCTGCGTGCTGCGGTAGTTCTGTTCCAGCATGACGACCTTTACATCATCATAATCTTTCTGGAACTGGAGGATATTCTCGATGGTAGCGCCCCGGAAGCTATAGATGCTTTGTGCATCGTCTCCCACGACGCAGACATTCTCGTGCGCGGCGCCCAGCAACTTAATGATCTCGTACTGTGCAGGATTAGTATCCTGGTACTCGTCGATCATTATATACTTGAACTTGTGCTGAAACTTGTGGAGGCTTTCCGGATGGTTCTTCAGCAGCTCGTACATATTGACGAGCAGGTCATCGAAGTCCATTGCCCCATTCTTCTTGCAGCGGGCTGAATAGGCGGCAAAGATCTGGGCGATGGCGGGGCGGTTGGCGCGCATATCTTCCTGCTGGATCGCATAGTCATTGGCGTATTCCACGGGGCCTACCAGGCTGTTCTTTGCCTGGGAGATGCGGTTGTATACTGCATTGGGTTTGTAATGTTTATCGTCGAGGTTCAGCTCGTTGATAACAGTCTTCAGCACGCTCTTTGCGTCGTCGGTATCATAGATGGTAAAATTCCTTTCGTAGCCGAGGTGATGGGCTTCGCCGCGTAGGACACGGGCAAAGACACTATGGAAGGTGCCGATGAAAAGGTTTCTTGCCTGGGAATCCCCCAGGATCTTCTCCACCCTCTCTTTCATTTCTTTTGCGGCCTTATTCGTAAAAGTAAGCGCCAATATATTAAATGCGTTGACCCCCTGGGCAAGTAAGTGGGCTATACGTGTCGTCAGCACTTTGGTTTTGCCGCTGCCGGCGCCTGCCACGATCATAATAGGGCCATTCGTATGTAGTACCGCCTCTTTCTGCCGGTCATTCAGGTCACTGATATAGTCTCGCATGGCGCGAAGTTAGTTAAATCCCGGTTAAGTTAAAGCTCCGGAACAGGCCTTGATATCCACGGAGTTGCATGTGCGTTCGCCCCTGAGCCGGGGGTTTGCCAGGAAGTGGTCCCGGTATGCCGGAGATTATTTAGATTTACTGCATTTATGCTACCTCAGGCTCTCCCTTATCAGCTAAAAGTTCGCGACTATTTTAAGCAGCAGGCTTCTACATGGGAGTTCTTTGCTGCCGCCCATACCCGCGAAGAGCAACTGGTCTCCTTTCAAACGGAGCTGTTAAAGAACACCTATCAGTTCCGGCGCGGGACTGATACGGCTCTTTATGAAAAGATCGACCTGGCCCGGGAAAAGCTGGGGTTGGGGGAGCTGCCGGTCACGGCCTACCAGGCACAGAATGCCAATGATCCCGAATTGAACGCGAGTATCGTTTATCTGCACAGGGAAGCGCATCTTGTTTTCTCCGGTCCCATCCTGCAAAGGCTGAATGAAGCCGAGCTGCTGGCTGTCATTGCCCATGAGCTGACGCATATCCGGCTATATACCTTACTGGACGGAGACCTGGAAGTGGCGGACCGGATCATCACGGCTATTGCCAACAACTATAATAGCGAACCTCCATATTATGAGACTGCCAGGCTGTTCCGGCTTTATACCGAGATCTTCTGCGATCGCGGCGCTTATGCGGTACTGGGAGATGCCGGGCCGGTGATAACGTCGCTGGTGAAGCTGGCGACGGGGCTATCTGAGGTCAATGCGGAAAGCTATATCCAACAGGCGGACGAGGTCTTTTCCGCCCAACCGGGAACGCAGTCGGTGATGCCGACGCATCCGGAGAATTTTATCCGGGCGCGGGCGCTGAGGCTTTGGCATGAGGAGCAGGGGGTTGCAAAGGCGCCTGCAGCGATCGGGGATGTGGCGACGACGGGGATTGAGGGGGTGAGGGATGTGGCGGCGCCGGGCGTTGAGGGGGCACGGAATGTGGCGGTGCCGGGGGCTGAGGGGGTGCGGGTTGTGGAGACCGGGCCGGGAGCAGAGGAAACCATTGTCCGGATGATAGAAGGCAGCCCTGAGCTGGACCGGCTGGACCTTTTTTCACAGCGGCGACTGAATGAGCTTACCGCGCTGTTCCTGCAGGAATATCTGCGGCCGAAATGGATCCAGAGCGCGTTGGTGATGGGGCTGGCAAGAGAGTATTTTCCGGAGGGGTTTGAGGCGGGACGTGGTACCGGCGTGGGGCGTGGGGCAGGGATGGAGCGCGGCTCTGGCGGAGCCGGGGGCTGGGGTGGTCTTGCCGAAGGTGACAGGGAAAGGCTGATCGACCTCATTACGGGTGCGCATCCCAGTATCCGGGATTATTTCGCATATGTGCTGCTGGACTTTGTTCTTGCCGATCCATCGCTGGAGGAGATGCCGGCTGGGCGGGCTTTTGAGTTTGCAGGAGAAATGCAGCTGACCGCTGCCTATGATCCTATCTATAAAAAAGAATTACAGTTAAGTGATAAGAAATGGCAGCAGCACAAACAAAAGGTGTTGGATGCCTATACGCATGGAAACAAACCGCATCTTTTTTAACGCCTTTCTGCCTGCTGCCTTCGACAAGGGAGATTATTCCACCGACGACAGCATCGCCTTTGTCATGCCCCTTTTCAGGGAGGTATTGAGCTTTCATGAAGCGGGTCTGGTAGGCCCCTTTGAACGGGAGGAGACGTTGTTCCTCACTTCGGGTGTCCTGGATATCGACGAAACCTTCGCCCATGCCCCGGTCCAAGCTCTTTACCGGGTAGAGGCGCTGTTCCCGCAAATGCAGTCCCGTAGTTTCGAGGTAGTAGACAAGATCAGGCTTGTTGCGGAAACCGGAGATGATACGATGAGTACGGCAACATTCCAGGTGCATATGGATCTGCGGGAGCCGCTGGTCCATGCGGCATATCTGCCCGGATATCGCAGCTTTGAGCAGATGGCAGGTCATCATGATCCGCAAACTGACATCTTTTGTCTGGGTCTTATTCTCGGCAGCATGTCGATGGGTCTGGATCTTTATAATACGGATGATCTTCAGCAGTTCGTCCGGCACAGAACCAACCCTTCCCTCTATTATCCCCGAATACATCCAACTTTAGGCCGGCTTATCACCGAGATGACGGAGCTGGATAGAAGCCGCCGGTCGCAGGATCTTTACGATATCATCCGGCGGCTGGAACACTATCGGGATTATGATCCCGAAAAGCAAACGGATCTCACCCGGGTCGCCGGTTGGGTACACAAGGAGCTGAAGGAGCGGGAAAGCTTTATTCTGAACAGGCTGCGCAACCGCCTGTTCGATACCAGCCGGCGCAACCGCCTGTTGTATTACAAGCCGAATATGAGATTTGTCAATCTGACGGTCAGTAGTGTTCCGATAGTCCTGCATTACCAGAGCATCCGGCCTGAGCTGCTGTTCACCTGGAATGGCGAGCTGGCGGAAAAGATCACCGGCATGAAGGAGATCGTACTGAACAAATACCTGCGTTTTGAGGATCATGGCTATCTCCCTTCTTCTTTAGACAGGGTGAGGATAGAATCGCAGCGGGACATCCAGGAATATGGATTCAGCCAGCTGAAGCTGGTCATCGCCTTTCTCAACTGGCATAATTTAAAAGAGGACCCGAAGGAAAGGATCCAGAGTCCTTTGCTTCTTCTGCCTGTAAGTCTTAAAAAGAACAAGAAGCTCAAGGAGGATCACTATGTGCTGAAGGTCCTTGACAATGCCGCAGAGGTCAACCCGGTACTGGCGGGGCAGCTGAAAGAGCTGTATGGGATCCGTCTTCCTGATCTTATAGACCTGGATGAAATGAGCCCGGAGCAGTTCTATGGGCATGTGAAGGCTCAGATCGAGGAAGCCAACCAGGGCATCGTCCTTCATTATATCGACAAGCCGCGGATCCGTCTTATCCATGGCGAGGCCCGGCAGACGGTGAACAATTATCGCAAAAGACTGCGCCGGCAGGGAAGAGAGGCCAGCTATCAGTCTATTCCCTATAGCTATGATCCGGAGCATTACAAACCGCTGGGGCTGGAAATATACCGGCAGCGCGTCCAGCCGAAAACGAGCTTTCTTGAATTTTTGATCAATGCGGATGTCCGGATGAACACGCGGCATTTGATGGATAGTGGGGTGAATGGCGGTGGGCCGGGGGAGATGGGTGTGGGTGAAGCGGGCGCCGGTTTGCGGGAGCGGGAGATCTATACGCTGGCGGAAAGTGAGAGCAACCCGTATAGCTGGGACTTCGATGTCTGTAATATGGTGCTGGGCAATTTCAATTACAAGAAGATGAGCCTGGTCAGGGACTATAATACGGTCATCGATCAGCAGGTGCAGCATCATGTTTTTGATGCGCTGTTCAGCGATCAGCCGCGTAGTTTCCCGGAACATACCTTCGACCTCAACAGACCCGACGACTGGTATCATGTGATCACGGCGGACCCGACACAGACAAAGGCCATTTTACAAAGCAGGGCCGGATACAGCTATATCATTCAGGGTCCACCAGGCACGGGTAAGAGTCAGACCATTACCAATCTCATTGCAGACTTCGTTGCCAGGGGGAAGAATATTCTTTTTGTCTGCGAGAAAAGAGCTGCGCTGGATGTTGTCTATCATCGTCTCAAGCAGGTAGGTCTTGAAGAGCTGTGTTGTTATATCCACGACAGCCAGGGTGATAAAAGAGAGTTTATCAAAAACCTCAAAGCGACATACGAAGACTTCACACGAAATAAGCCCGACCTTGCGCAGCTGAAAAACAACCGCCAGGTGCTGGTAGGCAGGATCAATATACAGCTGGATCTGCTCAGGGAGTTCCATACGACGAGCCTGTCGTATGGAAAAGACACCGGCATGCCGGTGAGGCAGCTTATCGAACGCATCATACAGTTGCGGGAGGATCTGGTAACGCTGGCTCCGAAGGACGAGGAGAATCTACCTGGCTATGCCGACTGGCAGTCTGCCAGGTCCGTCCTTTCCGAGCTGGAGGCTACGCTGGAGGAAATGGGTGCAGACCCTGTCTTTTCTGCGCACCCTTTCAGCCGGATACAGGAAGAAATATTGCTCTCGGACAGTCCGCATCAGATGCTGGACAGGGCTTTGGAACAGGCGCTGACCCTTTTGAACGAAGTAGAGGGTCTATTACAGAACAGCGGGATCGATCCGCGGCACACGCAGGAGCCGGAGCGTTTGAAAAACCTGGTGCAGTTTGCCGTGCTGTTATATCCCTTTGCCAGCATCGGGTTGATAGCTATTGCCGATCCGGATCGGGAAGAAGCAAAAGAGCTGGGTCGTCGTCTTCGTCATTACAAGCAGGAACAGGAAAGCTATCAGCAGGTACTGAAGAAGAACGAGCACTGGACCCATAAGATCCCGGAGCAGGATCTTGGCGCGGCGATCGCGCTGGCTATGAAGCAGGAAGGCCGCTTCCTTAGTATGTTGAACGGTCCCTGGAAAAAGCTGAAGAAACAAGTACAGAACGACTATGACCTTTCGGCGCATGCGGTTGAGCCCTCTGTCCTATCTCTGCTGGAGCAGCTGAAAGCCGAATATGAAGCTTCGGCGCGGGTGGAGCAGGCAAGACGGAAGCTGGAAGAGGACTACCGGATGGAGAATCCCGATACGGCAAGGCTGAGTATCGATCTGCTGCAAAACAGGAAGGGGCATGCGGAGCTGGACTACCTGGTGCAGCATCCGGAAGGGCCGGCGATCGTAACGGCTTTGCAGGCGCTGCATCAGCCTTTGAGCCGCCTGGAGACCCAGTTGAAGCGATGTTTGCAGGAATCTCCTGCCGGCAATATCTCTTCGATCCGGGACGAGCTGATGAATATCCGTCTTAATGCGGACGGGCTTGGGGACTGGCTCTCTGTTCTACGGGCGATGGCGGGTCTGTCGCCGATGGTGAAAAAAGCGCTTCGGAGTCTACCGCTTCGTGTGGCTCAGCTGGAGGCTGCGATCATCAAAAAGAGCCTGGATGAGCTGTATCAGGACAACCGTGTTTTCCGGGGTATCGACAAGCTGGCGCTGGACAAGGCGGTTCAGCAACTGGGCGAGGGATACATGGCTTTACAGGAGCTGAATGCGGAGATCATCCGGGCTTATGTGCGGCAAAAATTCCTGCATCAGCTGGAATTATCCGGAAGGCCGGCCAGCCAGCTTAATGAAGAGCAGAAGAAGCTGAAGAAAAAATATACTGAGGGCCGGAAGATCCTTGAAAATGAGTTTGGAAAAAGTATGCGTTATAAAAGCATCCGCGAGCTTTCTGAGAAGGAAAGCGGGCTGGTCCTAAAGGATCTCAAGCCGGTATGGCTGATGAGTCCCTATAGTGTCAGCGACAGTCTGCCTCTGGACAGCGGCGTCTTCGACGTGGTCATCTTTGACGAGGCGAGCCAGATCACGTTGGAAGAAGGTGTGCCTGCTCTGTATCGTTCGGGTCAGACGATAATTGTCGGAGATGAGAAACAGATGCCGCCGACGGACTTTTTTGGATCCAGGGCGGAAGATCCGGATGACATGGATAAGGCCGGGGACCAGGAGGAGAACGAATGGCTTAGCGACGATGCCGACAGTCTGCTGGTGCAGGGTGCGCGCAAGCTGGATTCCACGCTGCTGAGCTGGCACTACCGGAGTCACTATGAAACGTTGATCAGCTATAGCAACCATGCCTTTTATGAGGGCGATCTGCTGACGATACCGGACAAGACGATCCATCATAAAGAAAAGGCTCCGATCCGTATCGCACAGCCGGCTGAAGCGGTGGCCAATGTCAATTGTCTTTTTGATCGCAGTATCAGCTATCATCTACTGCCGGACAGTGTGTATGAGAAAAGAAGCAATTCCGGGGAGGCCGACTATATTGCGCATCTTGTACGGGAGCTGCTGAGCAGGGATACGAAGGAAAGCATTGGTATCGTTGCGTTCAGCCAGGAGCAGCAGTCTGTTATTGAAACGGCTTTGGATCTGCTGGCGGGTGAGGATGCCGTTTTTGCCCAGAAGCTGGAGGATGCCTATAACCGGACGGAGAACGATCAATTCACGGGTCTGATCATCAAAAATCTGGAAAACATCCAGGGTGATGAACGGGATATCATCATCATGAGTGTCTGTTATGGTCCCGACAGCAGGCGGCGGATGCTGATGAACTTTGGTCCGGTGAATAAAAAGGGGGGTGAAAAACGTCTGAACGTATTGTTCAGCCGTGCCAGGAAACATATGGCTGTTGTGAGCAGCATCCGGTACGAGCAGATCACGAACGAATACAATGAAGGGGCCAACTACCTGCGCCGTTTCCTTCAATATGCAGAGCTGATCAGCCTGGGCCGGATGTCGGCGGCCAGGACGATACTGGATGGTCTGGTGCCGCAGAAGGTTTCGGGACAGGGGGTTGTGGGACCGACGGTGATGCGGGCGCAGCTGAAGGGTCAGCTCATGGCGCTGGGGTATGAAGTAGCCGAACAGGTTGGGCAATCGGATTTCAAGTGTTCGCTGGCTGTCAAGAGAAAGCCGGAGGATGAGGACTATGCGCTGGCGATCCTTATTGATGATGAGCTGCACTATCGCAACAGGAATCTGGTCGAGCAATATTACCAGCGGCCGGCAATTCTGAGGGCGTTTGGTTGGAAGGTGCTGGCAGTTTATGCCAAGGACTGGCTGCATCAGCCGCAGAAAGTTATGGAACAGGTGTTGAAGGCGTTAAAGGAGGAGGAGCCTGGCGGGGTGATGGGTGGTCCGGCAGAGGCGGCGGATAGTGGAGTTGGCGGGGCGGGTCTTTATGACCACCTGGTCTTCCGCCGGTTGGTGTCGGGTGAAGCTGGCGCAGGGCGGTTCTGGGAAGCTGCTACTGATGGCAATAAGCTGGTGACCCGCTGGGGAAAAGCAGGGATGAGGGCGCAAACCCAGTTAAAAACCTTTCCTGATGAAGAGGCAGCCCGTGCTGAACAGGAGCGGCAGGAGAAGGAACAAATAATGAAGGGATTCACGCCCGTTCAGACAGACACCGAATGATCGGGTAGTCGTTGCCGGGGCCGAAGCCGCTTAAGAGCCACGCTGAGAGCCGCCGGTGAGGCGTGTATTCTTCATAGCTCCTTTGCTGTTGGTCTTGCCACCACCTTTGCCGGCAGGAAATCCGGGAATATTGCTTTTGGATGCTGCGGGCTGTTTGCCGTCTTTTTTCTTTTTGTTATTGGGGATGAGGGCCATATAAATTATTTTTAATAAGATAATCGAACTAAACCGAAAGGTACTATTTTTTTGCATATGCCTAAAGAACTCTACTTTGATATCAGCTCGGAAGACAGTGGGGGCAGCCTTTACCGGATCACCGGGGAAAACGAAGGCTTGCCTTTTTACTATAACCACAGCACCTATGATGAGGACAAGGATGAGGTGAAGGTGTTTGAGACAAGGTTTGCCGATTTTGCGGGTTTTTGGAAGGATCTGGTCAAAGATCCGCAGTGGTATTACCGGCATCCTTTGTTTGTGCATCCGGAGCAGCGGGAATTTGTGCGGCAGCAGCTGGCGATGGTGAATTGGGGGGTGCACCCGGACAGGAAATGGCAGGAGAGCCATCAGCGGCAGTGGAAAAAGGTGTTGACCGATCCGGGGAAATATTATGGGTCCGGGGAGTGATGCGTGCCCGGTGAGGTTGGCGGGCTCCGGACGGATCGGAGGACTGTTGCCGGGTATGTCCTGTTAAGCCTCGTAAAATTCTTCTCCATATACATCGATGAGCGGCTGGCCCATGCGCTGTAAGCACTCATTGCATTGCTGCAGGAGGCGGGGGGAAGCGTTGGAAGAATAATAATCTCCCCGGTACCAATAGCTGAACAAAGGCTGAAGGGGTACATGATCGCCGTTCTGGCCCTGGACGATCATCCAATGCAGGCGGGCTATTTCGTTATCCGGAAGATGACTGAATACTCCGCTGTTCAGCAGCTCCCTTGTTATATCTACCAGTGTATTTGTCATAAACGTCTTCTTTAGTTATAGGAAAGTTCCTGCAATTATGTTACCGGAGCATGAACCTTGTGTTAAGCTACTGTTTCTTAGCCTGACTGTGCATTAGTCGTGGATTGCGCTGCGGCGCGGGATCCATCTTGGCCGGGTTGCGGCTTGCTGGTCGGGTGTTGCGACCTGGTTGCCGGGTATTGCGGCCTGGTTGCCCGTGCCACGACCCTTGTCGCGATCTGGTTGCCGGGTGTTGCGGCTTGCTTTGGGGCGAAGCCTGCGGGGCTAGGCCTTTAGCGTTTTGGACGGAGCAGAGGGCTTTCTGATCCAGCGGGAAAGCTCTGTTTTGTCGTCCGACAACAGGGTAAGGGTGCCGTTGCGAAGGCGATAATGCGTCGTGCTTTTGAGGCTTTTCATAAAAGCCGGTTCATTATAACCCGGACAAGCCATTTTTGTTGAAATAATTTTGTCGCTGAAGGTAAAGCTGCTGTCATTGGTGCTGAACCAGAACTCTCCGCGCATGGTATTGCAGCCGGTATTGCCGGAGAAACGGGATTTTTTCAGGTCGAGCAGCAAGGATGGCGTCTTACCTGCTGCAGTATCGGAAGGGAGAACGGCCTGCAGGAACCAGGGGCCTCCCAGGACAGTGGTATCTGGCGGGGCCGGAGCTGCATTTGTCTTGATTACGGAATCCGGGGAATGTTTTGCGGGGTTGTTGATTGGCGTCTGGCAGGCGGCAAGGAGGGCGAGACAGATGGCAACAATAAATTTCATGGTGGTATTTTTTACAGATTTTCAAAAACTAAAGACTGGAGCGTGCCCGGATCAAGTCCGAAAAACTATGCCAACAGTCGGAGAAACCTGGAGTGACGAGGATGAGGGTGCGGGCGCGGGGTGACGGGGGTGCGAGGGTGTGAGCGGGCGATGTGCGGGATTTGAGCGGGCGATGCTGGCTGGGGAATTAATTCCCCCGGGACATTGCGATGCGGGGGCTGTGATGTTTTTACGCTATATGTCTTAATTTGCCGTACTAAGATTTATCTGCCATGCTCCAGGACAATCTTTTACTGATCATATCCTTATTGTTTGCGGTCTCGATGTTAGCCATGCTGAGCCACAAGCTGCGTATCTCCTATCCTATCTTCCTTGTGATCGCGGGTCTTATCATCAGCCTGGTGCCCGGCATTCCGCGGATAGAGCTGGATCCCGACATTGTGTTCATCATTTTCCTGCCGCCATTGCTGTATTCTGCGGCATGGTATACATCGTGGCATGAATTCTGGAAACTCCGGCGGCCGATTGGTCTTTTGTCTTTCGGGCTGGTCTTTTTTACATCCTGTGCGGTGGCTGTCGTCGCGAATTTTATGATCCCCAATTTCTCTCTGCCGCTGGGTTTCCTGCTGGGGGGGATCATTTCGCCGCCCGATGCTGTTGCCGCCACCAGTGTGCTGCAGAATTTGAAAATGCCCAAGCAGATCGTGACCGTACTGGAAGGAGAGAGTCTTGTCAACGATGCCTCCAGTCTCATCGTTTTCCGGTTTGCCCTGGCTGCTATTTTCACGGGGAAGTTCATCCTCTGGAAGGCGGGTGTGGACTTTATGGTCGTCGTTTCCCTGGGTATCGTCATCGGGTTTCTTATCGGCAATATCGTTTATGCCATGCACCGGTGGCTGCCGACGACGTCCAGTATCGATACCGTCATTACGCTGTTGTCTCCTTACCTGATGTATATAACTGCCGAACATTTCCATGCTTCGGGGGTGCTTGCCGTAGTGACCGGCGGCCTTTTTGTGAGTTACCGGTCACATGAGATCTTCAGCTATAGCAGCCGTCTTCAGAATCAGAGTGTCTGGAACGTAGTGGTATTCCTGTTGAACGGGGTCGTCTTCATCCTGATAGGGCTGCAGCTGCCGGGAATTGTCAGGGGGCTGGGTGAATACTCGTTGCAGGCCGCCATTTTCTATGGGGTCGTTATCAGCCTGGTGGCAGTTTTCATCCGCATGCTCTGGGTTTTCCCCGGTGCCTATCTGCCGCGGATGTGCAGCAAGAAGATCCGTCGCCGGGAGGTCAATCCAGGAAGAAAAAGCATTTTTGTTATTGGATGGAGTGGCATGCGGGGTGTGGTTTCGCTGGCTTCGGCCCTGGCTATCCCCATGATGCTTACCGACGGCAGGATCTTTCCTCACCGGAACATGATCCTTTTTATCACGTTTGTCGTGATCCTTTTCACGCTGGTGCTTCAGGGGCTTACTCTTCCCTATATCATTCGCAAGCTCGACATTACCATAAAAGAGAACGAAGAGGAGCAACGATTGTCGATCCGTCTTCGTCTGGCCACGGCGGCGCTGGAGCACATTACATCCGGATATCCCCGGGAAAGCGAATCCATCGATGCCTTCAACCGGCTGAGGGCCCGCTACGAGCGGATGGTGGAGATAACGGGCAAGCGGCTGGAGAAAGAGGAAGGGGAGGAGGTAACGCCCGAGTTTTTACCGCGATATCGTCAGCTCCTGTTAGAGCTGGTAGGCATCCAACGGAAGGAACTATCGCAGATGAGGAGGGGAAACGAATATTCCGAAGAGCTGCTGCGGAACAAAGAATTCGAGCTTGATCTGGAGGAAGCTCGTTTCCGCGGATAAAAACAACCGGAATTTGTTCGATAAAAAACTATAATATGAGGAAAAGATCTTATATTAGAAAGAAAGACTATGAAAAAGCTAAGCCTTTTCCTTCTCTTCTCCTGTCTGATCGCGGTCTCCGCAGAAGCACAATTAAAGGATGCGCTATCCAAAGCTTCCGGTGCCGGTGCGCCGAATCCCGGTAGTCTTCTGACGCAGTTTGCGGGCGCGTTGAAGCCTGGCTCCTTTCTTCCTTCGTGGGGCGGCGGCGGAAAAACCGACTGGCTCAGCGCTGCCGGGAAGGTATCCAATGCTGTTAGTATGGCCAAAAGTATATCGTCTCTGACCGGGTTTATCAAACCGGCGATGTTCAAGCAGGGCTTTAATGTGGGCAGTATCGCTTCTGCTGCGAGTGCTGTCAAAACTTATTCCGATGCCAGCGGTGTGCTGAAAAGTCTGGAAGGCGGATTAAAGCCGGAAGCTTTTGTCAGCAGCTGGGCGGGTAAACGAAGCAGCTGGCTGAGCGCGCTGAGCCTGCTTAAATAACGAATAAATAACTCTGGTTGCGATCTTCCACGGCAATACACAACGTATCTTGTATAGAGAGCAATCCCCTCCCCTACGTTGACGGTCTCCTATTTTTTAATCACAAATTCTTTTTTTATGTCTGAAGAAAAGCAATCCATGGCTGACAAGGCCAATGCATTAAAGGAGCAAGCAGCAGAAAAGCTCGGCGAATTAAAAGACAAGGCGGAAGAATTAACGGATAATCTCCGTGAAAAAGCAGGCCAAACCTGGGATAAGGTAAACTCACCGGAAACAAAAGAAAAGATAGAACATCTCAAAGACCAGGCTGAACAAAAGCTGGAAGAGGCGGGAGAAAAGCTGCATGAGCTGGCAGACAAGGCAAAGGGGCTTTGGGAAAAAGTAACGGGTCATCATGAAGAGCATGCTGAAAACCCGGAGAAAAAAGCCTGACAGGAGCAAGTTGACGTTGCCTCTCTGGTCGCTTTGAGCCATGTATCCGGGTGATGGGCGGGGTGGGTTTAGATCGTTTTTGCACGTGTGTATTGGAGAATGACGCGATAAAGTTCTTCGGGACTGAATGGCTTTACTACTACGTCATTAAGGCCGGCCTCAAAGGCCTCGCTTTCCACTTCTTTTGGTGTACTGGCTGTCAATGCGATGATGGGGAGGGTCTCGCCTCTTTTACGAAGGAGGGTAGTGGCCTCGTATCCATCCATCACGGGCATATGAAGGTCCATGAGGATCAGCTGGTGACGGGTAGAATCGAGCCGGTCCAGCGCCTCTTCTCCGTTGGTGGCTACGTCAACGATGGCCCCATTATTTTCAAGCATGGTCTGTGCTACCAGGACATTGAGCGGGTTGTCCTCAACCAGCAGGATATTTATGCCAGTCAGCGTCTTTTCCTGACCGTTTGCCGGCAGCAGGTCTCTTGCTTCCCCGACGACTTCCGTGCTGATGGGGAAGGATTGGGTAAAGTAAAAACAGGAGCCTTTGCCAGGCTCGCTGCTTAGCTGGAGAATGACTCCCTGCAGCTCGAGTATCTTCCTGGAGATGGCCAGTCCCAGTCCGGTGCCGCCATAGCTGCGGGATGTGGAGGAATCTGCCTGGGTGAAACGATCGAAGATCATCTGCTGTTTGTCGGGAGCGATGCCGATGCCGGTATCTTTGACCTTTACGGTGACCTTTATCGAGTCGGGCCAGACAGAATCCACGGCGAGGGATAAGTGTACCGATCCGGTCTGGGTAAACTTGATGGCGTTGTGGACAAGATTGTTGATGACCTGGCTGGTCCGGGTAGGGTCGCCTACGAGTCTTTTGTCCAGTTTTGGATCGATGTCGATCAGAAGGGCTATTCCTTTTTCATCTGCTGCATTCTTCAGACCTGCCACGATGTTACGGGCAATGGCAGAGAGGTCGAACGGGATCTGCTCGAAGCCTATTTTCCCTTCTTCGATCTTATTATAGTCCAGAATATTGTTGACTATCGACAACAGGTTTGTGGCAGAAAAAAGCAATACCCCCAGGTCTTCTTCCTGATCGGTGCGGGGCCGGTTACGCAGCAGCAGGTGTGTCATTCCTATGACCGCATTCAGGGGTGTCCTTATCTCGTGGGACATGGTGGACAGGAACTCCGATTTGGCCCTCAGACCTTGCTGGGCAAGGAAGGTAGCCTGGCGGAAGGTATGTGCAAAGCGATGGGATAAGGCGAGGGACTGTAAAAAGAAAAAGGAGATATAGCAGATGAAGAGGATGATCCTTAGGTCGGGAATGATGCCAAAATAATGAAGGTTCATCAGCATTCCGATGAGGAGCATAACGGTGGTGCTGAGCAGGGCGAAGACCGAACCGCTGCGGTGATGGAGGGCGGCCTGCAGATATACATACATCGAATAGGCGATGCAGAAGAACATTACACCCAGGAATATGATAAGAAAATGGGTGAAGACAATGGTAGGTGTAAACAGAACGGTTGCGCTATAGAGGATGCAGAACCATACGAGGATGCGATTGATCGCCGGATGAGCGTCGTCCGGGTAAAGGTTTTTGGTGTAAAGGCAAAAGAAGGCCATTGCGACGGACAGGGTCAGGTATTCCATGCGGATGGTCACAAACCAGTCGAGATTGGCGAACAGGGAGTGAAGGGCATAGTGATTGGTGCCTACCATGCGGTAGCTGAAAACGATACAGAACAGCGCAAAATAAAGGATGGTCTTGTCGTGGCGACCGAAGACGAACAGGCCCAGGAAAAAGAGTCCTCCCATAAACATACATCCAGCCAGGAGGAAATCGTATGCGGAGTCCCGGTATTTTTTGAGGATGAGCTCGTCTTTGTCTCCAAGGAGAATGTCTTTATATGGTCCGCCGCGGGCATGCCAGAAGTTGGCGATCTGCATGACCATGACCAGGGTATCGGATTCTCCGGGTGGTAGTACGAGGGTCCGTGTCACCCAGAAGGGCCGGGCATTTTCCCTTGTTGTTGCCGGCTGACCATTCTGTGCCTGGACGATACCGTTGACAAATAATTTAAAGGAACAATAGGCATCGGGGACCTCCAGTCCGATACGTGGCCTTGGGGATGGAAGCAGGACAGTGAGCGTGTAGGTAGCATAACCCTGGGAGGGAATTTTTTGCCCGTTAGGGGCAATCTCCTTCCAGAGAACAGGATAAGGAACATAGGCTGGAGCAACGGCAGACAGGCTGTCGGGAGGAAGCAGACGGTTCCAGTAGAACCCCCATTCACCATTGAGTGACAAAGGTTTAGAGAAGAGATTGGCCTTTCTTAGATCTAAGATCCCTTTTTTAGCAATAGGGGTTTGACCGTCTTGTGCAAGACAGGCAACGGTAAGCGCCACGGTCAGGGACAATAAAATCAATTTCGGCAATCTACTCTTCATAAAGGCCGGCTACATAATACAGGAATAGTCCTCTAACGCAATTTGTGGGAGAAAATTGATTAAATATAAAAAAAAGCGAGCCACCTGACGGCGACTCGCTTGATATAAATTGAAAAGATCGATTATTTTTTCTCGAGGAGTTTGAAGAACTGATCCAGCTGAGGCAGGATTACGATACGGGTGCGGCGGTTAGCGGCACGGCCTTCGTCGGTGCTATTGTCAGTAACGGGAACGTATTCGCCGCGGCCAGCTGCAGTGATATGAGCCGGATCGAGGCCATACTCCTTCTGCAGGATGCGAACAACGGAAGTAGCGCGTTTTACGCTAAGATCCCAGTTGTCCTTCAGCTGACCAGGGTGGTTATAAGCTTTGTTATCGGTATGGCCTTCTACCATGAACTCGATATCAGGCTGAGCTTTCAGCACGGTAGCAACTTTACCGAGTACGGTCTTGGCGCCTTCGGTAACGTCATAGCTTCCGCTCTTGAAGAGCATTTTGTCAGAGATGTCGATGTATACGACACCCTTGTCCACCTTGATGTTGATGTCTTTGTCATCCATATTGCCAATGGCGCCTTTCAGGTTCATGACCAGGGCCATGTTAACGGAATCCTTGTGAGCCATCTGAGCCTGAAGATTCTGAATAAAAGCATCTTTATTGCCTATGTTATCCAAAGATTTTTTGATGCTTTCTGCCTGAGAGTTGGAAATGACAGAAAGATCCTGCAGTTGTTTCAGGGTAGCGTCGTGATTTTGCTTAAGGAAGTCGATCTGTTTGTTAAGGGCGTCGATCTGATTTTGCAGAGCTGATTTCTGAGTTGCGTCTGCAGCGGTGAGGTCATTACAATTTTTAAGATCGCCAGCCAGCTTAGCATTGGCAGCGGTTAAGGAGTCAATTTTTGCCTGGGCGGCTTTGAATTTTTTTGAGCTAACGCATGAGAATAGGAACACAGAGAGAACAGTGAAGAGCAATGTTTGTTTAAGCTTCATAGTAATATCATTTTTTTAAAAAATAATTATTCCTCCACGCGTGTAGTCATACGGTCAGAGAAGAATAATGTGTCAAAGATAACTCAACAAACCAAGATACCTAAATTTGTTGCATGGAAAAATAGGCGAATTTGATGCCAAATTCATAGTTGGGGGCATATCTATATTTTAAAAACACCCGCGCAATGAGACAAGGGCTTTATAGCCCTGGCTGCTAAACCTTGCCAGGCCTGCATTACAGGGCACGGAAGCTAAGCCGGAGACCCGGAGTGACCCCTCTGAAGAAGTCATTAAAATAGATCAGGGGCTGCAGGAGTATCTTTCCTCCATTGAGTTCCATATCACCGACGCTAAGCCGAAAAGTATGCCGATCAAAATATTCACCCTCTCTTTTAATCAGGTAACCTATCGAAATATTTGTATATAACCCGGTCTCTTTTGATGGCTTATGCTTGTTATCCGATCGATCATAGGCATAGTGAAAGACGATAAAATCGTTGCGGAAGGTTTCAGGATGTCCCTGTGTGTTGGTCGAAAAGAAAAAATTGGGTTCCCAGTAAGCGCCAAAATCATGGACGTTGAATCCTCTTACAAGGCTTATCGTCGCGCCGAGGCCGACGGAGGGAACGAAATAGTTTTTATAGTTCTGTGCATTCATAAAGATATCGAGCCGCAGCTGGTCTTTAATATATGGTTCTTCCGTAACAGAAGGGTCTGTTTCGCTGGTAGCGTAATGTCCCAGCCTGTTTCGCCATTTTCCGCCGTCCTTCATCAGCTTTACTTTCTCATTGAGCCCGCTGGTGACGAGGCTTTCCAGCTCGTCATAGCTGTTGATGAAGAATCCGAAGCGATCGTAGCGGGTGGTGGTTCCGTGTGCCGAGATAAGGAGAATATAGATCGTGTCCTGGCGCAGGCGGAGCTGTGCGGGTCCTTTGCCGTCCAGCAGGAAGGAGGATGCTGCCGGTCGGAACTGACGGAGGCGTAATTTCTTGCGGCCGGAGCTTTCTACCAGGTAGTCGATCCGTTTCACGGAGAGCGGATCGGAGAGAGAATCATGAAAGGCTTTGAGATCGCTGAGGAAGACCATCAGGAGAGAGTCGATGTTCTGAAGGTGGCCGACGTCTGCGGGATCGCCTATTTCCAACTGGAATTTATTGCCTTTGCCGAGGTCGGCGTGGTAGGTCCGTCTAATGCTAAGGGGTGGCAGGGTGAAGATCTTTTCTTCCGGCGGAAGCTGCTGGTAGGTGCTGTCCTGGGCGCATACAGTTCCTGTAATGCTTAGCAGGAGGAGGCTAAGCACCGTTGTTTTGTTCTTTTTCATGTTTAATGGTTCTTTAGAAGGATCAAAACCCTGATGTCCGGCTCCGGCCTGAGTGTGGATGTCATGGCGGGTGCGGGGTTGGAAGGGTTATCCAGCTCATTGATGTGAACTATTCTTAATTGCTTGTTTTTCAATATGTTTTGGGAGGCTGGCGGCCGGGTAAGTCCGGAGATCAGGGCCGGAGGATCGGGGACGTAATTGGTGCTGGCCGGGGAAGAGAGGGTGTCCGGCGGCTTTGCGGTCCGGGTTTGCAGAGAATGGATCTTACCGGGGGTTTGCGCAGGCAGGATCTTATTATTCATGGGCTGCAATCCGGCCGGCTCTTTTGGGTTGGGACCGGATCGAAGGACCGGGTCAGAAATTTCGGTGGGTTGTGAGATATGGGTAGATGAGCCGGCGGTGGGCGGATTGACAGGTTGTGGGATATAGGTAGATGAACCGGCAGCGGTGGTGGTGGGTTGTGAGATATGGGTCGACAAACCGGCGGCGGGCGGGTCGGTGGGTTGTTCGGCAGGTGGGCGGGCTGCGACGGCGCCGGATTGATGGGGGGGCGCCGGGCTGGGTGGTGGATTATGAAAAAGGCGGGCCGCCGGGGTCAGGAGAAGTAAAAGGCAGGCGGCGACAATGCCGTAAGCAAGGAGGCGGCGCTGTGTGCGCTGGCGGTAAGTGTGTTGGTGGTAAGTGTGCAGGCCGCGGGCATCATTGCGGGACGTGGGGCTGATCGGGTCCGGAACGGGGTCTTTTCCGAGGCGGTGAGCCAGTTTTTCCCAGGCCAGGTCCCGGTTGTCGAGTCCCTGCTCCGGCAGGGCGTCCGGCGGGCTGAGGCGGCTGCGCCAGGAAAAAAATTCATCGGGTCTTTCGTCTGACATAAGTTATTCCTTCTTTCAATAACATTTTTTGTAATAAGAGCCGGGCCTTGCTCAGCTGGGACTTTGAGGTCCCTTCCGAGATGCCGAGCGCTTTTGCTATCTCTTTATGCTCCATCCCTTCGATCACGTGGAGGTTGAAGACGGTGCGGTAGCCAACCGGCAGCCGGACTACCAGGTCGAAGATCTCCGCCGCCGACAGATTGGCCAGGGGCTCTTCTATCCGGGGGACGTTTTCTGCCGCCGTCTCTGTCAGCATGGAAAAGGCGTGACGGCGCCGAAGGAACATGAGGCATTCGTTGACCATGATCCTTTTGATCCACGCATAGAGAGCGGCTTCGCCCTGGTAGTGAAAGTCCCTGAGATGTCTGAAGAACTTATAAAACCCGTCCAGCAGGACCTCTTCGGCATCCTCGCGGCTTTTGACGTACCGGCAGCAAAGAGCCATCATGGGGTCCGCCAGGTGGTCGAAGAGATATCTCTGCGCTGCGGCGTTGCCCGATCGGGCGTCCTCGATCTGTTCCGGTATATTCATGCGTCTCCTGTTAAATGCAGTTTACGAAGACCGGGTTGCCCGGAAAAGTTAAAAAAGGGGGGCGGGATGACGTTAGCGAAACCCGCGGGGAGGGTGGTAGAGTAATGAAGGAGGGGGCCGGACCAAAAAAATTAGCTTTTAATACTAAAATAGTTAGTGTGTATAAAATAATTATACTAGCTTTGCTGAATCAATAATTTTGGGTGAACTAAAAACTACGATTATGTCAAATACAGAAAAACTCAAGGCTTTAAAGTTGACGATGGATAAAATTGACAAGGACTTTGGGAAGGGAAGTGTGATGATGATGAATGAAAAAAGCCAGGACCCTATGGAGGTCATTTCCACCGGTTCTATCGGTCTGGACATGGCGCTTGGGGTTGGGGGTTTACCTAAAGGCAGGGTCGTTGAAATATACGGACCTGAATCATCTGGTAAGACAACTATCGCCACCCATATTATTGCAGAAGCGCAGAAAAAAGGCGGCATGTGTGCGATCATCGATGCCGAGCATGCTTTCGATAGCGCTTATGCCCAGAAGTTAGGTGTCGACATCGACAACCTGCTGATCTCACAACCGGATTATGGTGAGCAGGCGTTGGAGATCGCGGACCGGCTGATCCTTTCCGGCGCACTGGATGTAGTTGTTATCGACTCTGTAGCGGCGCTGGTTCCAAAAGGTGAGCTGGAAGGCGAGATGGGTGACAGCAAAATGGGTTTGCAAGCCCGTCTGATGTCGCAGGCGCTGAGAAAGCTGACGGCTACGATCAGCAAGACCAATACCATCTGTATCTTCATCAATCAGCTGAGAGAAAAGATCGGAGTCATGTTCGGCAATCCGGAAACAACAACGGGTGGTAATGCTCTTAAGTTCTATGCTTCCGTACGTTTGGACATTCGTCGTATGGCGCAGATCAAGGACGGAGAAGAAGCGGTTGGGAACCGGGTAAAAGTAAAAGTTGTAAAGAACAAAGTAGCTCCTCCTTTCCGTGCTGCAGAATTCGATATTGTTTTTGGAGAAGGTATTTCCAAGATGGGCGAGATCATCGATATGGGTGTAGAGCTTGGTATTGTCAACAAGAGTGGCAGCTGGTTCAGTTATGGTACCGATAAGCTTGGACAAGGTCGTGATACTGTGAAGCAGTTGTTACATGACAACCCGGAGATGGCAGCAGAGATCGAAGGCAAGATCAGAGAGAAAGTAAAAGAAATGCAAGCGAGCTAGTTTAGTGTTGAGTCCGATGTTTGTTTGCAGCTGAATAAAGATTTACAGCCAACGAGTTTGTTTTATTTTAATTGAGTTAGTAAGTATGCGGCCCCGATTTCTATCGGGGCTTTTTCTTGCAGTGCGCTAGCGTTGCAAGACATTATGAAAAAAGCCGGGCGCTACTTTTTGTATTAGCGTCCGGCTTTTTTGTTTTTATGAGTAGCTCTGCGTTGAGGGAGCTGTTATTTGTTTGTGAAGAGACCATGCGCACTAATACTTACTCTACTGCGTACAACTACGCAAGCTTTAATCCTTTACTGGCGCTAATCTTCCCCTTTCACCTCTATAAAATAAAAAAGGGGTCTGAATAGAAATTCAACCCCGTTTTAAAATCCAATATCCTATGAAAAACCAAGATAAAGGTATAGGAATTAAATCAATTCTGCAATACCATTTTCCGGTAATTTCTTTTTTAAGGTTTTTTTAATTCTTCAACAACTGCTGGGAAATTGCTCTATTGCTTTCTTTATCAGTAACTCGGAGAATATAAACCCCTCGTTCAAGGGAAGATGCATTTATTACCTGGATACCGGGTTGTAACCGTTTACTCAGTCGTATGGAACCGGTTGCATCCAGAACCTGGAGATCGATGCTATGTTCGGTTCGGACGATAAATAACTTATCTATGGGGTTGGGGTAAAACCTAAAGTCGACGTCGCCGGAAAGGCTTAGCTGCATAGCTTTGGAGTACGAGATACCAGTAGACTGACCGGTATATTTGATCCGGTAGAAGTTGGGGCCGTTGGGAGGTGCGATATCCGTCAGCTCGTAACGATCCTTTATCCCCGTCGAGCGAAGCGCTCCGATGGTCTCATAGTGGGAACCATCCGAACTACGTTCGACAATAAAGTAATCTCCTTCAGCAGCGCTGTCTACGTCCCATTGCAGCAAGACCTTATTGGACTCTCGTACTACTGCGGTAAAGTTGACGAAAGATGGCAGACCACTTGTTAGCATACGCGAACCCTCCGCGGAATCCGGTGTTTGCTGGGCCTGGCAGACAAAGCAGCAGGCTACAGCCAGTAAGATACTACAGGTTAGTTTCTTCATTGAACTGGGTCAGTAATATGCGAACGAAAGGGACGAGTCTGTAACAAAATCTATGCCGATTGAAAACGCTGCATCACATTTAAAATTTTTCTGAAGATGTTATAATAATCATAAAGCCAGTATCTTCCCGATGAAATAGAATATTATGCAAACGCCCGTTAGAAGAATGAGCGGCTTTAAACGCATAGCCCTCGTAGCACATGATAACAAGAAAAGCGAGCTCATCGAGTGGGCTGTTTATAACAAGCGGGCCCTGGCCCAGCACCGGCTGTATGGTACCGGCACCACGGGAAGCCTTCTGGAGCTGGCCTTAGGGCAGTCGGTGAGCAAGTTCCTGAGTGGTCCGCTTGGCGGAGATCAACAGATTGGCGCCAGTATTGCCGAAGGGAAGCTGGACATGCTGATCTTTTTCTGGGACCCCATGGAAGCGCAACCCCATGACCCGGATATCAAGGCCCTTCTCCGGGTGGCCGTGACCTGGAACCTGCCTTTTGCCTGTGACCGGGCTACCGCCGACTTCCTGCTCACCTCTCCGCTGATGCTCGAAGAGTATGAGATCATCGTACCAGACTACTCACAGTACAATAGCCGGCTGCAAAGACGTGACGATTCACCAAACACTACCAAATAAATGAGAAAACTTGTTTTTGCCAGCAGCCTCGTGCTGGCTTCCGCCCTGGCCTGGGGGCAGTCAAAACCGCTATCAGGATTCGATGAAACCTCCTCCCATCGGCAGTTTCAGCTGGAATCGACGTTTGACGGTTATCTTTCGGCTGCCAATATCGACAGCGGCATACGTATCATGTCGGCGCATCCTCATCATGTTGGGTCGCCGGGAAACAAGGCTGTCGTCGACTATATCTACAATAAGTTCAAAAGCTGGGGTTATGATGTACAGGTCGAAACCTTTTACGTCCCCTTCCCGACTCCCAGGGAAAGGCTGCTGGAAATGACAGGGCCTGTTACTTTTAAGGCGAGCCTTGCCGAGCCTGCCCTTAAAGAAGATGCGACTTCGGGTCAGACCCGCGAGCAGCTGCCTACCTACAACTGCTGGTCGCCGGATGGGGATGTGACAGCTGAGCTTGTTTTCGTGAACTATGGCATACCGGAGGATTATGAGCGTCTTGAGAGGATGGGTATATCGGTGAAAGGCAAGATCGTCATCGCCAAATACGGTCGTTCCTGGCGGGGCATCAAGCCCAAGGTGGCGCAGGAACATGGCGCCATTGGCTGTCTTATCTATTCCGATCCAAAGGATGACGGTTACTACCAGGGTGAGGTCTATCCCAAAGGCGCCTTCAAAAGCGAATATGGTGTACAAAGGGGTTCTGTGATGGACATGCCTATCTACCCTGGCGACCCGCTGACACCCGGCACGGGCGCGACGAAAGACGCCAAACGTATCGGGCTGTCGGAGGCTCCTACCCTGCTAAAGATCCCCGTATTACCCATCAGCTATCACGATGCCGAGCCTTTGCTGCGCGCGCTGGATGGTCCGGTTGCGCCGGAAGACTGGCGGGGCGCGCTGCCGATGACCTATCATGTCGGTCCCGGCAAGACACAGGTCCATCTGAAGCTGGCCTTCAACTGGGATATGAAAACTATCAATGACGTCATCGCGAAAATGCCGGGCAATGACTATCCCGATGAATGGGTGATCCGTGGGAATCACCATGATGGCTGGGTCAACGGTGCTGCAGACCCTATAAGTGGTCAATCGGCTTTGCTGGAAGAAGCAAGGGCTGTCAGCGAGCTGCGTAAAACCGGCTGGAAGCCCAAACGAACGATCGTCTACTGCGCCTGGGACGGAGAAGAGCCTGGTCTCCTGGGTTCAACCGAATGGGTGGAAGAGCATGCCGAAGAGCTGCAAAAGAAAGCTGTTGTCTATATCAATTCCGACGAAAATGGCCGGGGCTTTCTCGAAGCCGGCGGCTCTCATGCATTGGAACCGTTCATGAACGAGATCGCCCGTGACGTCACAGACCCGGAAACGCAGGTCAGCATTGCCGAGCGCCGTCATTCCCGCGAGCTGGTCAACGCCGAAGAGTCGGGAAAGCTTCGCAAAGATCTTTTTCAGAAAAAGGCTTTCTCTCTCAGTGCGCTGGGCTCCGGATCCGACTTTTCCCCCTTTTTGCAGCATCTTGGCATCCCCTGTTTCAACCTGGGTTTTGGCGGAGAGTCTTCCGGCGGAGAATATCATTCCATTTACGACTCGTATGACGACTTCCGCCGTTTTAAAGACCCGACCTTCCAGTATGGGGTCGTATTAGCCAAAACGGCCGGTCGTACTACGCTGCGGATGGCGGATGCCGTTCTGCTGCCTTTCGACTTCCGCGCCTTTTACAAAACCGTGAGCGGATATGCGTCCGAGCTGATGACATCCCTGGACCAGATGCGGGAAACAACGGCCCTCTCCAACCTGGTGCTTAAGGAAAATCACTACCGCTATGCAAAGGATCCGACTGTTAAGCAGCTGCCGCCTGCTGCTAAACCGGAGGTCCCTTTCCTCGACTTTTCCTCTCTGCAAAATGCATTGGGCCGGCTTGAAACAGCAACGAATCGGTTGTCGGACAGCCTGGTGCGTTCACATGCGTCCGGAAGCCGGGCAGATGTGATCAATCAGGCTCTTTACAGGGCGGAACAACAATTGCTATCTGATAAAGGACTTCCCCGTCGTCCCTGGTACCGGCATGCAATTTATGCCCCTGGTTTTTATACCGGTTATGGCGTTAAGACCCTGCCGGGAATACGGGAGGCCATCGAACAACGTAACTGGAAAGAGGCGCAGGAACAGATCGGGATCGATGCCGCGGTATTGAACAAGTTCGCGGACTATCTGAGTTCGATAGCCCTGTAGGGGCCAATTTAGTTTGAAAAAGATCTTACGATATACGTTACGAATAGCAGGCGCCATTGTGTGCCTGCTATTGCTTATATGGGTGGCCCTGGCCGTGTATGTCAGTGTGAAGAAGGCCAGTTTGCTGGAAAAGGCGAGAACGGAAATAAAAGCAGGTCTGGGAGCCGATGTACAGATCGGTCAGCTGGACATCTCTCTTTTCCGGCATTTCCCTTCCATTTCCCTGGAGCTGTCCGATGTGTCTATACGGGACAGTCTCTGGAAACAGCATCATCATGACCTGCTCCAGGCGAAAAATGTCTTTGTCAGCTGTCAGATCTTTCGCAGTCTGTTCAAGCGCAAGGTCCAGCTGGGTAAAATTTTTCTCGAACACGGCACTATTTACTTCTACAGGGATACTACGGGGTACAGCAATACCTATATCTTCAAAGACCGCAAAACGGCTTCTTCTTCATCCGGGAAACCGTCTGATCTCCCGGATATCTCTCTTTCCGATATGAAATGGACGGAGGAGCTGCAGGACAAGCACAAGCTCTTTGACCTTGAGATCCGCCGGCTGGATTGTTCCTTCAAAAGGGATGAGCGGGTACTCCAGATAGGCGCCAATATTGACATTACCGTGAAGAGCTTTGCCTTTAACACCTATAAGGGAAGTTTTCTCAGGGATAAAAAACTAACAGGGCATGTTGCCCTGCGTTTCAACACAGCCAGCAAGATCGTGCAGTTTGCCGGCATCACCCTGGCAATAGACGGGCATCCATATACATTCACGGGACGATTCTTTCCGACGGTCTCTCCCGATCCCTTCTTCCTGACCATCGAAACGAGCAATGCGACCTTCCACGAGGTCACGGCCCTGCTGACACCCAACATACAACAGAAGCTGGATGAATATGATATCGACAAGCCGGTATCTATACATGCGCAGCTGGATGCCGGCGCTGCCGATGATCCGCAGCCCCAGGTACAGGTCAGACTGAGCCTGGACAAGGGCAGTGTACTTACGCCCATCGGCCGGTTTACCGAAACATCGTTCCGTGCCAGTTTTACCAATGAATGGCTGCGCGGTCAGAAGAGAGACGACGAGAACTCCGCCATCCGGCTGCTGGCCTTTTCCGGCCGGTTACAGGATATGCCGCTGCGGTCCGATACAATTACCATTACCAATCTGAAGCATCCAAGGCTTGCCAGCGATATCCATTCCCGTTTTGCGCTGGAGCAGTTGAATACCATGACCGGAAGCGAGACGATGTACTTTGAGAAAGGCAGCGGTAACCTGAACGTTTATTATAGAGGGCCTATGTCTGAAAATGATACGGCCGGCACGGTCGTCAACGGCAGGCTTGATATCGACTCTGCGTCTATTACTTATCTGCCTTATCAGTTCAAGCTGACCAATGGAAAAGGCAGGCTGCTTTTTAAAGACCAGGATCTTTTTATCGAGCAGCTGGATGTCAATGCAGGAACAAGCAGGATCCTGGTCAGGGGTGTTGCCAAAAACCTCGTCGCCCTGCTTGACAGGAATTCGGAGAATGTGAGCATGGACTTAAGTCTTCGCACTGCGCATCTGGATGTGGCAGACTTTAGCGGGTTTGCGGGCAAGCCATTCACATCTACCGTCAAGTCATCGAACCGGGGTCTTTTCAAGGCAAGCTTTGCGCGTATCGACAATCTCCTAAAGGAAGGAGCCATTCATGTCGGTATCGAAGCAGCCGATCTCAGCTATAAAAAATTCTCCGGTGTGCATGCCAGGGCGGACCTCCTTTTTGATGACCACGCCATAAAGCTGAGCAGGCTGACGATCGAGCAGGGTTCGGGTTCGATGGAGCTGAAGGCAACGTTGAAGCGAGGGGGAGACGCCAATCCGCTGATGCTGGAATCGCATATCGAAGGAGTGGATGTGCCAAAGCTGTTCAATGGCTTTAACAACTTTGGCCAGGAGGCAATAACCGCAAAAAACTTAAAAGGCAAGCTGACAGCAGACATACATTTGTCGGGAGCGCTGACGGATAAAGCGAAAATGGTGACCGGCAGTCTGAAGGGAGCTGTTGATTTCAGTCTTAAGCAGGGGCAGCTGATCGACTTCGAGCCCATGCAAAAGATCCATGAGAAGGTTCTGAAAAGTAAGGACTTTTCCAACATCTATTTTGCGGAGGTGAAGAACCGGCTCGACATCGATTCCACGACTATGACGATCCACCGGATGGAGATACGGTCAACTGCGTTCACGCTCTATGCGGAAGGCACTTATGACCTGAAAACGGGCGCCGACATGAGCCTGCAGGTGCCGCTGAGCAATCTGAAGAAAAACAAGGATCAGAATCCTGATATCCCGCCGGACAGCAAGGGCAATGACAGTAAGGCGGGGCTAAGCCTTCGGCTCCGCGCCAGGACAGGTGATGACGGGAAGCTGAAGGTGAGCTGGGACCCCTTCAAAAAAGCTTTGAAGAAAAAAAGGTAAAAAATTGAGAAAAAATAATTTTTTACCTTTTTAGCATAATGTCTGCAGCCAAGGCTGCGGACTGAACTTCGTTCAGTCTGGAAAAGGTAGTAAATTTGTCTTCATGTCATTTAAGCTTCATTCTCCATATACTCCGGCCGGTGATCAGCCCTCTGCTATCAGCCAGCTGACGGAAGGCATTCTTCGGGGAGATCAATATCATACCTTGTTGGGCGTCACGGGTTCCGGTAAGACCTTTACGGTCGCCAATGTGATCCAGAACGTGCAGCGGCCTACGCTGGTGTTGACCCACAATAAAACCCTCGTGGCGCAATTGTACGGGGAGTTCAAGCAATTCTTCCCGGACAATGCCGTGGGTTATTTTGTTTCGTACTACGACTATTATCAGCCGGAGGCCTATATGCCGGTCAGCAATACTTATATTGAAAAAGACCTCTCGATCAATGAGGAGCTGGAAAAGCTGCGTCTGCAGGCTACCACTCAACTGCTGAGCGGAAGACGGGATATCATCGTAGTAGCCTCTGTCAGCTGTATCTATGGTATCGGTAATCCTGCCGAATTCGAGAACGGGATCATCCGTCTGCAACAGGGGCAGGTCATTTCCCGGCAGGGTTTTTTACATGCACTGGTCAATTCCCTGTACAAGCGCAGTGAGATAGAATTCGGGCGTGGTAATTTCCGGGTAAAAGGAGATACGATAGACATCAATCTTCCTTATGTGGACTATGGCTACCGGATCAGCTTCTTCGGGGATGAGATCGATTCCATCGAAAGCTTTGAGATCTCTTCCGGCAAGCGGATCGGGGCGCTGTCCGATGCGGCTATCTTTCCTGCCAATCTTTATCTCGCTCCAAAGGACATCATTCAGCAGGTGCTGGCCGAGATCCAGGACGAGCTGGCTGCGCAGGTAACTTATTTCAAGAGCGTCGGGAAATATATCGAGGCGCAACGACTGGGTGAAAGGGTGAACTATGACGTGGAAATGATCCGGGAGCTGGGTTACTGCAATGGGGTGGAAAACTATTCCCGCTTTTTTGACCGGCGTACACCGGGCACGCGGCCCTTCTGTCTCCTCGACTATTTCCCCAAGGACTTTTTGCTGGTGCTGGATGAGAGTCATCAGACGGTTCCACAGATCAGCGGCATGTATGGCGGGGACCGGAGCCGGAAGCTGGTACTGGTAGACTATGGCTTCCGGTTGCCCAGCGCGTTGGACAACCGGCCATTGAACTTTCATGAGTTCGAATCTATGACGGGGCAGACCATTTTTGTCTCTGCTACTCCGGGTGACTATGAGCTGGAGAAGACGGAAGGGGTTGTGGTGGAGCAGGTCGTGCGGCCTACGGGGCTGCTTGATCCGCCCATCGAAGTGCGGCCCAGCGTCAACCAGATCGATGACCTGCTGGATGAGATCGACAGGACCGTAAAAAAAGGAGACAGGGTGCTGGTGACTACGCTTACCAAAAGGATGGCGGAGGAGATGGATAAATACCTGCACCGGATCGATATAAAATCAAAATATATCCACAGCGAGGTGGACACCCTTGAACGGGTGGAAATATTGCGCCAGCTGCGGCTGGGGGAGATAGATGTGCTGGTGGGCGTGAATTTGCTTCGGGAAGGTCTCGATCTGCCGGAGGTCTCGCTGGTTGCTATTTTAGATGCGGATAAGGAGGGATTTTTGCGCAATGAGAAATCGCTGACGCAGACAGCGGGCCGTGCTGCGCGTAATGTGGATGGGAAGGTCATCTTTTATGCCGACACGATCACGGAAAGCATGCAGAGGACTATGGACGAGACGCTGCGTCGCCGGGAGAAACAAATTGCTTATAATCTCGAGAATGGGATCACTCCTCGAACGGTGAATAAAACCAAGGAGCAGGTGTTTGCGCAGACCTCGGTGCTGGATATCAAGGGATATGATCCGGGGGATCAGTATGCCCTTGCGCCGGATGGAGAGCTGGTCACCATGGCTGCGGAGGACCAGGAAGTTTATCAGACCATCCCGCAGATGGAAAAGGCTATCAGCCGGACGAAAAAAGACATGGAGAAGGCGGCGAGGGATCTGGATTTTATGGAGGCGGCGAGGTTGAGGGATGAGATGTTTACGCTGCAGAAGAGGTTGAAGGAGATGAAGGCTTAGTTGTACGAAGTTATCGTAGAACTGAACTGTCCCTCATTTTGGGACAGTTCGCATCCAGCATTTATTTTAGTTTTTTGCGATTACCTGGTGGTTTCAACGCTTTTGCATTCTGGCTGCTTACGATCTTTTTACCCGTCTTGGCCTCTATTTCTTTCCGGGTATTGCCCGCTATGGTGCCACCTTGTTTGGCGACTTCTTTGTTCTCATCCAAGGTGGCTGGTTTCTTTTCTTTTGAGATTTCGGTGGTTGTTGCCTCCGCCAGCATATTCAAAACGAGCTCAAGGTTGGTCATGTTATCCCGTAGGTTCTCCTTTTTCAGCTCTTTGAACTCTTTGTATTCTTTAACAGTTTTGCCACTCCAGGCCTGGGTGAGGATATCGGTTAATGTGGCGAACTCCTGCCCGCGTCTCACGCCGCGGTTTTCCCATTCGTCGGTCAGGTCTTTTCGAATCTCTATGCTTTTCAGACGTTGGTTGATCCATTCTTTGCTGTAGCCTAGTTTCAGATAGTTTTCCATGGCGCGGTCGATGGACCTTTCCGGGTCCTGAGTTTCTTCGATGCGTTCGTAGCCGACCTTAGCTAACCATTGTTTGAAGGGTTCGGCTTTCGGAGATGGGATGGATTGAATAATACGCAGAAGTCCTTCTGTATCAGCCACATCAGTAAGGTAGAATTTCCCATCTGCAGCCTGTAGTTTGAGTTGACTACAAATTGTAGTCAACTGGCTGCCCTCTTGTTTAAGTCTGGTTTTTAGAACACTCCAGTATTTACGTGGATTAGGGCTATCTGTGAGTATTCCAATAATATCAACGATACTAAAATACCATTTCTCCTTCTCTGCATCCCAGTGGCTACGTATCTTTTGCGATTCGAATAATTTGATGTTGCTCATAAGATCATTTTAAGCCCTACGAATTTAGCGTTTTGGTCAAACAAAAAACTAAAAATATTAGCGCGGCGGGAAAAGGCGGCCTATGACTTAATTGCCTAATTTCGCCACTATGGAAAATACGGATAAAAGACTATTTCTCCTCGATGCGTTCGCGCTGATCTTTCGCGCGTATTATGCGCTGATCAACAGCCCGCGCATTACTACCAAGGGCCGGAACACCAATGCTCAGTTCGGGTTTACGAACGCTCTTGTCGATCTTATCAACAATCAGAAGCCCTCTCATATGGCGGTGTGTTTCGACACCAGCGCACCGACCGAGCGCCATACGGATTTTGCCGATTATAAGGCAAACCGGCAGGAGGCTCCGGAAGATCTGACCAGTGCGATCCCGGATATAAAAGCCATCGTCAAGGGGTTCAATATTCCGATAATGGAGCTGGATGGCTATGAGGCCGATGATGTCATCGGTACGCTGAGCAAGCAGGCTGCTGCTGCCGGTTATGACGTCTATATGGTCACTCCCGACAAGGACTATGGCCAGCTGGTATCTGAAAAGATCAGGATCTATAAACCACCATACCAGGGTGGTCTTGCCGAGATCCTGGGTCCCAGGGAGGTTTGTGAGAAGTGGAATATCAAAGATGTGAGCCAGGTCATCGACATTCTTGGCCTGATGGGTGATGCTGTCGACAATATTCCGGGTATAAAGGGGGTGGGTGAAAAGACTGCTGCTAAGCTGCTGGCGGAGTATGGTACGCTGGAAAATGTGGTAGCCAGCGCCGAGAGCATCAAGGGTGCATTGGGGGAAAAGGTGCGGGCCGGGAAAGAGCTGGCCATACTCAGTAAGAAGCTGGCCACGATCATCACCGAAGTCCCGGTGGAGTTCCATGAGGAAGATTTCAGGCTGAAGGACTGGGATAAGGAGGGGCTGAATGAGGTATTCAACCAGCTGGAGTTCAAGACCCTCAGTAAAAGGATACTGGGTGAAGCTGCTACGGGAGGATATACACCGCCGGAAGGGGTGCAGACCGATCTCTTTGGGAATGCGGTGAAACCGGCGGCACAAAAGAAAAAGGCTCCTGCCAGCGGTGGGGACCGGCTGGAAGCAGCAAGCACGTACCTGGAGGCGGCTGTGGAAAGAGGCGAGGAATCCGAGCTGCCAAGGGAAGAAGGGGAAGGCTCTTCGTTTCCTCCCGGTGGTAAAAACATCCACAACACCCCGCATACCTATACATCGGTGGTCGATGAAGCAGCTATACGCGGGCTGGTGGAAAAACTTGTACAGCAAAAAGAGTTGTGTTTCGATACGGAGACGACGGGTCTCGATGCGAATGATGCGGAACTGGTCGGAATGAGCTTCTCCATCCAGCCGGGGGAAGCCTGGTTCGTTCCCTGTTCCAGGGACCAGGAGGTCACAAAAAAGACGCTGGAGCTCTTCCGTCCGCTTTGGGATAAGCCGGACATCACCTGGATCGGCCAGAACCTCAAATATGACCTGCTGATACTCAAATGGTATGGTATCGAGCCAAAGGGGGAGGTCTTCGACACCATGCTGGCGCATTATGTCATCGAGCCGGAAGGAAAGCGCGGCATGGACCTGCTGAGCGCCAAATACTTAGGCTATGAGCCTGTACATATCGAAGAGCTGATCGGGAAGAAAGGGAAGGGCCAGAGCAATATGCGGGATGTGGCGCTGGAAAAGATAACGGACTATGCGGCCGAAGACGCCGATATCACCCTGCAGCTGAAACACTCTTTTTTTCCGGAATTGCAGAAAAAGGAAGTGGAAAAGGTCTTTTATGAGGTTGAGAATCCGCTGGTAAAAGTACTGACCGATATGGAATTCGAGGGTATCCGTGTGGACATGGACTTCCTGCGAGAATACTCGAAAGAACTGGAAAGGGAGGCGCGGCTGTCTGAGGAAAAAGTATATGAGCAGGCTGGTTTGCAGTTCAACCTGGCATCACCCAAACAGCTGGGTGAGGTGTTGTTTGAGAAAATGCAGCTTGACCCCAAGGCTAAAAAGACAAAAACGGGGCAATATGCAACAGGGGAAGACGTATTGCTGAAGCTGGCCAATAAACACCAGATCGTAGATGATATTCTTGCTTTCCGGGAGCTGACCAAGTTAAAGTCCACTTATGTGGATGCGCTGCCGGAGATGATCAATCGCAAAACCGGCCGGGTACATACGAGCTATGCGCAGGCGGTGGCCGTTACGGGCCGGCTTAGTTCGAACAATCCCAATTTGCAGAATATTCCTATCCGTACGGAAAGGGGGCGGGAGATCCGAAAGGCGTTTGTCCCGCGGAATGACGAATACCTGCTCCTGTCCGCCGACTACTCCCAGATCGAGCTGCGTATTGTCGCGGCGATAAGTGGTGATCCCAATATGTGTGCTGCCTTCCGGGAAGGGAAGGATATTCATACGGCTACGGCGGCCAGGGTATTCAATGTGGAGGAAAAGGACGTGACCAAGGAAATGCGTTACAAGGCGAAAAGCGTCAATTTCGGGATCATTTATGGCCAGGGGGCGTTTGGGCTGGCTGACAACCTGGGTATCAGCCGGTCTGAAGCAAAGGAGATCATCGACAATTACAAGAAGCAATTCGCGAATATTCAGAAATATATGGATGATACTATCAACCTGGCCAGGGAGAACGGGTATGTGGAAACACTGATGGGCCGGAAAAGATGGTTAAAGGACATTAATTCCGCAAATTTCACTATCCGGGGGTTTGCGGAGCGAAATGCCATCAACTCCCCGATCCAGGGGTCGGCGGCAGATATGATCAAGCTGGCGATGATAAAGGTTCATGCGGAGTTCAAAAAAGCGGGCTTGAAGTCGAAGATGCTGCTGCAGGTACATGATGAATTGGTTTTTGACGCCCATAAAACTGAAATAGAGATAATTAAACCCATAATTACGCGTTGTATGCAGACGGCGCTGCCGCTTCCGGAGGAAGTCCCGGCCATTGCGGAAATGGGAACCGGGATCAATTGGCTTGAAGCGCATTGATAAATTTTAACAACTCATTTATTAACGCCAGCAAACTTTAGCGCCCGAAAACAGTCAAACCTATGAGCGAGTGGGGTTAAGCCCCAAACACCAAACAGCGTCCCGTGAACACGGGAGGTTGGTATGAACAGTTCGCGTAAAACCTTGTTAACGATAAACAAACATAACGTATGAGAAGCATTCGTATTATATTCTCTATGCTTTTGGCAGCTCTTTCAGTGTCGGTTGTTGCCCGGGCGCAGGATGCTGCACCGCAGCAGCAGCAACAGCAGGACTGGCCGCGTAGCTTTACGACGGATGACGGTACTGTTGTCAAGATCTACGAACCGCAGCCGGAATCTTTTTCCGATAATGTTTTAAAGTCCCGGTGGGCTATTTCTGTTTTACAGAACGGGAAGACCGAGCCGGTGTTTGGTACGTTCTGGTCTGTGTCCAATGTGGAGACAGACAGGGACAATCGCCGGGTCGTTATTCAATCGGTAAAGGTGCCCAATGTCAAATTTCCAGGGCAGGCGGATGACAATTTCATCAGCAGTCTGAAGACCGCTCTTGAAACAAATCTGCCCCAGACGGCCGGTGATCTTTCGCTGGATGAGATCCTGTCGGGTCTGGATCAGAACCTGGAACAAAAGAAATTGTCCAAAGACCTGAATACAACGGCGCCCCGGATCATTTACACTGACCGGTCCTCGTTGCTTGTGCTGATCGACGGTCAGCCCAAATTGCAGAATAATAAAGACTGGGGATTGGATGTGGTCGTCAATTCTCCCTTTACCATTGTAAAACCTGAGGATGGAAGGTTCTATCTTTATGGCGGCAAGCGCTGGTATACGGCGCAGGCGGCTACCGGTCCTTATTCTGAAGCGGGGGGTAATGTTCCTTCCAGTCTCGATAAGGTAAAGACTGCGATCGACAATGCCAACAGTGCGGATGCCGGTTATGTCGACTCGGCTGCGGCCCAGCAGGACAAGGTGCCGTCGAACATTATCGTGAGCACATCTCCTGCCGAGCTGATCCAGACGGACGGTAAGCCAAGCATGAGCCCGATAACAGGCACAAGTCTTTCCTATGTATCGAATTCCCCGAATGATATTTTCCAGGACCAGGACGGCAAATATTATGTGCTGATCTCCGGTCGCTGGTATAGCTCTTCGTCTTTGACGGGAGGCTGGCATTATGTAGCTGCCAATTCGCTGCCCGGTGATTTTGCAAAAATTCCCGAGGGTTCGCCGAAGGACAATGTACTGGCCAGTGTAGCCGGAACGGATGCGGCGCGTGAAGCGATCATGGATGCGCAGGTCCCGCAGACGGCGAAGGTCGACCGGAGCACGGCTTCGACCGATGTCAACTATAATGGCGATCCGCAATTCGCGCCTTTACAGGGAACGGATATGCAATATGCCACGAACACGTCGAGCTCTGTCATCCTCGATCATGGTGTCTACTATAGTGTAGACAATGGGGTCTGGTTCCAGGCGCCAAGCCCAAGTGGTCCCTGGACCGTGGCTACGGAAAGGCCGGAAGAGGTAGACCGTATACCTCCGAGCTCTCCGCTGTACAACACCAAATATGTTTATGTATACGATGTGACGCCACAGTATGTATACATGGGGTATACACCCGGATACCTGAACAATTATATTTATGGTCCTACTGTAGTCTATGGTACGGGCTTTTATTATGATCCGTGGTTCAACGGCTATTATTATGCCCGTCCTTATACCTGGGGTTTTGGCGTAGGATATAATCCGTATGTCGGCTGGTCTTTGGGTTATGGCTTTGGACTTGGCTGGTTCCACTTCGGCATCGGCTTTGGCGGCGGCTACTGGCGTGGCTGGGGCGGTGGCTGGTGGGGACCGCGCGTCTATCGTCCGGCTTATGCCTGGAACAGGTACAGGACCGGTGGGTTCTATGGTCGTAATTTTTACAGCAACCGGAGTGTGTATATAAATCGCAACTACCATTCGAATATATACCGTGGCCGTGGGGGTATCGTCACAAGGGATAACCACAACTTTGGCGCTCGTGGTTCAGTGGGAAGACCATTCAATGTGAATGGCGGACGGCCCAGTGGTGGATTTAACAATGGTGGTGGACGCCCTACCAGCGTGCAGGGTGGAAGACCTGGTGGACGGCCAGGCAGCAGCAATGTATTTTCCGACCGGAGCGGCAATGTCTACCAGCGGAATCAGTCTACTAACCAATGGCAGCAGCGGCAGTCGAACAATTCATGGCGGCCGGTGACCAATAATCCTTCGGTGCAGCAAAATCTCAACCGGGAGCAGCAGATGCGTGACCGCGGCCAGACGCGGACGCAGAATTTCAACCAGGCGAGAAGCGGTGGTGGTGGTTTTAGCCGGCCCAGTGGTGGAGCAAGCGCGCCGCGTTCGTCCGGTGGCGGTTCAAGGCCTTCGGGTGGCGGCGGCGGCCGGAGAGGTCATTAATCTTATTGATTTTTATTTCAACTTTGCCGGGAGTAAGTAAAAAGCTTACTTCCGGCAAAATCATTTTAAAGCCCAGCTGATCATATGAGCCCGACTTTATACTATTGTTATGATGCGTATTGCGGATGGTGTTATGGCTTCAGTCCTGTCATCCGGCGTCTTTTTGAAGAATACCGGCAGACAGTGGCTTTTGAAGTGCTCTCCGGGGGCATGATCCTGCCGGAAAAACCTCAGCCAGTCGGGGTAATGGCGGATTATATCCTGAGCAGCTATAAGACGGTGGAAGAGCGCACGGGTATCCGCTTTGGGGAGGACTGGCTCTGGCATATGCGTAATCCGGAGGAAAGCGACTGGTATCCAAGCTCTGAAAAGCCGGCTATTGCGATGTGTGTATTCAAGGACTACTATCCGGATCTGCCGGTGTTGTTTGCCGGGGAGCTGCAATATGCGTTGCATTATGAGGGGCGCGATCTTTGCGATGATGAAGCCTACCGGCATTTGCTGGAAAAATATCAGATCCCGGATACCGAATTCTATGGAAAGCTGCATCATCCGGCGTATAAGGAAAAGGCCTATGATGAGTTTGCCCTGGTGAAGCAGCTAAGGGTTACCGGGTTCCCTACCGTATTTTTACAGGTGTCCGAATCGAAGTTTTACCTGATCACGCAGGGGTATACGGATTATATGACCCTTAAAAAGGGGATGGAGGAGGCGTTGGCGCAGTGAAAATATTTGGCTTCAAATGGGCGATTAGCATTAACTTGCATGTCCCTTAATCGAGTCCTGTGGCTCATTCAACGTAGTAAAAATTATTTTTGAATACACACCAATATGGAATATAACAAAGTAATAGCAGTTACCGGATTGCCGGGTTTGTACGAGTTGCTTAGCAGTAAGTCTGATGGAGCCATTGTTCGAGCTCTTGACGACAAGACTACACGTTTTGTATCCAACCGCATCCACAATTTTTCACATTTGGAAAGTATCGAGGTCTATACTATTCGGGATAACGTAAACCTGGTCGATATTTTAAAAGCGATGGAGACCAGCAAGGAGAAACTTCCTGATGAGAAAGACAATGCTGCCCTGAAGGGATATTTCAGCAAGGTATTTCCGGACCTGGATTTTGACCGTGTATACAGCAGTGATCTGAAGAAGATGGTAAAATGGTTTACCGTATTGAAAGCAAACAATATAGAAATTAAGTTGTCTGAAGCGGCGCCTGAAGACGAGTCTGCCGAAGTAGAAGAAGTTGTTGCTGAAGAGAAACCAGCGCCGAAGAAGAAGGCGGAAAAGGCTGAAGAAAAGCCTGCGGAAAAGCCAAAGAAGGTTGAAGCTAAAGTAAAGAGTGAAGAAGCTGCTGAAGAAAAGCCCAAGGCAAAAAAGGCAGCAGTGAAGGCTAACGATGAGGCTAAAGTCGATTCAACGGAGGAGACACCGAAGGCAGCAGCGCCGAAGAAGAAGGCTGAAGGTCCTGCGAAGGCTAAGGAAGCAGAGGGAACTAAAGATTCTCCCGAGGAAAAGCCAAAGAAGGCAGCAAAAAAGAAAAGTTAATTATGTTACCTACAGCAGAATTGAAAAAGCCTGAGCGGCATTTTTTGCCGGAAGGTTTTGAGATAACCGATTGGAAAAATCTGGAGCCCTGGTTCCAGGATCTGGAGCAACGGCCACTGGATACGCGTGTGGCTCTTGAAAAATGGTTGCTGGATATGAGCGAGCTGGAAGCCGTGGTGAGTGAAGATGTCTGCTGGCGCCAGATCCGCATGACCTGCGATACCGAGAATAAAGCGTTGGAAGAGGCCTTTAATTTTTTCTGCCTGGAAATACAGCCGAAGATCCAGCCTTATGCGGATCGTCTTAACAAACGACTGGTCGAAAACCCGCACACGCAGGAATTGGACCAGAAAGACTATTTCACTTATCTGCGCAGCGTCAAGAAACGGATCGAACTTTTCCGGGAAGAGAATATTCCGCTTGTTGCCGAGTCGAGTGTGATGGGTCAGCAATTTGGCGTCATCTCGGGGAAAATGACTGTAGAGGTCGGAGGGCAGGAATACACGCTTCAGCAGGCTTCCAAATTCCTGGAAAACCCGGACAGGAAACTGAGGGAAGAGGTCTATCGCAAAATGCAGCAGAGAAGGCTGCAGGATAAAGAAGCTTTGAATGACCTGTATTCCAGGCTGGTTGCAATCCGGCACCAGATAGGGCTGAATGCGGGTTTTAAGAATTACCGGGATTACAAATTCGAAGAATTAGGCCGTTTCGACTATACAAAAGAAGATTGTTTCCGTTTTCATGAGGCTGTCAGGGAGCATGTACTTCCGCTGGTCAAACAGATAAACGAAAGGAAGAAGAAGAAGCTGGGTCTCGATCGCTTGCGTCCCTGGGACATGGAAGCGGAGCCTGCGGGTACGGAACCGCTTCGTCCCTTTACGAACGGGCAGGATCTGCTGACAAAGACGATCGCCTGTTTTGACCAGCTAAATCCATTTTTCGGCGACTGTCTGCGCACCATGCAAAAAATGGGGCGATTCGATCTGGAGAGCCGCAAAGGGAAAGCGCCTGGCGGTTATAATTGTCCGTTAGCGGAAACGGGTGCGCCCTTTATATTTATGAACTCCTCGGGGCAAATGGGTGACCTGACGACGATGGTGCATGAGGGTGGTCATGCGATCCATTCTTTCCTGTCGCATCCGCTGAAGCTAAGCTCCTTCAAGGAATACCCGATGGAAATTGCAGAAGTTGCAAGTATGTCGATGGAGTTGTTCAGCATGGATCACTGGAAGTTGTTCTTTGACGATAAAAACGATTTAGCAAGGGCCCGGGAACATCAGCTCGAACGTGTTATTACTATCTTTCCATGGATAGCAACTATTGACAAATTTCAACATTGGGTATACGAAAATCCGACGCATACCCTGGAGGAGAGAAAGCAAATGTGGATGAAGATTCTGGATGAATTCTCTTCTGAATCTGTAGACTGGAGTGGGTTAGAGGAGTTCAGGGAGTTTGGTTGGCAGAAGCAGCTGCACTTGTTTGAGGTCCCGTTCTACTATATCGAGTATGGTATTGCCCAGTTAGGTGCGATCGGTCTTTGGATGCAGTATAAGGATAACAAAGAGAAGGCATTAAGTAATTACACGAGGGCGTTGAGTCTCGGCGGGATGAAAACACTACCGGAATTATACGATGCCGCGGGTCTGAAGTTTAACTTTTCCAAAGAGCATATTAAACAACTGATGGAATTTGTCAGCCAGGAATTGCAAAAAATTTGAAGCGAAAAAAAAATCAAAAAATACCCGGAAAGTAGTACTTATACCTCTTGTTCGTATGCTTTTTTCCGGCTATATTTGCAATAAGCGATTTGAAAAATGTGATATCAACATAAAGAAGCTACTAATCAGAGCCTTAACCAAAAGTCCCGGTGTTTCTACATCGGGGCTTTCTTTTTTTATTGATTACAGCTCTTGCACACTCCGCTGACCAGCATTTCAACCTGTTCCGACACATATCCCCGGGGAAGTTTTATTTCGGGCACGCTCACATCTTCAAGGCACACGGTGCTTCCGCAGGAGTTGCAAATGAAGTGTACGTGGTCATCACGGTGTTGTCCACCGGAACAGTCGTCTTTACACAACGCATAACGTATAGAATTATCCGAAGTCGGTATGCTATGGATCAATCCTTTCTCAAGGAATACCTGGAGCGTACGATATACGGTGACGCGATCGAATTTTTCGCCGGCTTTTTTTTCGATATCACTATGTGATAATGCGCCTTCCTGCTGCAGGAATAGTTCCAGTATTCTCCTGCGGCCACCGGTAACGCTCAGGTGATTTTTTTTCAGTAACTCGTCTATTTTCGTTTCAAGCATATTTATAGGCCAGAGATGCGTGTTATAAAATTTGCGCATCTCTGGCAAATTGATAATATCTGCCCTTCGGGCAAACGCTTCCAGCGTTTTAGCCCGGGTTATTGTTAAAAAGAGAATTAGCAAATCGGGGCGCAGTCGCCTTCTCCTTCAGGAGGAGGGTGATATCTTTTTCCAGCTCATCCAGCTCGTCCTTTTTCAGGCCATCATAGATCTTCCGCACGCGTCCTCCTTTGTCTACAAGAGCCAGGAACTGGGTATGAAGGAACTGCTCGTCGATGTTCAACGCATTGTTCTTTGGATCATCCAGCAGATAGCCGCTTCTTGCCAGGTGATAGAGGCTGTCCTTACGACCGGTGAGAAACCACCAGCGGGTCGGGTCGGCGCCAAGGGAATCCGAATAAAGTTTCATACGGCCTACGCTGTCTGTCTCAGGGTCTACGGTATAGGAAAGCATCCGAAAGTCAGACTCCCTGCTGTAGTCGTCTGCCAGCTTTTTCATATTCGTATTGAGCTTGGGACAAATGCCTTTACAGGTTGTAAAAAAATACTCGGCTACATAGACCTTCCCGTTCAGGTCTTTCTCTGTGATGATCTTTCCTTCCTGGTTACTAAAGGAAAAATGAGGCACATAACTCAGCACCGGTAATTCCGGCTCTCCAAAGCCCGGCACGAACCTGGTCAGGGCAAAATAGAATCCGATGAATAACAGGACAAAAAAGCCCAGCAGGAATATGAGGTTCTTCTTTTTCATGATCCACAAAGTTAGTGTTGTCCGGGTCTGCCGGTGTCAAAAAAATTTAAAACAAATTATTTGCAACATTGTTGTAAATTTGTCGCCCGGTTGGGTAAGCGGCCGGCGAACGTTAAATTACTATGATCCGCAAAATAAACTGGGATGTCCTGGGCATCTCCACCTCGGTCCTTTGCGCTATTCATTGCGCTGTATTACCGCTGGCTGCAGCCACACTGCCGGTATTTGGCGTCAACATTGTTCACAATGCCGTTTTTGAGTATGGGATGATCGGGCTGGCCTTTCTTATCGGGACCTGGGCTCTCTGGCATGGGTTCAGTCATCACCACAGGCGTCTCACCCCCTGGTTTCTGTTTGTGGGAGGTATAACGCTATTGATTGCCAAGCAGCTATGGCATTCCTATGAATTTCGCATCCTGCCATTTGCCGTCCTGCTGATCGTGACGGCGCATATTCTCAACCTGAGATGGTCGGGGCATGGCCGGCAGACTTCGGCCCGGGCCGCCGGTCGGCCGGGAACCGATCCGGGACAGGAAAGGGAAGCGGCTTAAAATGGCGGGGATTTACTACCTTTACTCCCTTAAAAGGCTTCTTTATGATCAAAACAGGCAACCCGGTTATCAGCATATATACTGAAATGACTCCCAATCCGGAAACGATGAAATTCGTGGCCAATAAGTTGTTGTACCCCGGCAAGATCATTGATTTCCCCGATGTCGAATCAGCCAAACCATCTCCGCTGGCGATCGAGCTTTTCGGTTTTCCTTTTATAAAGAGCGTGTTTATCGCCAGCAATTTCGTGACGCTGACCAAGACAACAGACACGGACTGGGATGATGTCATTCCTGCTATCCGCCAGTTCCTCAAGGAATACCTGGAAGAGGGCAAACCGGTTGTGAATGAAGAAGAGGTTGTCACTCTTCAATCAGAGGGCAGCAATGTCATCGACGCCGATGATGATGATGTGGTCAAGCGTATAAAGGAGCTGCTGGAGAATTATGTAAAGCCTGCTGTTGAAATGGACGGCGGCGCTATTCAGTTCAGGAGCTACCATGAAGGGACTGTAAACCTGATGATGCAGGGTTCCTGTTCGGGCTGTCCTTCTTCGATGATCACGCTGAAGGCCGGTATCGAAAGCATGATGAAACGTATGATCCCGGAAGTAAAAGAAGTTATTGCTGAAGCGGAATGACAATAGCGGATCTCTGCCATCAGTTCGTCCGGGATTTACAACACACCGGATGGTGGGAATTCATAGCGGTTATCGCAGGTATTGCCAGCGTCTGGTTCAGTCGGAGTGAGAATATCCTTGTCTATCCTACAGGACTGGTCAACACGATAATCTACATCTATCTCAGCTTAAAATTATCCCTGCTGGGTGAGGCCAGCGTCAATCTTTATTATACAGCCCTCAATATTTATGGTTGGGTGATGTGGACGCGAAAGGACGGGCAGGATCGGTATGTCCTGCGGATCACACGATCTTCCTCCCGGGAGATCGCTCAGCAGCTGGCGTTCTTTTCTTTTTTTTATATTACTGTGTTTGGATCGCTGACCTGGCTGAAGCAAGGTTTTGCGCCGCTGGCTATCCCATGGGCTGATGCTTTTGCCTCGGCAACGGCTTATACCGGCATGTGGCTGATGACGAAGAAAAAGGTGGAGAGCTGGAACTGGTGGATCGCGACCAATTGCGCCTCGATCCCCTTGTATTTTGTCAAACATTATGTATTTACCAGTGTATATTACCTGGTCTTATTGATCATTGCCATCGCCGGATTACTGGAATGGAGCAAACGGGCGAAAGCCATCGAACATGCTGCTACCGCTTAAGAAAATTGTCATTATCGGGCCGGAGTCTACCGGCAAGTCTTCTTTATGCGAGGGGCTGGCTGCTCATTACCGGACGAGCTGGGTGCGGGAATATGCGCGGGAGTATTTGCTGTCGCATGGAATGGATTATAGTTTTGAGGATCTTATGACGATAGCGAAGGGGCAGCTGGCGCTGGAGGATGAGGGGGTGAAGGAGGTGTTGCGGAGGGCGGGAGCCGGCGTTGTTGGCAATGCAGGTATGGGGGTTGGGGCAGCCGGGTCGGCCGGGGACATGGGGGTGGGTGTTGGGGCAGCGACAGGTGAGCGTGCTGAACCGATGCTTTTTATCGACACGGATATGTATGTCATGAAGGTCTGGAGTGAGTTTGTCTTCGGGCGTTGTGATAGCTGGATACTTGACCAGATCGGGAAGCGGCAATACGATGCTTATCTGCTTTGCAAGACTGATCTGCCCTGGGTGAAAGACGAGCTTAGGGAATATCCGGATCTGGTCTCACGCGAAAAACTGTATCATATTTACCGCGATATTTTGATCAATCAATCAACGCCCTGGATCGAGATTGGCGGGCTGGAGCATCAGCGCCTGGAGGCGGCGATAGAGGCGGTGGAGGGTTTGACGCGATAATGGGATCGCGCCTATTTCGGGTGCGGAGTGGGGGATCGCTTTGGGTCGGAATCGCTTTGGTGCGGGATGGCTTTGGCGCGGGGAAGGGTTTTACTGTAATAGTTTTTGTATATCGGGGTCTTCCTGGAGGTTCCCCATTTGTCCCTGGATCCAGGCAGCTCGGGAGGCTACATGAGCCGAGAGGGGTTTGATCGTGAAGATCTTTGGATTAGGCAGACAGGCAGCGATGCGGGCTGCTTCCTGGCGGGTCAGGGTCTTTGCGGGTTTGTTGAAATAAAAGTGTGAAGCGGCTTCGATACCATAAACGCCTTTGCCCATTTCGCTAACGTTGAGATACATTTCCAGAATACGTCTTTTTCCCCAGATCCATTCTATCATAAACGTGAAATAGACTTCCAGTCCTTTGCGGATCCAGCTGCGTCCCTGCCAGAGAAAAACGTTCTTTGCCACTTGTTGACTGATCGTGCTGGCGCCACGCAGGGACTTGCTTTTTTGATTGTGTTTCATCGCCTTTTCGATGGACTTGAAGTCGAAGCCATCGTGATCGGGAAAAAGCTGGTCTTCGCCGCAGATGACCGCGAGTCTTGCATAAGGCGAAATATTTTTCATGTCTACATAACTCCGTTTGAGACCATCCCCGCATAGGAAGCTGCTGAGCTGCGTGAGTGTGATCGGTGGATTGACCCATTTCAACAGGAGGAGATAAAACAGCTGAAAGAAAAACAGGAAGATAAAAACGCGCTTGATCACTCTCCAGGCGCGTGGGATCAGTCCTTTTGTATTGATAGGCATCCGGTGGTTTTTCTAGCGTGCAAGATAATAATTGCGACAAAAAATGTCTGGAATATATTTTTTTTCGCAATTGGGGTTAATGATTTGAACTGGATTTCGTCCAGTTTGGTTACCGTTTGCCGATCTGCAAGTATAATAGCTTGTATTTCCCGCCCAAATGATAGTATTTGCTTTTCATTTCTGTGAGCAGCAATCCTCCGGCCAGCAGACCGCCGCCGATGATATAGCCGGAGTTTGTAAACCAGTCTTTTGCCGCATCTTTGCGGAGCAGTCCATTGACGGCGCTGATGACAACGAATCCGCCGCCGGCCAGCAGCATGGTCTTGCCCAGGTTGCTACCTTTTCCTGGCCGTTGGATCGCGTCAATTTCCTTATAGCTGAATGCCTGGCCGCTGATATAGATGGTATCACGGCGCATGTCGTCGATGACGCCTGTAAACCATTGGTCGTAGATGGTCCTGAACGTCAGCTCGTCGCCGACGGCATAGGCACGGACATGCATACCTCTTTTTTGTAATACGAGGACGTCCCGCTGTGCATGACCCAGGAATGGAATGATACAAAAAAATAATATAATTAGCTTTCGCATAGCAGTGTCCAAACTTACAACTATCTCCTGCAAGTTAGTTGTTAATGGTGGGTGAGTTGGAGGGTTATTGCGTATCGCCGCGATTGATCGCTTAGTGGACGACCTTGTTGCTAAAGACCTCAACGCAGATCAATACTATGCCGAAGCCTATGAGGATGGTGCCGGAGATCTTGTTTATGATAATGAGCGTTCCCAGGGTCAGCTTGTTTCGCAATTTACCGGCCATCATCACTTTTCCGACATCGGCGGCCATATTGATCAGCAGGCAGACAGAAAAGATCACGATCCTCTCCTGGAGGGTGTGATTGGCGGCCAGGAGGGTGGCGTTCCCGAGCCAGAACAGGATAACGCCCGGATTGAGGGTATTGATAATAAACCCTGAAGCAAAGGCCTTTGCCATATCCCGTTTGCGGAAGCGAACCTCATTCCCGTCAGAGACGCCGGTAAGGGCAACTTTTTTGAAGAAAATAAAATATACACCCATTCCGACGAGGAAGGAGCTGCCGGCAAAAGCGATGACCTTTGAGTGTTGGGAGAGCGCGGAGACAAACACGGTAAGCGTATTGCTGAGTATCACCAACAGGATATCGCTGACCCATACTCCTGAAACGAAGCTGAAGCCGCCTTTATGCCCGCTATTGAGGCTTTGTTTGATGATGGTAAAAATAATGGGACCTACCGATAAGGCAAGTGCGAATCCCAATGCCAATCCTTTCAATATGGCCTCCGTCATAGAATGTCATGTTTCCAGTTAAAGACTGCCTGTCTCCAGAAATTTTTGCCAGTCTGCCAGCATATTACCTTTCAGGACCCGGGGAAACTTATGTTGTCCCCCTATTTTCCCTTTGAGGCGCATAAATTCCATAAATTTTTCTTCGGGCAACACTTTCAGATATATATCCTTTAGTGCGCTGTCTCTTTCTACCGCATAGTCATCATTCAGCTCCTTCAGCCGCTGGTCTATTTTTTGACGCAGCAGTTCCTCGTCTACCGGATCATTACAGGCTAACCACCATTGGTGTGCAAAAAACAAACCATGGGGTACGCCTGCCACAGTGAATTCGGGAATAGAGAGGTTCATTTCTTCGGTAGCCACCTGTACGGCTTTGTTCATGTTGTCGACACTGAGATGTTCGCCGACGAGGCTAAGAAAGTGTTTGGTCCTGCCGGTGATGATGATCTCGCTGCGTTCCTTATCCACAAACCGTACCGTGTCGCCGATGAGGTAACGCCAGGCGCCTGCGCTGGTACTCAGGAGCAGGGCATAGTCCTTTCCTTCCTCCACCTCATGGATCATATACACTTCGGGATTGGCCACCAGGTTTCCGTCGATATCGAAATTCTTATTATCGAAAGGGACGAATTCAAGGAAGATATGCTGGTTTGTTACCAGCTTCATGCCTTTGGAGTATTGTGCATCCTGATAAGCGATGAAACCTTCTGAAGCCAGGTAGGTTTCGATATACGTAATAGGTTTGCCCAGCAGTTTCTCGAATCCCTTTTTATACGGATCGAAGGAGACCCCGCCATGGACAAAAAAGCCCAGGTTTGGCCAGATCTCGTGGATATTATTGAGCTTATATCTTTCAATGACCTTTTCCATGCAGAGCTGGATCCAGCCCGGTACTCCAACGACAAAGCCGATGTCCCACTGTGGCGCCAGCTTCACGACCTCCTCCAGTTTCTTGGACCAGTCTGTAGTGCGGGCGATCTTCTTTCCGGGTTTATAAAAGGGCTGAAACCAGAAAGGGACTTTCCGGGCGGTGATGCCGCTAAGGTCCCCTGAATAATATCCTGCTCCTTTTTGCAAGCTGGTGCTGCCACCGATCATCAGCCAACCTTTACCAAGGCTTTTTACGGGAATGTCCCGGTATGTGCGAAGCGTAAGCAATTGTTTGATCATGACGATCCGGTTACCACGCAAAAGATCGTTTGTGATCGGCAGGTATTTACTCCCGGCCTCTGAAGTGCCGGAAGAAAGTGCATAGTATTTGATCTTACCTGGCCAGCAGACATCTGCTTTTCCTTCCAGAGTCTGATGCCACCAGGCGGCATGAATGCTATTGTAATCGAAAGTAGGCACCATCTCCTGGAATTTTTTCCCGGGATGTTTGCTAAGCAGGATCTCGTCAAAACGGTACATCTGACCGAATTCTGTGAATCTTGCCTTTTTCAATAATTTTCGCAATACCTTCAACTGCTGCCGCCGGGGAGATTTCTGGGGCAGCCGCAACGCTCTAGCCAAAGATTTAGGTAATTGAATTTCAATCAACGCCATTGAGTAACCCGAGTCATTTGATACGCGACGAAATTACAGTTTTGGATGATATTTTTGTTACATTTATTTATGAAGCTTAAACTGACCCTTCTTTACGTCATCTCTTTCCTTGCTCTGACATTTTTTGTGCACGAAATACACGACTGGGCTCATACGCTGGCAGCGAGGATCATCAGTGGGTGTTGGGGTCCCAGGGGGTTTGACAATTGGAAATTTTGTGCCGAGGGGAGTATCTCCACCGGGCAGCTTATGCTGGCGGATCTGGCCGGGCCCTTCATCAATTTTATTCTCCTATGGATCGGCTGGCAAAAGATGGGTGAAGATAATACCCTGGCGGAGCAGTCCCTGGGATGTTCGCTGGTCTTTGCCACACTCCCGCTGAGCATGCTGCTGGGAGCGGCTTCGGGCGGAGGGGACCTGACCGCTGGCATCCGGCTCCTTTTTCCGCATGGCAATCACCGGGTCCTGAGCCTGATCGGTCTGCTGATCATCGTCATCGTCTGCGTCCCTCCCCTGATAAAAGCCTTTATAGTATTGCCCTGGTGGCAGGGCCGGATCTTCTTCTATCCCGTCTTTCTCATCCTACCGGGATTACTGGACCACTGGTTTGTCGGAAAAGTGCTGAACAACTGGCTGATAAAGGCCGATACGACTGAAGACAAGGCCTATTGGTGGGTCATCGCCTGGACGGTCATCAACCTCATAATCCTTATCCTGACCTTCCGCAAGCTGAAACAGCTGATCAGTGATGAGGAACTGCCTCTATAATCTCTCCGCGACCATCCCGGTTAGCGCTGCCCACGACAGATCCACTACCCTCCGCATAAAATTTTATCCGTACCCCGGTCCGATAAGGCGCCAACTCTTCCAGGGACCCGATACAATCCTTAAATGAAAATTTTGCTCCTTCGCAAAGGATGAGCTCTTCGGCCTGATGGCTATCATCCGTGACGACCCTGCTACCGGTGGCGGTCAAAAACTCTCCCAGTTGCCGGATCGTGGCGGGGTCTCCCATCAATCGGGTTTTGAGGGGCGCCGGAGCTTTGCTACCCTGCGACGGGGCAGGGGAATACGATCGGGAGGGGGCGTGCGAGCGGGCGCGAGTGAGGGAGCGGGAGCCAGAGAAGAAGCGGTCACGAGAGAGGGACCGGAAAAGGGCGCCGATACCTGCTCTCAGCCAAATGGCGAGCTCTATGCCCGCATTGAGGAGCGCCGGCAAACCCCGGTTGAAGTGTTTTTGTCTGAACTGGCTCATCGCCTTATAGAACTGTTTCACATAGCGGATATCCTTCAACGTGCTTTCTCCTTTAAAATGGACGATGGTTGTCTCCGCCAGGTAATAGTTGACATATCCTGCCTGTTCTATCCGATAGCTGAGATCGATGTCTTCCGCGTACATAAAGAAGCGTTCGTCGAAGCCGCCGGTCTTTTCGAGTATAGCCTTCGCCACCCAGAAGCAGGCGCCGGAAAGCACCGGCGCTGGACTTGTTCTGTCGGGCGGCAGGTGTCCCAGATAGTATGTGGAAAACAATCGTCGTCCCGGGAAAAGCGCCGTCAGACCAGACAGTTTGCAGAAGGCTACCCACGGAGATGGGAAACCGCGGCGGGACTCTTTTAGAAAAAGCCCGCTGCCGTCCACCATCCGTACACCCAGGCCTCCTGCATCCGGAGTGGACTGCAGGAAAGCAAGACAGCGGCTTGCGATGTCCTCCGGCAGGATCGTATCCGGGTTGAGGAAAAGAATATATTTCCCGCTTGCCAGCTGCAATGCCTGGTTATTAGCCCTTGAGAAACCGGTATTCTCCGTATTGACGATGAATCTAATGTCCGGAAATAAGGGCCGGAGGTATTCGACGCTGCCGTCCCCGGAATTATTATCGACGACAAAGACTTCTGTATCAAGGCTTTGGAGCGCTTTTTGTACAGAATGCAGGCAGAGTTCCAGAAAATACCTAACGCGGTAATTGACGATAATGACAGACAGAATCATGATGCTTTGCGAAGTACGTTTTTTTAGGCCAAGGTATTTATGATTTTGATATATTTGTCAAAAAATTGATATATTTGCATTTGTCGATGTAAATAATTCAATTACTAAATGACACTGACCTTTAAGCAAATCGAGAAAATATCCAAGGCCCTTGGGGATAGTAACCGGCTAAAAATTTTGCATTATATCTCCGGCAAGGGTGGATGCGGCGAATGTTCTGCATTACAGGATGTGATCGAGCTGGCGCAGCCTTCTATTTCCCATCACGTGAAGATCCTGCTGGAAGCCGGACTCATCGAGGGCGAGAAAGAGGGCAGGAATTTCAAGTATACGCTAAACAGCACGATTTTTAATCTATACATCGAGGCGATCCGTCAGCTGGAGGCTCCGCGCAGTATGGCCCGTGAAGTCGCCCGCGAAACCACGCATGACGCCCTAAGCTAAACCTCCGCTGTAGTTGTGCCAAACTTCCTGTGATGTGGCTATATTTGTGCCATGCTAAAATCAACACTTATCAGGGCGGCTGAAGCGGGAGCTGCTGTTATGCAGCATTATTTTCAGGGCGAGTTCAAAATTTCCAATAAGGAAGGCATTAATAACCTGGTCACCGAAGCTGACCATGCGTCGGAAAAGGCAATTTTCGAGATCATAAAACACGATTTTCCCGATCATTTTATCCTGAGTGAAGAGGCAGGCGAGATCATTACGGATTCCAGCACAAAATGGATCATCGACCCTATCGACGGAACGGTGAACTTTGCTCATGGACTGCCGCTGTGTTGTGTCTCCATCGGGGTGGAGCAGGACGGCGAACTGATCCTTGGGGCGGTGTACAATCCTTTTATGAAAGAATTCTTTTTTGCCCAGAGGGGGTACGGAGCTACGCTCAACGATAAGAAGATCGCTGTAAGCAGCGAGACCTCTGTTGCAAAGGCCTGCCTGGTAACGGGGTTTCCCTATACCTACCTGGATCAGCCGAATGGCCCGCTGGAGGTCTTCTCGCGGTTGATCCGCGGCGGCGTACCTGTCCGGCGGCTTGGTTCTGGGGCTATGGACCTGTGCTGGGTGGCTGCGGGACGTTTCGACGGGTTCTATGAGCACAAGCTGCAGGCCTGGGATAGTGCGGCGGGTGTGCTGCTCGTAGAAGAGGCCGGTGGAAGGGTCTCTGATTTTACCGGGGGCCGGTATTCGGTGTACCAGCCGCATATCATTGCCACTAACGGAAAGATCCACGATGAGCTGGTAGCAGTAGTAAATGGTCAGCACCCGGAATTATGATCTAATTTTATTACACAATCATGAGTGAGCATATATGACTGAAAACAGGACCGAGATATCATCCCTTGGGGAGTTTGGGCTGATCGAACATCTGACCGCGAACATCGAAATAAAGAATGCGTCTACGCTTGTAGGTGTGGGTGATGATGCAGCCGTTATCGATCACTTCGGGAAACAGACTGTCATCACGACCGATCTGCTGATCGAAGATGTTCACTTCGATTTGATGTATACGCCATTGCAGCATTTAGGGTATAAATCCGTCGTGGTCAATCTGAGCGATGTCTACGCCATGAATGCTGTCCCTACTCATATAACTATGAGTCTTGGCATCAGCAACCGGTTTAGCCTGGAGGCGCTGGATGAATTTTATGAAGGGGTTTATGCCGCTTGCGAAGCATATGGAGTGGACCTGATCGGCGGGGATACTGCTTCTTCGAAAAAAGGATTTGTCATTTCAGTTACGGCCATCGGAGAAGTGACCCCCGACCGGTTCGTCAAACGCAGCACCGCGAAAAAAGGGGATCTGCTTTGCTGTACCGGGGATCTGGGCGCCGCGTATCTTGGCCTTATCATCCTGGAAAGGGAGAAGAAGATCTTCCTTGAAAGTCCGGGAGTCAAGGCAGACCTGGAAGGTGAAAAATATGTGATCGGCCGGCTTCTGAAGCCTGAGGCGCGAAAAGACATTATAGAATTCTTCCAGGAGTCGGGGGTCCTTCCCACATCGATGATGGATATCAGCGACGGGCTTAGCTCGGAGATCCTGCATATCTGCCGTCAGAGCGAGCTTGGCTGTGTCCTGTATGAGGAGAAGATCCCCATTGCCGAAGACAGCCGGAATGCCGCGTACAAGTTCGAGCTGGACCCCACCGCCTGTGCGCTGAGCGGCGGCGAAGACTACGAACTGCTTTTTACAGTCGCCCAGGAAGATTATGACAAGCTGGTGCTGAACGAACAGATCAGTGTTATCGGCTATATGACCGAACCTGAAAAAGGCAAAAAGATCATTACGAAGGGGGGGAACACATTTGATATTACTGCGCAGGGATGGAATGCCTTTGCCTCCAAATGAGCTTTTTCATGAAGAAATCCTTATCTATTTTTATCTGTCTTGTCACTGTGCTTTTTCTTGTCTCCTGCGGGACTTCCGAGAAGGGGTTCCGGCCTGACCACAAGTATGCGCCTGAGGACCTGAAAAAGGATTATGGGATCTTCCGTCATACATTGGAGGCCTGGCATCCCAGTCTTTACTGGTATACGTCCCGGGACAGCATGAATTATTTCTTTGACAAGGGTTATTCTGCGATCACGGATTCCATGACAGAGCCGCAGTTCAGAACGATCCTGAGCTATGTCATTTCCCGGATCAACTGCGGGCACACATCCATCCGGGCTTCAAAGGCTTTCAACCATTACCTGGATACGGCCAAATTGCGGCAGTTCCCTCTTATCCTGAAGTTCTGGCCCGACACGATGGTGGTGGCGGCCAATCTCAACCGGCGCGACACGGTGCTGAAGCGGGGAACGCTGATCCGGACCATCAACGGCAGGACGGTGCAACAACTAAAAGATACCTTATTCCCATATATCGTCAGCGACGGGTATAATGAGACGGGTAAATATCAATATCTAAGTACGGGGCTTCATTTCAGCTCCTGGTATGCGGCACTTTTCGGTTATACCGACACATTTGACATCGGATACGCCGATACTTCCGGGATCCTGCGGCAGACCCGTATCCCTATCTATGATCCACGTGCGGATACGGTCCGGAGGAGTCTTGGGCGTGTGCTTCAGCCCGGAACGGCGCAGCGGGGGCCGGGGCCGGCGAAGAAGGTTCGTCCTCCGGGCCGGCGGACCAGAAAAAAAAGGGAGCTTCTCTTTACCCGAAGCCTGCAGGTGGACACTGCCAGTCATACGGCTTTCATGACATTGAACACGTTTGAGCATGGGTATCATTTGCGGGGTTTTTTCCGGCATTCCTTCCAGGTGATGGCGGACCAGCAGGTCAAAAACCTGATCGTCGATGTACGGTCGAATGGCGGGGGTGACGCTTCCCTTTCGACTCTGCTTACGCGTTATATCATCGACAAAAAGTTCAAGCTGGCGGATTCCCTGTATACTGTCCGCCGTGCAAGCAAATATGACCGGTATATCAACAATGGTCTTTTGTACCGCCTCCTGACTTTTTTTGCCAGCAGCAGGCATGCCGACGGGAAATATCATTTCGGCTATTTTGAGCGCCATTATTATCGTCCTTTCAGGCATGATCATTTCGACGGTTCGGTATACGTCCTTACCGGGGGTAATTCGTTTTCCGCGACCTGTCTGTTTGCCGGGGCGCTGAAGGGGCAGTCGAATGTCACGCTCGTCGGGGAGGAGACAGGCGGAGCGTATTATGGAAATACGGCCTGGATGATCCCCGATGTGACGCTGCCTGTTACGGGTGTTCGTTTCCGGCTGCCGAGGTTTCGGCTGGTTGTGGATCGGGGGCGGATAAAAGATGGACGCGGCGTGCAGCCCGATGTGCAGGCGTTGCCGACGCTGGACGCCATTGGCAAGGGGCTTGATTTTAAGACGGCGCGGGCAAAGGAGCTGATCCGGTTGCAGTCGACGCAAAAAAACTAGTCCTCTCCTTCTACGATCACTTTTAATAAATTCAGCTGTTCGTCGAGCAGCACGAAGTCGGCCTGGGCGCCGGGCTGGATAGAACCCCATTTATTTTGCAGACCCATGAGCTTTGCCGGATAGAGGGATGCCATCCGAAGCGCTTCGGGCAGGGGAAAGCCGGCTTTTTCCACGCCATTGCGAACGGCCCGGAGCATGGTGAGTGCGGAGCCCGACAAGGTGCCATCCGGCAGGGTGAAGCGGTCGCCTTTATCTACGTGGGTGTATTCTCCATATTGTACTTCGGCTACGGCGTCTGTGATAAAGAACAGGCGGTCCCGCATGATCTTTTTGCTGATGCGGACGGAGGCGAAGTCTACGTGTATGCCGTCGCAGACGATACTGGCCTGTACGTCATTGTTGTCGTAGATCGCACCTACCATTCCCGGCTGACGGCCCTGGAAAGGTGACATCGCGTTGAACAGATGGGTAGCGGCGGGTATGCCCTGATAAAACCCATCGATGGCTTCTTCGTAAGTGGCATTGCTATGACCGGCGGAAACGACGACACCCTGTTGCAGAAGCAGCTCGATACAGGCGCGGTCGCACTGTTCGGGGGCCAGGGTCATCATACGGAAAAGGTCTTTTCCTTTCTGCAGGAGCAGACCGATCTCTTCCGGGGTTGGTTTTTTTATGAACTTTTCTACGTGGGCGCCTTTTTTGGCGGGGTTGAGATAGGGGCCTTCGAGGTGAACGCCGAGGAGTCCTTTTCCGCCGGCTGCCCGGTATTGTCGGGCGACTTCCAGCCCTTTTATGAACTTTTCGATAGAGTTGGTGGCCAGTGTGATCAGAAACTGCGTACATCCGCCCTGGAGGCAATATTCATAAACGGCGTCCAGCGCTTCCGTGGTCATCTCGGCAGAGAAGAGCTTGCCGTTGCCGCCATAGATCTGGAGGTCGATAAATGCCGGAGCAAGGAGGTAGCCCTGGAGGTCGCGCTGGCGGTAGCCTGCCGGTATATCCGATACTGGAACGATGCCTGTGACCTTTCCTTCTTTGACGAGGACTGCCTTACCGGTCTGAATCTCATGTCCCGTAAAAATTTCGCGGGTAATAAATGCCGTTGCCATAAGTTATTATCAGGGTTGAATGGAAAAAGAATCGGCGTCCCGCCAGAAGGGGAAATGCTGGCGGATATCTGTCAGGGTCTCTTTTTGAAGGGTGATGGTAAAGATGTCCTCTTTTTCGGCTCCGTGATAGAGTATTTCTCCCAGGGGATCGATGATCATGGAGTCGCCGCTATGATAGATATTATTTCCGTCGTTGCCGACGCGGTTGAGGCCTACCACGTAGGATTGGTTTTCGATTGCGCGGGCCTGAAGCAGGGTTTTCCATGCCAGGCTGCGGCGCTGGGGCCAGTTGGCGACGTAGAGGAGGATGTCGTATTCCATAGCGGGCGGGCTGATGGCCGTTGGGGCAGAGTGAGCGGTTGCGCCGGCGACGAGTGATGGAGGTGCGGGGTTCGTGGTTTGTTCGCTGGCGCCGGTTGGGGGCGCCGGGGTTTGCCGGCTCCAGACGGGGAACCGGAGGTCGTAGCACACGAGGGGCAGGATCTTCCAGCCTTTTACGGAGGTGACCAGGCGCCGGTGTCCGGCTGTATACTGTTCGTTCTCGCCGGCGTAGGCAAAGCGGTGCCTTTTGTCATAATAGCCGTATTCCCCGTTGGGCAGCATCCAGATGAGCCGGTTGAAATAATTCCCGTCATCCTCTATGATGATGCTGCCTGTCAGGATGATCCTTTTTCGGGCGGCGACGGATCTCATCCAGGCCAGGGTCGGCCCGTCCATGCGTTCTGCGAGGGCTTCGGGCCGCATGCTGAAGCCGGTGCTGAACATCTCGGGAAGAACGACCAGCTCCGTGTTTCCGGGGATGGAAAGGATCTTATCCTCCAGGGAACGGAGATTGGCTGCTTTGTCCTCCCATTTCAGGTCAGTTTGGATGGTCGTAATTGTCAGTGTCGACATACAGTGTGAAAATAAGAATTTATGCGGAGAGTGCGCGGACTGCGGCGGATACGCGGTCGGATTCATATCCTTTTTGTATCAGGTAGTCCTGGAGCTTTCTTTTCCGGCTGAAAATGTTCGTTTCCCCGTCGAGGGTTTCCCATTTTTTTTCCGCCAGGCGGCTCAGGGCCTTTTCGTAGTCCTCCCCGTCGATGGCAGCCAGGGCTTTTTTTATGCAGTATTCGCTCACCTTCCGCTGTTGCAGTTCATAGCGGATCTTTACGCGTCCCCATGATTTTAACCTGAAATGGCCTCCGGCGAACTGAAGGGCAAATCTTTCTTCATTCAGGTAATTCTCTTCGATGAGGGTAGCCAGCGCCGCCTCGACGTCCTTTTTCCGGAGACCGAAGGAATACAGTTTTTCCTGTACCTCGCTGTGGCTCCGCTCCTGATAACCACAGTAGTGTCTCGCTTTTTGCAGGGCCTGTTCCGGGGATAGCGCCGATCTTTTGAACATAAATGGTTGAATTGGCGAATTTAGGTTAGTCACAGGAAATTAACAATTAGTGCGGTTGGCGGCTTCCTCTGTTCTAATATCTTGGCTATTACGCAAATTTTAGTAGTTTCGCCCAAAGACAAATTTCATGAAGTTTATCGTTTCCTCCTCGGCATTATTGAAACAACTGCAACAGATTAGTGGTGTGATCAACGCAAATACCGTATTGCCAATACTGGAAGACTTTTTATTTGAAGTCGAAAAAAATAAGCTGACGGTTGTTGCTACCGACCTGGAAACGGTCATGAAAGTGCATATGGACATAGAAGCAAAGGATACCGGAAAAGTCTGTATACCTGCCAAGATCCTGATCGACTCGCTGAAGAATATTCCCGATCAGCCCCTGACGTTCAATATCGACAAACATTTTGCCGTTGAGCTCACCAGCGACAATGGTAAGTATAAGGTTATGGGTGAGAACCCCGACAATTTCCCGAAGGAGCCGGCTACGGACGAGACCACTTCTTTCACTGCCACCTCTTCCGCACTGGTAACGGCGATCAACAAGACGCTGTTTGCCGTGAGCAACGATGACCTGCGTCCCGCTATGACAGGCGTCTTTTTTGAAATGGATAAGAAAGGGCTTCAGTTCGTTGCAACGGATGCGCATCGCCTGGTCCGTTACAAGCGCAAGGATATCAGCTGTCCCAAGAATGACACGCTGATCGTCCCCAAGAAGCCGCTGAACCTGTTGAAATCTGCTCTGCCTGACAACCAGGACGAAATTACCATCAGCTATAACAGCAACCATCTTTTTGTTTCCCATGGCACAACGCAGATGAGCTGCCGTCTTATCGACGCCCGTTTCCCGGACTACAAGGTGGTCATTCCCGTCGACAACCCCTATAAACTGGTCGTTGGCCGCAATGATTTCCAGAGTGCCTTGCGCCGGGTCAGCATCTTTAGTAACAAAAGCACGAACCAGGTGGTCCTGAATATCCAGGGCAGCGAGCTGCAGCTGACCGCCCAGGACGTAGACTTTTCTTTTGAAGGCAACGAGCGGATGAAGTGCCAGTATGATGGGGAAGACCTGGCAATTGCTTTCAATGCCCGGTTCCTGATCGAAATGCTGGCTTCCACCGACAGCGATGAAGTGCGGATGGAGCTGTCCACGCCTACCAAGGCCGGGATCATCAAGCCGACAGAAGAGGATGAAAGTGAAGAAGTGCTGATGCTGGTTATGCCATTGATGCTGAATAGTTAGAGTTGCCGGCGGCTGCGCCGCCGACAGGGATTATAAAGGAGGGGCGCCATATGGAAAATCTTGTTCAATATTTTGGGCATATCCCGTCCTGGCATCGTTCGCTGATCCTCGGCGGGGGATTATTACTCTTCTGGATACTGGAAGGAATCGTTCCGCTTGTGCGCATGCGCTATCACAAGTTCCGTCATGCAGGTCTGAACCTCTTTTTTACGCTGACCACTGTCATTATCAATTTCCTTTTTGCCTCCCTGATCATTCTTGCTGCTGACAATGTCAGCCGACACCAGATCGGGCTGCTTTATCTTTACCCGTTGCCGCTGTGGCTTTTTACGCTGATCGGGCTGATGATACTGGACCTGATCGGGGCCTGGCTGATCCATTGGCTGCATCACCGGGTAAAGCTGCTTTGGAAGTTTCACCTGGTACATCACAGTGACACCTGGGTAGATACGACGACAGCCAACCGGCACCATCCGGGGGAAAGTGTTTTCCGCGCCATTTTTACGCTGCTGGCTGTCGTCGTGGCCGGGGCGCCGGTATGGCTGGTCTTTCTTTATCAATCGCTTTCCGCGCTGTTCTCGCAGTTCAATCATGCCAATATCTCTTTGCCCAAATGGCTGGATACGGCGCTTGGCTGGGTCATTGTTTCGCCGGATATGCACAAGGTGCATCATCATTATCAACGGCCGCTGACCGACACGAATTATGGGAATATTTTTTCTTTCTGGGACAGGATATTTGGCACTTTTAAATTTGTAAAAGACACGAAGGCGCTGCATTACGGGATCGATACGCATCCGGAGGAGAAGGAGAATAACCGGATGGGGCAGCTGCTGGGTATGCCATTCCAGCAATACAGGCCGCCGACAACGGGGTTTGACGCGAAGCGGGCGGGCGCTGAGGCGGAAACGCAAGCCGGGTAGTGGGGGGATGGTTGACGGGGCCTTGATCTACTGCTGCTGTTGCTGCATCATCTCCATATACCGGCGATAGGAATTTGTTTCGTCGGCGTTCCCGTTGGAGGAGGGCTGAATGGCCAGGATGGTCGCTACATCTTCGATCATCTTTCCATTTTCATAGGAGACCGAAACACCGACCTCGAGGGTCTGTCCGGCGGTGCCCTTATAGGTACCTTTTACCGGCGAGCAGTCCGAGAAATTGCGGCCTACGGCTAAGCGGACGTGAAGGTCGTCGGTGATGCAGTTGTTGGTCGGGTCGAGGCCGACCCAGCCGTTGAAGGGGATATAGGCTTCTATCCAGGCGTGCGTTGCGCCTTCTCCCCGCATGCCATTCTTATTCGGGCAGATATATCCGCTGACGTACCGCGCAGGGATATGGATCTGGCGGAGGAATACGAGAAGCATATGGGCAAAATCCTGGCAGACGCCGGCCTGGAGCTGCCATACTTCGTCGAGAGTGGACTCTACGCTGGTGATTCCCTTTATATATTTGAAATGGTCGAAGACATAGGTCCGTAGCTGTTGTGCGGCCTCGAGGGGGGTCTGGGAGCGGGCCTTGTCCGGGCAGACGGTTTCCAGCACCTCTCCGATCGAGGCAAAGTCCTCCTGTTTTAAGAAATCGATATAGGGCACCTGCCAGCGCAGCGATTCGAGCATGTTCCATTGTTCTTCACGGCCGATCTCGTTCTTTAATGCAGCTCTTGCCTTTGTGATGACCTCCAGTCTGGAATCGATGGTCAGCGAGGTATGAGTTTCGGCATGCGTGAAGGCGCCGATCTCATTGCCATAATAGTCCTTATAAATATCGACGGCCGGTTCACCGGTGATGTGCAGGTCGTGCCGCAGCACTTCCTGGTATTCATCTTTTATGGGAAACAGGACGATCTGGTTGGCGCTGTCCCTTACCGGGCCTTCATATGTGTACTTCGTAATATGGTGGATGTTGAATCGGGGCATAGTGGATATGAGCAAAAATATGGAAAAGGGATAAGAGACCAAGCGAGATCCCGCGATGGGCGTTGGAGGATGGCATTTTATGTATAGGCAAAATAGTGCTGGTTGAAGGCATTTCCCACTTCATATAGATCTTCTTTCAATCCTTTAAGGTAAGGGTGAAGGCCCTGTTGAAGGATCGATTCGACGGTACTGTATTTCACCCGGCTGCGGATCCTGCCGATCATAAATTCCATCTTGCCAAAGGCCTCTTTATTCCGGTCGCTTTTCAGTCGTTCGAAGTAGCGATACAGCTGGTTGACGGAATAGATCACAGACCGGGGAAAATCTTCATTGAGAACGATGAGTTCGACAACGTTGCGGGCTTCAAAGCCGGTCCGGTACGTTTTCATGTAAAGCTCATATCCCGAGATAGAGAGCAGGAGGTATTTCCAGTAGTTGGTATCCATCCGGGTGAAGTCGTATTGAAGATCGCTGAATTTTATATCCAGGATGTCGGCGGATTGCACTCCGCGTTCAAGGAATTTTCCGATGTTGATAAAAGCGTACCCCTCTCCTCTTGCCATCGTAACGTCGGTGGTTCCGTAGTACAGCAACCCCTGCCGGATCAGCACATCGAGAGTTGAGATGGGGTCGTCGGCGTGCAGGCCGCGGACAACCTGTCCATCGCGGATGATATGATAATATTCATTGAGACATTGCCAGAGCTCTTTTGTAATATGATCCTGTACACTGCGGGCGTTCTCACGCGCGCGGGTGACGATGCTAAGCACTGAATTGGTATTCTCGCGGTCTGTGACCATGTATTGAAGTACTTCTCTGGAGTTCTGTGCAACGGCGCCGGCGTCTTTTTCTGCGATATAGGAAAAGATGCGCAGGACGGGCTTCCAGGAAAATTCCTGGATGTCATCCTGGGAAGAAGCATAATTTATTCGCAGCATGCGGAGGATACCATCTGTACGCTCCATATAACGGCTCATCCAATATAAACTGTCGGCTACTCTACTCAGCATGTATAAAAGAGGGTTTATTATTATCTCAGTGTTGGGTGCCCGGGTGGCTGGTCTGCCTGTGTCCGGTGCATTTGCAGCGGCGGCCAGGGTAGGTTCAGCTTGCCAATACCCATGTATCCTTACTACCTCCTCCCTGTGAGGAGTTGACGACCAGGGAGCCTTCCCGTAATGCGACCCGGGTGAGGCCGCCGGGTACGATCTGGATGCCATCCGGTCCGCAAAGCGCATATGGGCGCAGGTCTACGCGGCGGGGTTGCATGCGGCCATTCATATAACAGGGCGCAGAGGAAAGGCTGATGATGGGTTGCGCAATATATTGACGCGGATCTTTCCGGATCTCGGCCTGGTATCGCCGGATCTCTTCTTCGCTGGCCGTATGGCCCATGAGCATGCCATAGCCGCCGCTCTCATTCGTCTTTTTCACCACCATCCGGTTCATGTTGGAAAAAACATATTCCTGCTCTTCCCTGTTGCCGAGCTGGTAGGTGGGCACATTTTTCAGAATAGGCTCTTCGTTGAGATAATACCGGATCATGGCCGGCACGTAGGCATAAATGGCTTTGTCGTCTGCGACGCCATTCCCGACGGCATTGACGATGGCGACATTTCCTTTTCGATAGGCACTCATTATCCCGGCGACACCCAGCATACTATCCGGCCGGAAGACAAGCGGGTCGAGAAATTCATCGTCCACGCGCCGATAGATGACATCTACCCGCTGAAGACCGGAAGTGGTCTTCATATACACCCGGTGATTGTCTATCACGAGGTCGCGGCCTTCGACAAGCTCTACGCCCATCAGCCGGGCCAGGGTGGTATGTTCGAAGTACGCTGAATTATAGATACCGGGTGTCAGCAGGACGATGGTGGGATTGGCTGTCTGGCGGGGGGAAAGAGAGACGAGGTTGCGATGAAGGATATCCGGATATTCTGTAACGGTTCGTACGTTGTTTCTTGGGATCAGGTCGGGGAAGATCCGTTTGGTGATCTCCCTGTTCTCCAGCATATAGCTGACCCCGCTGGGCGTGCGCAGATTGTCTTCAAGAATATAGAATGTACCGTCCTGGTCGCGGATAAGGTCGATGCCTGCCACGTGTACATAGATATCATGGGGAACCTGGAAGCCGTGCATCTCCCGGAGGAAGTGCGGGCAGCTGTAGACCATCTCCGTCGGGACCACGCCGTCTTTCAGGATGAACTGGCTATTATAAACGTCCTTCAGAAAGAGATTGAGCGCTTTCAGCCGCTGGCGGATGCCCGATTCTATATAGGTCCATTCCGAAGCAGTGATGATGCGGGGAATGATGTCGAACGGGAAGATCTTCTCAATGCCTTCTCCGCTATTGTAAACGGTGAAGGTGATGCCCTGGCTCATAAACATCTTCTTGGCCATCTCTTCTTTTTTATTGAGCTCTTCGATGTTCATTTGCTGCAGAAATTCCACTACGTGCCGGTATTGTTGCCGAACATCGCTGTGCGCGTACATCTCGTCCCAGGTATTAGAGTCGACAAGGTAGCTGTTTAGCAGATCGCTCGTTTGCATGCTGGTCTTGGTTTTGGTAATCATCTAATGAGTGTGAACCGGACTCCGTCCAGTTTGGTGATGGTCCGTTCGGGAACAAATGGCGGGCAAAACGTTAATAATTCTAAATATACTTATTTTCGGCTAAAAATGAAGATAATTGCTATGATCCCGGCGCGTTATGCGGCAACGCGTTTTCCCGCCAAGCTGATGCAGCCGCTCGGAGATAAAACAGTGATCCTGCACACCTATGATAATACGCTGGCCACGGGTTTATTTGATGAAGTGATGGTCGTCACTGATAGTGCTGTTATCTACAAAGAGATAACGGATCATGGTGGAAAAGCAAAGATGAGTATCCGTACGCACGAAAGCGGCAGTGACCGGATCGCGGAAGCCGTTGCTGACATGGATGTGGACGTTGTCGTCAATGTACAGGGTGATGAGCCTTTTGTGCGCAGGGAGCCGCTCGAAAAGTTGTTGTCGGTCTTCAGCGGTGAGGACGGGAAGCGGGTGAAGGTTGCTTCTCTGGTGCAGGTATTAAAAGAACAGAAATTCATCGATGACCCTAATTATGTAAAAGTCGCGCTGGACAAAAATAACAATGCGCTGTTCTTCAGCCGCAGCGTTATTCCTTATCCCCGGGATGTTTCGGCTTCACCGGTATATTATGAGCATATCGGCGTTTATGCATTTCGGAAGGAGGCGCTGCTGCAGTTCACGGAGTGGCCGATGAGTCCGCTGGAGGCGGCGGAGAAGATCGAATGTCTGCGATATCTTGAGAATGGGGTTCCGATGCGGATGGTTGTTACTACTTATATGGGTGTGGAGATCGATACGCCGGAAGACCTCGCGCGCGCGGAGGGGTTGTTGTGAGCTGGCGCGGATGTGTGCTGTCGGGTGTGCTATAAAGTTTTTAAAAATGCTAAAAAGCTGATTCATTAAATTAGCGCCAGATAAAACGAACTGCAAAAAAAATGAATCAACCATTATGGGGCATTGACCTCGGTGGCACAAAGATCGAAGGTGTCATACTGGAATCTATCGACAACCCCACTCCTATCATACGCACGCGCGTAGACACAGAATCAGCTAAAGGTTATGAACATGTCATTGGTCAGATAGCGAGGCTGGTAGCCAATATGCAGGAGCAGTCGGGTCTCAGCCCCCGGGCTATCGGTATCGGAACTCCGGGTGTACTGGACCCGACCTTACAGACGATGAAGAACAGTAATACCGTCGTTCTGAACGGCCAGCCGCTGCAAAAAGACCTTGAAAAAAATTTGCAAATAAAGATAGAGCTTGCTAATGATGCTAATTGTTTTGCATTAGCCGAGGCACATTGGGGTATTGTCAAAACTGCGGCACCAAAATCCAGGATGGTGTTTGGGATCATCATGGGCACGGGTGTGGGCGGCGGCATCGTCATAGATGGGAAGATCTGGAATGGCCGGCATGGCATTGGCGGCGAATGGGGGCATAATTTTCTGGATGAGTCCGGGGGGCCCTGTTATTGTGGAAAGACCGGTTGTGTGGAAACGGTCATTTCGGGTCCGGCCACGGAGAGATATTATACCAGTATTACCGGCCAGAAATTAAAGTTAAAAGACATCGTGGCCCGGAACCAGGACGGTTCTGATCCTGCGGCGACAAAGACGATCCAGCGGCTTTGTCATTTTTTTGGGAAGGGTGTCTCGGTCATAACGAATATGCTGGACCCTGATGTGCTGGTGATCGGCGGCGGGGTAGGCAATATCGACGCGTTGTATACGGATGGTCTTGCTGAGCTGGGAAAATTCATTTTTAACAACCGGGTAGAGGTTTCTCTTCTTAAGCCAAGCCTGGGAGACAGCGCCGGGGTTTTTGGGGCGGCCGCTCTTTTTGCGTAGCGGGCGCTGGCATGGCAGCGGGGTCTGCCTGAAGCGGTGTGACGCGCGCGAGTATGGTAACATTCCCTTAATTTTGCGGCTCAATCCTGATACTTATGCAGTTCCGCAACTTTAAAATGGTTGGATATGTGGTGTATGGTCGTGGAAGCTTTAACCAGCTTGACGAAATTCTTGCTCCCCAGCGTAAGGGAGATGCTCCTATAGTCTTTTTAGTAGATCATTTTTTTGAAAATGCGCCGCTGGCCCGCCGCGTCCCGCTTCGGGGAAAAGACAAGCTGATCTTTGTGGATGTCACTTACGAGCCCAAGACTTCTTATGTCGACAAGCTCGCCAGCCAGCTGAAGCAGGAATTCGGCACTGTCAGCGGTGTCGTCGGCATCGGCGGGGGTTCGGCGATGGACCTTGCCAAGGCGGTGTCCCTGATGATGACCAATCCCGGTTCTTCCGCGGACTACCAGGGCTGGGACCTGGTAAAGGTTCCCGGCGTATATAAGGTAGGTATCCCGACACTCAGCGGGACGGGGGCGGAAGTGTCCCGGACTACGGTTCTCACCGGTCCAACCAAGAAGCTGGGCATGAACTCCGACTTTACTCCTTTTGACCAGATCGTCCTCGACCCTGAGCTGACGAGCGGGGCTCCTGTCAACCAGCGTTTCTATACGGGCATGGACTGTTATATCCATTGTATCGAGAGCCTGACGGGCACTTACCTGAATGAGTTCAGCAAATCCTATGGCGAAAAGGCCCTGCAGCTTTGCCAGGAGGTTTATGTAAAAAAGCAGGTCTGGAATGACGAATCGGATGACAAGCTGATGATGGCTTCTTATGCCGGGGGAATGAGCATTGCCTATTCCCAGGTGGGGGTGGCCCATGCTGTCAGCTACGGCCTGGCCTATTTGCTTGGAACCAAACATGGCATCGGCAACTGTATCGTATTTGACAAGCTGGAGGAGTTTTACCCGGACGGGGTCTATGAGTTCAAGAAGATGGTGGAAAAAAACAAGATCGATATTCCGCAACATATTACAAAAGGGCTTACCGATGAACAATTCAATACGATGATTGACGTTTCTCTGGTGATGAAACCTTTGTGGGAAAATGCGCTTGGAAAAGACTGGGAGAAGCTGATGACCCGGGACCGGCTGAGAGCACTCTACGAGAAATTGTAGGTTTTTACACTAAAAACGATATTACCGATGAAAAGGATATCACGGGCAACACAACGGGGGAGCTGGAGTGTGACACTATGGGGTGTGGTGCTGGTTGGCCTGTTTTTCGTCGGTTTGATCGCGTGTTCAAAAACAAAGACCGGGACGGTCAATAATCCCAACACGCCTTTACAGAACCTGGTCAATTCGGATACCAGTCTGACCCTGTTTCACCATCTGCTGCTGAGGGGGAATGATGTGGCGCTGCTTGCGGACGATTCGATAACGATCCTTATTCCGACCAATGCGGCGCTGCGGCAGGCGGGTTATCCCGAGAGCATCGTGGATTCTTCCAGTTCTACGCTGGTCGACCGGATGCTGCGTTATCAATACCTCCCTTCCGGCCTGGTCGCTGACAGCGGGGCGCTGACCTCCAACGTCACGCTACTGGGCCCGCCTATTTACGCGCAGAAGCAAAACGACGGAACGATCCTTTTCAACACTTATGCGGCCACGACTTCGGGAACTCCGCAACAGGTAGGAAAGGCGAAAGTGTATTATCTCAATGCCGCGCTGACGTCTCCTTTAGATTCTTTACCTGAACTCCTGTTCAACGATACGAGCCTGACGTTTCTGAATGAGGCTTTTCTCCGGACCAATTTCTACGATTCCGCCCTCCTATCCGGCAGTTATACCTTGTTGGCTCCGTCGAACGATGCCTTCCGAAAGGCAGGTTATGACAGTGTTGGGGCCATCGACTCTGCCGATTACAATACCATTGTCCAGCTGCTCGGCAACCAGGTGATAAAGGGAACTTATTTCTCCTCGACCTTTCCGGCCAGTGTCCAGCGTTTGCAGGGAAGTGATGTGACTGTGACGTATAATAGCGGCCTTCCACAGTTGACGACCGTCAGTAACCCGGCCCCGGTAAATTTGTTGTTTGCCAACCAGGTGGCGGGCCGAAACCTGATCCTGCACTGGACTGACGGGATACTTTCGCCCTGAGGCCGGGATGGGTTACAGTAAAATAATATATATCTGCGGCCTCAGAAAAGGGCTGGGTTTATTACATTTGAAGTATGCCGAATTTGAATGATATCAAGAACCTGATCCAGCACAACAAGATCACAGATTTTGTAAAGCTGAGCAAGCTGAATCCTCGCGAGATCGCAGAGTTTACCAATCGCAATACGAAGTGGGCTGTAAAGTTGTTTCAGCATCTTGACCCTAAACATGCGGCGAGGGCGTTCAAATTTCTGCGGAAGAACAAGCAGGAGCAGATCATCAAGGCTTTGCCGGAAGAAAAGGCGGCGGAGTTGCTGAATGCGCTGCAGCCGGATGACCGGACCGCTTTCCTGGAAGAGCTGCCTGGCAATTATGTCAAGGAGCTGCTGAAGGTCCTGACACCCGAGCGTCGGGCGGAGACCCTGGAGCTGCTGGGTTATGAGGAAGGATCGGTGGGTCGGCTGATGGTTCCGGACTATATATCTATAAAGACCAGCGAGACCTGCCAGGATGTGCTGGCGCTGATAAGGCAGCGGGGGCAGGCGACGGAGACATTGAACTGGCTGTTTGTGATAGATGAAAAGGGCGTGCTGATCGACGACATCAATATCAAGGATTTCCTGATCGTCGACCCCGGGACGCGGGTGGCTGAGATCATGGACTACCAGTTCATAGCGCTGAATGTAAATGCGGCTCAGAAAGAGGCGATAAAGGTCTTTCGCAACAATAGCCGGTATGCTCTGCCGGTGACCGATGACAATGGTGTCCTGCTGGGTATTGTCACGCTGGATGATGTATTAAGACTGGCGGAGTCGGAGGGTACCAGGGAAATACAAAAGATCGGGGGTTCCGAAGCGCTGGATGAGCCTTATACGACTATTTCCTTTTTTAGCCTGGTAAAGAAGCGTGCCGGCTGGCTGATCATCCTGTTCCTGGGTGAAATGCTGACGGCTACGGCTATGGGTCATTTTGAAGATGAGATCAGCAAGGCGGTTGTGCTGGCGCTGTTCATCCCGCTGATCATTTCCAGCGGCGGTAATTCCGGCAGCCAGGCCTCTTCCATTATCATCCGGGCTATGGCGCTGGGGGAGATCGGCTTTCGCGACTGGTGGCGGGTCGTACGCCGCGAGGTGCTGTCGGGTCTTGTACTGGGCACTATCCTGGGGATCGTGGGTTTCCTGCGCGTTGCTATCTGGGAGGAGTTTCATTTATACGAATATGGTATTCACTGGATCAAGATCGCTACGACCGTGTTTTTTGCGCTGATCGGGGTGGTGATGTGGGGGACCTTGTCGGGGAGCATGCTGCCGTTGATCCTGAAAAAGCTGGGAGCTGATCCGGCGGCTTCTTCGGCGCCCTTTGTAGCCACGCTGGTGGATGTGACGGGGCTGATCATTTATTTTACGGTAGCCTATGTCGTGATGAGCGGGACGTTGCTGTAGGCTCATAGATACAGGACTGGCCTGGTTGCAGCGACGACAGGGTGCCGGGTGTCGATGCGGGATCACGGGTTGTGGGCCGTGGGTTGTGCCGGTCAGTAACTCATTTCATCCAATTTTACTTTCCCTTTAAAGGTCCAGAAAACGAAGGACGTATAGACGCCCACCATCGGTGTGCCTATCAATGCCATGATCAGCAGGATCTTCATTGTCCGGACGGAGGATGCCGCATTGTAGACAGTGATGCTGTTGGCGGGCCGCTGTGGAGAATACAGAAGATAGGGGAAGACTTCCAGCGCTACCATGATCAGGAGGATGGCGATGGTGAGGGCTGAGCTGATAAAGGCAAAGCGATATTTCCCGATCTTTACCTGTCTTGGTATGTTGGCGATACAAAGCGTCATGAGCAGGGGGAGCACAAAGTAGATCGGGTGGCTTCTGAAAAAGTCGCTCAGGTGGGGGATATAAAGCAGGGTATAGAGTGTGGTGATGACAAAGCTGACGACAAAAAAGATAATGAAATTGTTGGCCAGGACATGCAGCTTTACGAAGAGCCTGTTCTCTGTTTTCATCGTAAGAAAGATAGCGCCGTGCATCATAAACAGGGCGAGAGTGGTGATGGCAACAAGAATGGCGAAGGGGTTGAAAAATGAAAGCCAGTTGCCGGAAAATTCGCGGTTGCTATCGAGGGGCACGCCCTCTACTGCATTACCGAGCATAAGGCCCAGGGAAAGGGAGATAATGATGGAAGCCGAACAATAGATGATATCCCAGGCTTTCCGCCACCAGGGCCAGGGTTCCTTACTTCGGAACTCGATGCTGACGGCGCGAAAGATCAGGCCGATAAGGAAGATCATAAAGGGAACATAGAACGCCGAAAAGATCGCGGCATATGCTACCGGGAAGCCGGCAAACAATGCTCCGCCGCCGATAACGAGCCAGACCTCGTTCCCGTCCCAGATGGGCCCGATGGCGTTCATGGCTATGCGTCGGCTTTCTTCCTTGCTCAGGAACAGGTGGAGCGAGCCGGCGCCCAGATCAAACCCATCGAGGATGGCGTAGCCGCTGATGACTGCTCCGAAAACCATGAACCACCACAGATTATAATCGAGACCTAAGAATGTTTCCATTTTTTCCGTTTTTTCCGTTGCGTCAGATAATCCAGGGTAAAGATGCGTTTCAGCTCAGCGCCTTTTCGTGTTCGAGCAGGGGGTTGTCCCTTCTGTTCCCGTCTTCGATCGGCTCTTTCGTGCCATAGTCTACCGGTCCATGCTGGATCTTACGATTCAGCAGGAAAAGGAAGAGGGCGAACAGGACGATATAAACGATGGTGAAGAGGATCAGGGAAAAGAGGATCTGGTTTGCGGTGACGACTTTTGACAGGGCATCGGATGTCCTGAGCAATCCATATACAACCCAGGGCTGGCGGCCCATTTCGGCGGTGAACCAGCCGGCCTGGTTGGCCACCTGCGGGAGCATAACGCTCCAGGCGAAGATCCACATCAGCCAGCGGTGATCGAAAAGTTTTTTTCTCCACCATAGCCAGCAGCCGTAAAGCGAGAGTCCGATCATTGCGATGCCCATGATGACCATAATATGATAGACCTGAAAGATGGAATTGACCTGTGATGGGCGGTCTTCCGGCCTGAAGGCTCTAAGGCCGGTAACCGGGGCTTTGAAGCTGCCATATGTCAAAAAGGAAAGGCCGCCGGGAATTGACAGGCCGGTAGTTTTTTCGTCCTTTTTATTTACATAACCAAAGAGATACATATCAGCAACAGCGCTGCTATCGAAATGTCCTTCCATGGCGGCGAGCTTGGCCGGCTGATATTGCGCGACCTTCTCTGCGCTGCGGTCGCCGATGAAAAGCTGAAGAAGGGAAAAGATGGTTGCTACGGTAAGCGCGATCTTAAATGTCCGCCGGGCTATCTCCAGGTGTTTTTTATGGAGCAGATACCATGCGTTGACGCTGAGTACGAGGAAGGCTCCGGCAAGGATCGCGCCTATCCAAACGTGGAGCAGTCTGTCGACGCTGGAAGGATTGAAGACCATTGCCCAGAAGTCGGTGATCTCGGCCCTGGCATTCATACCTTCTCCGACGATGTGATACCCGGCGGGTGTCTGTTGCCAGGAATTGGCAACCACTATCCAGACGGCGGAGAAGAGCGACCCGATAAAGACCATGATGGTGGACAGGAAATGTACGCGGGGTCCGACTCTGTTCCAGCCGAAGATAAGTACTCCGAGAAAACCCGATTCCAGCGCAAAGGCAAAGATACCTTCTGCTGCAAGGGCGCTGCCAAATATGTCGCCTACATATTTCGAATAGGTAGCCCAGTTAGTCCCGAACTCAAACTCCATGATGATGCCGGTGGCGACGCCGATACCAAAGATGAGGGCGAAGATCCGGATCCAGAATCGGACCGCCATTTCGTAAACTTTATCTCCTGTCCTGAGGTAGAGTCCCTCGAGAATGACGAGTATCAGGCCCAGTCCGATGCTGAGTGGGGGGTAGATATAATGAAATCCAATGGTGAAGGCAAACTGCACCCGAGCTAAAATTTCAACATCCATAGCTAGTCCGTTTTATAGGCGAATATGGTAAGCTGGCGCGTACTATTTCTTCTTGTATACGGGGACGTTACTGCAAGCCTCCCCATATAAAATACTTTTCACCACAGGACGCAGGAGCCTGGCTATTTCCATGTAGGCGAATCCTCCTACAGACAGGTCGCCGCATCCTTTCACTATGACTCTTTTATCGGTAAATTCATTGATGTCGAGGGAGCGAAGATTGTTGACGAATGCTTGTTGAAGAGCCGTCTGTTTATCTCCGAAAACAACGTCTTTGGCAAAAGGCTGTGCCGCGACTGCTACAAGCATGTAAGCCCAGGCGGGGATGATAGCATCTGCGCTGCAGGTTACGGCGACTATTTTGTCCTGGTATCCGGTCCAGTCGATGGCAGAGAGTGCGGTTCGGAATTCTTTTTCCTTCAGGATCATTTCCATGAAGAGCAGGGGTTTCAGATCGAAAACGATGATCTCTTCCCGGGGATAGTAGTCTTCGAGGTCGAGGTTGAGTAACCCGCTTTGCGCCACTTTATTGATGATCTCTTCGCTCACGGTGCAAAGATAGTACAAAAAGAAACCCCGCAGGTGCGGGGTTTGCAAATGACATTTTTATGATAATTAGTAGAATTTGCCGCGGTCATCCTTGATGGTGGCCAGTTTGCGGAGCGCATCTACCAGTCCGTTGGTAATCCTGTAGCGTTGTTGTTGTTCCTGCATGAAGCGCTGCTGTTGCAGATCGGCTTCCGGATTTGAAACGGCGCTGACGTTCTCAACTTTTAAGAAGAATACTCCTGTGTTGCCGGGAATGGCCGGGGAAATGGCTTTACCCACAAGGCTTTTATCAAATGCGGATCCGATAACTTTTGGTTCCTGGCCTGCATTTGGGATATAGGGTGAGGAGAAGCGGAGGCTGTCTGCGCGTTGAACCTGTCCGCCGGATGCGCTGGCGGCGGCTTCGAGGGAAGCGGGATTACCCAGCTTCTTTATCAGCTGTTCTGATTTCTTTTTATTGCGCAGGAGGGGTTCGACCTGATTCCTTGCTTTTGCGGCGGACATGGTCCCTTCCTTATTGATCTCTGTCAGCAGGGCGACTACGTATTTGTCTCCTACCGGGAATGGTTCGGAAACATTGCCGGTTTCGGCTTCATAGATCCATTTGACGAGTTGGCGGTTTGGCCCGATAGCCGGGATCGAGTATTCGGCAGGTGCGATATCGGGAGCCAGCAGTTTCTGCAGGTGGCTTTTTTCGACGTTTGCGTCGAAAGCTTTTGCATCCCGGCTTTCGGCCGCGAACTGGCTGGCCAGACCTGATGCGGCCTGGTCTGTTTCGGGGCTGGTCTCGATCTTTCTGCTCAGGTAAGCTACTTTATAGGCAGGCTCGAAATTTTTCTGGTCAAGAATTTCTATATAATGGTATCCGAACTGGCTTTTTACGATCTTTTTCTCGCCTGTCTTTCCACTGAAGCAAAAGTCAGCAAATTCTTTTACCATGCGGTCGGCGGTAAAGTAGCCCAGATCACCACCTTTTTCTTTTGACCCAGGGTCATCCGAAAATTTTGCGGCAAGGCTGTCGAAACGTTCACCTTTTTCGATCAGGTTCTTTAAGCTGTCAATTCTTTTTTTAGCCGTGCTGTCATCATTGATAACCTGGCCGCTGCGGGCATCAGTTGTTGCAATGAGGATATGGCGGGCGCGGACGGAATCGGGGAGCGTCTTTTCGTCGATGAGTTTGGCTACGGTGTAATTTCCGGCGTCCTGGTATGGGCCAAAGATCTGTCCTTTTTGAAGGGCGAAGATGGAATCCTTATTAGGTACCTGGATCCGGGACTTGCCAATATATCCGTCGAAATATGGCTGCTCGGTCCCTACGCGGGCTAAGAAGGCCTGGGGATCGGGAGCTTTTTCAAATTCTCCGGCCAGCTCGGATAACTGGCTTCTCAGCTTTGCACTGTCGGCGGCGCTGGGAGATGCGTCAAAGCTGACATAAGCAATGCTGCGGCTTTCTTCCTGTTTGAACTGGGCCTGGTGTTTGTTGATATATTCTTCTATCTCACCGTCCGATATTTTTACGGAGCTGTCCGGGATGGTAAAATAAGGAGCGTTGACATAAGAAACGCTGGCCAGCTGGGTGTTGTCAGCATTCATTTTTTCTATCATCCATTTGGGAACATAGGCACTGTTGGCCAGGAGAGTGGTATATTTTTCCCGGAGGCGCATTTTGATGATCTGGGGAACTGATTCTTCAAAGAACCGGCGGGCTCCTTCATAACGGGAATTATCAGCGTTCTTTTTCGGGCCTGCTTTATACAGGGCGCGCAGCTGGTTGATCTGGTTTGCAGCCTGCTGCGCATCGAAGATCCCGGTCTTCGGATCGGTGAATGCCTGTTTAACATCGGGGATGGCATTGGCGCCGACCAGCATATCGTTCACTTCCTTGTCGCTGACGTCCAGGCCAAGGGCTGCATAGCTTTTACTGAGGAGGGCGTCTTCAACCACCTGCTTCCACACTGTCTCCTTAATATTCTGTTGAATGGCTTCGTTCATGGGGTAACCTCTCAACTTGGCTTGCTCCTCGGCGCTGGTGACCTGGCGTTGGAAATCGTTAAACTCGATCTTTTCCCCATCGATAGTACCGACGACGGTAGACCGGTTACCGGAAAAAAGGCGGGTGGTTCTGGCGTCCATAAAAATGAACCCTATCAGACTCAAGACAATAACACCGAAAACTAACCAGGCTGCTTTCTCCCGTATTTGCTGAATAATTGACATAAATTGATTCTCCCTGAAAGATATTTGTGTTTTGTAATTTTGGTCCCCGTCACCTATATTATATTATTGTCGGATTATGGGGATCGCAAAAATAGGGTAAAAATGCATATGAACAAATTGTGGAAAAGGGTGTTAAAAGGGCTTCTGTTCAGGGTTTGGACCGGGTCGGCATTCGGGTTGGTTTCCGTGAAACATTTGACGTGAAACCATAATCAACAAGGAGTTATGAATAACCTGGTTTTTCGGTGGATAAGCCGGTTTTTTGAGGTTCGGAAAGTGGGTGTAGATGGGAAACAACTTTTGTTGGACCGGATGGCGGGGAGGGTGCGGTGTACAAGCTCCCGGTTATTCCACAGGAGTTGACACTGCAGGGGTAAAATAGTTTTCCGGATATCTTTTTCCTCCACAGCAGTGGATAAGCAGGAGAAACGTACATCCAAACAGCGGATTCAGGTGTTAAGTAAATGTGGAATGAGGTGGATAACTACGATACTTTGGATTTTCAAGAGGTTTGAAAAAATTCTTATCCACGAATCCACCGTCCTAGTAATAGTAGTTTTATTTATAAATAATAGTTATTATTAAATACTATGGTAGATATTAACATTGAGGAAGCGACTAAAAAAATAGCGACCCGGGGATTTTTGGATATTGCTATTTCCCCCGAGCTGGATCTTTTTCTGGAGATCGAGAAACTGAAGAAGGAAAAAAATGCGATCATCCTCGCGCATTATTACCAGGGGTCGGATATCCAGGATGTTGCCGATTATCTTGGGGATAGTCTGGGTCTGGCTCAACAGGCGGAAAAGACGACGGCTGACCTGATCGTTTTTGCGGGTGTGCATTTTATGGCGGAGACGGCCAAAATACTCAATCCCACGAAGAAGGTGGTGCTGCCCGATCTGAAAGCGGGTTGTTCGCTGGCTGATTCGGCGCCGGGTTATTTGTTCAAGGCGTTCAAGGACAAGCATCCTGATCATATCGTAATCTCTTATATCAACTGTACTGCAGAGGTGAAAGCGCTGAGCGACATTATCTGCACTTCTTCCAACGCTGAAAAGATCGTGGAAAGTATTCCGAAGGATCAAAAGATCATTTTTGCGCCTGACAGGAACCTGGGAGCATACCTGATCAAGAAGACGGGGAGGGATATGGTTTTGTGGGATGGGGCTTGTATGGTTCATGAGATCTTTAGCCTGGAGAAGATCACGAAACTGAAGATCCGGCATCCGGAGGCTAAGTTGATCGCGCACCCGGAATGTGAGGAGCCGATCCTGAGGCTTGCTGATTTTATCGGGTCGACGACCGCTTTGCTGAATTATACCAAAAAAGACTCCTCTAACGAGTATATTGTTGCGACCGAAGCTGGCATTCTTCACCAGATGCAGCTAAGCTCCCCAACAAAGACCTTTATACCCGCTCCGCCTACCAACAGCTGCGCTTGTAACGACTGCCCGCATATGAAGCTTAATACGCTTGAGAAGCTATACCTGTGTATGAAGTATGAACAGCCGGAATTGTTAATGGATCCGGAATTGATGGTTGCGGCTAAGAAGCCGATTGAAAGGATGTTGGAGATTAGTAAGAGGTATGGTTTGTGAATATTTAAATAATTGATAGTCAATTATTTATGTGATAATTGGGTTTATTGAACCACTTTTTTGAATGAATTTGCCCGGAAGGTTTTTCTTTCGGGCTTTTTTATTTGATAAGTTTTTGAATTGGGGTTTTATGGCTTGTTGCCTAATGGCATAACCGAGCGAAGCGAAGGTTACGAACGAGGTGGAGCGTGGCGAAGCAGCTCCGCAGAAGTTCCCCAACGCCGCTGTTCAACCACTGAAGCCGGGCGATATATCTTTTTTCAACCAATCCTTGAGTGATCATTGGTACAGAGCTACTGCCACGGTTGAAAGGCGGCTTTTGGGGTAACCGAGTTAAATGAAGGTTACGGACGAGGAAGCGCGTGGCGAAGCAGCGCTTACGAAGTTCTATAGGCTTAACCACTAAATTGCTAATGGGCTGTGGGGACATGTTGTTGAGTGTTTAGTGTAGGCCGCCTAATAAAATAATTTGTTTGTTCCAAGTATATAGCATTTGATGGCTCAACCCATATAGTGTTGTGGCGAGGTGATAGCAGCACAAGGCGTATTCGTTTATTTGTTTTATTTTATTGTTGTGTTGGATTTTATCTTCCCATGAAGACCATTAGGATTTGTACGTCGCTGGGATTTACTCCGCTGATGCGGCTGGCCTGGCCGAGTGTGCGGGGTTTAATTTTTTTGA